>CALDTZ010000055.1 GCA_937924805.1 uncultured Saprospiraceae bacterium
ACTCTTTAGAATTTCTAATAGCAAAAACGAAACTCAGATTGAAAAATATTTAAATGATGAACAATTAGAAGAATTTAAAAAATTAATGATTCCAATAGATATTGAAAATTTTGAAAAAGCATCAGGATTTAAAAATATTTGTGATGATACAGATAGTAGCTTTACTTTTTATGATTGGAACGGAAGAAGATTTAATTATACTGCGATTAAAATTAGAAAGCAATTATTGCCTTTAAAAGAATTTATGATGAAATTAGAATGAATACCGTTAAGAACAAATGATATGATTCCTAGAGATTATCTTTCATATTTACTTCATCGTACATTCGTAAGCATACTACCGCTTGTCTAATTTAAAACATTAATAACTTCAGATGATAAAACCGTATCTTATCATTTCTAGTAGAGAGGACGACACATCACCAGTCTCTTATCCGATTGCTGCTCGTAAAAAACAAAAATGCCAAGACCTAAAACAAAAACTGAATTATTAGTCCAAAGTCAAAATAACTATAAGCAGTTGCTTCAATTGATACGTTCGTATCCCAAAGAAGACCTTAATCAAGCATTCCCTAAAGGCACATTGAACAGAAATATAAAAGATGTTTTGGCTCATTTACACGAGTGGCATTTAATGATGTTGGAGTGGTACAATGTTGGTATGAAAGGAGATAAACCTGAAATGCCTGCAAAAGGACATAACTGGAGAACGTTACCGAAATTGAATCGGGAAATCTGGAAAAAAAATAAGCATATTGAACTCCAAATAGCGATAGAGTTATTGGATGAATCTTATAATCAGATTCAAAAAGTGATAAAGCATCATTCAAATGAAGAATTATTTGAGAAGAAAAAATATAGTTGGACAGGCTCAACATCACTAGGAGAATATTTAATCTCCAATTCATCGAGTCATTACCATTGGGCATTCAAACTCATTAAAAAGTCGATAAAATTGAAAATAAAGAGCGGCAAATGATACGTTATGTTTGACAATACAAAACGAACCCATAGTCATTTAAACCAAACGAATAGATGGCTCGAAGTGGAATTGTATCACTACATTATAGTTGATGAAATTGAATTTATTTGACATAAAATTGAAAAGAAATCAACGGCCGCATAATTTGTACAAAAAATTCAAAGAATGATAGATATTCATAATTTCAGTTTCCTTCAAGGAAAATGGTCTGTGTTAAATAGGAGACTGAAAGATCGTTTAACAAACTGTGATGAATGGGTTACATTCCAAGCAGAAATGGAAACAAAACCTATCTTGAATGGTCTAGGGTTCATGGACGAAATGAAATCTTCACATTACGGGGATACGTTTATCGGACTAAGTATTCGCATCGTTAACCCAGATTCAAATACATGGACCATTTATTGGGCTGATACCGCTAATCCGGAAATTGGGTTAAAAAAACAAGTGGTAGGAGAATTTAAAAATGGAATCGGAATATTTTTCGGCAAAGAAATGTATAAAGGCAAAGAAGTGAAATTGAGGTTTGTTTGGAACAAGCCTTCTATCGATACCGCAACATGGGAACAAGCTTATTTTAATGAAAAAAAGAATGATTGGGAAACCAACTGGACAATGTTGTTTACGTCCATAAAAAACGAAGATTAACATTCAAATTGACGATACTACAAATGCCTTTTTCACAAAAAAATATATAATGATGCAAAGATTAGTTGGATTCTTTTTTCTTCTTTTGCTTGCCTCTAATACGAGTGCACAATTAGAATACTTAAGGTTAAGTCCAACACAAAAAATAGAACAGCGTGTTGGTGCAACAGACCTTTCATTGGAGTTTTCTAGGCCACAAATGAAAGGACGAGTGATATTTGGTGACCTTGTTCCGTACAACAAAATGTGGCGAACTGGAGCAAATGAAAACACCAAAATATCCTTTAGCCATAGAGTCAAAATAGGTGAAACGGAAGTTGAAAAAGGTACTTATGCACTATTAACAAAACCCCAAAAGAACGCTTGGGATATTTATCTTTATTTGGATGTCAATAACCTTGATGTACCTAAGCCTATCGATCCTTCAAAACTAATCTACCTAACAACCGTTGATTCATATCAACTTCCAGATATACAAGAAACCTTAGTCATCAACATTTATGACATTACTGAAACAACGGCCAACCTTGGGATTAGTTGGGAAACAACAGCCGTAAAAATTCCTATCTTATTTTATACCAAAGAGGTCATGGAAGAAATGATTAAAGAAGAATTAAAAAAGAACACTTTTGATTATAGCATCGCTGCGGGATATTACTATCAGCGAGATCTAGAATTAGAAAAAGCGAAAGAATTGCAAGAGCTTTCAATCAAATTGAGAGACAAGCCAAGTGCATGGGCATATCATGATTATGGTAAAATACTGCAAAAATTAGGTCATAAAAAAAATGCGCGAGAAGCTTTTGAATATTCGTTGGAACTAGCCAAAGAATCAAGCAACGAGTACTTAATTAAGCAGAATACAGAATTTTTAATTGAATTAAAAAAATAATATCTGGAAACACTAATTGGTATGTTTATCCATTCGCAAAGGTTGCTTTTAGTTAAGTATCATTCATATTCCCTAAGTAAAAATCAACAACCAAAAGAATGGTCCAGACTTTTTATTCTGTTAAAACGAATAAAAGGGTCAATCCAAATCTTTTATGGTAGATAGCTGTTTATACTTTTTATGGATAGGAATAAATTAATTATAGACATTAGACTAGATCTGCAGATTGAAAATCAACATTCAAAACCGATGGAAGTATTTCAGAATAATACATTAAGACCTATTTTGAAATTTCAACATGATCTAACCAGGAGACTCCTGAAAAACCACAGAAATTACAATGC
>CALDTZ010000056.1 GCA_937924805.1 uncultured Saprospiraceae bacterium
AATGAAAACAAATACAATGATTGGTATTATAACCAAATCATAAACAAGAAGCATACATTCATTTCATAATGATATAAATTGTACGTACATTGATTTTGAAGTAAAGAAAACCTTAAACACATTTATTTTGACAGCTTAATGATTCTACCTTACTTGGTACATCATTTACGGAGCAAATCAAAGCTATGAAGCAACAAAAAATCCTTTATCTATTACCTCTACTAATTTTCGGGACCATCTTACTTGCTACTGAACTAAGTAAGGGTCATTTTGAAGATTTACCAAAAAAAAGGAATAATACAACCATATCTAATGATGAAGATTTTGATAAAATGATGCTTGTACTTATGCATCAACGATGTATGAATTGCCATCCAAGTGATGACAAACCCAAACAAGGAGAAGACAGCCACCCTCATTATTTTGGTTTGGAGCGTGGTCAAGAAGATCTAGGTTTCGATGCGATCAATTGTAGCACATGTCACCAAGATGAAAACAATGATTTCTCTGGGGTTCCAGGAGCTCCTGCATGGAGTTTAGCGCCAGCCAGTATGCGATGGGAAGGACTTTCCAGAACTGAAATTGCTGCTTCGATCATAGACAAAGCAAGGAATGGGGGTCGTACTCACGAAGATGTAATGCACCACCTAACCGAACATCCACTCGTATTATGGGCATGGAATCCAGGTATCGATGCAGCAGGAAATCCAAGAGAAAAACCACCGGTTCCAGTTGATGAATACATCATTGCAGTAAAAAATTGGTTTGAAGCTGGAGCCCAGATTCCAGTAAAGTAACGCCCTTCAAAAGACTAAAAAAAGATCATGAAAATATCCTTTACCATAAACGACCAACAACAATCAGTAGATATTGAAGATGGGAATACTCCACTCCTTTGGGTCATTAGGGATATACTTCATTTAAAAGGCACCAAATATGGCTGTGGCAAAGCAGCTTGCGGAGCATGTACTCTGCATATTGATGGTGAAGCTATTCGATCTTGTTCGTATGCTATAAAATTTGCGCAAGGAAAGGAAATCACCACTATTGAAGGTTTAGGCACCTTAGAAAATCCCCATCCAGTCCAGCAAGCATGGATTCAACATGTAGTGCCTCAATGTGGGTATTGTCAACCTGGATTCATGATGGCTACAGCAGCCTTATTAAACAAAAATCCAGCGCCAACCGATCAAGATATAGACAAAAACATCGTTAACGTTTGCCGTTGTGGTACATATACTAGGATGAGGAAAGCCATCCATACCGCTGCAACAATTAAACAATCCAACGATCAGATTAGCAAGTAAACAATGAAGAATAAAAATAAAGAATCGAGGCGTACATTTTTAGTGCGAGGTGGAATCGGAACCATCGGAATTATAGCATTAGGGTCGTGTGTATTGACCAATCCGATACGAAGAGTCGGACTTGATATGGTAGAAAATACAGTTGCACCTTATATCGGTAAAGGAACGAAAGCTAATCTATGGATTGAAATTTTACAAAATAATACCATCGTTCTTCACTCATCAAAAGTAGAAATGGGCCAAGGAACGTTTACTGGTCTTGCCCAAATCGTAGCCGATGAATTGGATATATCAATGGATCAAATCCAAGTAATTGCAGCATCTACCGATCGAGGGATTCTAGATCGAACGAGCACGGGTGGTAGCTTTTCCATTGCTTCATTATGGATGCCTCTACGTGAGATGGGAGCTACTATGAGAGAAATGCTAAAAATGGAAGCATCCAAAAAGTGGAACATTCCAGTAGCCCAATTATCAACAAACAATGGAGTCATTTCTAATGGTTCGCAATCAATAACCTACGCGACAATTGCTTCTGAAGTAGAAAAATGGAAACTTCCTAAAACCCCAAAACTAAGACCTACAAATAGCTACAAGTTTACCGGGAAACCCATCAAAAGAGTTGACTTAAAACAAAAAGTATTTGGAGATCCAATCTTCGGTATGGATGCCGAATTGCCAGGAATGGTGCATGCCTGTGTTGTGCGGCCGGAGCATGTTGGCGCTTCCTTTAGAAGTGCTGATACCAGCCAAGCAGAATCTATGCCTGGTGTAATCCAAATCATAAAAAAAGAGACTTGGGTTGGCGTAATCGCAGCTAGCATTTCCCAAGCATTAGCAGCAAAAAGAACAATAAAAGTTGAGTGGGACATCCCAAAAAAGTGGACAGAAGAAGGCATTCGTGAACTTTTGCAAGTAGGAAAAGGAAATAGAATGATTACCCAAAAAGAAGGGAAAGCATTAGATCCAGAAGATAAAGATGTCATTTCAATCGATTTTTCAAGTCCAATCGGAGCCCATGCACAAATGGAACCGAATGGTGCCGTTGCTGCCGTTGAGGGTGATAAAGCAACCATTATTTTATCTACCCAAGTGGTCGGTATCACTCAAAAGCAGGTATCCAAAGCATTGGGAATACCTCTTAAAAATGTCAATATCATTCCTACGTTTTTAGGCGGCGGTTTCGGCCGTAGACTCAATACGTCTCATGCTGTCCAAGCAGCTATAATGGCAAAAGAAGTAGGGCGGCCTGTTAAATATTTTTTCACAAGAAAAGAAGAATTTCAAAACGATACATTTAGACCGCCGACCCACCATACATTGCGAGGAAAGTTAGATCAAAAGGGCTACCTCGAAAGTTTAGAACATCATTATGCAAGCGGTGATGTAGCTATTAACTCTGTCTTATTACCAGGTATTGTTAACAGTATTCTAGGTAGTGATGTAGGAGCTATGCGAGGAGCGAATATCATGTATGATGCAATCGAAAATCATAGATCTGTCCAGTGGCATACGACCCTACCCTTTGCAACAAGTTGGTGGAGAAGTCTTGGATTACTTGCTAATACCTTTGCGATTGAAAGTTTTGTCGATGAGATGTGCATTAAAGCAAATAAAGACCCATTTGAATTTCGACTTTCTAAAATTAGCAATAAAGGATATGGGAAACGGATTAAAGGGGTTATCAAACGTGCAGCTGAAATATCCAATTACAACGACAAAATACAGAATGAAAGAGCAATGGGGATGGCAGCATCCATCGATTCGAGCTCCCCATGTGCCCATGTAGTAGAAGTATCAATCGAAAATAAAAAGATTATCGTTCACAAAGTCTTGTGCGTATTTGATTGCGGAGTTGCCGTCAATCCAGATCAAGTACGTGCTCAATGTGAAGGAGCAATCATCATGGGAATGAGTGGTGCTATTCACGAAAAAATGACACTCAAAGATGGACAACTATATCCTACAAACTATGGTCCATATGATATGGCATTGATGAAGGATGTACCAAAAGAAATTGAAGTTGTATTAATTGAAGGCGCAGATAAACCCTATCCTGTCGGTGAACCTCCCATGGGGCCAATTGCAGCAGCTATAGGAAATGCCATTCGCCGATTGACAGGAAACCGACTAACCGATTTACCATTAAAAATCACTTAATTTATCAAAAAATGTCGCTGACGAACAAAATTTAATAATGCTTGTTTACTTATAAAAGTATTGTTTCGGTATATTTCGAAACTTTTAAGCTACTAAATCACAAACGATGGATAGAAAAAAATTTCTCAAAAAAAGCTTGTTAGCAGGAATCGCAACCACAATCATTCCTGGCAGTATAAAAGCATCATCCGATCGAAAATCGACCTATGACCATTTAATGGATCAAGTGGGATTTAACCATCTACCCAATAATAAAAAAAGTACACCCATGAATACTGTATTGCATAAAGCAAATACTCGTGGCCAGGCCAATCATGGTTGGTTGGAAGCAAGACACTCTTTTAGCTTTGCTAATTATCGTAACCCTGAACGTATGCATTTTGGTGTACTCAGAGTACTAAATGATGATAAAATCGCACCCGCCAAAGGGTTTGGAACCCATCCTCATGATAATATGGAAATCATATCTATACCATTGGAGGGAGCACTCGAACATAAAGATAGTATGGGTAATGGAGCCATAGTACAACATGGAGATGTACAAGTTATGAGTGCGGGAACAGGCATTACACATAGTGAATTTAATGCCAATCAGGATCAAGACATGAAATTATTGCAAATCTGGTTGTTTCCCAACAAAAAAAATGTAACGCCTAGATATGATCAAATTTCGATAAAAGATATTCGACAGAAAAACGCATTTTACCAGGTTCTTTCGCCTAGTGCAGATGATCAAGGCGTATGGATCCATCAAGATGCTTGGTTCCATTTGGGTACCTTTGACGAAGAGACATGTACTCAATACAAAATCAACAAAAAAGGCAATGGAGTATATGCTTTTGTCATTGAAGGTAATGCAGAAATTGAAGGTCAATCGTTAGAAAAAAGAGATGGTTTTGGCATTTGGGATGTCGATCAATTTGAAATTAAAGCCAATCCTCAAAGCCGAATTTTATTGATGGAAGTACCTATGCAATTGTCATAATATCAATACGAATTCATTCATAATAACAAGTATCAAATGAAAAAAGTATTAATCTTCGCGGGAAGTAATCACTCAAAATCGATCCACCATTCCTTGATCACATTTACTTCTTCATTACTACAAAATGCAGAAGTTACGCTACTCGATATTCGAGATTGGGAGATACCAATCTATAGTATTGATATGGATCCAGATCAGACACCGCCGCAGATTAATACTTTGATAGAAACCATTCAACGTCATGACGGATTTATTCTTGCTTCACCCGAACATAATGGCGGCACTCCAGCTTTTTTAAAAAATATACTCGACTGGTTAAGTAGACGCAGTAAAGCCGTATTTAAGGATAAACCAATGTTGCTTTTAAGTACATCTCCAGGCAAAGGAGGTGGTGCAACAAACTTGGGATTCTTAGCTAATACATTACCCTATCAAGGCGCAAAAATAATATCAAAATATAGTCTTCCTTCGTTTCATGAAGCTTACCAAAATGGAACGATAGTAGGTCCTTCATTAGCTCCACTAAAAGAAAACGTCACTCAATTTCTAGATGCTTTGAATGCTTAGTTGATGTGTCATTTGGGCGTGACCTACTTCATTGCATTCCGTTGGTCGGGTCGTCCGTGGCATCGCCGAGCTCGTCCCTACGGGAGGTTACACCCCACTACCACCCCTCACGCATTTATTTAAAGTAGAAACGTTTATTATATTCAATAAATATCACTTTTAACACCCTCTGATCATCAGTAAAAGGATTGCAGCTAAATCCTTGTAACCAATAGAAAATGTTAACTTTATAAGACATTCATTCATCAATTTTATACTATGAAATTCCTTTTATCCTTCATTCTTTGTTTTTCTTTATCTTTTTCATTTTCACAATCATTACCGATTGATTTTGAAGGCGATATCACGACTCAAGATTTTGTAGATTTTGATGGTGGAATAGCAGAAGTGATTCCAAATCCTATTTCGAGTGGAATCAATACCAGTGCGACCGTTGCAAAAATCACTAGAGATGGCGGAGCTATTTGGGGAGGTAGTAAAATTGAACTTGCCGAAAACCTTGATTTTACATCCCAAAATGTAATTACTATGAACGTTTATACTACGGCACCCATTGGGACCACGGTAAAATTTAAGCTGGAAGGCGATGGAGAAACAGAGCGTGATGCACAAACTACAGTGAGCGGAGAATGGGAAACATTATCATGGGATTTTACAGGAGCACCTTCAAACTTTAATACCATTGTTTTTATGTTTGATTTTGGCAATGTCGGGAATGGATCCGAGTCATCCACCTTCTTTTTCGATGATATTGGTACTCTATTTGGAGGTTTACAAATTGACCTTCCTGTCGACTTCGAAACCGAAGGAGTCAACTTTACCGTTACCGATTTTGGTGGTAACCAATCATCACTCGTCACAGATCCAACAAATCCTGCGAATACCGTTATCCAAAGTATCAAAACCGAGGAAGCAGCTACATGGGCCGGAACGACCATTGGTACACCAGCTGGATTTGCCACTTTCATTCCATTGACATTAACGAATTCGATCATGACGGTTAGTGTATGGTCACCAAAAGCAGGCACACCCATTCGACTTAAAGTCGAAGATGCCAATGATCCCACACACACTTGTGAAACAGAAACCAATACGACCAAAGATGGAGAGTGGGAAACCATCGAATTCGATTTTACGAATCAAGCGCCTGGTACCGAATCTTTAAGCGTTGGTTTATCTATGGGGTGGAAATATAATATGGCTTCTATATTTTTTAATTTTGGCACTGAAGGGGCAGATGCAGGAGCACAAACATACTACTTTGACAATGTAATATTCGGTGGTGGCCCATTAAATACCGTGACTATCGAGAATGGCAACATCACTGTATTCCCCAACCCTAGTACCGACGTTTGGAATATTTACGATCAAAAAAATAACATTCAAGAAATAAAGATTTACAATCAAACAGGGCAACTTGTAGAGATCATTTATCCAGACAATAAAGAAGCGGTAATACAAGCAACTCAATATTCATCGGGGGTTTATTTAGCTCGCATAAAATCTGTAAATCAAACCCAAGTAATAACCTTACTTAAAACAGATCGTTAACCCATTTGTAAGTCTTCGTATATGTCCTTTTATCAAAAAATAGCCGAAATAGGTCCAAGATTTTTTAGTAAATCGACGCTTTTTAAATATGGGTTTAATTTTTCTCCGATGTACCGAAGAAGTACCGCAAAAATTACCCACGTTTCCACTGATTTACTTACCATAAAAGTCAAATTGCCGATTAGTTATAAAAACAAAAATTACGTTAATTCAATCTTTGGTGGTAGCTTATTTTCAGCAGTCGACCCTATCCCTATGGTTCAACTAATAAACCTGATAGGCGATGAGTATATCGTTTGGGATAAGTCAGCAGAAATATTCTTTAAGCGACCAGCAAAAGAGCATGTATACGCTACTTTTACATATAGTAAAGATGAATTAACTCAGATCAAAACGGATGTTGAAAAACACAACGAAATTGAAATCACCAAGGTAACCCAACTCACAAACCACAATCAAAGCACACTATTCTGCGAAGTGAAAAAAACAATATATATCGCTAACAAAGACTACTATAAAAAGAAACGTGCATCCAAAAAGTAGAAAATAAATTAAAAATTTAAGACATATATAGGTATGTAATATATAATTTGTTGATATGTTTAATGTTCATTCTTGAACTAACACCAGCATGACAACTAACTTCCAACTATTTTCAACATTCTCTACCGATAAGTGTATACTCAAAATAAACCTTTCCCTCTTTTGTATTCTACTCCTATTTTTATCAACAGGCCAAAGTCAAGATGATTTTATTTCGATAAAAAAACAACAAAAAGATATCAAGGAATTAGTGAAAATAATAGAAGCACATCCTGATCCATATGCACACACATCAAAAGAAGATTTTAAAGAAAGAATCTCAACATTAACAGATTCTATTATCAAACCGGTATCCATTTTAGACTTTTACAAAAAAGTGTCTTCAATTATTGCGTTAATCAAAGATGGCCATAGTTCTACCTATATGCCAAAAGATTGGTTAAAGAATCAACGTAGAAAATTTGGTGTATTTCCATATGAAGTACATCTAACAAATGAAAATGAACTATTCATCATTAAAGATTATGTTGGAAATGGTATACCACTAAGGTCAAAAATTGAAACCATTAATGGGATTACCGTTGATCAATTTATCAAACGTATTGATCCATTTATCTCTTACGAATTATCAAGATTTAGAAATACTTTAATTGATGGAAGCTTCGAATTTTACTTGTATTTAGCATTCAATAAAAGTACTGATACTGTTATTGAATACACCTCAGGTGAAACGCAAACGGTGACCGTTAAAAATATGGATTTTAATACGTGGGAAATTCAACAGAAAGATGAAAAAAGTATAAGAGATAAAATGGTTGCAAAAAGCCAACCGTATGCTTATAAATCATTAGGCAAAGGAATTGGTTCTATTACGATTTATGCCTTTCGAGCACCTAGTTTAAAATCGTACAAATTATTTTTAGCTGAAACGTTTAAAACAATTAAAAAAGAAGAGGTTCACTCAATCATAATAGACTTAAGAGGCAACTTTGGAGGATGGCCAAAAATCTCGTCTGAACTCTTTCATTATATTTCGGATAGTTACTTTAAAACGTTGGCAAAATCTACATTGAAAGTAAGCGCACCCTATCAAAAAAACTTATATGATCAATATCCCTTTTTGCAAAATCCAAAAGCATACGTTCCGAAAAGAAATCACTATTTAGATATAAATTCCATCATCAAGAAAAAACCAGGAACCTTTGTCAATGAAGCTGAATTCTTCAATGAAGAACCAAAAGAAAACAGATACGAATTTGATGGAGATTGTTATTTATTAATAAATCGTGATTCTTACTCTGCTGCATCAAGTTTTGCTTCTACTTTCCAATGTTACCAAATGGGCATCATAATCGGAGAAGAAACTGGGGGTACTAAGATTTTTCGTGCAAACCCCATCTATGAGTTATTGCCTAAAACCAAATTAGGTATTGCAATGTCAACGACAAAGTTATATACCACTTGTTATGATAAAGAATTCGAAGGCATTAAACCAACTATAGAATATTCTCCATCACTATTAGAACTAACTTCTGACTTGGATGCTCCATTGTATTATGCAATAAAAGTGATAAAGAAAGTACAAAAGACAAAACAAAAATAAAGTATCAATGTGATGGTCTAAAACAAAAAAAGAGGTTACACTAAAGTGTAACCCCTTGATTCGTAATTAATAATTAAACGTTCATTAATCAATAAGTATCATTCTCTTCGTGTCAGAATAGTCTCCATTTTCAAGCGTGTAAAACCACACTCCTGCTGAAGGTAATTCAGAGGCGTTAATACTAATTGAATTCATTCCCTTGTTAAAGTCATTTGAAATCACTTTAACAATATTTCCTGTTACTCCGTATATAGTCAAACTTGCCTGACCTGCTGCTGGTAATACAAAGTTGATATTTGTACTTCCTTTTGCTGGATTCGGTGTGTTTTGGTATAAAACGAAGCCACTTTCATTGTTTCTATTTTCAAACTGTATCGCTACATTGTAAATATCTAGTGCATCTCCTGCATAAGCTTCTGCTCTAGTCATATTTGATTGAATCGACAATACATTTGATAATTCAACATCTTGAATAGCTTGGAAAGTCATCATAACTTCCGCATTCGAAAGATCTTGTGCATTCAATGTATTCCAACTAAATGTAGATACATCTTTAGTGATCATAGCAAAGTTTGATGCTTCAATATCAAAATCATTTGATGAAACATTCATCAATTGTAATCCTTGGTGTGCCAATGTAAATTGGAAACCATAGAAATCATTTACATCTTCGAAATTGAAAGCTACTTCAACATTTTGACCTGCTTTTACCGTCTTATCTGCAACAGTAAGTGTAATACTTTCACTTGATCTGTTATCAGTCTGTGTAGTTGCATTCAAGATTGCTGTTGAATTAACATCTCCTACTTTGACAGCGATGAAATCTTCATTCATCATGTTGCTTCCTAAGTCTTGGATCTGTAATGCTTCATCATAATTCCATGGATTACTGTAATCTAACGTCTGGTATTTATCAATAAACAACCAACTTTCAGCATCTGTAAAGCTTTCAGTTACTCCTAAGATCAACTGTCTGATCGACACTAAATCTTGAGCAGAAATCTTAGCATCACTATTAGCATCTGCAGCAATCATTTTGTAAGGTGAATCTAAGTAAGAAATACCTAAGATATGACGCTGGATCAATACGATATCCACCGTACTTACCCCATTTACATCATCATAATCCATTGCACCTTCAATCTGGTAATTGGTATTCATTAAGTTATCTGTAAATGCATAACCACCTGTAACATCTGTAAATGTATTCAATGGATATTCTGGCTGACCATTAAGAATCGTTACCTCAACATTTTCAAGTTTTACACCTTCTTCTGTTTCGATAGTTCCAGCGATATTTCTAGAAGCACCACCTGATCCATCATCATCACAACTTCCGTTGTTATCTACAAGAGTCAATGATACAGTACAAAAGTCTGAATTACCTTTTTCATCCCAAGCATATACTGTTACTTCAACTGTATTTCCATTTTCTAAATCATCACAAGTAAATATTCTTGCTGAACAATTTGTCGCTGGGTTGTAATGAGGATCTTCTTCAGGAGATAAACTCGTGAATGTAAATCTCATATCTTCGATTGCAGTACAGTTATCAAAACTTCCTTGATCAAAATCACAAGCCCAAAGAGCTACTTGACCATTTTCCATCAATGCAGTACTGATATTTACACAATAAGGTGTTGGTGCTTTCTTATCAACAACCATCAAGTTTTGAGAACAAGAAGTTACGTTTCCACAACCATCACTTGCTTTCCAGATTACACGGTGGTTATCCATACTTCCTGGAATACCATCTGGTAATGTAATTTTAATTTCTCCTCCTGGTAATGTTGGAGCTACATAAAATGGACTAGATGGGTTAATTGAACTAGAGAATACATAATCTACGTTCCAATCAGACCATAAATCTATTTGTACTTCCCAAGTAATTGAAACGCTTGGACAATTACCTTCATCAAACGCTGTTTGCGTAAGCATTACGGCATTGTTTTCACACGTTACACCATCGTTATCTTCATCATCAAAATCGTTTGCCTCAACCATGATGGTTTCATCACAGCTTAAGAATGCAGGTTGTCCAAAATCTTGAATTTTGATTACTTGCGTATCCGTATAGTATCCATCGATTAAAGCAGGATTTGTTTCATCTGGATCATATACACACCAGTCAATCACGGTCCACCTGTTCAATACTTTATAACAAGCTCCAGCATCAAAATAAAATGTATCTGATGTTAAGTTGTATGCTAAGTTTGCACAAGGACCAGCATTCCAATAAGGAGTTCCTGTTTCATCACTATTTGTACAATCGATGGTAAGATCATCTGGGAAGAAAACTTCCGTTGGATGAGTGATATCATCTGCCGTTTTCGTAATGGTTTGTAAGCAAGAAATATCAGGTCTTGATTCAATGCTCCATAATCTGTCTACCGACCCTGAGCCACAACCATTCAATTCTCTTTTTACATCTTTATAAGTAACATTTAGGGGTCCACATGTAGAAAAGGCTATTGCTTCGCCGACTAGGTTAGTATCATCGCAATCTTCTTCACAACCGATTGTAATATTAGGGGGGCAGTTGATGATTGGAGTTAATTTGTCCTCTAATCGAACAAGGCCCCAAGTTTCATTATAATTATCTCCGTCTGTACCATAAACGCCATCCATATCACCATCATCCCATACTCTAAGCCATACTTTGACTAAAGCATAATCAAATACACCGTCTCCATCTTCGTCTACACCATTTTCAGATAAATCTTCACAACAAAATTTCACAAATTGACCATCATCCGAATCGAGGTTATTATCATTAGGATGACCATCATCATTATATGTCGTATTGCTAGGGTTACTACAAAAATCGTTTTCTCTTCGTACTTCTAAGTGAACATCACTACATCCATCAAAAGATCCATTATCGATATTTTCAGTAAATAGTTTTCCTATACCTGTTCCACCTGGGCCTGAAGTAAGAGAAATAACAATATCTTGTTTTGCGATAGCTACAGGAGGTGTAACATCTTCAACATATACTTGTATCGTATCTTTTGTTACGTTTCCACAACAATCAACACCGTTGTAAACGAAATCAAATTCACCTTTAGGTACGTTTACAGCAACCCAACCTAAGTCAGCGTCATTTGTAATCGTAATACCTGCAGGACCTTCAACATACCAAGATATTTCATCCGAACATTCATCATGTAAATGCGGTGCAGGGAACACAACATTAGCATAACAAGCCCAAGGGTCTACCGTTGTAAATACATCGTATCCATCAACATGAGGACCTTCTTGATCTGCATTGAATATAACTTGAATAAATTCAGTATAATTAGGTTGACCTGAAGCTGTAGGACACCAATCATATACTTTCCATGTTCTAATATACTTTCCAAATTCAGAACATTCATCACCACAGATTGGAACAAATACATCTGTATAAGCCGTTACTGTATTACAAAAATCATTGTTTAATGGAATTCCGTTGTATGATGGGTATGTATGCGCTAGAGCAATAACTTCTGCTGCTGCCGCTGCTGCCGCTTGTTGAGCTGCTGTCGGAGCGTCGATACCTGCAAGCTCATTTTTGTAAGCTGCATTATAAATATAATCATAGACTGACTGCGGAGATACATCATGACCACATGATAAGAATAATTTGTTTCCACCGTCACCATAAGGTACCGTAGATAATGGCGGAGATAATAATCCACCATTAGGATCCATTGCTGGAATTACATATTCTTGGATTTCTGAAGTTACTTCATTATCGCAATCATCCACAAAAGTAAAACTCAAGTGAACAACAATACCATCTGTACAAACGTCAGAAGCATCATTTTCAATCCAGTTAATTTTTGAGGGTGTAAGATAATTTACAGCATCCGTACAAATATCCATTGCCAAAGGCTTAATGAAATTTGCATTAAGATCACTTAAATAATCATAGTAATCTGCACACGTTAAATATTCAAGATTACAAGGAGTTCCTACTGGACATGGATTATTAAGATCCAAACCTGTTTCATTGTTATCAAAAACTTCTGTGTGAGTTGTTAAAATCGATGGCGGTATTTTATCTTCTAAATTGATAAAACCCCAACAGCTATTAACAAAATCGCCGTTTTCATCTTTTTCAGTTACCATTGCTTGTAGGTCTTCTGCTTTTCCTGTTACATCAACAGAAGTAGCACCAACAACAATTGGGTAGCCTTCAATTTCAAGGCATAAAGTATGTCCAGCGTCCAAAGGATTGGAGTCTTCGCCTTCCAAAATCATTTCAAGAGTAATAGTAGCTCCACATTGAACATCAAGTGAAACATTTACTTCATCATTACAAGCTAAAGCGCCTGCGGGCTCATTAATACTTCCAGCAAATAGATCATTCCCGAAAAATGAAATGCTGAAAATAAGAGACATTACCCATAAAGGTATTGCCCCGACTTTTGTAAAATCGGTTCTTAACATGGGAATAAGTTTTGGTTATTAAATAAAGTTTAAAAATTTCCTCTCCTCTCTTACGAGGATTAATTGTTCAGATTAATTAGATGGAAAAATACTTTATAAGGGGATTAAGTTATTGTTCAGATAACCTCTGGTGCAAATATAGAATAGCATTGAACGGTTTCTGAGAAATGAGGGTGGTAATTATTGAATGTATTATTTCTTAATGCGAATAATACAAAAATATACCCGCTGACAATCAGCAGGTTAGGTGATTTTGTTGAAGAAAAAATACCCTAATTTTCGGTGTACCTTGTGCCCACTCTTCGAGTACCAGGAGGTTGTGGTGCACCAAAATATTGTACCCAATAGATGCCATAGCGACCAATTGCCATGTCTACCATGTCTTTATTCATGATCATTTTACAGTGAGAAGTACTTTCTAACCAGCCAATCAAAACACTATCAAAATCATCATAACCGTAGCCAATATTTTCACCACTAAATCGAAATGGATAGCCTACACGATCGAATCGATCACCTACATTCTTTCCAGATAAGGAGATATGTGAGAAATGGTCATATTTCTCCATATAAGCTGAATAGTTTTTTGCAGCCTTATAAAGGGTGCCATTCCATTTTATAGGTTGGACTGGTTTCATTCTTTTTCGGCCACATTTACATCCTTTTCTGCGTATATCATTAATTTTTTTAACCATATACTCAGGAGAAACTTGTGGATTATCGATCTCTTGACCGAATAAACCAGTGGTTAAAAAAAATCCTATTAAAAGTATATACGTGTATTTCATATTAACTGACCATCGAGTTTAAGTAAGCAACCACTAAACCAACGATAAGGATTGCAAATACAATATACATAGGTAAAATATTAGCATTCTTTAACTTTTCTTCTTCGTCATTAATAGATTTTTCATAAAATATATCTTCTTTCGAAGCTTCTCTAAAATCATCTTCTGGTCGTTCAACAAACTTAGCCTCTACATCTGCAATAATACGTATAGCCTCTTCGACAAAGTCTGGTTTTACTTGAATCTGACTACTACCAATACCTAACGGTAGTACAGTAGACAGTGTATCATGGATTTGGAGCGCTTGAATCCCTTTATCTGCTAAAGCCGATAACATTAATTGTCCTTTCAAAGAATCCGACACATATTTAATGGTAACAAAATCAGTATTCATGATAATAGCTTAAGGTCAAACTTCAAAATACTACAATAAGTGCAAAGTTTATAATATTATAACTTTTACAAATGTCAATGAATTCATAATACTGATTATTTTCTAAGTAAAAGCATAACAAGTGTGTACCTTCAAAATCGATTGATACCGAAATCTTATTAGTGTACTATATTTTATACGATCAATATTATGAACAAGAGACTTTTACTTTGGGTTTTGACAATAGGATCTTTTGTTTGTGGAAAACAAATAATAGCTCAACCAAAATCTGGCATAAAAATCACAGTAAAAGGTAAAGTCCTTGATGCTAACTCAAATAATCCGTTAGAATTTGCTACCATAAGTATTCAATCAAAAAGAGATTCTTCTATTATCGGTGGTGCTATTACGGCCGAAGATGGCAGTTTTAGCATCGTAACGAAACCTCGCCCTGCATTCTCCAAAATCGAATATCTTGGGTTTAACCCATTAATGATAGATATTCCTTTAAAGAAAAATCAGCCTGTTATAGATCTCGGTACTATTTACTTAGAAATGAATACTGCTGTCATAGAAGGGGTTGAAATCGTAGCAGACAAAAGTGAAACGATCTTTAAACTAGATAAAAAAGTTTTTAACGTAGGAAAAGATCTTTCAAATAGAGGAGGCACTGCTGAAGAACTTCTTGATAATGTACCCAGTGTAGCTGTAGATATTGATGGTAATGTGAATTTGAGAGGTAATGAAAATGTCAAAATATTACTTAATGGGCAACCATCGGCCATGTTAAGTGCTGGAAATGCGAATGCTTTACGTCAAATTCCAGCCTCAAATATTGAAAAAGTCGAAGTTATTACCAACCCTTCGGCAAACTATGAAGCATCTGGAACAGCTGGTATAATAAACATCATTCTTAAAAAAGAAACAAAGCAAGGCTTCAATGGTGCAATCAATGCAGGTGCAGGATATGCGTTTGCCCCAGATAACACCCAATTTGAAAATATTTTACCATTCCAATATAATGTGGGGGGACAATTGAATTACAGAAAAGGCAAGGTCAATCTATTTACTATCTATTCGATTGGAAAGAATGTAAATCTGGGCGGAGGTAAAGAAGAAAGTTTTAGAGATGTTGCCGATACCACTTTTACTACATTACTTAATCGAAGCATGAATCGAGGTGGACTTAACAATTCAATTACGCTAGGTCTTGATTATGATATATCAGCAAAACAAACGGTAACTTTTTCTGGGGCCTACAGCAATTCATTTGATGACAATGAAGGCATTATAGATTATACAGATCGTGCGATCTATAACTCCAACGATTATCTTATAAATAGAAATAGAAGAAATGATATTGAAAATGAAGACGAACAGAATCAAGATTATTCAATTCGATATAAAAATGAATTAGGTGGTGAGGATCACTATCTTAAAGGGTCATTGACGTTTAGTCAAAGTATAGAAACCGAAAATTCGGATATTTACAATGATCTTCAATTACCCTTTGATCGAGATTCATTGATTCAACAATCAGAAAATACGGAAGGACAAACACGGTGGATCAATCAATTTGATTTTAGTAAACCATTTGATGGAAATCAAAAGATAGAAATTGGCTCTTTTGTTTCTTTAAGAAATATCAGTAATGATTTTAAAGTTGGTGATGTAACACAAGATGGATATATCCCACTTACTGACTTTACAAATGTATTTGACTATTATGAAAATATTTATGCGGGTTATATGGCCTATTCAAAAGAATGGAATCAATTTTCGGCGAAAGTAGGCTTGCGTACAGAATACTCAAACATTACTACAGAATTTGAAAATCAAACGAAGTATACACCTATAGATACTTCGTACCTAAACTTTTTTCCTTCTGCTTTTTTCAATTATAAAATTAATGAAGGAAACACCATTCAAGTCAATTATAGTCGGCGAATTGAAAGGCCTCGATTTTGGTACCTAAATCCGTTTTTTACGTTTGCAGATAATAGAAATTTTATTAGTGGAAACCCAAGTTTAAGACCAGAATACAATCATACGATGGAATTAAATCACTTACTTTATTTTGAAAAAGGCACACTCTCTTCTGGATTGTATTACAAGTATTTTACGGATATTATTCAACGAATAAGAACTGTTAATGATGATGGATTTACTACGACAAGTCCGGTAAACTCTGGGGTCCAACATAATATTGGATTGGAAGTTTCAGTAAATTATGATGTAAATAAGAAATTGAGATTAAATGGAAATTTCAATATTTTTAGATATAACACAATTAGTGATCTTGCAACTACCGATATATCTGATGTAACTACAATCGGTTCAGTCGGTGCAAAACTGAGATTTTGGAAAAATGCGGACCTACAATTAAAATATAATTATCGAGGTCCAAGAGAATTAATTGGATCACGAAGGGAAGGGATTGGCTTTTTAAATGCTGGCTTGAGTAAAGATTTTTTGAAAAACAACTTGACGGTCACCCTAAGTAGTAACGATATTTTTAATACACGAAAAAGAGTGTATACCTATTTTGACACTGACTATGAAGCCAATGGTGAGTTTCGACGTCGTGGAAGTTCTATAAACCTTGGAATCTCTTACCGAATTAATCAAAAGAAAAAGAGAGGTGGTAAAAAAGGTCCTGGGTCTAGTGGCGGCAGTGAATATTAGCTTTTAGTTGATATAACTTTCAAATTCTTTTACCATTGAAGGCGAACCAATAATTAATGGACATCGTTGATGCAATGCTGTAGGCTGCATATCCAGAATATTCGTTTTACCATTGGTTGCCAAACCTCCTGCTTGTTCGGCTAAAAACGCCAACGGGTTGCACTCATAAAGCAACCGTAATTTACCGTTCGGCTTTAACGTGGTAGCTGGATAAAGGTAGATCCCTCCTTTTATCAGATTACGATGAAAGTCAGAAACTAAAGATCCAATATATCTTGCTGTATAGGGTCTATTTGTTGCCGGATCGTGTTCTTTGCAATACTTTAAATAACTTTTTGTTTGATCATCAAAGAACGGATAGTTTCCTTCATTTACTGAATAGATATTTCCTTTTTCTGGGAAGGTTAGATTCTCATGAGACAAATAAAACACCCCAACAGAAGGGTCGAAAGTAAACCCATGAACACCTTGACCTGTCGATAATACGATCATTGTCGATGAACCGTATACGATGTAGCCCGCAGCTACAATCTCTCTACCCTTTTGTAAAAAGTCTCCTAAAACTGCTTTTTCTCCTCTTGGCGAAATTCTACGATAAATACAAAAGATTGTCCCAATCGACACGTTAACATCAATATTAGAAGAGCCATCCAGCGGATCAATCAACAAAACATAGTTTCCGTCTTTACAAGCTTGATCATCAAAGGCTACAAAATCATCTTCTTCTTCAGAAGCAATACCACAAACTTCAGCTCTAGCTTCTAAAGCATCTTTAAAGATTCGGTTGGCATAGACATCCAGTTTTTGCTGATCTTCACCTTGAATATTCGTACTACCTAATTTACCTATGATATCATCAACTAAACCTGCTTTGTTAATTTCACTATTAACAATTTTTCCTGCAAGTCGTATACTACTAATTAGATGTGTTAATCCTCCTGTCGCAAACGGAAAGCCTTCCTGATTTTTAATCAGGTGTTCTCCTATGGTAACAAATCGTGCCATAGTTTTTTAAATTTTATTAACGATCCACTAAAATACAATGCTTTATTGAAACAAATCATATTTAACGAATGAGGAAATATATTAAATAAAAAAAGAGGCAATAAGTGATTATTGCCTCTTAACTATTAAATCAGTTATTACTAAAATTATTTTACATTTTGCTAAATCGTTGAGCTGACGATACTCCTGAGGTAGCTTCTTTTACGACAACATAATAAATTCCCGAGCTGTATGAGCTTGTATTGATTCGAATTCTATCTGTATCATATATTTCTTTCAATAAAATACGTCCATCCATAGCTATCACCGTCACTTCATTTTTCTGCCCAACCCCTTCATTGAGGTATAGATCCACAAAATGATCCGCAGGATTAGGTGCGATGGTAAACTTAATTTCACGTTCGTTATCTAAAACATTTACAACTGAATTATCAATAATATGTGTTGTCTTATTTGTAATGACAGGATCATTAAAATCAAAAAAGATCGCGCCTTGGTTTATAATTTCATCACCATCTTGCAGATTAGGTATTTGTGCTATAGTATAATTAATAAAGCCATTACTTCCTATTTCATTTGTTGTACTATCTACCAATAATATATTTTCAAAGGTAAATCTCAATAACCTATCTTCAAGTATTTCAACTTTATAATCATGACTTCCGATACCTGGTCTCAAAGTCGAAAGGTCCAAATTAGAAGAGATAACATCATCGACCACTACTGTAAATGCTGTGTCGTTTCCAACATTCTGAAACCGTATTTGATAATTAATAGGTTCTGAAGAAGTTGGAACAGGATATGTGTCAGATCCACTTAATGGAAATGCTCGTTTGTCGTTTGGATCATAAGAACCAATGATAGGTTGACATTCAACATCCGATTGATAGTTTGAATTACTACATGGATGACCTGGATAAATTTCTGCAGTGTAACATTGTTCTGTTTCCAATTCTACATCACAATCAGGGATTACGGTAATTACAATTTCACCACATTCCCAGACATCTAATGTACCTACATCAAAATAAAGCGTTTGACCATTTTGATCTGCAGGAACTGAAGTAGATACCACTTCAAGATACATATCCAAATTAACTTCTACAGTAGTACCTTCAGCTGCAATCGTTCCTTCATTACAGTAATTGACGTAGATTTTAGACTCGAAGCAACGTCGTAAAAAATTACTTGAAATAGTTGCTCTAGGGTTTATACAATCTTCTGTTGATTGCATACCAAAATCAATATTTATTGTTTCATCTTGACCTGAAAAACTAATGGTCTGATTATTATTACATGTAGACCACAATGCATTTGGTTCAACCACTTCTATCGTATAATCACCTTCTTGAGCAAGGAAACCAAATTTACCTTCATCATTCGACATTCGAACGAAATCACCGCTCGGTCCAGATATATTTGCTGTTACATAAGGTATTCCTTGTTCATCATCATTTTCACAATTATCATCTAAATCGGTGTAAACAACACCATTGCACTGATCGACATTAAACTGTGTACCACATAGATCAATCATAAAATCGACGATTACATCCGTACTTGTTAGGTTTGAATAAAACAAACGTTCATCTTCCATATCATTGGGAACGGAATTTGGCGAACCATCCATGATCATATCTCCTCCTGGACAAATCAACCGAGTCGTTGGGAACCACTGTATTCCAAAATCTTCCCATATTTCGTTACTTGGAGCATTAATAATTGGAAAAGGATTGCCTGTAATCAAATCATAACCACTTGAAGAATTAGGCCCATTTCCATATAAGTCATCAATGGTCGTTAGCTCATCTGCTTCGATGTATAAAAATACAGCATCACTTGATTCTGCATACAGGTTATGAAATTCTTGAAGAACGCCTGTTTCCATCCATAATTCATCGAATGGACTCCATGCTGCTCCAAAAATAATAAAAACGGTTTTTCCTTGGTCTAAATAATCTTCATACAAATTATGCTGATTGCCATTAATATCCTCAAGAGAGAAGTCTGGGGCTTGGGCATTAGAAATCGTTGGAATAGCAAAAATGAAGAAGAAAGAGAAGAAGAGTAAAGCTATTTGTTTCATTCGTTAATGTATTGGTTTAATTATAGTATCCTCAAAATACTGAAAACGTTGCGTCTAAGCATTAAATAATTAAATCAATAAAAAAACCCGCTCCTGAAAACAGAAGCGGGCGAAACTTGATCTGAAAGTCTCCAATAAATTTTTCAACTATTTACCTACTACAAATTTGAATGCTTTAACACCAGTTGATGTAGATAATTGAACAACATAGTTACCATTGATCATATTGGCAGGTAATGTAATTTCTACTTGTTCGTTTGCATTTATTTGTTGGTATTGATTTCTCATCAGCATTTGACCACTTAGATTAACTACTTGAATAGTTACTCCTTCTAAATCACTGTTCGAAATAATATCTAAATGATCAGCTACTACATTTGATATTAAAGTAATGTTACTATTTTTGAAAATATCCAAGTTACTTGATGTTCCTTGAGCTTGCAATCCATTAAACTCATCCATCAAACTTGTGCTTCCATCGGGACTTCCCATTAAGAAAAATCCACCATCTTCACAATTGGCTTCGATATATGCAATGTACTCTTCATCTGTATCAAAAGCGGGTGCCTCTGTAATACATAAAGGTAATTCTACTCCACATTCTTCAAGTAAACCCATGAAATCTTGTAA
>CALDTZ010000057.1 GCA_937924805.1 uncultured Saprospiraceae bacterium
AAGAAGAAGAAGACCCCATCAATAGTCTTGACCTCGAAATGAAAACCTCACAAATGATTGCAAATCATTATTGTCAAAATGTATCTTCCCATAATGCAGGCTTTGCCAAATGGGGTATGATGGAGGATACGATAGGATATATACAAATAAATGCAATGTTGTTCCTCGCCTATTATGATATCGAACCAGGGTTGGGCTTTTATGATTGGTATCCTCTATATGCCGAAATAGCTAATAACAAAGTCTTTCAAAGACAAGATGAAATCGATGGATCAAAAAAACTAATGAAAACAATCATGACTGACTTAGTCGATGCAAAATCCTATATTTTAGATTTGCGATTTAACTTTGGAGGAAAAGATGAAGTTGCTTTAGAAATCATCGGTCATTTTATTGATAAACAAATGTTGGTGGCTACAAAAAAAGCAAAATTAGGAAATGGATTTACGAACCACCAAAACATTAAGATAAACCCCGTTTTACCAAGTTTTACTGGTGATGTTTATGTACTCACGAGCCACCAAACTGCTAGTGCCGCTGAAATTGCTTGCATGGCAACTATCGAACCTATAAATATGACCCGAATCGGATCCCCAACCGAGGGTATTTTTTCTGACCAATTAGAAAAAAGGCTACCAATCGGATGGGAGTATACATTGTCCAACGAAATTTACCAAGACAAGCATGGAAATAGCTATGAAAATATTGGAATACCTCCTGATGTATTAATTAAATACCCGAAAGATAAAATTGCTTTTTCCCAGTTACTTCAAGATCAGCTTTCGTCAAGTGGCGATGAAGCGATTGAAATAGCAATTGAACGACAAAAAGAAAAGAAATAAACGTAAACTTTATAAAGCAATAAGCATTACTTCATTACTATTGGTTTATTTAAAATCAAAATAAAATTATATACTATGTTTTGGAGAAAGAAAAAACCGGCATTCCTTACCCCACAAATTACCGATCAAACATTTAACGATCAAGTCGTTAAATCCCAGATTCCAGTACTGCTTGACTTCTATGCGGATTGGTGTGGACCTTGTAAAGTATTAGGTCCTATTATTGATGAATTATCGGAAGAGTATAATGGTCGTGTCCTTGTTGCAAAAGTCGATACCGAACGAAATCCACAACTAAGTGCCCATTTCAAGATTAAATCCATTCCTACCATGTTAATTTTCAATAAAGGAGAATTAGTAGAAAAATACAATGGTCTTGTACCAAAACCTAACTTAGAAGAAATCCTAGATGCCTACCTTACTGAAGAAGAAAATCAATAAGCTAGGCATTAAGGATCATATAAAAATTTGATAATTCAATATAGGAACTTGATTGTAGTATTCAAATCGTGATTTTTTGCTTTGACAAAATTCAAAAGGATGATTAAAAAATGGTATTTCATCTCCTCTAAACATTCTTAATTGCAATTTTTTAATTGACCACTCCCTTCTACCTTAATGTTAGTAAAGGATGGGGTTCCTTTGTAACAAACGTCACCACTACCTTCAATACTTACAGAAAGCGTATTTTCAGCATAAAGATCAATATTCCCTGATCCTTCAATCTTAACCTCACTATCCAAGCCTATCAACTGATGGGAATTAATGTCTCCAGATCCTTCAATTTTAAAAATGGTCTTATCAGCTTCCCCTCGTAGATTTATATCTCCTGAACCTTCAATCTCTCCTCTAATCTCATTTGCTGCATTTATATCAGCGGATATATCTCCGGAACCTTCAATCATAAAATCGATCTCGTCAGCACTGACAAGGATTAAATCAATGTTTCCAGAACCTTCAATCTCACAATCTACATCCTTTACATTTTCAACCTCTACTTGAATCAAACCAGAACCTTCGATTTTAAGTGACAAATCCTCCACATTTTTTAATTCCTCTTGGCTACGAATAATCCCTGACCCTTCGATTGTCGCTCCTTCAAAAGAAGGTAAGGTTATCATAAATACGATCCCATCTGTATTTGCGCAATCTTTTACTTTGATATCCCAAGTATTATTGGATACTCTTGAATCATTTTCAATTAGGTCTACAAGGTTTTCGTCACCTTCTATAAAAATCATTTGCTCATCGCCTTCAATGATTGTAACATCTGCATCGATAGATAAAACGATTTTATCTATCGCCTCTGACAATATTATTTCCCTTTCAATTCTATTTCCATTGCCAGATACACAATCTAACACATCCCATTTACAAGATGAAAAAGTAGTAAAAAGAAGAAGTCCAATTAATAATTTTAAATGATTCATATTATTTATATTTTTTATTTTAAGTGATAACTAAATTTTAATATTTACGTTTCTATCGTTTATTTTCCGAAAAGAATCGATCCACTAATTCCTAACATTTTTAATTTTTCTTCTTGAATTCCTATAGGAATAAAACTATACTCCCCCCAAAGATCCAATTGGAAAAACATACTATTACTCATCTTTTTTTCTATACCCCATCGCATGGCTGTTGATCCCAGATAGGCAAACATCCGTTGATCGTTCCGTTCGATAACTACATCATCCGCTTGAATAAATTTAAAATTTTGGGGTAAATACAACTGCCAATTTATTGAAGGATTTATAAACATAGACCACCCAGAATCTTTCTTATTAAAGGACCATTTAAGTCCTAATGGAAAATCAAAATATTCGGATTTTGATTCTATTGTTACAATCTCTGTTTGAAAATCTTTTGCAGTATATCTTGCCAAAACATCATGATTTACAGGACCGTTCATCGGCATTACATCATAATGTTGAATATTATAATAGATTGCATTTGTCAACCAGACTTTCTTACTTAGGGCTAATTCATGCCTTATTCCAAAAGATTCACTGGCATTAAAAACACCATCAAAGTCCGATACAAACGTCTGAAAAAATCGCCCACTAATCCCCAACTTATAATTACCAAAATGCGATCTTTTTGACCTAGTATTACTGAAAAAAGTAAGCCTATTTGAATTGATATTTTTCACAGTTGACGAAAATGAAAGTAGTGGCATGAATCCTACATTAGCAAGTGAATTGAGTTTTTTAATTTTTAAATATTGGGTATCCAATATCGCCTCTTGTTGAGGATAAACAGCATCTGTTCTATTCGTATTAAAAACTTCCTCTTGCCTTGAAGTATGGTTCATTTTGTTTGAACGGGAATCACTTATCATTGATGCTGACGATTCAGAAGAAACATTAAAAACAGGCTCATCTATGTTTATCTTATCAACTTTATTATAATTAATAGAAGCTACATCATTGTTTCTTTTTTGTGAAATGTCTTGTACACTATGTTTAGTATTTAAATACTTATTTGAACGATCAATTTCTACTTTTTCCTTATTTGAAACGAGCTCTACAGATTTCGTTTCATCGAATGATAATCGTTTTTCATCTTCCTCCCTTTTTTGATTTTTTGAACGTTTATCATGAACCTTTTCATTACTTAATTTTTGAAACTCATCTATTTGACTCACATCCTCTAAAAAATAAAAATAAGTCATTGCCGCACCGATAAGACACAAAAAAAACATACCTCTAAAAAACCACATCTTAAAGATGAAGCGGTTTTTTTCATCGCTCTTTACTAACCGATCTTCTATTCCGGACCAAACGGTATCAGAAGGAGTATCATCAAATTGCTCCATTGAATTTCGGAAAAAGTCCTCCATATTATTATCTTTTCTTTCTTCCATCTCAGTGTAATTCTTTTTGTAACAACGCTTGAAGTTTAGTCCTAGATCTATGGTAGTGAGATCTTAAAGTAACTTCTTTTATATCCAACATATTAGACATTTCCTTAAATGAAAACCCATCCATAGCTTTCATATTAAATATAGTCTGTTGCAATTTTGGCAATTGCCTTATCAAAGCAATAATCGATTGTGCTCGATCACTATTAAACAAAGAATGATCGCTTAAATATCCACTATTTACCGCTCTCTCATCAAGTTCTTCAAATTTCAACTTGTGATACTTTCTTATATGCATAAGTGCACTATTAACCATTACTTTTCTCATCCATGCTTGGATAGATGATTCACCAGCGTATTGTTTTAGGTCTTTTAATATTCTAAAAAACCCTTCTTGCAAGATATCTTCTGCTTCAGCTCTAGATTTACCATATCGCATACATATTCCAAACAGAAAAACTTTATTTTGCTCGTATAGTCGCTTTTGAGAAGTCCGATCTCCTTTTAAGCAATTACTGATTATATGTCGCTGATTTATTTCCATGTATTTTATCCATGTACTTTGTAAGGTGCATGTTTTTGCTATTTCGTTGCACCACCATCCATTTTTTTATTTTAAACAAGGTATAAAATGATAAATTACATAAAATCAGGTTCGGTTTTTCTTATTAAACCTATTTAAATATCTTTGGTCAAGTGAATGTTTATAAGTAAAAGCATCATTATTCAATTGTATCACCTAGCGTATTTTTATTTTGCTAACCTTTCTAAAACTTTTTATTTACTTCTTATTTATGATCACCTTCATTTCTTGTGGTGGTATTAGAAACGTTATATTTTTAGGGGAAGATTATGAAAAAATCAACAACTTCATTGGCTCATCGAAGGACCACATTGATAATGAAAAACTAAACTCATACAAAGTTGGTGATACCCT
>CALDTZ010000058.1 GCA_937924805.1 uncultured Saprospiraceae bacterium
TTATAAAGGAGCTTATCTACTGAATATCAACGAGTAGTATCGATTCCTTTTATTAAAAAAAACAAAAGGTGTTGAAGTGTTAATCCCCGAGGAGAGGTCCTTGGGGATGTTTTTGGAATCCAACATTTCGATCCTTAAATATAAACTATTTGCTTTACCCGCCAAGAATAAATTCAGGGCGTTAAAGTGTTGAGATTGCTTTTAATGTAAAGCAATCTCTTTTTTATTTTAATGAATAATAAAATGAAAGATTAGTATACTGAAAGGAGCTTTCTTGGATGTATTGAGTTTCAACTTTAAAACTTAAATCGTCGGATACATCAAAGCTCATTAAATGTCGATCTACAAATGCTTCTATTGCACTAACTAAGTGTACAACACCAAAGATAAACCAAGCATATTCGTTGTTTTTTCTATAAATAGAGCGTCTTAAACGAACTTCTTCCTTTAGAAAGGAATGTCCTACTGTTTGCTCTTCGATCGGTAGTACTGCAAGTTCTTTAAAGTAACGATCATATTGATTAAACAAATTATTATAATAAATACCAAAACCTATTACGGTTCCTTCAATTGCAATAACAAGTGGTGCTTTCCAATATCTTTTATTATATAGCTGTCCGCCACCTGGGATAATTAATGAATAAAGTGCAGCTCTTCCAGGTTTTCCCGAAAACATAGATAACATGCCAACACGGTCATTGTTTTCATTTGAGTCTAAAGAGTCAATGGCAACTATGGCATCTGAAGTATCAATCGATTCTTGGGCATTTGCAATCTTCGATAGAAAGCATAAACAAATAATGAAAAGTTTATATTTCATAAATTTCAAACGAAACTTTAATCAAAATATTCGATGATGTCATTAAACATATTATCTGAAGAAAATTGAATAATAATTTGACCTTTTCCTTCTGCATTTCTTTTAATAGAAACTTTTGTTCCTAATTCTCCTGATATTTTATCCTGAATCGACTTAATTTGTGGTGAAGCAGTTTGAATTACCGGACTACTTTGATTTGTTGTTTTATGACCAGCTTTATATTGTTTACTTATAGATTCCGTTTCTCTTACTGAAAGATTTTCGTCTAATATGCGTTGAAAAACGAACAATCGTTGATCTGGATTTTCAATTGACATCAAAGCTTTTGCATGACCCATTGAAATCTCATCATTCTTCAAGCTTTTTTGAATAACAGGAAGTAGCTTTAGTAATCGTAAATAATTCGAAACGGTACTTCTCTTTTTACCAACACGTAAAGCTAGTTCATCTTGAGAGTAATGCAATGCATCGATTAAACGCTTATAACTACTCGCAATTTCAAATGGATTTAAGTCCGCTCGTTGAATATTTTCAATTAATGCTAATTCAAGCATTTTATCGTCTTTAACCTCTAAAACAAAACATGGAACTTCCTTTAGTTTTGCCAATTTTGAAGCTCGAAATCTTCGCTCGCCAGAAATAATTTGAAATGCTTTATCACTTAGTTTTCGGACAGTTATTGGTTGAATTAGTCCATTTGCTTTTATTGATTGAACCAATTCCAATAACTTATCTTGATCAAACTCCGTTCTGGGTTGAAAAGGATTGACTTCTATTTGCTCTATCGCTAAATATGAAGTACTTCCTGAGATCTTCTTGACTGTTTCTATTTTTGCTTCTTCCACAGGTGTTCCAATATTGGAAATCAAAGAACGCAATCCCTTACCTAGTTGATCTTTTTTATTTTTAGCCATGGTATGAAGTTAGTTGTGAGATAAAAATTCCGATGCCAGGTTTAGAAAGTTTTTCGAACCTTTGCTTTTAATATCATAGATTATAACGGGTTGTCCAACACTCGGAGCTTCGCCAATTTTTGAGTTTCTATGAATAATAGTATCATAGACATTATCTGAAATGGATCTTTTAACTTCTTCTAGTACCATATTAGCCATTCTTAATCGTCTATCATACATTGATAATAAAATACCTTCAATAACTAAAGTCGGGTTTAATGCTTTTTTGACCAGTTCAATGGTGTTTTTAAGTTTGCCTAATCCTTCTAAAGAGAAAACTTCACATTGGACAGGTATGATGATCGAATCAGCAGCTGTAAGAGCATTGATAGTGATAATCCCTAAAGAAGGTAAACAATCAATAATGATAAAGTCGTAATTATCTTTTATAGGTTCTATTGCTTCTCGAAGCTTATATTCCCTTCGTAACTTTTGTACTAATTCAATTTCAGCACCAACTAGATCTATGGATGATGGCACTAAATGCAAATTTTCAATATCTGTTTTAAGAATTGTTTTTTCAAGTGGAACATCATTTACGAATGTATCATAAATAGAATACTCGTAATTTTCATTTTTTATTCCAACGCCAGAACTCGCATTTGCTTGTGGGTCAGCATCAATTAATAGAATCCTCTTTTCCAAAACAGCTAATGCTGCAGCTAGATTAATCGCTGTCGTCGTTTTACCAACACCTCCTTTCTGATTTGCAATCGCAACAATTTTACACATCTTTATCTCTTATTATATAATTACTGATTCTCCAATGGCGGGCAAATATAACCTTTGTTCTTTCTTACTGAAGTGTTCTTTAACTTTTGATTTATCAAATTTTATTGCATCGAAGGTGTCATAGTGACAACCAATGATACTATTACATTCTACAAAATCAGCAGCAAGACTTGCATCTTCATATCCCATGGTAAATTTATCTCCAATCGGTAAGATACAGATATTTACGGATGGACATGTCATCGGGATTAATTTCATATCCATTGTAAGTGCAGTATCTCCTGCAAAGTATACACATGATTTTTCGTCTTTCGACCAAATAACAAACCCGCCTGGATTGCCTGCATAGCGACCATCTTTAAAAGAACTTGTGTGTATTGCATTTACATACTTTATAGTTCCAAAATCAAAGGAAACTTTACCACCATGATTAATTGCAATTGTTTCTATATTTTGTTCGTTGAAATAATTTGAAATTTCATAGTTACTTACCAATTTCGCAGATGGGTTATTCGCTAATAGTTGAATCGCATCCTTCGTATGGTCCATGTGGCCATGGCTTAATAAGACATAATCACATTTTATTGAATCAATATTGATATTATTATCGGTGATAAATGGATCAATAACTAAACTTTTGCCACCCAATTCTATTATAAAGGATGAATGGCCAAGAAATGTAATTTTCATAATTCAGGATTTTATAGTTGGTGACTATCTTTACAAAACTCAAATATATAATATGATTTCAATAATAAGCTCGACCAATAGGCCAAATAGCAAATCCGATATAATAGCAACCTATATAAGTGACGTATTAAGTAAGAAAGAAATCAACAACCAGATGTTGAGTTTGACAGCATTGAACGGAATGACCATTCATAACGAAATGTATAACAAAGAAAACCAAGCAAGTATTATTGTCAAACTTCAAGATCAATTCTTTTTAGATGTTGAAACATTCATTTTTATAGTTCCAGAATATAATGGCGGCATTCCAGGAATTCTAAAATTTTTCATTGATGCCATATCTATCAGAAAATACGCAGAAACATTTCATAATAAAAAAGTTTGTCTAATTGGTGTCAGTTCAGGTCGATCCGGATGTACACGTGGACTCGATTATATGACGAACGCATTGAATTATTTAAAAATGAATGTTTTCTCATCAAAATTACCAATATCTTCTGTTCATTTATTGACAAACGAAACAGAGGTTACCGATGCAGATACTAAAGAAGCATTAAACGTACAGATTGAATCGTTTTTGAAGTTTTAATTCCTATAATTTTACTTTACAAAATCGTTAATTGTTTTTTCGATAATATCAGAACAAGTATGAATTTGTTCTTCTGTCATTACAAGTGGTGGGGCAAACCTTATGATATTACCATGCGTTGGCTTTGCTAAAAGCCCATTGTCACGTAAGGCCAAACAAATCCTCCAGGCCGTATCACTGTCTTCAGTATCATTGATGACAATCGCATTCAATAATCCTTTTCCTCTAACAAGTACCACTAAATCTGATTTATCGACCAAATTTTGCATTCTTTTTCTAAATACATGACCTAATTGCATTGCATTTTCTGAAAGTTTTTCATCTTTCACAACATCTAAAGCGGCCATTGCAACAGCACAAGCAAGTGGGTTACCACCAAATGTCGAACCATGCTCTCCAGGTTTTATACACATCATGATTTCATCATCAGCTAAGACAGCAGATACTGGAAATACACCTCCTGAAATCGCTTTTCCTAAAATTAATATGTCAGGTCTTATTTCAGGATTTCGTTCACATCCGTTATTGCAGTCACAATTTCCACATGTCGCTAGTAGTTTTCCTGTTCTTGCAATTCCCGTCTGTACCTCATCAGCAATAAATAAAACATTCTTTGATTTACATAAATCATATGCTTTTTTGAGGTATCCTTCGTCAGGGACAAAAACGCCGGCTTCTCCTTGGATTGGCTCTACGATAAATCCTGCAACATTAGGATCTTCTAAAGCCTTTTCAAGTGATGCTAAACTATTATAGTCGATAACCTCATATCCTGGCATGAAAGGACCAAAACCTTCTGTGCTTGAAGGGTCCGTCGAAGCAGATATTACAGCTAACGTACGACCATGGAAATTACCAGAAGCAAATAATATTTTTGCTGTACCATCTTTCAAGCCTTTTACTCTGTAGGCCCATTTTCTGCATAGTTTTAAAGCAGTTTCAACAGCTTCTACACCTGTATTAATAGGTAATACTTTATCGTACGCAAATAATTCTGTAACATATTTTTCATATGGCCCAAGCATGTCATTATGAAAAGCTCTTGATGTTAATGTTAGTTTTGATGCTTGTTCGTTCAATGCACCAATAATTCGAGGATGACAATGCCCTTGATTGACTGCAGAATAAGAACTTAAAAAATCATAATACCGATTACCTTCAACATCCCAAACAAACACACCTTCACCCTTAGCTAGTACGACGGGTAGTGGATGGTAATTATGAGCTCCATGTTTATCTTCCATTTGCATCAATGTCTCCGACCTATTTGTTTTAGTACTCATATCGCTTCTTATATTTTTTGCTAAGATAATTTTAATACTGATTTATGAATAGAGATCGCTTGTAAAATAATACTGTATTCACCATTATTTTCAATAATAAAGTCTGCATTTTTTATTTTCATTGCATCACTCCATTGACTTCTGATTCTTTGTTTAATCGCTTCAACTGTTGTCTTATTTCGGTTCATAACCCTTTGGATTCGTAAATCTTCATCCGCTACGACAACGATAACCTTATCAAAGTTGGATGCCATAGATTCTTCAAATAAGATAGCGGACTCTTCAATCACATATGGAGCAGATTGCCGATTTGCCCATTGGTTAAAATCCTTGCCTACGGCAGGGTGAACGAGTTTGTTTATTTCATTTCTTAAAGTATTATTTTTAAATATTTTATCACTAATAAACGCTTTGTTTAAGGTGCCTTGTGGTGTGTAGGCTTCATGTCCAAGCAGCTGTTGGATTTTTAGTTTTAAAATATCATCTTCAACCATTAATCGTTTTGCTTCGGTATCCGCAAAATAAATAGGAATTCCGAAAGTTTGAAATATGGCACAAATCGTTGATTTACCAGATCCTATTCCACCAGTAATACCAATTTTTATAACTTGTTTCATGTAATTTGACAAAGGCCTTCAATTATTTTTTTGTAAATTTAAACAAGTTTAAAGATATGAATATCACGGTAGAAATTAGTTATTATCCACTCACCATTGAATATGAACAATTTATTATTGAAGCCATTAATTTTTTAAAAAGCCGTCCTAATATTAATGTTTTTACTCATGCGATGAGTACCTTTATTAAAGGGGATTCTAAAGAAGTATTTACCGCTTTTTCCGAACTTTATGATCTTCCAAATACCGGAGTAAATACAAATGCTTTGATTATTAAAGTTATTAATAAATCACTACCAATTGAAAGTGGGTTTCTAAATTTTAATTTATGAAAAATGTATCATTATTAATTTTTCTTTTTACCTGTTCATTCTCGTTATATAGTCAATCCGTGGTTGAACAGTTTAAATCAATACCTGTTATAGACGAAAATACACCAGCGTGGGCTAAATCTATGTACAAAGAAAAAGCCAGCTTTGTAGACGTATATGATGCGTATTACAATTATTACCGAAAGTTTCCATTTGAAAAGACAATACATACTCAAAACTTTAAATTTTGGGTGAAAAATTTTGGTGAATATGTTGATAAAGATGGAATGGTAAACAAGCCTGCACGAAAAATAGAAGATAAACGTCAACGTTACTTAAAAGAAAAAAGAGAAAAAAATAGATCAACAACAACTTGGGAGAATATTGGGCCATTTGAAACGTACAAAAATGGAACTACAGATCCGATTTCTTGGCAGACGAATTTGTTTAGTGTTTCCCAATCAGAATCAAACCCCGATGTTTTAATAGCAGGTTCTGAAAGTGGAGGTATTTTTAAAACGGTAGACAAAGCATTGACCTGGGATTTAGTGTCAAAAGATGAAGTGTTTTCAAATGGGATTACGGCAGTTTCAATCAATCCAACAAATGAAGATCATTTCTTGCTTGCAGCAAATAGTCGAATTTATGAATCGTTGGACGGTGGTATTTCATGGGTTGAAAATTATTATTTAAATGGTACTGGTAATGAGATAAAATTTGACCCAGATGATGATACACATATTTATATCGTAGCCACAAATGGCTTATACGAAACAATGGATGCAGGTGTCAATTGGACACAAGTATTTAGTGAAACAGTATGGGATTTAGATTTTAAACCAACGGATGCCAATACTATCTATCTATTGAAATCTAATAGTACAGCTAAGAAAACAGAATTTTATAAATCAACGAATGGTGGTTCAAGTTTTACTTTACAAGCAAGTGGATGGTATGTGCCAGAAGTCTTAAGCGAGGCAAATGAAAATGGTGGGAAAATAGGTGTTTCAGCAGATGATCCCAATCGAGTCTATGCTGGATTAATTGGTAATTCAAAGGCGGATGATAATGGCTGGATTGGGATCTATCGTTCGGATGATTCAGGATCTACCTGGTCTTTACCTTCAGGGCAAATTGGAGGGCCATATGCAGATATTAATACGATGCCATGGAATGCAGCAGCTTACAGTAGTGGTTATCATCAAGGGTATTATAATTATGATTTAGAAGTTAGTCCAGATGATGCAGACTTATTATGGTTTGGTACCGTTCGACTGTCGGAATCCTCAGATGGAGGCACTACATACGAAAGTATTGGGGCTGCGAATAGTCAGCGGTTAAATGATATACATGCCGACATACAAGGAATTGAGGTTTTAGGAGAGGACATATGGATTGCTTCAGATGGAGGTTTAAATTATTCGAATGATAATTTACAAACGCATGAATCAAGAAAGTATAATATCTCAGCAGCTGACTTTTGGGGTTTTGGAATGGGGTGGAATGATGATGTGCTAGTAGGTGGTAAATACCATAATGGCAATACAGCGATTGTTGAATCGTATGGAACCGGTTTGTCTCATAATGTCGGAGGTGTTGAAGAGGCAACGGGCTACATAAATCCGTTGGAAAATAAAATTGCTTATTTCAACCAATATTGGTCAGGTGGTACAGTCGTAAAAAGATTAGCAGACAATTTAGGTGGCTCAACAGTAAATTTGCCGCTAGTACCTTTTATACCCAATGAAAGTTATTCTAGATCATCTTCAAGCGGTTTTTATTTCCACCCTCAATACGCTGATAAAATGTATGCTGGAAGAGATAGTATAATTTGGAAATCAGAAGATGGTGGTGCTTCTTGGGATGAATTATATCCATTTGTAGGTAAAGGTCAAGTATATGAGATTTGTATTGCTAGATCTAATCCAGATGTAATGTATGCAGTGGTAAAAGATGGTTTTGGATATTGGGATTGGGTTAACATATACAAAACAACAGATGCAGGAATCACTTGGGAAATGACAACTGAACTTCCTACCAATAACAGATGGAGATACGAAATGGACGTAGATCCAATGGACGAAAACGTACTTTACGTAGCAGCAATAAATGGTGCCGATGGGCAAAAGGTTTATAAAACGACAGATGGTGGAGATTCATGGATAAATTTATCGACAACAATGTTAGATGGAGAAGCCGTCAGAGATATTATTAGTCATGGAGGTGAAACAAATGTAGCCTATTTAGTTACTGCGAATAATTTCTATTATTATGATCCGACTACTTCTGATTGGATACAATACAGTACAGGACTTCCTTATGTGGTTAACCCATTAAGAATTTATCCATTCTACAGAGATAATAAAATCAGGCTCTGTAGTTCAAGAGGCTTTTGGGAAGTGGACATGCCTATAGCAACAAATAATCCAATCATAGATATTATAACGAGTTCTGATTCTGTAAACTGTGCTCGAGATACAATTTCTTTTGATTCATATTCCATTATAAATCATGATGCAAATACTACTTGGAATTGGCAGTTCACACCGACTCCAGCTTATGTTAGTGATGTAAATACAAGAAATCCAAACGTTGTTTTTGCTATGGCAGGACCCCATAGTGCGGAATTAACGATCACTAATGTAAACGGTACATTTTCAAAATTAGTTGAAGACATCGTTTTTGTTAGTAATAAGTGTGAACCCGATACCATACCTGGTAATGCTGTTGAGTTTTATAATAGTGGTGATTATGTCCAAACGGAAAGTTTTAACATCAATACGAATACGTTTACCATTACGGCATGGGTAAAACCCATCGGTATTCAACCAGAATATAGCGGAATAGTAATGAATGATGGAAGTTCAGCTGGAATCAATTTTAGAGAAGCAAATAATACCTTAGCCTATCATTGGCCAGGTGGAGCTTGGTGGTATGATTCTAATCTTGAAGTTCCAAGTGACGAATGGTCTTACGTTGCACTTGTGGCAGAGCCAAATAGTATAACTCTATATTTGAATGGGGTAGCAGCTACTCATTCGACTTCGGTAGATCCCGTTGATATAACCTCCTTTAAATTTGGCAGTTACCAAGGATGGGGAAGTCGAAATATGACGGGAGAAATGGATGAAGTATGCCTCTGGAGTCGGTCGCTTTCCGAACAAGAAATTAGAGAGTGGAGGCACTTGACAAAACATGAATTATCATCGTCGGATCCAGACTTTTTAGCATATTACCAATTTAACGATGGTAGTTCTAAGGCGTATGACCGAATAGGAATTAAACATGGAACATTGACTGGAGGAAGTGAAAAAATCGCATCTACTGCATCCATTGCAAATGGATATGTGGATCATCTAAATATTAATAGTGCGGGTAATTATATATTTGGGAATACCGGGGTAGAACTTGAATTCGAAAGTGGTGCCACCTATCCGAATGGTGATGTCTATGCTAGTTATTTACATTTTCTTCCGCATAATGTGATTGACAATTATGAAAATCTTGAAGGATATTGGATTTTTAATAACTACGGATCAGAAGATTATACAGGCTTAGATATGATCCGTTTAGAAGATCCATTTACGTCTCCTAGTGCTACAGCAATAAATAGTCCCACTATTTTGAAATTGCAATCTAGAAACGAAAATGAATATACAACTTGGGTGGATATGTGTTTTCTAAGTGATTTGCAAGGAGAAAAATATGCGTTCTTAAATAGTGATTGTTCAATTCTAAATAGTAGTCAATTATTTATCGAACAAAATTGTATCACAGATTCAAGTGAAGGAGTAGATTATAGTGGGTTTGAAAGAGTTATTGTTTCGAATATTATTGATGCTAACAATACAATAAACGCTGGTGCAGATGTGATTTATGATGCTGGAAATCTGATTGACTTATCAACTCTTTTTGAAGTTAAACTTGGAGCCACTTTCGAAGCAAAAATTGGTGGTTGCGGAAACTAAAATATAATTATGACAAAAGAAGTATTATTGTTTGAAAATATTAATGGAATAGCAAAAATTACATTAAACCGTCCTGAAGTTTATCATTGTTTCAATAAGGAAATGGCAATGTTGTTCCATAAATATTTAGATCGTTGTAAAGAAGATGATATCAGAGTTGTTTTTATTACGGCTACAGGAAAAGCATTTTGCTCTGGACAAGATCTTAAAGAGGTTATGGGAGGCAATATTACAGATATGATTAATGATAGTATTGAAAACAATTATAATCCATTAGTTAAAAGAATATTTGAATTAGAAAAACCAGTAATGTGTGCCGTTAATGGGATCAGTGCAGGAGCTGGGGCTAATATCGCATTGGTTTGTGATATTGTAGTAGCAAAAGAGTCAGCAACTTTTATACAAGCATTTTCAAAGATTGGATTAATTCCCGATAGCGGCGGTACATATGTACTTCCTAGGTTAATTGGATTTCAAAAGGCTATTGCATTAGCAATGTTAGCGGAAACCGTAAATGGCATTGAAGCTGAAAAAATGGGGATGATATATAAAGCTTTTCCAGACGACACTTTTGAAACAGATGCGTGGGCTATTGCAGAAAGACTGGCAAAAATGCCAACGAAGGCATTAGGGTTAACCAAAAAAGCATACAATCAAGGCTTGTCAAATGATTTTTATACTCAACTTGAAGTAGAACGAAGATTACAAATGGAGGCTGGTGAGAGCCATGATTTTGCAGAAGGTGTAATGGCGTTTGTACAGAAGAGAAAGCCTGAATTTAAAGGTAAATAATGAGCTATTTCATTTATTTTATTGGATGGATTATTTTTGAATTAGCTCTTATCCATTTTTACTGGGCATTTGGAGGTAGGCGCGGGTATTCATTAGCAATCCCTGAAAAAAAAGATGGACAATTAATTTTCACACCTGAAATATTAGAATGTAGTATTGTCGGTTTTGGATTGTTATCAATTTTGGTTTTTTTGATCTATAAATTAGGAATTATTGGTTTAAATCTTCCACCATGGATCACTAATTATTATTTGTACATAGTGGGTGTACTTTTTATGATTCGGTCCATTGGTGATTTCAAATTTGTTGGATTATTTAAAAAAATAAAGCACTCAAAATTTGCTTCGCTAGACACAAAATATTTCACTCCAATTTGTGTGTTTATAGCTCTTTCTCTTTTCTGTATTGAATATTGGAAGTAACTAAATTTTTATAATCCGTTTTGTTAATGTTTTTCCATCTTCATTTACACATCTAAAGAAATAGGTACCCATTGGATATGAAGTGATATCTAATTCTATTGATTTAGACACTGAAATAGATTTCATTCTTTTTCCCTTTTGATCAAATATGTCAATAGATACTATTCCAGATGCTAGACTAGTAATACTCACTTTAGAATCAGATACTGTAGGATATATTGATACTTCATTAATAGACATGAAATTATTTTCAACCGAAGAAACCATTTCAATTTGACTTAAATCAAAACTCTGAATACTACGCGCAAATGTCCCAGCAACGATTTGATGATTTGCTTTATTATAGGCTAGATCATAGACGGGAATAATTGGCATGTTATCTCCCAATCGTTGCCAGACATCACCGTCGTTTATACTAAAATAAACGCCTCCGTCGGTAGCAACGAAAAGCGCTTCAGTATCATCATTGGTTTTTAAGACATGTATATGATTGATGGATAGATTAGGTAAGTTACCAGCAATCGATTTCCAAGTTTCGCCTTGATCTTCTGATTTGTAAATAAGCGGTGTGAAATCATTGTATTTATATCCAGAAATGCAAGTATATACAACATTCTCAAAGATATCTGAAGCTTTAATATCCGTGACATAACGTCGAGGTATTTGACCATTTATATTTACCCAATCCGATCCCAAGTTGGTCGTTTTAGAAAGTAAGCCATCATTCGTTCCAACGTAAATTAAATTTGGATTTATTGATGATTCTGAAAATGTACTTATCTGGTGTCTAATCGCTGAATTGGGATTAACTGTGTCAGCAAGGATAGGACTAATTGCAGTCCAATCTACTTGATCTCCATTAATAATTCCTGAAAACATTCTATCTGTGCCAGTATACAAAGCATCATCATTATGATGACTTAATGCATATACCATATCCCATGAACGACTCCCTTCTAAACCATCACTTACATAATTCCAATTTCCATTAAGTCCATCGATAGTCATATTAATGGCACCATTTTGATATTCAGCGAAAGCGATATTAGGATTTGATTTGTGGAAAGCTGCCGTAAATCCATCACCTCCAAAGTATCGATCCCAACCGTTGATATCTTCAATATTTCCATACATGGTTCCATTATCTTGAGCTCCACCAAAATATTCATCAGGACGCCAAGGATTATAGGCGACTCGATAAAATTGTGTCGTTGGAATATTTTCTATATCTACCCAATTGTCAAAGCCATTTTGATCCATTTTGTATGCACCTCCGTCTGTTCCTAAGTAAAAATTACCATTGGAATAAACCATATCATGTTTATCGGCATGAGTGTCATCGGCATACGACCAAGTCTGACCACCATCCAAGGTTCGCCATAACCAAACACCCAGTATGCTAATATCATTGTCGTTCATTGGATTGACAAATAGCCTACCAAAATACCACCCAAATCCTCCCATCGTATTACATGGCAATGAATTAGATGCTTCAGAAGTTGGAATTGGATTCCATGAATCTCCTCCATCTTCACTTATATAAATGCCTTGTAAATCAATACCACCTGTTTCACACTCATCACTACCGGAAGGTTTTGTATAACTGGCATATATCTTTTTCGAATTAGAACCAGACATAGCAAGCCCAATTCTAGTTAAATCTCCAGTAGGTAGACCATTCTCTAAAACGTCCCAAGTAGTCCCTCCATCTGTTGTTTTCCAAATTTTTGCATCAGGTCCTGTTATTTTTGAAATATTATTATTACGAATTCTATTCCATCCTGCCGCGTATACAATGTTGTCATTTGTTGGATGTACCAATATATCAATAACACCGGTAGAATCATTGATGAAAAGAACTTGTTCCCACGAATTACCACTGTCCAGTGATTTATATAGTCCTCTATTTTCATTTTTTTCGAATGGAATACCCATTGCCGATGCATATATAATTTCTGGATTTTGATCGGATACATGTACCTCTGAAATAATAGAAGCTTCTATTAGTCCAATGTTTTGCCATGAAATACCCCCATCTATTGATTTATGAATACCGTCTCCAATAAATGGATAGCCACTAATATTTAAATCACCAGTTCCAACATATATTGTTTGATTATCCGAGGGATCAATTTCAACATCTGAAATCGCTAAATATGCACGATCATCGAAAATTGGATTCCAAGAATTTCCTGCATCTTCTGTTTTCCACAAACCTCCTTGACTAAAGCCTAAATATATAACAGCATCATTATCATCGTCAACAGCTATTGTATTTACACGAGCACCAATATTTCCAGGACCTTGAGTTTCCCATTGACCTTGACTTGATTGATGTATATTTAATTCATCAGCCGCCTTTTGCATTGAATTTAGGTAAGAACTATAATCAAATGATTTTTCAGGATATTGTTTTTGAAAATAGTAATCATTAAATGGAAATTCTTTATCCGACATTCTTTGCTCAAATGTTTGATCACCTTTTGGCTCTATCGTTTTTGTTTGATGAAACCAAACTAGGGCAATTGAAACGAACAACATGGATATCCAGATTCTCATAAGCAGCTTTTTTGTAAAAATATAAAATTACCTTTCAAATAAGACGATAGACAATTGTATGTGGAGACATTTCTGCATTATTTATTAACCATTTCATTTAGATGGATAAAGGAAAGGGTAGATTTAAAATCAAGTAATTCTACGATTGATTCAAAATGGAGTAAATATGGCCTATTAGGAAGTAAATCAATATAATTGGAAGTGAACCTACCTTCAATGGAACTCATCAAATAAAGATCTTTGGTTATTTGATCAGACATCAATTCAATTTCATACCCTTTTTTTACTTTCCTCGTTTTAATTTGAATGTCTGCTTTCCTCAAATTTAATTTTTTTTCTGGAACAAATGTATGTGTCTTTCTAATCGAAAAGTCGCTACCTATTAACTTGAAAAATAAGATACCTTCATTAGGTTCAAATTTAGTTTGTGTTGATAATGGTATTCGCTTTATGCTCAATGAATTTACTAATATTGAATCATGTGCACTATAGATAGATTGACCGTTAAGAGTATACAAATCGGTATGCCAACCTACATGACGTTGAGAAAGCGAATTGTTGCAAATAACCAGATCAAATTTTTGATTAGTTGTATCAATAAAAATACTAGGCTCATGATAATCCTTCTGAACATGGTAATGAAGTGCTTTCCATTCACCTGAATAATCCAAACTACTCCATGAAGTGGCGGGCCAACAATCATTGAGTTGCCAATATAATGTTCCCATACATTCTGGAAAGTTTATTCTATGGTTTTGAATCGCATAGGATATTCCTTTAGCTTGTGTTAATTGGCTGAGGTAACTATATTCTTGGATTGAAGTCCATTTAGGATAGTATTGGGTAATGTGATTTTCCATCACGCGATTCCCTTTATAGCTTTTCTGTCGTTGCTTTAAAATGGAGTCTTGTTCTTCTTTTTGAAAAATATGATGTAATGTTTTTATAGAAGCAAGCGATTGAAATCCATATTCACTATTAAATCGACCAATATCTTTACCATATTGCTCAAAAGGTTGCTCACCATGAAAAATACCCCAATTATGCATGGTTCCATGATTAAAGTTCGTTGATGTACCCCAATTACTAAGTGGACTTGTATGAACATAATTAGCTGCTGGTAGATGCTTTTTTAACGCTTCTGGAATGAGTTTTTTAAACACATTTTCGTATTGATTATATAGCTTCTTTTGGATTTTTCTGGAATAATCATATTGTTTTTGCCATCCCCAATTATGCCAAGCTACAAATATTTCATTATTGCCACACCATTGCACAATCGAACAATGATGCCTCAGTCGTTGAATATTGTCATCAACTTCAGCTATGATATTATTGGTCATTTCTTTCGACTCTGGAATCATTGTATTGGCAAACATAAAATCTTGCCAAATCATAATTCCCAGTTCATCTGCTTTTTTATAGAAATATTCATCTTCATAAATACCTCCTCCCCAAACTCGAATCATATTTAAATTTGCATTCAAAATATGGTCGAACAATTGATCATAAGATTCTTTTGAAATCGTATTTTGAAAGTGATGTTGCGGAATATAATTTGCTCCTTTGGCAAAGGTGGGGATTCCATTTATTTCAAAAAAGAAAGAAGTTCCAATGGAATCTTTCTCATTAATAAGATCTGCATTTCGTAAACCCATCATTTTTGAATCTGAGTCAATCATGGATTGATCGTTAAAAAGTTCAATACGGAAAGTATACTGATATTGATTTCCCATTCCATTTGGCCACCCAAGCTTAGGTTTTAAAATTTTTATAGTCCCTTTTGTTATTGTTGGATTGAGTTTATTCTTGAATGCTAAAGAATCATTTATATAAATTGCCGCTACAAGGTTGTTGCTAGCATTATCAACTTCAATGGTAGCTTCTAACAAAGCAATTTCATCCGATAATTCCTTTTGTTGAATATTGAATTGTTTTAGGCGAGGATTATCATTTGACAGTAAATAAACGGGCCTCCAAATGCCTGAAGTAACAATTCTTGGGCCCCAGTCCCATCCATAATGGAAAGCAGCTTTTCTTGTCCATGGCTGAACTTTTATATCTCCTTGATCATTTCCAGCAGGAAGATCATAGGCAAACGTTTCTTTAACCTTGATGCCTTCTTTTATGGGGCTTTTGATATTTACGGTTAGGATGTTTTCGTTTTTTATTATACGAGTAACATCAATAACCCAAGTGCGAAACATATTATCCGTAGATAGAATCAAAGAATCATTAAGATAGATATCACTATAGGTATCAATGCCTTCAAAGCATAACAGATGATTAGATCGTTTTGGATTATCGATGCTAAAACGTTTACTTAGTGACCAGTTTTCATTCTCCAGCCACTGCAGTTGGTCTACATTAAATCCAATCATTGGATTTGGTGTTTTTCCTAGTTTTACAAAATCATGTTGGATAGATCCAGGAACAGTGCTCTCAAAAATTAAGTTATTTGATAATGACCCTTGCCAAATTCCATTAAGATTTAATGTATCTACCTGAGAGTAACAAGAAGATGCCATAAAGAAATAAAGAAAGAAATAGCATGGTTTTAATTTCATTACATAAATAATTTTTCAAGAATATTTTTGTCTACAGAATAAAGGTCCGTATTAAGTGGAGTGTCGATTCCTTCTACCTTTTTTTTCGCCGAAAGGTGAATTTCTTGAATTCCAATTTCTTTAAATAAATGGATATTAGATAGATTGATTCCAGCGCCAGGCATGATTGAAATCTGTTTGCCAAATTCTTCATACCAATGTTTTATATTTTTATAACCTTCAAATGCTGTCGCTTTTTGTCCGGATGTTAAAACTCTTTTGATGCCTATATCAATGAGTTGACGAATTGATTCCGAAGGGTTTTTGACAAAATCGAAAGCCCGATGAAACGTAATTTCTTGATTTGGGAAAGATCGAACAATCTCTTTTATGAACACAAAATCTATATTTTTATCACTGTCTAAAGCACCTATTACAAGCCCATTTGTGCCTGCTTTAATCGATTGTTCAATTTGTAAAAAGTATTGTATTTTTTCTTCTTTACTATAATTGAAGTTGCCTTCTCGAGGTCTGATCAGACTCATTATTTCTAAACCTCCTGCACTAGTAAGTTTCTTTATTGTACTTGGGTCAGGTGTTATGCCGCCAATCGGTAACGCTGCACAAAGTTCTATTCTCTTTGCTCCAAATTGTTTTGCTGTCAGGGCTGCACTGAGATGGCCGCAACAAATTTCATATATCATGTAACGTAGATATCTATTAAAATTGAATTTACGCATTAAAGCAAACTATTAAATAGATTACAATACTTACTTTTATGATATTCTAAAAAACAACACGATTATGGATAAAGCATTTGTGAAAAGTGAAATTGAAAATGGTATAAATACAATCACCTTTTTTCACCCTCAACACAATTCGTTACCGAGTGATATATTGGCCAAACTGGCAAAAACAATTACGGCAGCAGGTACCAATGAAGAGGTTAAACTCATTATTTTAAAGAGTGGCGGAAATCGAACATTCTGTGCAGGGGCTAGCTTTGATGAAATGATCCAAATTGAAGACTTTAGTGCAGGTAAGCAGTTTTTTATGGGTTTTGCAAATGTAATTAATGCTTGTAGGAAATGCCCTAAATTGATAATTGGTAGAGTTCAAGGTAAAACAGTAGGTGGAGGGGTTGGATTGGCAGCAGCTGTAGATTACTGCATGGCTACAAAATTTGCTTCTGTAAAATTAAGTGAATTAGCTGTGGGCATAGGTCCATTTGTAGTTGGCCCAGCTGTTGAGCGAAAAATAGGATTATCAGCAATGTCCCAATTAGCTATAAATGCTACTGAATGGCAAACTGCCGCTTGGGCAAAATCGAAGGGATTATTTACTGAAGTTTTTGAGACGGTTGATCAGCTAGATGAGTATTTGAATCATTTTACTTCACAGTTAATCAATAAGAATGACGAAGCAATGAGGTTACTTAAAAAAATATTTTGGGAAAAATCAGAAAATTGGGATCAGCTTTTAGAAGATAGAGCCGAACTAAGTGGGAGGTTAATATTATCTGAAGCAGCAAAATCAGCAATCAATGCATTTAAAACGAAAGCATGATATTTGAGTTCAAAGGGTTTATTCCCGTCATAGATGAATCTTCATTCATTCATCCTCAAGCAACCATTACCGGTAATGTAATTATTGGTAAGAATGTATATATCGGACCCGGAGCTGCTATACGAGGAGATTGGGGAGGTATTATTATCGAAGATGGTTGTAATGTCCAAGAAAATTGTACCATACATATGTTTCCTGGTACCATTGTCACATTGAAAGAAGATGCTCATATTGGTCATGGAGCAATTATTCATGGAGCAACCATAGGTTGTAATGTGATGGTTGGGATGAATAGTGTCATTATGGACAATGCCGTAATTGGCGATCACTGTATCATAGGTGCTTTAAGTTTTATAAAAGCAAATGCTGTAATTCCTGAAAATAAACTTGTGGTAGGTAATCCAGCTAGAGTTATAAAAGATGTCTCCGAGGAAATGATTGCATGGAAAACAAAAGGAACGAAACTTTATCAATCATTGCCAGCGGATTGTTTTAATCATTTAAATGAAGTTGAGCCTTTACGTAAAATGCCTAAAGATCGTCCAAGTCAAGAAAAACTATATGAGGTTTGGGATAAAATAAAAAAGGGCTAAGTACTCAAATACTTAACCCTGAATATTACTTTTAAAGAATAATAATTATCTAATATTCATTATTTCATCTAAATTAATTCTCATTTTTCCGCATTGCTCAGGTGGAGCTTTGTAATCAGGTTCTACTTTGTAGCCATAGAAAGCAGCCATGATTTTCTTCCAGACATCATTTCCTATTTTTGCTGTTGTTTCATCATAATTTGGCTCAACATATGTTACCTTACCACCATTGTTAACACAAAAGTCGACAACAATTCTTTTCCCCTTTTGACCCTGAAAATTAACGGCCAATAAATCTTTAATATTTCGATGGATAACACGTCGACCAAAAACGCCATTACCAGAGCCATCATATTCACCTTTTCCGATTCCACCATCTCCTCGTCCACTATCTCCATCGTTCCCATCTTTATCAGCTCCAGGTCCATCACCCGTTTTTCCTTTTCCAGTACCACTTCCTTCTCCAGTCGATGGATTCCCTTTTTCACTTTCGTTTGGTGAACTACTTTCTTTTCCTTTTTTAGGTCTTGGAGCAGGTACTTCCATAACTTCAATTTCCTCAACTTCTTCTACATCAGGTGCAGGTGCTTCTTCCAACTCTACTGTTTCAACTGGAGCTTCAGCAGCCGGTACAGGCGCAGATTCAACGGTTGTTTGTGATTCAATTACAGGAGGAGTAGGGTTAGGAGGTTTAGGAGTCGGCACCTTAACCGGAGGTGTTTTTACTTCTATTTCCTCAATTTTCTTTTTTTCAATCTTAGTAACTGGTTCCGCTTTTTTCTTTTGAGCACCTTCCTTAGCTTTTGCTTTTGTACTTTGACTACTTGGAGCCGGTTTAAATTCAATATTTTCAAAATTTACAGCTACGGCAAATTGTCTAGCTTGTGCTTTTTCAGGTTCATAAGGACAACCCCAAAAAAAGGCTAGTAAAACAATAAGACTATGAAATACAAAAGATATTTTTTTTGCTTTCTTTCTGTGGACTTCTTCGTTTTGCAATAATGGCTTCATAAGCAACAAATTTAATTCATACTACAACATAATGCAAAATTGAAGTATAAAATTGTTAATAATATATAAAACAGTGTTTATAAACTATTAAAATGACCGTTTATAGGCTTACCAATCAACTTAACAGCAAAAAATAAACCAACAATAGCAACTAAAGCTATCACAAAATTAAGAATCCACCCACCACCTAAGATCAAAGAAATTAATAAACAAAACATACTTGTAGTTCCAACAACTAATGCATAAGGCAATTGTGTTTTTACATGATCGATATGGTTGCAATCTGTAGCCAACGAACTTAAGATCGTTGTATCTGATATTGGACTACAATGATCACCTAAAACGCTTGCCGATAAAACAGTTGACACAACGGCAAAAATAATTTCTAAGGTTAACGCCGGAGAGATATTACTAGCTTGACACACTGCAAATGCAGTAGGTATAGCAATCGGGTACAAAATGGCCATGGTACTCCAACTGGAACCAGTACTAAAAGATATAAAAGCAGCTAAAATAAAAATCACAAGAGGAAAAATATATGGATTAACATTATCACCTAAAGCCATGCTAAGATATTCTGCGGTATGTAATTCGTGAGTTGTAGAAGCCAATGCCCATGCTAAAACTAAAATTAGTATCGCAGGAAACATTGTTTTGAATCCTGTTATTAACCAATGAATAGAATCCAATAGTTTCATTGTTTTACTTCCTAAGGTTATTACCAAAGCTGTAACGACACCTAAAAAGGAAGACCATATCAAGGCTGCATATGAATCAGCAGCTCCAATAACATTCCCTAGATTTGTAAAAAAAGAACCGCCCTCGTTTTTCATTGACACCCATGTCTCGCTCCATGATGCATCGCCACCCAAGCTCTCAAATCCTGTGCTCAAAAGGCCTACTATCGTCGTGAAAATGACCACCCCAATGGGCAAAGCCGCATGCCACCAAATATTTTTAGCTGTTGAAACTGGAGTAAGATCTTCCATGTTTGGTTCGTCATCTTTTTCCGTTTTCGCTGGAGAAACTTGTCCAGTTTTTATAGCTCTCATTTCGGCAGTATACATCGGTCCAAAATCCTTTTTTTGAGTAATAATAATCACAATAAATACTAAGGTTAAAATAGGGTAGAAAGCATATTTTAATGATGCAATAAATATGGAATAAGGTGTCCATGCTTCCAAAATGGGGATTCCAATGATAGAATCACCAATGTAACCAAGCTCGGCACCAATCCATGTTGTAATAAAAGCTACAGCAGCAACTGGGGCCGCTGTACTATCTACTATGTAAGCCAATTTTTCTCTACTAACTTTAAACTTGTCCGTAACCGAACGCATCGTATTTCCTACGATAAGTGTATTAGCATAATCATCAAAAAAGATCAATAAACCCAATAACCAAGTTATCAACTGTGCAGACACTCTTGATTTTGCATATTTAGAAAGTTTTAGTACAATACCTAACATACCTCCATTCTTAGATATTAAAGCCACCATTCCTCCAATAAGAAGAGAAAATAAAATAATTGAAATATGAGAGGAATCGGTCAAAGCTTTTAAAATATATGTATCAATGGTTCTTAATAATGCTTTTATATAATACGCGATACTTTCCCAATCTAATCCTGTAATAATCAGGGCTCCTGATAAAATTCCTATAAACAACGAAGTAATAACCTCCTTAAAAAGTAAAGCAAGGCCAATAGCAATAATAGGAGGGATTAATGATAACCATAATGGAAGGTGCCTGATTCTATAGCCTTTTTCATATGAACTGATGTGATATAAATTTTGATTTCTTCCTTCCTTAAAAAAATTTAATCCAGGGATTTTAAGATCCGCTTTATCCAAATCACAAATTCCATTTTCACACAATACATGATTCGGAACACCATTTAAATATACATTGGTCTTGCCTGAAGTGCTATTTGCGACTTTTAATTTGATTTCTTGTGCCGATTGCAACAAGGTTAACTGATTTACAATTACCTTTAAGTTAGTGTCAATAGTTATTTTTTGTGCAATTTGTAAGGTAGTGTCGACTTGACAAAACCCAGAAAAAGCAGACAATAAAAAGGAAAGAATAAGTAATAGATTTTTCATAGGAACTTTTATATTTCACACATGGAACAAAATAGAAATAAAATCAATAGCATCAAAAGTTTAGTATTTATACTCATCTACTTCACATGCTTCAATTTGATAGGTCAAGCTTTTGAGCCGATTGAAATACCCGTAGCAGAAAATGGAATAAATTTACTCAATCCTTTAACCGGAGGAATGGATGCACCTCAATTTGATAATATTGACTTTAATAGGGATGGCGTGAATGATATTTTAGTATTTGATCGAGTTGGGTTTATTTCACTACCTATGATCTATAATATAACGACCAATAAATATGAATACGACGCATCTTATAAGAAAAATTTACCGCCGATTTCGAATTGGATGGTTATTGGTGATTATAATAATGATGGAATAGAGGATATTTTTTCAGGAGATGATTTATTATTTTCTAGTGTAGCTCTGTATAAAGGATACCTAGATAACGGTGAGCTGAATTTTGAAAAAGTTGAATTTGAAAATAATGAATTTAATATTTTAGAATACGAATTTTTTGGTGATAATATTGGTATTTATGTCTCATTTGTAGACAAGCCTGAAGTCATAGATATAGATTCGGATGGTGATTTGGATATCCTAGCCTTTAGTACTGGAGGCTCAAAAATTCAGTGGTATAAAAACATGCAAGTAGAAGAAAACTTATCGGATGATGACATTAGGTTTGTTCTTGGCAGTAGTTGTTTTGGAGGTGTCGTGGAAGCAGGTTTTTCAGAAGCAATAACACTCTCAACAATACCTGGAGATTGTGCACGAACAGAGGAAGAAGAGGAACCTATAGATGGTGTCCATGCTGGTTCTACAGTTACAGCATTTGATGAAGATTTTGACGGGGATTATGAATTAGCAATCGGAGACTTGACCAGTAGGAAGATTGCCTATGTAAGAAATGGTGGAGATAATATAAATGATTGGATGGATTCAGTTGAATATAATTTTCCAGTGTACGATACTCCAGTCGATTTTGACATCTACAATAGTGTATTTATATTAGATGTGGATCATGATGGCAAGGAAGATATGATAGCAGCACCAAATGCTACCATAAATACAGAAAATGTTCGAAATTCTCGTTTGTACAAAAATGTTGGAAATTCGAGAATGATATTTTCACTCTCACAAGATGATTTCTTAGGCGATGAAATGCTAGATTTTGGATCGTATTCAATTCCTGAATTTATAGATGTTAATCAGGATGGGTTGATGGATATCGTTTGTGGAACTCAAGGAGAACGAAATACTCTCGGAGGTTATGTGGGGAGGTTAATATATTTAAAAAATATTGGAACAGCTCAAGCTCCTTCATTTGTAATCGAAAATAATGACTATCTAAATTTTTCAAAATATGCAAATACAGCAACTCGGCCATCACCAACGTTTGGTGATTTAGATGGAGATGGTGATATTGATTTAATTATTGGTGATTCGAGTGGCCAATTGTTTTACTTTGAAAATAGTGCTAATAGTGGAAATCCCCTAGTGTTCACAAATCCATTATACCCTTATATGGATATTGATGTTGGAATAAATAGTAATCCAAAAATCTGGGATTTAAATGACGATGGTTTAGGGGATTTGATAATTGGTGAAAGGAACCCAAATAGTGCAAATGGAGTTGTTGGCACTTTTAATTATTTTCAAAATCAAGGTGAAATTGGGATTCCAGATTTTAATCCAAATGTGACAGAGGCACCAAACGATCCAGTTTTAGGCCAAGCTAGTGTAAAAGAAGAAAACTTTAGTGATGCAAATAGTTCTGTTGCTATGTATACGATTGATGATGAAACGCATTTAATATCGGGTAGTTCAACAAATAGACTTAAGCACTTTGTTATTAAAAAAGGGGAGGAGTTTGGTATTTATGATTTTGTAAATGCTGATTTTGGAAATATTAATGAAGGAAGATTTTTGAATCTCTCGTTGCATGATATTAATGGAGATGATTTTTTAGATATGGTTGTTGGAAATCCTAGAGGAGGTTTAAATATTATTTCAACAGATATAAACTTAGATCCAGTAAACAATGAAAATTTGTATTCAAAAGTTGATGTTCAATTAATACCAAACCCTACAGAACAATACTTTTCTTTAAAAATGGATTCAAGTTTAATTCCAGATTTTATTCAAATGGAAGTGTACAGCTCGGATGGTAAAAGAATGATTCAAGCATTTGACGCTAGTAAAAGAATCGATGTATCCCAATGGAGTGGAGGGGTTTATTTTGTTAAAATAATTTTGAAAAATGGAACGGTTACGCAATCACTAGTAAAAATGTAGAACTAAAAACATTCATTTATCGCGGACCAAAAAGCAAACTTCCAATACGCACCATTGTTGATCCACAATCAATCGCTAACTTAAAATCTTGAGACATACCCATGGATAAGATGAATGGCTGTTTTAATTGAAAAGAGTCAATAACCGATTGGTGCATTAATTTTAGTCTTAAAAACTCTTGTTTGACGATTGATTTATCTGATGTAAAAGTAGCCATACCCATTAATCCATTAACTTGAATATGTGGATATTCACCATTTGAATAATCATTGTAAACGGCAAAAAGGTCATCTTTTGACAATCCAAATTTTCTTGTTTCTGTGGCGATCTTTGCTTGTAATAAAACGTTTATTTTTCGATTAAACTTTTTAGCTTGCTTATTGATTTCTTTTAAAACCTTTTCACTGTCAACACTTTGAATAAGAGTAACAAATGGGACTATTAGTTTAACTTTATTTGTTTGCAAATGCCCAATCATATGCCATTCGATATTATTTGGAAGTTCGACTGATTTTTTAAGTAATTCTTGAACTTTATTTTCCGCAAAGACTCGATGACCTTGATTATAGATTGCTTCTATCTTTTGTAAAGATTGAGTTTTAGATACGACAACTAATTCAATATTTTTGTTGCTACAATATGAATATACTTCTGGGTACACTGATTAAAAGGTTGATTCTACAATCTTTGCTTTTTGCAATACTGTTTCTGCGAGCGAGTCACTGTAACGATCTAATTTTTCATAAATAGAAGGATCCGATGTTGCTAGAATTCTTGCGGCTAATAGCCCTGCATTTTTAGCCCCATTTAAGGCAACTGTAGCAACGGGAATTCCATTGGGCATCTGTAAGATCGACAGTATAGAATCCCATCCATCAATCGAATTCGATGATTTTATTGGTACACCAATAACGGCAATATTCGTTAATGAAGCAATCATTCCAGGCAAATGAGCAGCACCTCCTGCTCCAGCAATAATAATGTCGATACCTCGATCTTTAGCTTTTTTAGCATATTCAAAAAGCCTTTCTGGCGTTCTATGTGCTGAAACAACAGTGATTTCAAATGGTATCGAAAGAAAAGTTAATATTTCAGCTGCACTCTTCATGACAGGAAGATCACTATCTGATCCCATTATAATCCCGACTTTAGCTTGATTCATAACTTTTTACTTTAATTAAAGATCTTATTTCTTCAGCCGTCTTTTTGGCTTTTGATAAATCTTTGTGAATTATATTTATATGTCCCATTTTACGGAAAGGTCTAGCCATTTTTTTTCCATAAATGTGCGGATAGACTCCTTCGATTGAAACGACGTTTTCAAATCCCTCATAGAGAGGCGCTCCATTTGCAGATTGATCGCCTAATAAATTAAGCATAACACCTGGTCTCAATAGTCTTGTACTTCCTAAAGGCAAATCAAGTAAACACCTCAAGTGTTGTTCAAATTGTGAACTTACACAGGTTTCAGTAGTATGGTGACCTGAGTTGTGAGTTCTTGGTGCCATTTCATTTATCATTACATTACCTTGTTTATCTAAAAACATTTCGATAGCTAATATGCCAATGATATCTATCGTATTTGCAATTTTTCTTGCCAATTTAATACATTCAACGCTGATTTCTTTTTTTATTTCTGCAGGGCAGAATAAATAGTTTACCAAATTCGCTTCAGGATCAAAAACCATCTCAGTTACAGGGTAGTGTTTGACTTCTCCTTTTTCATTTCGTACAACAATAACAGAAAGTTCTTTTGCAATATCTACTACTGGCTCTATGACACAACCACCCTCCATTAATTTTGACAAATCTTCGGGACCGTTAATAACTTGGACTCCTTTACCATCATAGCCTCCTGTTCTTATTTTTTGTACAAAAGGAAAGTGAATTTCATTCGACTGAATATCTTCAAAGATTTCTTTTCTATTATTATAAATAAAAAATGGAGCAGTGGGAATATCATTTTTTTCGTAAAAAGATTTTTGAAGACCTTTATCTTGAATTAAGGCAATAACCTTTGATTGAGGATAAACTTTTTTCCCTAATTTTTCAAGACTAGCAAGTGCATCAACATTGACATTTTCAATTTCAATACTAATGATATCCTTCGTTTTACCAAAGCGCATGACATCTTTATACTTTGTTATATCTCCTTCATCGAAATGCTGAGAAATTTCTCCTGCAGGATAAGACTTGTCTTTGTCCATAAACCAAATCTCAACACCCCACTTAATCGCTTCTTCTGCAAGCATTCGCCCCAGTTGCCCTCCTCCTAAAACACCGATTTTTTGATTATGAATCATGTGATTTTTAAAATTAATCAATACGAAAGTATAACTTTAAATTTTAGTTTCAATAATAAAAATCAATACAATCAGCAATATGTATGACATTATAATTAAGAACGGGACAATCGTCAATGAAAATCAAATTATTCAAGCAGATATTGCCATCAAAGATGATATCATCGTAAAGATTGAAAAGTCCATAACTTCTAGTGCGAAAAACGAAATTGATGCAGAAGGATTATTCGTATTACCTGGAGTCATTGATGATCAAGTACACTTCAGGGAACCAGGATTTACACATAAAGCGAATATTATGTCTGAATCTAAAGCTGCCGTAGCAGGTGGTGTTACTAGTTTTATGGAAATGCCAAACACAAATCCACAAACGACAACCATTGAAGAATGGAATAAAAAAAATGAAATGGGAGCTAGAACATCGTATGCAAACTATTCCTTTTTCTTTGGTGCAACAAATGACAATCTTGAAGAAGTTAAAAAAGTTGACCCAAGAATTACTTGTGGTGTAAAAATATTTATGGGCTCTTCAACGGGCAATATGTTAGTTGACAATGCATATATTTTAGAAGAAATATTTAAACATTCGCCGACGATTATTGCAACCCATTGTGAGGATGAAGAAACGATTAAAAATAACCTAGAACAATATCTTGCAAAATATGGTAAAGATGGTTTATCCGCAATACATCATCCATTGATTCGAAATGAAGAAGGATGCCATATTTCTTCATCAAAAGCGATTGATTTAGCCCTAAAAACGAATGCAAGACTACATATTCTTCATATTTCTACAGAAAAAGAAACCTTATTATTTGATAATACAATTCCTTTATTACAAAAAAGAATCACGGCTGAAGTATGTGTACACCATTTGTTTTTTAATGATAGTATGTATCCTACATTGGGTAATAAAATAAAATGTAATCCAGCCATTAAATCAAAAAATGATCAACAGGCTCTTTTTAAAGCTTTAATCGATGATCGGTTTGATGTTATTGCAACAGATCATGCACCCCATACCATTGAAGAAAAAGCTCAAAGGTATCTTGATGCACCTAGTGGATTACCTTTAATTCAACATTCACTTCAAATAATGCTTGATTTTCATCAAAAAGGAAAAATATCACTAGAAAAATTAGTAGAAAAAATGTGTCATGCACCTGCTGATTTATTTAGAGTGCATAATAGAGGATACTTAAAAGAAGGGTACTATGCCGATATTGTTCTTGTTGATCAGAATAAAAAATATACAATACAAAAAGAGAATGTACTATATAATTGCGGTTGGTCACCACTAGAAAATCGCACGTTTAACAGTCAAATATTAACGACCATAATTAATGGTAAAGTGGTTTATAATTTAGGTAAACATACCGATTTAAGAGGGGCAAAACAATTAATTTTTAATAAATATTAATACATTTTTGAACGTAATAGATAGGTAGTCAGTGTTTTATATAATTATTATTTATCTATAAAAAAAAATTCCCTATAAATAGGTTGTTTTTTGGTTTGCTTTCGTACTTTTACTTACGAAACTTAATCTGAGGCTCCGCATTTCATGTAGAACCAACTATAATCTTGTGCCCCCAAATTATAATTGTGGTACTCAGATTGAGACTTTAATTAAACAAAACTCAATCTGAAATGATAAGATATCTATATCTTGTTTTCCTGGTATATATATGTATACCATTGGCTCTTCATTCTCAAGCTGACGTTATTCGATGTGCTTCCAATGAATACCACGAGGCTCAAATGGAATCAAATGCTGATTACCGAATCAATTACAAAAAGCTTTTAAAGCAACGTAAAGAATTGCGCGACAATCCTGCAATGCGAATTGCATGTGATGGTACGAACATGATCTCTATTCCGTTAGCTTTTCATTTTGAAGCTGATCTAGCTTTATCCTGTGATGATCAATTATGTATGTTGACAGAAATACTGGATCAAATAAATGCAATGAATATTGGTTTTGGAGACAATACGGCTGCAACGGCTTTAGATGGTACTCCATTAAATGATATTGCAGATTGTCCTACAGCCTATGAAGATGGTGGAGGAACAAGTGTAATATCTACAGGTACGTGTTTAGATTTTTGTTTGGCGATACCACCTGCAGGAAATGCGGATGGATTAACAGCTGATGATCCACCCGTAACATTTGGAGTTTATAATGCAAGTGGTATATCTGCACCGACTTGGACTGGTGTTGTAAATATATTTGTTGGAAATTGTGGTGGTGGAATCTTGGGATTTTCACCTTTACCAGGATCTGCAAATGGTGATGGAATTTGTATGGCGTCTACATCTTTTGGAGGACCTGATGGTTCAGCAGGATGTGGATTAGATACAGATGCTACGTACGGCCTTGGAGCTACCTTAGTTCATGAAATGGGACATTACTTAGGACTCGCTCATACATGGGCAGGTGCCGGTGGTGGATGTGGTGATGGAGATGGTGTAGCAGATACGCCAGATGGAGATAATAATTCTTTTGGTGGTTGTGATGGAGCTGGTGCATGTGTTACCAATTCATGTGGTAATATACAAGCAGCAAACTTTATGGATTATGCTGTAGATGCATGTATGGGAATATTTACTGAAGGTCAAGCTGATGTTATGAATGCTACAGCACTATCGCTTTTTGGTGCTGGTTCTGGAAGTTGTGTTGCTAATCAAGCACCAACAGAACTTGCTCAATGTGGAGCTCCTGCACCTATAACATGCCCAGTAGCAGATGATTTAGCGCTAGATCTATTAGCAGATGGTGATTTGTTTTGTACCAATGCAGGAACAGTTACTGTAGCGGCAATAGAAGATGCTGTGGAATACTTGCCAGGAATAGAAATTTCTTGGACCGGAGGAACGTGGGGCAGTGAATTTGAATCTCAAGTAGATGATGGATGTGATGGAGGAGGTTTGCTTTTACCTAGTGGCACTTTCGGAGTAGCTGGTGCAGCTTCTGGACCCGGGTCTGTAGATTTGGCTTATTGGTCACCTGAAGGAACAATAACATTGACATTTACAGATGCCAATTTTGCGGATGATTCAGAATTAGAAGGATTAATGATTGTAGATAGATTATGTGGTACAGTTCTTTATGGACCTAGTGATACAGGAGTTGGATTAACAACCACACCTTTAGTCGTTGTAATTCCAGCAAATTCACTTTCTGGTGGTGTAACAATGTCTGGACCCGGAATTATAGAAGAAGGTTGCTCACAAGGTTTTGCCCAATTTGATCCTTTATTAGCTGGTCCTGGGACTCACGATATTTGTATTGATTATGCAGGTGTAGATTGCGATCTAGACGGAGATACAGATGATCTAGATGATTGTCCTCCAGTACAACAATGTATAAGTGTAACTGTAATATTAGCTCCGACTTTTGATTTGTCAACAGTAGACTTAGCTTGCTCAGCAGATGGCACAACGTATGATGTTAGTGTAACACTTACTTATGATCCAGCTTCTACAGCGGACATTGTTCTAAGTGGAACTGGTGGAGTAGTAGCACCCGCAGTTTTAAGTGGTTCTGGTATGGATGTTTTGACAATAACTGGTGTTCCATCAATGACACCATTTACCATTGATGTGGATGATACAGGAGCAGCAGATTGTGATACTGGAATTGGAGCGACGTTTACTTGTTTAGATTGTTCAGCAGAGACAATCGGTGGTGTTGCGGATGCTGATGAATTTTGTTCTGATGATGCAGCAGTTGCATTAACATCATCTATAACACCAATGTGTATAGACGTAGAATTACTAATAACAGTTGCTGATGGAGGAAATTTCGCAGGTGAACACGTAGGAGCTATTGTTGGTGTAGATGCATTAGGAATGCTTGATTGGACAACCGTTCATTGGGAGTTGAATACTGGAGATGCGGCTTATATTGAAGATGTATTTGTAAACGGTGCTGCAGGTCTTTGTGATAGTAGTGATCCTGGTGGAGCTGGAATTGGATCTGCCGATGGTACAACAGCAAGCGGAATGACATGCGGCGAAGATTTTGCAATACTCCTCTATGATGCTTGGGGTGATGGATGGGGAGCAACTGCTTCTTTTACATTCACTGATCAGTGTGGGAATCTTTATGCTGACGAATCATATTTGGCAGATGGATGTGGTAATGCTGTTTCTTTCACAGGTGGAATTGAACAGAATGGTGTATTTACAGGTAATGGAGTAAGTTTAATTTCAGACCCAGATGCAATATTAGGAAATGGTGATGAAACGTGGGAATTTGATCCTGCGTTAGCTGATATAGTATCAGCAGATTGTGAAACATCTGATATCGTTTATCAATTTTTTGATGAATGTGGAAATTTTTGTGACCTTAGAGTTACACCATTTGTTTATGAAGCTCCAACCGCAGATGATATAGCTTTATTGGAAGCTGATTGTGATGCGGATGGAAATGTAACCTTTACGCCGGTTGTTTCTGGTGGTAGTGGAAGTTATACAATGACATATACATATAATGATGGTGCAGCAAATGTTACTGTAACGGATGCTGCAATAGGACCAATTACTGTTCCTGGTATAGCAGCAAATACTTCCATAACTGTAACAATTTCAAATACGTACACTGGTGCATGTGATGGAAATGATTGTACGACTGATATAACCTTAATGTTAGAGGAATGTCCAGAAGATGTTGTTTTAACTTATGATCCTATTCTTTCAGATCCTTGTGATTGTAATGATGATCAATCTGTAAACGGAGCTATGGACGGTACTTTTTCTGAGACCATCGTTTATGCTACAGATCCACTAACGACTGGACTTTCATTTTGTGTAGCAAATGGAGAAACAGGTGATGCTCCTGTAGCAGGAACAGCACTTACAGATAACGGCGACGGAACATATCAAATTACATTTAATCATACCGATGGCGTAGGATATACACTCGCCATTGCGGATTGCGCAGATTTAGATGTTGCCTTAACAGGTGTTATTGGTAATACTTGTAATTATCCTATTATTTCCTTTGCGCTAGCAACGTCATTTTGCAGCACAGATGCAGTTGTCGATTTATCGGCTTTAGCAATGGAAACAACAGGTTTAGCTTTTGCTGGTGCATTTACATTTAGTGGAACAGGTGTAACTGGAGGTAATATGTTTGATCCATCAACTGCTGTTGTTGGCTCAAATATGGTAACAGCACTGTATACACCCACTGCCATTGTTGGAACAATGCCTGGAACTGTAGTTGGTTGTACAACCGAGTTAACCATTGATGTTACAGTAACTGTTTGTTCAGTTCTTTGTCCAACTGCAACTGTTATAGCTGGTGCGGATGAAATATGTACAATGGACTTAGCAACAGAGATTATAAACTGGCAAGGTTTAGTAATATCAGATGCAACGAATGCGGCAGCGATCGCAGATGCAAATACAGATGCAGCCGTATCATATTCGTCATTAACAGTACCAGGTGAAGTGGCTGCCCCAGATGGGATAGTTGCAACTGGTATTCATTCAGGATTAGATCCATGTGCAACAGAAGATCAATTAACACATGCGTATTTGTTATGCTATGGAGATGATGGAGTTTCTGGCACAGCAGATGATGAATATCTTTTTATGGGTACACACACATTGACCGTTTATCCAGAAGCACAAGAGCCAATGGTTACAGCTGGTACTGATGTATGTCAAGTTATTGCAACACCTCTTTGTGTCGATCTATTAGGAGCTGCAACATCAGCAAGTGGGGGAGCTTCCATGGCAAATTGGGATTCAGCATCAGGAATATATACTGCACTACCTGGAGATTTAGCTGGAACCGTAACTATTACAATAGCAAGTGGCTTAGGAGCAATTTGTGCTGATATTGAATATATTTTGGCAACACCAGCTTGTGCAGCTATTTGCCCATTGGCGGCTTTTGATTGCCCAGGAATTATTGCAGATATCTGTGATGGAACAGATTATACTGCAGTTGAATTGAATCCTGCGGATACAGAACCTTTAACAGTAGCTACTTCTACAGGGAGTTGGTTAGGAACAGCTGCTTTTGCCGTCTCTGGTGGTGCTAACCCTGGGGATCCTGCAGTAATAGATTTAACACTACTTACACCTGGAGTTCCCTACACCTTAATCTATGTAGTGATAGATATGGCAGATCCGTATGATTGTCCTGAAGATCAAGTAGAATGTGATATTATGGTAACTATTGATTGTGCAGCAGATGCAGGTAATAGATAATTTATAAATAAAAAAAATAGAAACATGAAAAATGTAATCAAAAATATAAGTGTAATTATGTTCCTTGTTGCCGGCTTTTCTTTGTCTTTATCAGCCCAAACGAAACCAGCAGTAGATCATTCCACACATGATTTTTCAATAGAAAATTCAACACCTATTCAACAGACAGCAACAACAACTCAAATGATTGCTAATCAAATTACGGTAACGAATAAGGGAGAAGATAATATTAAAACTAGACGATTAAAACGAGCTGAAGGTATTAAGCAAATTGGTTTTACAGACCGAAATGGGAATACATTACCATCAGCAACAGAAGTCAACGAAAACATTTAAAACAAGCACCTATAATATTTAAAAAATGAAGAAATTATTAATTTTTTGCATCGTAATGATAGGTGTTTTAAACACTGAAATGAGTGCACAGACGACTGTTGATACAAAAATGGAAAATGATGTTTTCTATGTATCCATCGACAATGGAGATTGGATAGCCAAAGATGATGTCACTGCGTCTCAATGGATTGCAATAAGACCCATTTTGAGAGCTCAACAAGTAGCATCTAATTCAAATAATTCTGGAACCAATAACACTCAAACGTTTACAAATTCTAGAAACACAAATGGAATGCGTACTAATGCTGATATAGAAGCTTTAAAGCAAAATGTAAAAACTTCCACTATTGAAGGCGGAGGAAACGAATAATCAATCAATAGAAAAACTCAATCTGATGAATTATAAAATTAAAAATATAATATCCATTTTACTTTTGACCTTCAGTATTTTATCATTAAATGCACAAGCAAATAATGGAGCTACTAAGATTAAAGTAAAGGAAGTAAAAGAAGCAACCAATACAATGGGTACAATGACCCGAATAGCTTCACCAGCGAACTTAAATACCAACTTTGTAGATAAGATGGTTTTCTTCACTCGGAAACCTAAGGTTGCAATTAGCCAAGCACCGAAGGCATTACCTACAAACCGAAACTAACTGATATGAGAATATTTTATACTCTAATACTAACTTTAATTGTATTCGTTAGTACTAACTTAAAACTAAATGCGGGATGTGCTCCAGGAGAGTCTTACATCGAAATTCATGTCAATGGAGATGCATGGATGACCTCAGATCCAACTGTAATAACGATCACTATTGATGGAAATGTTGAATATATGGGTTCTCCCCCAAATAGTGCAACAACATTGCTTGTTGAAGGATGTTTTGTTGAAGGTGTAACCATTTCTGTAGATTACACAGATGGATTTGGTGATGGGATACTTGTTTCACCACCATTTTATATTCAAAATGGTTGTGAATTTGTACCAGTTTCAGATGCTACTGGTGGTGCTGGAAATGTTTATACTGGAGTAGTAACAACAGATTCAGA
>CALDTZ010000059.1 GCA_937924805.1 uncultured Saprospiraceae bacterium
TCAAGTTTTTAATACTTTTAGATAGAATTAATTTATACCGATATGTTTAAAAAGTTGAAGTCCTTATTTATAGAAGAAGATGAAACAAATCCTTCGAAAAAAACGGGAACTAAATCGAAGCCTACAGCTACATCAAAGCCACAATCTCAGCAAACAAAATCGGTACCCCGACCTTCCATACCTGTACCTCCAAGTACTGGCGGAAAACCAGCGGAGAAGTTTGTTGATAAGCTACTAAAAGCGATCGAAAAAAACAACTTGGATGGGTTTGATTATTTAGAATTTAAGCAGTCACTACAATCGTTAAGTAATGTTGATATGGATGAGAAAACTCGTTTTCAATCGGCAATGGCAATGGCAAAAACGATGGGTGCAACAGAAGATAAGATCATCAATGCGGCACAGCATTATCTTAATATATTAAAAGACGAACAGCAAAAGTTTGAAGTTGCCTTTAAAGCGCAAGAGACAAAGCAAGTAAGTCTTCGACAGCAAACCATTGATCGGTCAGAAAAAGCAATTGTCGATAAGAAAGCAAAGATTGAACAATTGAAAAAAGAAATCGAATCGCTAAATGCGACGGTTAATAAGTCGAAAGAAGAAACGAATAAGGCAACGGCTAAGGTCGCGGCGACGAAAGACGGGTTTTATAATGCTTACCATAGTGTTGTAAAACAAATTAAGTCTGATATCTCAGCAATGCAAAATCATTTGAAGTAACAACTAGATTCGTTTGACCTAAAAATCACCTCGTTTATCGAAATTTGGCAATAGATGGAATTCTTTAATATATAACGGCGTTTTATTAGTAATTTCACATACCTTTTATCCTGATATGTAGAATTATCTCATTAATGTATGACCTTAAAAACAAAGTCTAAATCTTTTTGGAAAAAACCTGAGGGTGTTACAGGAGCAATATTCCTTGCCGCAATAACAGCATTTGCAGGATACTTAATCTATACTATTGGAGCTGGATTAATTGGTTTTTTTACAGCAGGCGTTGGAATGTATATTGGTCTTGCAGTCTTAGGGTTACTTATCTTTTTTGCGATCGATAGTCGATCTAGAAAATTGGTCAGTTACATGTTTCAAAGTGCTATGCGTTGGATCACTGGAATTTTTGTTCAGATTAATCCCTTAGGTGTTCTTAAGAATTATGTCGAAGACTTGAAATATAACTTAAAGAAAATGACAAGGCAAATGGGCAAACTTCGAGCCCAAAAGCATTCCTTGATGGAAATGGTGCATAATAATCGTGAACAAATCAAATCTAATATGCAACTTGCCTCAGAAGCGAGGGATAGTAAGAATGATGCGGTTATGATACTTAAATCTAGAAAAGCAGGGCGATTAAAAGAATCGAATGTAAAATTTGAAGATTTACTTAAACAGATGGAAGTAATGCACCGTGTACTGAAGAAGATGAGAGAAAATTCAATGATTCTAGCAGAAGATATTGAAGATCAAGTGAAAATGAAAGAGCAGGAACAAAAAGCAATTATGGCAAGTCATAGTGCAATGAAATCTGCTATGACGATCATTCGAGGGGATCGAGATAAAAAACAACTCTTTGATCAAGCATTAGAAGTAATTGCGGATGATGTTAGTAATAAGGTAGGAGAAATGGAGCGTTTCATGGATATGTCTGAAGATTTTATGAAATCGATTGATTTGCAAAATGGAATCTTTGAAGAGAAAGGGTTAGAAATGTTAGAAAAGTGGGAAAAGGAAAGTACTTCCTTATTATTAGGAGATGCGAAGAGTGATATCTTAAATGAAGTATTAGGTGATGGGGAAAGTCTTGAGTTAAAACAAAAGCAAAAATTAACAGCAGAAAACAATAACGAATATGACGATTATTTTGATGAATAATCGTTTTTAATACAATTCAAATTATAACAATAACATGGCACGTCGATTAACCACTTTTTCAAAATTATTAATTACTTTTTTAATACTGGCATCCATTTTCTTTGGTGGCAAATGGGTTCTTGATAATACTGGCATAGGTCAGACGATCAAAGATCAAACGCAACAAGCTCAAGAAGGGGCTTCAAGTTCAACGACAAATAATTCAAATAATAATAGTACAAGTACAAATTCAGGAAGTACTTCATCATCAAATACTTCGGGAAGTTCAAACGCAAGTGCAGAAGTAGATGAAAACACGTTGCGTGTGCAGTTGGTTTCTTGGGGAGGTTACGCACCAGGACTTTATTTTAATGAAGGCGCACAAGCGAATCTTAGAAGTCGTTTTTATAAAGAGTATGGTGTAAAAGTAGATTTCAAACTTGAAAACGACCTAATCAACGCAATGAATGCTTGGATTGCTGATGAATATGATGTAATCGTACAAACAGCAGATGCATTTCCATTATATACTGCACCTGATGATATTAATGCGTATAAACCAAAAGCGTTTATCCAAGTAGATTGGTCTAGGGGTGGTGATGCAATTATTGTAAAAAGAGGAATTAATTCAGTAAATGATTTAAAAGGAAAGAAAATAGCTGTTGCTGTTCCGTCTCCAGCACAAACCTTACTTATCACATCTTTGGAAGCTGCAGGCATGAGTTATAGTGATGTTAGTGTCGTAAAAACAAGCGATAACCTTAAAGCTGCAGAATTATTTAGAAGTGGCGATATTGACGCAGCTGTAGTATGGAGTCCAGATGATCAATTAGCAACGAGAGATGTACCAGGATCAAAGATCTTATTGACTACAGTAGATCAATCACATGTGATTGCTGATATTATGCTAGCCAAGGAAGATGTTATTAATAAAAAGAGAAAACTTTTTCAAGGATTTTATGAAGGATGGATGAAGGGTGTTTCTGAATTAAACAATCCATCAAATCAGAAAAAAGCGGCTAAATATTTAGCAGAATTAAATGGTGTATCCGTAGATGATGCCTTAGGAATGATGTCTGTTGTAAAGTGGACAAGTCATGGAGATAACATGAATTTCTTTGGATTAAATGCGAACTATAAAGGTCAAAAAGGACAAGACCTTTACAGTAAAATGGCTGGTAATTTTGTAAAAACAGGAGATGCAGAAAAGGTAGCTCCAAATTGGAGGACAGTCATTAATACTTCATCTATCATGGCTGCTGATTCAAAACTAAAAGGTGCACTTTATAAGGCCGAAAAGTCAAAAGTATTTACACCAGCGTCCCCGAAAGCAAAAACAGCTCCTGCGGTAGCTATGAAACCCGTAAAAATAAATTTTGAGACAGGAGCTTTTAGACTTTCCGAAAATGCTAAAACAATCATTGATTTAGAATTTGCTGATGTTGCAAAAGCGTTTGGAAATGCTAGAATTAGAGTTGAAGGGAATACAGATAATGTAGGAAATAGAGCAAATAATATGACATTATCACAAAAAAGAGCACAGTCTGTAGTAGATTACCTTAAAGGGCAATATGGAATGGACACCAATAAGTTTATTGTGGTAGGAAATGGCCCTGACAAACCGGTCAAGGGTTGTGAAACCAATGCAACGAGTAGTTGTAAAGCTAAAAATAGAAGAACTGAATTTCAGTTGATCGCTAACTAAAGATCATTTAAAGTCAAATAAAGAAGGGTGAGAGATCAAATCTCCACCCTTTTTTATTAAAATATTGAGCCCATATGTCATGGATGTTTAAATTAAGAGGTACCGTTAGCCCAATGCAATCTATAGTCTTTGGCTTTATAGGTTTTATACTTTTATTATTACTATGGGCTGGTGTAACAGCGGGGGAATTACCACTCATTGAAGCAGGAATATTACCAAAACCAGGACGTGTATTCTCTGCTTTTGGCGAATTGTGCAGTGAAAACAATTTAATTAAAGAATTATGTTTGTCATTAGGGTTTAATTTTGGAGGATATATTAAAGCACTTCTTTTTTCATTACCTATTGGGTTTTTAATTGGACTTTTTCCCGTTTTTAAAGCGACTTTTCAATCACAAATCAATGCTTACCGATTTATCCCACTTACGGCTGTTACCAGTATTTTTATTGCTTCATTTGGCATTGGTACACCCTTAAAAATTAATTTCCTTGCTTTTGGTATTATGATTTACTTAATACCCATTATCATTCAACGAATTAATGAAGTAAAAGACGTATATCTAAAGACTGTTTATACGATTGGTGCTACGAATTGGCAAACAATTAAAACGGTCTATATTCCATCGGTGCTTTCAAAACTATCGGATGATATTCGCGTATTGACGGCGATCTCTTGGACTTATATTATTGTGGCCGAAGGCATCGGAGATCAAGGAGGGCTAGGATCACTCATCTATAGGGTAGGTCAACGTATGGGTAGACCAGATAAGACCTTTGCGATCTTAGCATTGTTTATTTTAATAGGAATTATCCAAGATCGATTGTTTTTACATCTAGATAAGAAGTTTTTCCCATTCAAGTATCAAACAAAAGAAAGACATGCCAAAACATTTGAATTACCAGATTCTTTAAAATTGGCGATTGATTTTATTAGTATGATTGTTGGTTGGGTTTTAGTTGCAATTTATGTCTTGCTTGTTGCAAATGAGCTTTTTGGATTTCTTGGAGAATTTCGGTTTTTCGATTACTTTTTCCAAGATACAAGCTGGGTTGTTCATGTAATATTTTTGTCGATCCTTAGTTATAAAATATATCCTCTTTTTTCACGATCAAAAACCAATACCAAATAGATGAAGTTATTTCTAGATGACCCAAATATGAAAAACATCATCAACTTACAAGGGATTAGTCAAAGTTATGATGGTGGAGAGAATTGGATAATAAAAGATTTGGATTTTATTATTGAAGATAAACCAGATCAGGGCCAGTTTGTCGTTATTTTAGGTATGTCAGGATGCGGCAAGTCTACGTTGTTGAGATATATCGCAGGATTACAAGAACCTACAAAAGGGGTTGTAAATGTTGATGGTAAACCCATCGATAAAGACCGAAGAGTAAGCATGGTCTTTCAACAATATTCTAGTTTACCTTGGATGACAGTGTTAGATAATATTAGTTTGGCACTAAGATATCAAGGAGTTAGTCGTAAGGAAAGAAATGAACGTGCTATGGAATTGGTTAAGCTTGTTGGTCTAGAAGGTCATGAACATAAGTATGCTCAATATCCGACTCTTTCAGGTGGACAATTACAAAGAGTGGCTATTGCCAGAAGCTTATTAGCAAACCCCAGTATACTTCTAATGGATGAACCTTTTGGGGCCTTAGATATTCGTACACGATTACAAATGCAAGATCTTCTTACCAAGATTTGGCATAAATTTCAATCCACGATAATATTTGTGACCCATGATATTGCGGAAGCTGTTTATCTTGCAGATGATATTTACATAATGAAGTCTGCCCCTTCACATTTTGTTAGGCACATTGATGTGGATTTGCCAGTAAATCGTACCACAGAAATAAAAAGAAATCCGAGATATATAGAACTTGTTCACGAAGTTGAAGACGCAATGATGGAAGTATCTCATATGACACAAAATTTTCAAGCCATTAAATAATAAATTAAAAAATTAGAATGAAAAATGTAATCATCTTCGCATGTGCAGCTCTATGTTTTGTCTCATGCAATCAAATGAAAAAAGGAGAAACAGCAGCAGCAGCAGTTCCTGGTGTCGCAAAAGAGATTGTAGCTTCTAACTTATATCAATATTATACAGCAAACCCTACAAGTCAATTGGAAAAAGATAACAATGCCATCATCGAATACGCGGTGGAAAAGAATTTGAATTGTGATCGTACCCCAGGTGGTGTGTTTTATGCAACGAAGAAAAAAGGGACAGGAGAAACATTTAAACCAGGAGATAAAGTATCAGCAAACTATGCAGGGTATCTTTTAAATGGTTCTAAATTTGATTCTAGTTATGATCGAAATCAACCATTAAATTTTTCCGTCGGCCAAATGATAAAAGGATGGAATGAATGGTTGACATTTGCTAACCCTGGTACAAGTGCAACGTTACTTATTCCTTCGCATTTAGCTTATGGAGCAAGAGCAAGAGGAGAGAAAATTCCAGCAAATTCGCCTTTAGTTTTTGATGTCGAGGTACTTGTAGTCGAATAACATAAAAGAATAATTAAATTTAAAATGCTCGTCAACAAATCTTGTTAACGAGCATTTTTTTTAACCTTACTCTTTAAAATACATTACATTATCTTCTGGAAATCGATCAATCAATAAATGGTTAGGATCAATTCCTGCGGCCATCGGTTTTTGGTCCAGAATTACGGTTGTTGAATAAATATCCGTATTCATTTTGACTCGTTTTTTATAAATGGGATTATCAAGAATTTGATTATCATCATCGCCATATATAACGATATCGATATAATCATTGTGAGGAATTGTAACTTCATGACCAATACTATCCGCTCTAATTTTTTCAATTTCAAAAGTCACTTTCACTTCATAATTTCCATTTGATAATTTTTGATAATCAGCGTCTTTTGTTTTATTGGAATAGAGGATGATATCTTCAAACATATCTGTCAATATATATTGAAGTGAGTCGGGAGTATACTCTCTGAAAAAACTCATGACATCATTTGTTGTTGCATATGGAGCCTCTTGATAGGCATTTGCTTCGACAAAGTTTTTGAGTGCTAAGTTGACGTTTTCTGCACCAATATATTCTTGAAGTGCATACATAACGACACTGCCTTTCTTATAATGGATATAATCCTGTCCTTCATTCCATCGCAATGGCATCTCTTTTTTTGTTTCGGATCCTCGATTTCGAAGATATAAATCCATTTCATATTTCATGAATTGTTTCATCTTTGGTTCGCCATACTTTTCCTTCATAACCATTAAAGCAGAGTATTGCGCAAATGTTTCGGATAACATGGTAGCACCTTGAACTTGAGCCCCAATTACTTGATGTGCCCACCATTGATGTGCCATTTCGTGTGCCACTACGTAGTACGTTTTATCAATCGCATCAGGATCATTCAAATTTGCAATAAAACCCATATTTTCTGAATATGGCATCGTTCCTGGAAATGCTTGAGCAAATGAACGATATCTAGGGAATTCAATAATTCGAGCTTCACCATGTGGGTATTCAGAAAAGTGCGTTGTATAATAGTCTAACGAATGTTTTATGGATTCCATCATCTTTTCGACATTGTATTCATGTCCTTTGTGGTAATAGACTTCGCAGGATACTTTTTTACCTTTTTTTGACGTCCATTCTTGTTGAGAGACTTCATATTTTCCTGAAACAAAAGCATAAAAATTGATGACGGGTTTATCTAAAGTATATGAAAAGTAATTTCGGTCATTTTCAATCCATTGTGAATCTAGTGTGCCAGGAGCAATAGCCAATTGGTCAATTGAAGTACTTACAATACTTGATACATTGACCCAATCAGAGTCTTGACTTATATAATGATTTTGACATGAATGAGAACAAGTAGCATGGAGTTTATTGACATCTTTAAGAGGAGGAAGGTCATAATCTTCTCTTTCTTGTTTGTCTGAAATTTCTATTCTGTCTACATAACCAAAAGTAGGCATGAGCTTAAAATTAGATAGAAAGCTTCCATTTGGTACAATATCTAAGTTCGATACTTCATTTTCAATGCCTTGACTTTCATAAATTACATTAACCTGATATGCAAAGGTCTCTCCTGGAAGTAACGGATCTTTTAACGTAAATATCTGATATAATTTATGTTTGTCATCCAGTGTTAAAATGGCCTCTTTGATTGTTAGATCCACATTTACATCTTCTTGCAAAGTAAAGTGTAATTCGTTTATAGGTTTATCTGTTTTATTTATCGCTTGAACATCTGCTGTTAAATGAAAACTTCTTTTAGATGGAAAAATATCAATATTGTAAGCTATGTCAGTGTTTCTTGGCTGCGCTATCTTAGCATATTGCTTATAGTTTTTCTCATAGTGATATTTTATTTGATTCGTAGTTTTATCTGATTTAATGGTATTTATCACATTCGTTTGGTGAAATAGAAAGCCAGTCGTTATAAGCCAAACCATACTTAAAATGGATGTTGTAATTATAATAGATTTATTGATATTTGCTTTAGCGATCTGTAATCGTTGCTTAATGCTTTTCTTAATACCTCGATTCCAAAAAAGAATAGATAGGATAATCAAGAATCCTGAAAACAACAACCAATAAGTATGAAATCCAAACAATCCTTTTTCAAAGAAGCTAAATCCATTCATATCAGAATAAATGTAACTCGGGGTACTAGCAAACGTTAATAAATGACTATCAATAGAAAGTGCTTGCGGCCCGAAATGTAGGCATATTGCACCAATCAAAAAGATGAAATAGCCTAAATATTTGTTATTGACAATAGTCTGGATCGTCATACTTAAAATGGTAAAAACGATAAACGTGATCAAATCAAAGACTAGAAACTCTTTGGCATAAACACCAAGTTCAAAATGCGTATATCCCTTGATACTCTGGTAGCTGATGCCACTTGTGATGGCTATCGACATCATTAAAATCATAATCGCAATCATTGTGGTAATCTTTGATAATAGTAAGATCCAAGAAGGCGTTGGTGAAGCATCTATGAAGTGATCCATTTTTGCGTCTCTTTCTTTCCAGATCAGTAAGCCAGAATAATACATGAGGATAGCTAGGGTGGTTAGATAATAGGATCCACGGATAGAATCAACAATTAAATACGTTACAGGGTGATTGCCTGTTCCATATCGCATGGCGACATTTGGTAATGAAGCCATCATATTTATAACACCTAATAACATAAGGATAATAAATGGCGTACTCGTTACTATTCCGTAGATTCCATTCCGAACAAGATGAATAAATATTTTCCAGTGACCATTCATTTTTAGGTTTAACCTAACCGAAGGTAAAAGTGCTGATCTGTGATACATATTCTCATTATTTTGACTAGTAACATCTTTATTGTTCTTTCTTTTGAATCCAATCTTTTTTCTTGAAAATGAAAATAAATAAACGGCGATGCTGATAAATAGGATCGAAATTGAAGTCCAAATTATTCTATTAAGTAAAAATGCGCCTGTCAAAGAAACGATTTGAGTGTTTTTTTCATCCACAGTCCAGTACTTAGTAAATAATTCGAATGATGTTATGGCTAAAGGATCGAGTAAAATGGCTAGGTTTTCAATTTCAATCGATGAAGAAATACTAATCGTCATGATATATAGTATAAGCGTACCGATTGCACCTAAAAAAGAAATTAGGTGTGATTTAAAAAGGCTTGCCAGTAATAAGATGATGGATGATGTAAATAATATATTAGGCACTACACCAATAAAAAAGGAAGCTAAATAGCCACTCACGATTGAAGGACCAAAAGCAGATTGGTCTACGAACGGCATAAGACTTGCGAAAAATATGCCCAGTGTACCACCAACAAATGGTAGTAAGCAAATAATAACACCAGCTAAATATCGTCCCAATATAAAACTTGATTTGCCAATAGGTTTAGTAAACAAAATTTCATCAAATTGATGATCGTAATCTCGGATTAATGCATTATTTATAATGGCAGTAGTCATAAAAATACCAATGACTGTTAATAATAAACTGATGCTCATAATTACATATGGAGCATTACTGTAAATGGCATCATTGCTTCCCCCGATAACGATGCCATCATTTGTTGAAGCAAGAAAAGTAAGTAGAAAAGTAACTACTGAAAAAACATAAACGGTTGGTCTTTTAAGGTGGTAACTGAGTTCATATTGAAATATAGCATTGAACATAACGGAGTGTTTTAATAAATTGTAAAAGGTGAGATAAATTGAATTATGCTTTAATTATTTTAAAGAATACATCTTCCAAATTTGATTTAATAGGGTGGAATCCTTCATTGGGATGGACATCACTATGAATGTGAATCAGTGGTTGCCCTGCGATCATTCTTGAAGACACGATATCATATTTATTTTGATATGAACTGATGTCATTTTTTTGTATTTTTCTTTCGAATAATTTCCCTTCCAATTGTGCGATTGCATTTTGTGGGGTTCCAGCATATAATAGCTTACCTTGATTTATAATAGCCATGTTGGAGCATAACTCACGCACATCTTCAACGATATGTGTTGATAGGATGACGACTGCTTGTTGGCCAATATCGGCTAATAAGTTGTAGAATCGATTACGTTCACCAGGGTCTAATCCAGCCGTCGGTTCGTCTACAATGATTAGCTTCGGGTTACCAATTAATGCTTGAGCAATACCAAATCTTTGTTTCATTCCGCCGGAAAAACTTTTAACAGATTGTTTTCGTTGATCTATTAGATTCACTCGCATAAGTAGGGCATCAACAAGTTCTTTTCTTTCTTTTTTATGGGTTACCCCTTTGAGAATGGCCAAATGGTTCAGTAAATCTTGAGCACTAGATTTTGGGTAAACATCAAATTGTTGAGGTAAATAACCCAATACTTTTCTGAGTTCATTTTTTTGTTTGAGAATATCGATTTTGCCTAGTGAAATTTTGCCTTCATCGGGCATTTGTAAGCTTGCTAAGGTTCGCATTAATGTGGATTTGCCAGCGCCATTAGGACCTAAGAGCCCAAATAAACCAATTGGAATCTCTAAGGATATATTATCTAGTGCTTTAATCCCATTGGTATATGTTTTTGATAATTTGTGGATTGATAACATCATGTCAAATTTTTGTTGAATAATTAATCCAAAAATAGAGTCAACAAAACCCGAACTAAAGTTTTAATGATGCGTCAGCCTAGGTTAGTGATGATCGTTGCTTTTTGGATGACGAACGGCGTTTGTCATTTTTTTTTGGTAAAATTGTTTGGGTTGTTCACCTTTGTATTATGGAATCAAGTTTAACATGGAAAAACTTTTTTAAGCATCCTAGATTTTGGAGACACACCATTTTATGGATTTTGTTTTTAGGGTATTTTATTATTCAAATCCTTGTTTTAGATAAAACGAACCCTGAACCAGTCAGCGATAAATGGTCTCCAATACTCTTTATGTTAGAGACTATATTGTTTATTTACGCCTCTTTTTATGCTTATCATCGATTGCTTATGAAAAAGAAATATTGGCATTTTGCTGCTGCCATTGTATTCTTAATTTTTATTTTTTCTTTTATAGATTCGTTGCTAAGTACCTCTATTCTTACACTAGGTGTATTAAAAGGTTTTTGGGCGAATGTATTGATATCACCCATGATTTTGTTTGTGGCTTTTGGAATGAAATTATCATACAATGGAGCTAAACAGTTATTTGTTATCCAAAAACTAAAAAATAAACAAATCGAATCAGAACTTAAATTGCTTAAGTCTCAAGTGAATCCCCATTTTTTATTCAACACCTTAAATAATATTTATTCGACTAATTTGTCAGATCATGAAAAAGCGAATAATATTATTTTAGAACTTGCGGATTTATTGCGCTATCAATTGCAAGCTGGTAAAAAGAAATTTGCCCTTCTATCAGATGAAATATCAACGCTAGAAAGCTATATAGAATTAGAACGAATTCGAGTGCTTGATTGTGCGATTTGTATTGTAAAAAAAGGTGCCTTCGACACGGTAGAAATACTTCCACTTTTGCTTCTGCCTTTTGTCGAAAATGCCTTTAAATATGGAACAGGGATTACTCCGGGTAAGATAGATATCTCTTTAAAATTAGACGAAAAGAATGTATTTACTTTTCATTGTTCAAATAAAATTGTGAAACGAATGGAGCATGTTCACTCCGGTGGGATTGGATTGGAGAATGTTAAAAAAAGACTAGAATTAATGTATCCAACAAGTCATGATTTAATGATTAATGAAAAACCAGATATTTTTATAGTAGACTTAATACTACAATTATGAAACTAAGATGTTTGATCGTAGATGATGAACCACCAGCACATAAAATACTTGAATGTTATATTTCAAAAATGGATGGCTTAGAATTAGTTCATAATTGCTATAATGCTTTTGATGCTTTTAAAGTCATTAGAAATGAAACAATAGATTTATTATTTTTAGACATAAATATGCCAGAGCTCAGTGGTTTGGAATTTTTGAAGACTCTTAAACATAAGCCAGCTGTAATTCTTACCACGGCCTATTCTGAATATGCACTGGAGAGCTACGAATTTGGTGTAAAGGATTATTTATTAAAACCCATTCGTTTGGACCGATTTATACAAGCAATTCATAAAGTTCAAGATTCTATAAGTACAAATTCCGAACAAAAGCCAATTGTCAAATCAGAACCATTGGGTACGTCTTTTTTTGTGAAAGTAGATGGCGTAAAACATAATATTAAAATCGAAGAAATCCTTTATGTTGAGTCCAAAGGGAATTTTGTCCAAATCCATTTTGAGGATAAAAAAATATTAACGGCTTCAACTTTGACAAAAATGGAGCAAAAATTAAAGCCACATTCCTTTTTACGGATTCACAAATCATTTGTGATTAATAAAAATAAATTGGAAGCTATACATGGTAATCAGATTGCTATCCACAATGCAAAACTGCCAATTGGGAATTCATATCGTCAAATTGTGCTCAAAGAAATCGGTGGTTAGAACTTAATTTTCGAAAATTGTACCACAAAATCAATTATATACCCAATTCATTTAGAATTCACATATCATTAATTTGTAATGTATGGTATATTAATTAATTTCACACAGAGTTTATACTGAACTCGATATAGAGCACGTTTGAACACATATAAAAAATTATAATGGCGAATTTATTTTTCTTTTTTCTTCAGGCTAAAGACGAAGTCGAGACAATGAGTGTCATGAAATTACTTTACAAAGATGGTAGCTTTGGTGATATCCTAGGTCTAGTCATCGTTGGAATTTTAGTGATACTATCTTTTTTAGCATTGTATATTTTCGTCGAAAGATGGTTGTCTATTAAAAAAGCGGGAAAAATTGATACTCAATTTATCAACAATATTAGAGCATCAGTAGCTGCAGGGAATATTGACGGAGCAAAAGCGATAGCGGCAACCAATAATTCTCCATATGCACGAATGGTAGAGAAAGGACTTCAACGAATCGGTAAGCCTTTGAGAGATATCGACGCAGCCATTGAAAATATTGGAAACCTTGAGATCTTTAAATTAGAAAAAGGATTATCTAGTTTGGCAAATATTGCAGGAGCGGCGCCCATGATTGGATTCTTTGGAACGGTTACAGGGATGATCTTAGCTTTTTATAAAATGTCATCCGAACAAAATGTAACGCCAGATGTATTAGCTGGAGGTATCTATCAAGCACTTTTTACAACGGCGGGTGGATTATTTATCGGTATTTTGGCTTTTGTTGGATATAACATTCTAGTAGCGAATGTAGATAAAGTAATTTATCAGATGGAGAGAACTGCAACGGATTTTATGGATCTTCTTCAAGAACCAAGTGCCTAATTGAAATTTAGATGAAAAAAAGAAATAAAGTAAGCGCGGAGTTTAGTATGTCCTCTTTGACGGACATTATATTCCTGTTGCTCATTTTCTTTATGTTGACTTCTTCGATGGTGCAAATCAATGTTCCATTGGCAAAGTCCGATAGTAAGACCGTAGCACCTACTGATCTAGCGGTGATGATGACCAAAGATGGTAAAGTGACGTTCAATGGTAAAAAATCAAGTATGAGCTCTTTGGAAAAACAAATATATAAAGAGGCCGTAGGACAGTCAAATAATGAAAATGCAAGTGTAACCATTATCGCAGAAGTAGGCGTGCCTTGGAAAAAGGTAAACGAGGTAATGAAAATAGCAAGTAGACTACAAGTAAAAGCGATTATAGCGACAGAAGCAAGAAAATAATATGGGACTTAAAAAAAGAAATAAAGTAAATCCAGAATTTAGTATGTCGTCATTGACGGATATTATCTTCCTTCTTTTGATCTTTTTCATGCTTACCTCGTCTATGGTTATTCCAAATGCACTAAACTTAAAATTACCTGGAAAATCAAATTCGAATCCGCCACCGCATGATTATCGACCAGCAGTGGTCAAAATTGCATCTTCAGGTACCTATACTTGGAATGGAAGCCCGGCCCAATATCGAACAATTTCGAAAAATATTCGCGCAATAAAAAAGGAAAATCCTAAAAAAGCAACAGTCGTAATAGCGCCTGACCCTAATTCTCCAAATGAAAGTGTGGTTGCTATTTTAGATTTGGCCTATCAATTCCAAATTGAAGCAATCATTACCGATCCTAAATAACGATACCTTTTGCCATTTGGCAATCTTTATTTATTTCAACGAATCATATGCATCTTAAAAACGTAGAATTCAAAGCTAGGGTTGAAGACTTGTCTGTCTATGAGAATTTGTTGCAAAAACTAAATCCAATCTTTCAAGGAGAAGATCATCAAATCGATACGTATTTTAATACGGAGAAAGGACGATTAAAATTGAGGGAAGGTACCATAGAAAATGCATTAATTCAGTACGATCGTCCCGATAAAGCAGAGGCTAAATTGTCCAATATCATATTATATAAGCATCCTAAAAGTGATGGCATAAAAGAAATTTTAAAACATCAATTTGGTATTAAAATTATCGTTGATAAACGAAGGAAGATATACTTTATTGATCATATCAAATTTCACTTTGATATTGTTAATCAACTAGGTACTTTTATTGAAGTGGAAGCGATTGATACTAAAGGCATATTTTCAACTAAAAAATTGAAAGCAGATTGCGATTATTACTTTGAGTATTTTAAGTTAGAAAAGAATCAATTGGTTCATAAATCCTACAGTGATCTAATGATGCAATAAATAAAAAAGCCTCCAAAATTTGGAGGCTTTTTATAATGTCAAATGTTCTAATTTATATAAAAGGAAGGCTAGAAGCCTAATATGGCAATACCAAAAGTAACAGGTGTCAAAGCTGGTGTTATACCATCATTAAATAAATTTTCTAGACCATACTGAGCATAAAATTCTAATGGACCAAAACCTACTCTCCCTTGTAAACCGAAGCCAAAAGGCCTTAAATTGAAATCGTCTTTGATTTTTTCCGTATCAGCATTTTCACTTTTGATGCGCTGGCTAGACCCAATTTTCATAAATCCATATGCTCCTCCAGAAATGAAAAATTTGCTTCCTCTTTTGTGATAGGTAAATGATACAGGTAATTCTAAATACGTTGTTCGTAATTTATTGCTTTTGAAAGTTGTTTCACTTGGGACCAATTCTAATGTTGATATATTGGGTGTAATTTTAAAATCATTTTCAAACTTGTAATGTTTCCAATTTACGGATACCCCATAATCAAAATGTAATCCTGAATTGCCAAAGTTTAATCGGTGACGAAACAAGTGTAAATTTACATTGACTGAACCAGGATATTTTAATTGGAATTCATCAAGGTCTCCGGGTAAATTTAGACTGTTGTCAAACATAAAACTTGACATTCCAAGGTCTAGCAACAACATCCTAAAATTGTCTTCATCATCACAATCATCGTCATTGTCATCGTCACAATCATTATCACTATCCATGTCAAGATCCCAATCAAAGTCTTCATCATCTCCTTCTTCCCAATCCCCATCAATCTCTTCATCATTGCCTCGGATTTGAACATCACCATCGATATCAATATCAATTTCTCCATCAAAATCTAAATTAATTTCTTCATCAAAATCGTTGTCATTATCAAAGTTGATAAAGATTCCATCTTCGTTGATTTTCAAGTTTTTGATACCATTGGCCTCAATAGAGTCTATGACACTCTTTAGTTGTTCACTTAGTTTACTTTCTGTATCATTGTTTTGGCCGATAACAGGGCTACTAAATAAGCCCATAAAGGCAGCTGTTATTATTAGAATAATATTTTTCATATCTATTTGTTTTAATTTTTTTGATTGAATGAACGTTATTGAAAGATTTTATAAGATGTTCGATTCGATTAAGCTCCATCTTAAAAAGGCTTTCACTATTTTTTGTTAAGCGTGTTTTCTGATATATTCTTTAAATAGGAAGGAATAAACGATGCACTCGCATTGGCGAAAGCTAATTTTCCAACATATCTTAAAAGAGGTCTATTAATTGGCGTTTTACTTTTAGCTTGGTTAAGCATAGCTAAGTCAAATTTCATATTTACATCTGTACTTAGTCTTGTTCTTTTTATTTTCGATCTTATTGGTTGAAGATCATTCTTTAAAACATCAAAGGCGATTTCACTCTTTCTATTCGATAATTCGACGTTTAGATTTGATTCGTTGATCCTTTTTTGCCTTTTTGCTGCGTCTATTGCTACCATTACCTCTGATGCTTCATTATTCTTATCATTATTTAACTTAAGTGAAGGACGATAATTTCTGTTTTCTTGGTTTTTAATTACGCCGACCACTTCTTTTCCTTTATTTTCTGTCTCAATAATGGGTTTTATTGAAGGAATATGCTTTTGGGCTTTTAAAGACCCTTTCGGTTCTTCAACCGCTAATTCCTCTTTTTTTATACCGATAAAAGAAGAATCATTATCACTTATTTTTTCAATCTTGTCCTCAGCTTGTATGTTCGTTTCGACCAAGGTCGCTTTCATTTCTGTATCTGAATTGAATATCCAAAATATACTGTAACCCATTAATAAAGCGACACTTGCAGCAGCAATCCATCTTTTATAAGCAAAAGGAATAACATTGGGTATTTCTTTTTTTAGTAATGCCTTTTTATTGGGGTGATTGGTTTGGATAGAAGGACTAAGAGTGATGAGTTCAAACTCTTCAATTTCTTCCTTTATAGAAGGATGTAAATCTAGGAATTGCTCTAGAGCGACACGATCTACATCACTAATAGTCCCTTCAACCAAATCTAAAATATATGATTCGTATGTATTGATATCGATGATTTTCATAATTTATAGTTTAATATCAATTTCTAATTCTTTAATTTCTTTTTGCATTTGTTTTCGCGCTCTAAACAGATATACTTTTACCTTGCCGAGACTCATTTCTAATATTTCTGCAATATCCTCATAACTGTAACCTTCGTAATCTCGAAGCAGAATCAGTGATTTTTGAACCTCAGACAATTGTAAAAACCCTTGATTTATAATATCCCGAGATTCAAAAGCAAGGACGTCCGATGTAGAAGATATATCTCCCATAATAGGTGCTTCTCGCTCTAGTTTCTTTCTACGAAAATTGTCCATCACATTATTATGTGTAATTCGATAACACAATGCTTTCACAGTGTCTATCGTAATTTGATCTTTTCGTATCCAAATTTTTTCAAATGTATTTTGAACCACGTCTTCCGCTTCCATGGAATTACCCGTGAGTTTTACCGCATAGCGAAACAATGCATCTGCGTGACTCATCACCATTTGATTGTAATCTTTCGTAGTCAAAATAATTTGATTTGGTTGTTTTGTATTGCTTATACGGATCTACTGTTCTAAAAGTTACAAATGATTCAAATAAATTTTCATTTTTTTAATATTTATTTAATATCCCTTGATAAATAAGTTATAACATATGAGTAAAATATTTAATATATTTGTCTTATGTCTTCTTTATTTACAAATATACATTCGGATCGAGAGAAGCGAGAAAGCTTTATCATTTCAATAATCGTACATATAGTATTATTGCTTTGTTTTATTATTCCGATTGTAAAGCACTTGGATCCTCCTAAAAGTTACCATTCTATTGCGGTAAATTTTACTACAGATATTGGTGAACCATCTTTTGAAACAAATGAAAAGATCGGTCAAGCAAAAAAGCAAGAACAAAAAATAAATCGTGCAGCAGAGAAAATTGCCATCGAAAGTAAGATTGTAGAAGTAAAAGCTTCTGTTCCAGCGATCGAAAGACCTGAGCCTAAACCTCCTGTAGAGGTGCGTGTTGCTCCAGTCGTAGAATCTGTTACAAAGCAACAAGTTGAAACCACTGAAGTCGTTGCTGAAAAACCTAAAAAAGAAGAAAAGGAAGAAAAGGTTGAAAAGACATCGGAGATTATCAAAGAAGTACCTCCTACTATAGAAGTACCTCCTACTATAGAAGTCCCTTCAAAGCCAACGGACGAAGAAATGGTAAATGAAAAGAGATCTGCATTTGGAAATTTATTTTCTAAAGGTACAAATGCTAATTCGAGTCAAGGCAATGATGAAACATACACTCCAAGTACCTCATCGATAGGTGATATTGTCAAAGGACAGGGCCAAGTAGGCGATGGATTTGTTGGTCGTAAAATTCTTAGAACGCCAACGATTACAGATAAATCAAATGATAAAGGAATTGTCGCCGTTAAGATTTGTGTGAATGGAAGTGGTCGTGTTATATCATCAAGTTTTCAACAAAAAGGATCTACAACAACCTCATCATACTTAATATCTTTAGCAAAAGAAAGTGTCTATGAGTATGTTTTTTCAGCAAGTGATCAGACAGAACAATGTGGTACGATCACAATTGAATTTAAAGCAATCTAAGATTTATTATAATCCTCAAAGCTTTGTGATTTATATTTTTCTTTAACCACAAATTCTAATTCTTTCAATACCTCTTTCGTGTCTTTAAAACCAGGAGAAACGCGAATTCTTGCTATATCTTCATCTAACATAATAAAAGTAGGGTAGGCGAGTTCTCCCGCGGTCAAAGAATAAGCTAACATATGCACTCCTCGTGTACCAGATAGAGATTCATATTCAAATGTATGCCCCATAAAATCAATTGGATTTTTTTGTTCTGCATCAAATTTTATGGCATAAAAGTGTTCATTAAGCATGTTGATAACATCTGGATCCTGAAAGGTCGACTGGTCCATCTTTTTACAGAATCCACACCATGATGTATAGATGTCAACATAGATCTTTTTTTGATCTAACTTATTGGCTTCTATAGCTTCATTCCATGTCATCCAATTAATTTGGGGTGATTCATTATTTTGACTTATCAATGAAACATGAAGCGTGATCAAAAAAAATACGGCAGAAAAAAATCTCATTGAATGAAGTTTAATGATGAAGATTACTTTTTAAATGTTGAGGGTGAATTATCAAGTGATAAGGCTCTTACCATTTTATCGAATATTGCAGTATTTTCATAAATGCCGCTAAAAGTAGCACTGCCAGGACCATAAGCAAATACAGGAATCATAACGGCTGTATGATACGTTGATGTAAATGCTGTAATGAGCGAATCCATTGTGGATTCCTGCTGTATTGCATAGCCTCCAGTTTCATGGTCTGCTGTCACAATAACTAATGTTTCTCCATCCTTTTTTGCCCACTCAAGTACATGATTAACGGTTTTGTCAAAATCAACAAATTCCGTCAAGATATACTCTGAATTATTAGCATGTCCTCCCCAATCTATTTGTGATCCTTCAACCATTAAGAAAAAACCATTGTCATTTTTATTATCTAAATAGGGTAGAGCTGACTTCGTAATTGGTTCGAGGTAGTCACGCCCTTGGCTTGCAGGTAATGGATCTGCATCGGCGGTCAAATAAGCAAAGTTTTTTGAAGGATCAATCGGGCAATTATCATAATCTGTAAGGTAATTACATATAATATATCCGTTTGATTCCATTTCTTTCAGTAAATCTCTTTCATCTTCTCTTCGATCAAAAAACTTCTTACCCCCTCCAGCAAAGAAATCGATCTCAGTATCCATAAAATCAAGTGCAATTTCTTCATAATTTTTTCTGTATTTATTATGTGAAATAAAACTGGCTGGTGTCGCATGGACAATTGTTGATGTAGCAATAAGTCCTGTTGCTAGTCCTTTCTTTTCTGCTTTTTCTAAAACAGTCTCTACAGCTACCGTATCCATATCTACACCTATAGCACCATTGTAGGTTTTTACACCACTTGCGAAAGAGGTTGCTGCTGCAGCCGAATCGGTAATTAATTTGTTTCCTGCATGAGATTTGTGCAAACCGATGACTGGAAATTTTTCTAAAGCCGTCTTATTGCCATTATAATACATTCCAGCAGTCAGCTGACCTAAGCCCATGCCATCCCCAATCATTAATATTATATTCTTTGGTTTATCAACCGTTGGAATTGCTATCGGAGCAACTGTATCTTGATCGACTGTTTGAATTTTTGTTGCCGTTTTACATTGGATACAAAACGACAAAAGACCTAGCAATAATATTGATCGTATCATTTTCAAATTTTCAGGCTAAAATATACCTTTTACCTGGAAGTGTCTTTAGTATTCCTTTAAATTCAAGATTTAAAAGTATACTTGACAATTCGGATACGGATTTATTGTGTTGATAATGAATGGTATCAAAACTTGTTTCTACTTGTGTATCAAGAATAGCACAAACTTTTTGCTCATCATCGTTCAAATCAATAAATAAAGATTTTTGGCTGGGTTCTTCTGCGGTCTGGTCCCACATCATGATATAACCTATATCATCCGAAGATTCAAGCATTGCTGCTTGATGTGTTTTTATTAGCCAATTGCATCCGATGGAATACTCATCTTTGATTTTGCCTGGTAGTGCAAATACATCTTTATTGTATTCGTTTGCCAATAATGCAGTAATGATCGATCCCCCTTTTCGTTTAGATTCAACGACTATTACGGCATCACTCATTGCTGCGATAATTCGATTACGCTTAGGGAAATTTTCTCTCAATGGGATTGTCAATGGTGGAAATTCGGTTAATAGACCTCCCATTGAGACCATTTTTTTTGCTAATGCGGTATTTTCATGTGGATAGATTTTGTCTAACCCATGACCTAAAACGCCTATCGTAGGGATGTCATACTTTATACAGGCCCTGTGTACTTCAGAGTCAATACCGTAGGCGAGCCCACTTATGATTGTACAATTGTATTTTTTAAGGCCTTTGACTAACGCATCAGAAAATAATTTACCATAATTAGTGGGCGTTCGAGTACCAACAATAGCTACGGTCCTGGTATTATTCAGATCCGTATTACCTCGATAATATAAAAACAAAGGAGCATCTTCGTTTTGTTTTAGACGATTGGGGAAGTCATTGTCATTAAATGGAATCACCCTAATTTCTGGATGGTCAGATAAAAATTTCATTTCCATCTGGGATAAAGTCATGGGATCTGCTCTAAGCACAGCCTCTGCCAGCTTTGGTCCGATTCCAGGAATTTTTAGTAACTGAGTTTTTGATTTTTTAAAAATAGGTTTAGCTCCGCCACAATAACTAATGAGTAGGCGTGCTTTTTTAGATCCAATAAGTGAAATTTTGGATAAAGCGATTAGGTACGGAAGTTGTTCGATTAGCATGATTGTTATTCATATTTTCGAGCCGCATTTTCATCTCCCATCATTCGGTAAATCTTACTAATGGATTGCTTGATCTTCACATTTGAAGGATCGTGCGTATTACCTAAGAGAAGAATATGTTGTGCCCATTTATAATTTTTCTTTTGTTGAAATAAAACATTATGACCAAGTTCATAATAAAAATCGGTCATTTTTGCAGGATTCACATCATTAAGATAAGTAGAAAATTCTTTTAAAAATTCAAGTTGGGGTCTATTTGTTCCAACGGTAATAAAAGTAGCGATCAACTTATCAATATCTTTATCAATTTTGAAAATTTCAGCAGCGATTCCTGCAGCCATAAGATTAGCATTTCCATAATTTGGAAGTATAGTAAGTGCTTTGTCAGAATATTGCTGTGCTTCAAGTAAATTACTTTTTCTGGCTGTATTATCTGAAATGTTTAATGCTTCCTTGTAGAGTGCTGTTGCCATAAACGAGTTTGCTCGAGCACTATTTTTTGAAACTTTTACAGCAGACCTATTTAAGGTCATTGCATTTTCCCATGCTGGTACTCGGGTGATTGTTTTTATTGCAAAAAGCAAAACGATTAAACCGATAATGCCCATTCCAATCTTTTTACTAAACCAACCTTTGGATGGAATAATGTTCAAGAATAAGTGGGCTAAGAATACACAAAAAGCAGCGGAACTGATGAAAATAAAACGCTCATTCATAAATGTACCGACATTAAATATTGCATTGCTAACAATAGAAATCGTCATAATATAGAATAATATGCACCAAGCTATAAGTGGTTTTTTTCGTATCCATAATAGACTCATAGTGGTCAATCCTATATGAATCAATAAACTTGATAAAACCCATATATTGGACCATTCCATTTTAGGAATATGGTAAGGGTAGTAGTCATGTGTCAATGGGTGGGGAAAGAAACCTAATCCCAAGTATTTAAGGAGTGTGAAGGTTACAGTCGCATTTTTTTGACTTCCATTCATTTCAGCAAATGGATTGTTCATTACATCCTTTGGCAAGTTCGTGTTAATTAAATAACCAATAATGGCGTATCGCTGAATAAGATATAAAACAGTTACGGTTAATAATACACCTAAAACTTTGAGAATATCCTTATTCCTCATTCGTGTAAATAAAAATAAAGTCATAGGTACAACACCCAAAAATGTCAAGGTGTTTTCTTTCGATAGGATCCCCAAATAGTAAACGAAGGCCATTAGGATCAAAGCACTATTTTTCTTTTGAAGGATATACTTAAAACTATAATACATAGTGGCTAATGAAAAGATAAATGCCATTATCTCATCTCTACCTTTTATGTTTGCGATCGCTTCGACATGCACGGGGTGCACCATATATAGGGTAGCAGCAGCAAAGGGGATCGACATAAACCAAAAGGATTTATCTTCTGGAATTAGGAAGGAAAATATTCGAAAGAGCAATAACCCACAAAGGATATATAATAGGATGTTTATGATGTGTTGCAGTGCAGGGTTGTTTTTAGAAATGGATTGTTCGATTGCGAAAGTAACAATGGATAAAGGTCTATATCTTCCTCCTTGTACCAGATCTCTTTGCTTTCCAAAATACCCTTGAAAACTTTCGGTGGTCAATATTTTCCATATACCATTGAGGCCTTCTTGTGTATACTCGTTGTCAGATATAACAATTTGATCATCTAGAATATATCCGTAGGGAATACTTTGGAAATATAAACCGATTCCTAAAACGGTAAATACTGCAATGACCCATTTATTTTTGAGCCAAAATCCCTCACTTGAATAAATGGAGACCTTTGGGGTTTTTCTTGCCAATGAACTTTTATTCGTTTTAGCCGAAGAACTTGCGTTATTTTTTTCTTTTTTCTTTTTAGACATAGGTATGGTATACGCGTTGCATTGGTGCCAAAAATATTTATAATCTTTATATTTATATAATATTATAGCACTCTATGCAAAACTACCTTTTTGTTGTTTTCATTTTATTTTTCTTTTCATTCGTTTCGAATAGCGATGCACAAATCAATTTTCAAGTTGGGATTGGTACAAGCTATACGTTAGCGAATGCACACAATGACTTAGTTACAGAATTTAATACCGCGAATGCATTTAGATTAGAAGAGGATTTTCCAGCATTACGTGTAATGTCAGGTATTCATTTAGGTCTTCGGTATATGGTAGGGAATTGGGGCTTAGATCTAAGTTTACAAAATTTACGACGGACAAGAGAAACGTATGGTGAAGATGGTACGATTCTTTTTGAAAAAAAATATTATTATACCGTGAATGGGTTAAATGCTGGTGTTGAGTTTAAGACGAACAAAATAATAAGTTACGGGATCGGTATAGGTCCGAGAAACGTTCGAATTCAACGAGATATAAAAAATACGGATAAGCGAGTTGCTGTTATTGATAAAGATATGTACCAATGGAATATAAAAACGTATATCCTTTTTGAATTTGGAGGTCAAGCATTTACTCGTTTTGCTTTACGTCCATATTTTGATTTCCCTCTTCAAAGTATATCCTTGCTTCAATTAGCAAACGATATGGAACTTCCAAATTATTCAGGCGATGTCGATGAATTTTTCAAAGGAATAGGCATAAGCTTCATCTTTTATAATGGACCACAATCATGAAAAAACAAAACGCTTACTTATTCATAGTATGTTCCATTCTTCTCATGGGTTGCAGTCAGAAGATTACGAAGCAATATCGTTCAGAAATGAAAACCTTTCGGGCAGACACCATTACTGAACACTTAGAAGATGATCGATCTCCCATTAAGAAAACAGATGTTAAACACCTAAACTATTTTCCATTAGATCCGAGCTTTTGTCTTGAATGTAAGTATACGCTTACACCAAATGTGGATACCGTAAAAATTGATACGTATAGCGGTAAAGTTAAAGATTACCGTGCATATGCTGTTTTGAATTGTCCAAGAGAAAAAGAAATAATTACACTTCATATTTATCAAAATATTGCTTTAGCTCAAATGGAAGAATATAAAAACTATTTGTTTCTACCTTTTATGGATGCGACAAATGGAGAGTCTAGTTATGGCGGAGGACGATACATTGATGTTTCAAAAAAAGAGTTGAAAAACGGATCTATAATCATTGATTTTAACAAGGCATATAGCCCTTGGTGTGCTTATTCTGATGGTTTTAATTGTCCTGTACCTCCAAAGGAAAACCATTTGGATATTGCAATATTAGCCGGTGAATCTACATGGACTGGCGTCAAGAAGAAAGGGGAATGACCCAACTAAAAGATCAATTACAAAGATCATTAACCTTTCAACATACACCGAGAAGAATAGTTTCTCTTGTGCCAAGTATGACGGAACTCGTTGATTATTTGGGGCATGGATCATCATTGGTTGGATGTACTAAGTTTTGTGTTCACCCCGCTCATTTGCGTAAAGAAATCAGTATTATAGGAGGGACTAAGAATGTTCATATTGAAATTGTGAAACAATTAAAGCCAGATTTAATATTAGCCAACAAGGAAGAAAATGTCAAGGAACAAGTCGAAGCATTGATGGAGATTTGTCAAGTTTATATCTCAAATGTTAAGACATTGGATGATGCCTTAGTTATGAATCATCAAATTGCACAATTGTTACGCGTCGAAGATGAAGGAATAACATTAAATAAAGCCATAAAGAATACATTACATCATGATTCTGATCCACCATTAAAAGTTGCTTATATCATTTGGCAAAAGCCGCTAATAAGTGTTGGTGGAGATACGTTTATTCATCATATGTTGGAGGAAACTGGGTTTGTAAATGTTTTCGGTCATATGGATCGATATCCTAGTATCACCCAAGAAGAGCTGCAAGCTACAGATGCAGATATTGTATTTTTGTCTTCCGAACCATTCCCGTTCAAACAAAAACATATTATTGAGTATCAACGAGCTTTTCCGAAAAAATCGATTCATTTAATAGATGGAGAAATGGCTTCGTGGTATGGCAATCGTATGTTGCTTGGGGTGCAATACCTTACTCGACTTCGGAAGCGGCTTCTTTCTTAATTCTTTTTTTTGCTTTTTCAGAGCAACCATCCAAGCATCGACCATACAGATTTAAAGAATGACTTAGCACTTCAAATTTCATAAGTTCCCCCATCATATTTTTAATGTTTTGAATTCTTGGATCACAAAATTCTAACACTTTTCCGCATTCGATGCATATAAGGTGGTCATGCTGTTTATAACCATAAGACTTTTCAAATTGAGCCATGTTTTTACCAAACTGATGCTTTGTTACCAGGTCACAACTAACTAATAAATCAAGCGTGTTATAAACGGTTGCCCTGGATACACGATAGTTTTGGTTTTTCATATGGATATAGAGCGCTTCAGCATCAAAGTGATCCGTTCGACGATAGATTTCTTCTAAAATAGCAAACCGCTCTGGTGTCTTTCGATGCTTTTTTACTTCCAAGTGCCCAGCAAAGATGGTTTTTACTTGGGCAATAATATTTTCTAACGCTTCATTACTATGACTCATAATATTCTCTTAATCTACTCTAGAAACCTCGGCAATACCTTCTAGTTTTTTAATGCTATGTATTGCCATATTTAACTGGTCTTTATCTTTAACTAAAATACTAATTTTACCTTCGAAAACACCTTGATTACCCGAAATACTGAAGGATCGCATGTTTAATTTTAGTTTGTTTGATATTTCATTCGTGAGTGCTTGTAACACTCCGATTCCTGAATCGACACCGATAATGAGTAAATCGACTACAAATTCTGAACTAGAACTGATACCACTCCATTCCGCATTTAATACGCGGTATCCGTATTTAACGAGTAGATTGGATGCATTCGCACAATTCAGTCGATGAATTTTCAGTCCGTTAACAGACGTAAGGTATCCAAAGATGGGTTCTCCTTGAACGGGGTGGCAACATTTTGCTAGTTCAAATTTATAGGTATTGATGGGTTCTCCATTTACTAAAATATTGGTTTTGCCTTTCCTTTCTTTTTTTGCAGGTTCTTTGACTGGTACATCGACAGGTGCTTGCTTTCCTATTTTAGGCTCTTGTTCGATTAGCACTAATTGTTGCGCTTCTACCTTAAAGACCTTTAGTTCTGACATTTTGATATTATCATTGGCAACATCAAAATATAAATCTGGTCGACTTCTTAAGTTGAAGTGCTTGACAAGCATATCTATATTGTCTTCAAATGAAGCTTTCATATTTTTCAACTTCCTTTCGAGGGCTTCTTTACCTAGTTCTCCTTGTTTACGCCTTTCTTCTTTCATGGAAGCCCTGATTTTCGATCGGGCTTTACCTGTAATAACCATTTTTAACCACGATTCCGATGGTTTTTGACTTTTGTTTGTGATGACGGTTATTTGATCTCCATTTTGGAGTTTGTATCCCATCGGTACAATTTTATCATCGATCTTAATCGCAGTAGTTGTATAGCCTAAATTTGAGTGAATATCAAAAGCAAAATCCAAAGCGGTGGCGCCTTTTGGTAGGACACGCATATCACCATTTGGTGTAAATACATACACTTCTTCGCTAAATAAGTTGGTCTTAAAATCATTAATAAATTCTAATGCATTTCCTTCATCAGCATCCAATATTTCTCGAATGTTATTGAGCCATCGGTCATATACATTATTGCTGTTTTTTATGCCTTTGTATTTCCAGTGAGCGGCAAATCCTTTTTCGGCAATTTCGTCCATTCGTTCTGAACGAATTTGAACTTCTACATACTTGCCTGATGGTCCAATAACGGTTGTATGTAGTGATTCATATCCATTACCTTTAGGTGATGTGACCCAATCTTTTAACCGTTCAGGGATCGGGTTGTAAACATCTGTAATGATGCTGTATATCTGCCAGCAAACGTGCTTTTCCTCATGAACGGGCACATCGGCGATAATTCTAACGGCAAAAAGGTCGTAAATTTTTTCAAAAGGTACTTTCTTTGTTTTTAGTTTGTTATAGATCGATGAAATCGCTTTTGATCTTCCTAAAATTCGGTAATCAAAAACCAGTGCCTTTTCCCCTTTGCTCTTCGCTTGGTATTGGTAGCGTTCATTTAGTTCGGTTTTAAATGCATCGAGTTTTGCTTTAAGAGGTTCAAAAAAGTCGCTAATGTATCCTTGTCGTTGTTCTTCAGTATCCTTTAATTTTTGGACAATTTCTTTATACTCCTCGGGTTCTTTAATTTTTAGTATAATATCTTCCAGTTCTTTCTTAACGTTGTAAAGGCCCAATCTATGGGCTAACGGAATATAGATATAGGATGTTTCTGCTGCAATATTGATTTGCTTATGATGCGGCATTGAATCAATGGTCCTCATATTATGTAAGCGATCTGCAAGCTTGATGAGGATAACCCTTACATCTTCTACTAATGTACTTAATACCTTTTTTAAGTTTTCTGCTTGGGGACTTCCTTCTTGGTTGTAAAGACCATCAATCTTAGTTAGACCATCGACTATTTTAGAAATTTTAGGCCCAAATTGGTCTAAGATTTCTTGTTGTGTTATTGGAGTATCCTCAACTACATCATGGAGTAAGGCACCAATTAATGCTGTTGGACCTAGTCCAATTTCGTCGAGACAAATTCGGCTGACTTCAATTGGATGTAAAATATATGGCTCTCCTGATTTTCTTCGTTGTTGACCATGTGAATCAAGCGCCAATTCAAAGGCCGCTTTTAGATGGTTTTCATCTTCATCTTTAAGTTTTGGCTTCGCTTTATCATACAATTTTCCAAAAGTTGCTCGTATCGTTTCTAGCTCTTCGGCCGTAATCGCTTTTAATGTAGGCATAAATGATGGTTTAACATTATAGTATGCTAAGGTAAATCTTGTTCATCGAAATTGATGTTAAGAGCGTGATTTTTTAATGGAGTTCTATAGATTGTTTTTTTTAGTTTCGTCTGAAACGAACAACCAATGACCTATTTATCTACGGTGTTGAATTATAATGATTGTTGTTTTAATAAATAGGGCATATCAGGTTTAGATTTATCTATATATATCGTTATGCTTAACTATGAATTGAAATAAACCTATTTGATCTGGCGTGGGCTTTAATATAATATGTAATTTACTAGCAGTCTGTATGATCGCTTGTTTGCTTTTATTGAATGATGCACTTGTCTATATGCAGGTGGGAAGTATTGTGAGGGACGCATTGTTGGCGTTATTTCATCATCAATCGAAATGAGTTTTATGTGCTCTTTATTTAACACGGATTTGATCTTTAATGCTTTGGATTTAGCATCTCTTAACGCTAATATTGCTTTTTCATCTTCATCTTCGAATTTTTTTTCTGGGTATAAATAAAAATAATTTACCTTATCGGCAAATGCGAATGCTGCAGCTTCTTGTATTTTCTTTGCACTTTCAATATCGGTAAATTTCGTTTTTAAGGTGACCTTATTTTTTCCTGATATTGAATTCTTGAATACGTTTACTTCCTCAAAAGAAGTAGTTAAGCCTATATTTTTGACTTGACTATAGAAGTTGTCAACTTGATCATAGACGGTTTCGAACTGGGTATTTGGTCCACAAGAAACACCATTTTCTGAAAAATTTATTTCCAAATAAATAGCTTCATGTGGTATTTCATAGGACACTTTGCCTTCTACTTGAATTGAAATTGTATCCTGAGAAACTGCAGAAATAGATGCAGTTGTGATTACCAAAAATGTAAATAAAAACGTTAGGTTTCCCATTAATCGATAAGTTCAAATGTGATGGTAACGGTATATTTGAATGTGTGCGATTCATTCGAACTTGAAGGTATTCCAATATTTGAAAAAGAACGATCTTCAATGCTGAGGACTCCACCTACTTTTCTTCCAACTTCCTTCGCTAGAGATGCAGCTTTACGTCTTGCATCGGTAATAGCATCAGCGGCCATTTTTTCATCGTCTACTTTTGCATTTTCATCATACGTATATTTTAAACCTGTTGGTTTGTATCCTGACACTTGAAACTTGTAAAGAGCAGATGCTTCTTCTTCGGTTTTTACTTTAATTTTAAAACGTTCTTGTTTTTGTTTACTGTAGTTCTGTTGTGGTGGAAAGATCTCTTCAAGGTTTTTGATGCTTAAACCAATGGTTTTGAGTTCGATATCTAAGTCTTTTTTAATTTCTTCAAGTGTTCGCTCTTGTGTTTTTTTATATTCATTTCGCTCGACTTCAAGTAATTGTACTTCAACGATATAACCATTTGATTGAATGGTAGATTTTGAGTTTCCAACGATTTTGATAAACTCTGTGTGTGATTGTGCAAAAGAAACGTTAACAGTAAGGAAAACGCTTAAAAGGAATACGATTGTTTTCATGTTCAAGTTGAGTAGTTGTGGACTAAAAGTAGAAAAAAAACGGTAGTATTTCGTAGATAGTCAGGATTTATTGGGAATGATGACATTTGATGAAAGTGATATTCTATTAAACTATAAATGAATTATCCTTTTATGGCTAGAGCTTAATTTCGTTCATTGGAGTATGTTTTATTAATAAATAAGGCACAAAATTATTGTGATAAGGATATGTAAGGGCTTGCTCCACTTTCCTGATTTTGATCAGAAAGGGGATGAGCGAAAAGCGAACCTGGAACAGCCTGGTCCAAGCGATTGAGCGCAGGAATCACCAAAAAAAAATAATAACCATAATGAAACCTATATAAGTTTGTAAAAGAAACTATCTTTGCAACGCTTTTTGAAATAGGATTGCGGATGTGATGGAATTGGTAGACATGCTAGACTTAGGATCTAGTGCCGCGAGGCGTGGGGGTTCGACTCCCTTCATCCGCACCATTTCAAAAGAATTAATTATCTATTCTTTCAAGTTCAATAATACATGCAGGTAACAAAACAAGACATTAGCGCATTAAATGCCGTTATAAGTCTTACCGTGGAAAAATCAGACTACGAAGCTGATTACGTCAAGAAATTAAAAAAGCAACAATCAGAAGGTCAGTTTAAAGGGTTTAGAAAAGGTAAAGCACCTATGGCTTTTGTGAAAAAGATGTATGGAGGCAATGCACTTATTGAAACCGTTAATGGTAAGATGCAAGAGCAACTTTACAAATACATTCAAGAAGAAAAGTTGAATATTCTTGGTGATCCATTGATGACAGAAGATCAAGAACAATTGGATTTTAACCACAAAGATTTACAAGATTACACCTTCAAATTTGAAATTGGTGTGGCTCCAGAAATTAAAGTGAAGGGTATTGCTTCTTCAGATAGTTATCCTATGGATAAAGTAGATGTAGAGAAAAAGATGGTGGATGAAGAAATTGCAGCGGCCGTAAAGAAATTTGGAGATATGAAAGAAGTATCAACCAAAATTCAAGAAGGAGATCGAGTTGCGTTATCTGCTTATGAGATGGACGGGAAGAAAGCAAAGAAAGATGGGCATGAATCTACGTTTACGGTTTTTACAAATGATGTAGCAGATGAGTATAAAGATGAGCTTTACAAATTAAAGCAAGGAGCTACCATTGCCTTTGATATTTATAAATTGGAAAAAGATAAAGACGAAGCGTTTGTTCAAAAATATCTTTTGAAATTGGAAGGAGATGCTTTGGAGGGTGTAAATTCCACGTTTGAAGCCGTCATCGATACCGTTACTCGATTGGAAGAATCGAAAGTTGATCAATCGCTGTTTGATAAAATGTTTGGTGAAGGTGCTGTGGATTCAGAAAAAGCATTTAGAGCAAAAATCAAAGAAGAAATTGCAGGATTTTATGATCAGCAAAGTACTAATTTGATGTATCGTGGGATGATGGAATCATTGATTGAGAAAAATCAATTTGAATTGCCTTCTGCCTTTTTAATGAAATGGCTTAAATGGACGAATGAAGAAACACCAGTTGAAGAATTAGAAAAAGGATTTAAAGATTTTGAAGATAACTTACGATGGACGCTTATCAAAGCTGAAATTGGAAAGAAATATGAAGTTAAAGTTGAGCCGGACGAAGTGAAAGCTTATATAACGAACCAGGTTTTAGGATATATGGGTGCTTATGCTTCAAACCCACAATTTGTTGATCAAATGGTCGGTCAAGTGATGCAAGATAAAAAGCAAGTTCAAAACGCATACGGTGAAATAGAAGCTAAAAAAATATTTTCTAACTTACAAAAAGATGTAACGGTCGTTGAAAACAGTATTTCTATAGATGATTTTAAAGAATTAGTGAAATCTGCGCAACAGCAAGGCTAGAAATTGCATTTATATACTAAAGAAATTAGACACTATGTTTCCAAAAGATGAATTTAAAAAATATGCTGTAAAGCATTTAGGAATGGGAAGCCTTCAGCTTGAATCGTATATGGAAAAAGCATATGCAGCTGCAAGACCTAATATATCGGGGTTTACACCACAAGTAATTGAAGAAAGACAAATGAATGTTGTCGGGATGGATGTATTTTCAAGACTTATGATGGATCGAATCATTTTTTTGGGTGTACCCATTAATGATTATGTTGCAAATGTTGTACAAGCCCAATTGCTATTTCTAGAATCAACAGATAATAAAAGAGATATCCAAATGTTTGTCAATAGCCCAGGTGGATCTGTCATTGATGGAATGGGAATCTATGATACCATGCAATATGTAGCTCCAGATGTAGGAACAATCTGTACTGGATTGGCAGCATCAATGGGTGCTGTATTATTGAGTGCAGGGACGAAAGGCAAACGAACATGTCTTCCTCACGCAAGAGTGATGATTCACCAACCTTCAGGAGGAATGTCAGGACAGTTTACCGATATGGAGATATCATACAACTTGATTAAAGAGTTGAGACAAGAATTGTATGAAATATTATCCAAGCATACTGGACAAACCTTCAAAAAGATCGAGAAAGATAGTGAACGAGATAATTGGATGAAAGCAGAAGTCGCTAAAGCTTACGGTCTAGTAGATGAAGTGCTGTCTAGAAAATAATTAAGACAAATTAAATGAGGCATTAATATATTAAACATTTTTATAATATATTAATGCCTTTAATATTAAATACATATACAGGTGGCTAAAAAAGGCGAACAAAAATGTTCATTTTGTGGAAAGCAAAAAGTAGATACGCTCATCCTTATTGCAGGTATTGATGGACACATTTGTGAATCATGTGTCGAACAAGCACATGAAATTGTAGATGGTGAGATCAATCAAAACAAGGGAGATAAAGGCATCAAAACAGAAACTTTTTCTCTGCCTGAAAATGCTACACCAGCATCCATTAAATTATACTTAGACCAATTTGTAATAGGTCAAAATGATGCTAAGCGATACCTTGCCGTATCTGTATATAATCACTTCAAACGCTTGAATCAAAAAAGTGTTGATGATGTAGAGATTGAAAAATCAAACATTCTTCTCGTTGGAGAGACAGGAACAGGAAAAACGTTATTAGCAAAAACAATTGCAAAATTTTTGAATGTACCGTTTGCGATTGTTGATGCCACTGTATTTACCGAAGCAGGGTATGTAGGTGAAGACGTTGAAAGTATGCTTGTTCGTTTATTAGCGGTATGTGATTATAATGTTGCAGCAGCAGAACAAGGTATCGTCTACATCGATGAAATCGATAAAATCGCGCGTCGTGCGGATAACCCTTCTATCACGCGTGATGTATCGGGAGAAGGAGTTCAGCAAGCGCTACTCAAAATATTGGAAGGTGCAGAAGTAAATGTGCCACCACAAGGGGGAAGAAAACACCCAGAACAAGCACTAATAAAAGTCAATACACACAACATATTATTTATTTGTGGAGGTGCTTTTGCCGGGATCGATAAAGTTATCTCTAGACGAATGAATACCCAGGTTATTGGGTATGCAAATGATGTAAAAGAAAAAGTAGATAAAGAAAATCTACTGCAATATGTAAATCAACATGATGTCAAAAAATTTGGATTGATCCCCGAATTGATTGGTCGATTACCGGTACTTACTTATTTAGAACCACTAAATAAAGAAACGCTTGTTCGGATCTTAACTGAGCCGAAAAATGCAATCATGAAACAATACACGAAGTTATTCAAACTAGAAGGTGTAACCCTTACATTTGAAGAAGATGTCCTTGATCATGTTGCAGAAAAAGCCCTTGAATTTAAGCTTGGTGCAAGAGGTTTGCGATCCATTATTGAAGCAATTTTGATCGATGTCATGTTTGATATTCCTTCCGACAAAAGCATCACCGAATTTAATGTAGATATGGACTTTGCATTGAAGCAACTATCTAAGGCAAAATTAAGTAAATTGAAAGCAGCCTAAGTGATTCCCTTTTTTTAGTAAGAAGGTTGATTTTAACGTCATATTTATATAATAAAATTATTGTAATATATAAGGTGTTGAATTAGCTCGTAAACTACACTATTTCAGTAATTTAACCTCAGAAAATGGTATGTAGTACCACTCACTTTTGTATCTTGATCATGTTTTGGTTCCTAGAATCAGGCAGCAATCAATCATAGAACAGTATCTTCCATAGTAGAAGGCTAGCAAAGTATTGGCTAAATGTAAGGTACCTGGTATGATATAAAAGTTAACTCCCTAAAAAACGTATATCATAACCCCCTTTGTTCTCATCATCAGGTACGGATAACTAGCATCAGTACAACTAGTCGAAGGTTTAATTTATTGGATTTTAACGAGTGATAACACACGACAACCTGAGACGATGAGAAAAGTTCTATTTTGTTTTCCAATTTTATTGATGAGTGTTTTTGTATTTGGACAAACGACTTTGCTAAATGATAGTGGAGCCTCTTACACTGGTATTGATACCGAGGTGGAAGATGTCTATACACTTGATATTTCAAATTGTACTTCAATATCATTATCCCTTGATTATGAGTTTAGTCAACCTTGGGAAGGATCAGGAAATATGGAAACTGTTGAGGATTGCGCAACATCAGGTGCTGGACCTCCTTGTCCTCCTTCAGGCATTGCATGTATTGGTGATCCAACAATGCCACAATTAGATAGATGTTGTGGGTGTTGGGATTTTATGTGGATAAGAGTAATACTAGATGATGTTGAACAAACTTCTTGTACAAAGTTAATTGGTGGTACTGGAACAACAGATGCTGATCAATTTGGAGACTTTAGTTGTGATATTTGTACAGATGGTGCCTTGTCTCTTGACTTTTCTATTACGAATCAGAATTGGGCAGGTGCTGAAACAAATACATTTTCTAATGTAGTCGTAGTTTGTTACGAAGCGATACCGGATATTATAGAACCATTGACAGCTTGTGAAGATGAAGTAATTAGTTTAGATGGAACAGTGAACGCTTCAAAAATAAATAGCACCGTATGGTCTACAGATGGCACTGGTTCTTTTTCTAACACTAGTTCACTTTCTACTATTTTATCTGGCGCATCAGACGGCGATGAAATATTTTTAACATCATCGGATGTCAACGGATGTAATGGAGAGGATAGTTTCATTTTAGATCTCGATCCAGCACCTCCAATCACACCGATAACCATCGAGGGTTGTACTGCCGCGCTAGAAGATTATGATCTCACCCAACATGATTTTACCGTTGGAGGCGGTGAAACTGTTACTTGGTGGGATGATCAACCCTCAGGCGGCTTTGCCACCGAAATATTTAGCAATGCAGATCTGACGGGTATGACATCCATATGGGTACTTGTCGATGACGGTACCTGTACCGCCGAATTAGAAATAACGATCACAGAGACATTTGGGCCAACGATAACCGATCCAGATATCGAAGATTGTACGTCCAACTTGATGAATTATGATCTTACGGATGAAGATGGGAATGTAGGCACAGGTACGGTTACATGGTATCAAGGTGAGCCTGGTAACGGAGGCGTTATTATCAATCCAGCAACAGATGTAGATATTTCTGGTGGGTTTGATTTATGGGTAGAATTGGAAGATATCAATGGTTGTACATCAATCATAGAGGTTACTATTACTGAAAATCCTGATCCTACCATTACCGATCCAGATTTAGAAATATGTATCAATGAGCTTACGGATTATGATTTAACCCAACACGATGCAACGGTCGAAGGAGGCAATGGATTTACCGTTGAATGGTATGATGGTGATCCAAATAATGGAGGTAGCCTTCTATCCCCAGCAACGAATGCTGATCTTACCGGTGTGGATCTATGGGTAAAAGTCATTGATCCTTCTTCAAACTGTATGTCTGTACTTGATATTATGGTGGTAGAAGTAGCACTTCCTACGATAACGGATCCTATGATTCAGGCCTGTGACAATGAACTAATGATGTATGATCTTACAAGCGAAGATATAAATGTTGGTACTGGAACTGTTACATGGTGGGATGGTCAGCCAAGCACAGGTACAGCTACGGATTTAACTCCATACGATCCAGTAGATATTGGATCGACAAGTACCATCGATTTGTGGGCACAATTAGAAGACGCAACAACAGGTTGTCTAAATGAAATACAAGTAACGGTAATCATTGATCCTGCACCAGTGCCAAATACGTTTACCATCACTGAATGTACAGATGAAGCTATGAACTATGATTTAGATGCAGAAGCTGGAAATGTAGGAACAGGCAATGTTACGTGGTTTGATGGTCAACCTTCAATGGGAGGTGTACAATTAGGGCCACCGGCAGATAATGTAGATCTGACATCTATTGCTAATGGTCTTTGGGTAGTCTTGGAAGATCCAGCAACGGGATGTACTGCAGAAATAGAAATAACTTTAGACCTTGTAGATTCCCCGACGGGATGTTACCAAAATTCGGGAGATATTTACATCTGTGAAAATGCGTGTGGGCCTATTCTTGAATTTATTTTGGAAGGAGGGTCTGGAGAGTATGATATTCAGATAGAACTATCAGCGGCAGGCTTAGGACCTTTTACTTTTGACTTGCCTGCAGTTGTCGATGAACAAAAATTCGAAATTTGTGCTTCGGATGCGATTACCTTTCCGGAATCAGATGGAGGGTCAGTCACCTTTCCAACAACAATCATTGGATTCCCAATTCCAGATTGTTTAGATATCACCATCGAGTTAATTTCGATTGTAGATGCGAACACAGGGTGTATTGGTACAATAGATCCTGGTTGTTTAGATATTGATTTAATTTACAAGAGAGCGCCGGATGCTGAATTGGTACCTTACGATATTTGCGCGGGTCCTGATGCTATTACCTATGATCTATCCATGGATGATAATGATGTAATAGGTACAGGTAATGGAACTTCTGTTATGTGGTATAATGGACAACCATCGAATGGTGGAGTAAATATCGGACCGATCTATGACCTTACCGATCCGGGATTGGATTTATGGGCGTTGGTGACCAATGATGCAGGATGTACAGAAGAAATACAAATGACGATAGATCTTATCGCTGTTCCAGAAGTAGATGTTAGTGGTGGTGGAACTTTATGTATCGGTGATTGTACATCTACTTCGTCGACCGCAGATGATTTTTCATTTACGGTAACAGGTGGTGTAGGTCCTTACAATGTTTTCTTTTGGGTTGGCGATGATTCTCCTGCCAATTCATTTGTTTATCAAAATATACCTCAAGGGACCTCTTCTTTTCAGATATGCTTTGAAGAGGATTGTTCAACTTGTCCAGATATTGATAATAGTGTATCGCCTCCGTCGATTACATTCGATGCAGGTATGATTATAGGAAATACGGTTGAAGTCACTAGTATTACCGATTTAGGAACGAATTGTGAAGGAATTATCATTGGAGAGCCATCGGCAAAGTATGATGTGTTACCATCTGCAGAATTTGATTTAGGTGAAGATCAGGAATTATGTGCTGAACCAGGTGGGTGTGCTACGTTTGATTTGACGTCATTGGAGGCAGATATTATCATTACGCCAGGAGCCACAGTAAATTGGTGGACTGGAGCTAATTGCGACAATTTTATTTCCAATCCTTCTGCTTTTAATATTTGTTTTGATGAGATGATTTGTTATACGGTTGTTCATCCAAGTGGATGTGAGTCAGGGGCAGAAATGTTATCATTAATGATCGAACCGAGTCCACTTTTTGATCCTATCGCGGATATAAATTTTTGTGGTGATGAATATCAATTTAATTTTCCTACTGGTACAGATTTGTCAGGTGACGAGATGTATTTTACGGAAGTAAGTGGTGGCGGCACCAGTTATTCTGCGGGTGATTTTATTGATTGGGATGATACGCCTATCACTTTATATTTGTATGATCCAACAGCGCCTAATTGTGGTGACGAAGTTAGCTTTACGCTAAATGTAGTGCCTGATCCTAACTTGGTTTCACCAAACCAAGATTTGACAGGATGTGGATCCGTTGAGTTACCAATGATCTTTTTACAAGATAACATCAATTTACCGTTTTATTATTCTGGTCCCGGAGGGACAGGAATGCAGTTTGCTGCAGGTGATCTCATCAGTACCTCGATGACGCTGTATGTATTTGTTGATAATGGGTTTGGTTGTACCGATGAAATACAAATAGAAATAACGATTCTTGATCAAATCACATTTGAAATTCCAATTCCAGCCTCAAATTGTGGGTTTGTAAAATTACCTGAGATTGGAAATGCAACACCGAATACGGTGTATTCGACCGATCAAGATAATTTGTCTGATCCTTATTATTTGCCATGTGATACGATTTTCTTTACAGATGGGATAACAGAACTTTATGTTTTGGATATTATAATTGGCGAAGGATGTATTACGAATAATGGGGAAGCCGTACCATTGAATATTAATGCTTCGCCAATTGTAAATGATATTCCTGATCTTAATGTTTGTGATTCCTTTGTTTTGGAGCCAATTACAGGTATTGATTTAACGACGAATGAAAGCTACTTCTCGGCAACGGGTGGTACGGGTGTAGCATTTGCTGTAGGCGATGTTATTACAAGTACATCGACGCTGTTTATCTATGATGCCAGTGGTACATGCGATACAGAAGAGAGTTTTACTATAAATGTTGAAACTCAAGCAAATCCAGGTATCGGAGATACCATCCGTTTGTGTCAAGGATTTGTGCAAGATTGGGATTTAGAAAGTTATATAAACGGCAGTCCAGCAACTGGTGGAGCATGGAATGATAATACAGGAAATGGTTTGGATTTAGCTGATATTAACAATGTAGATTTAAGTGGCTTAGGGTTAGGAAGTAATTTTCAAATTGAATATGGGTTTACTGGCGGTGTATGTCCTGATACATTCTCTACGATTGTGATTCAAGTGATTGACCCTCCTTTCGTAAATGTTGATCCTATGTTGACATTGTGTAACAATAGTGCAGCAGATGATTTAGATATTTCTACTTTATTAAGTACATTCTCAAGCGGATTGGACTACAATGGTACTTGGATGGAGTTACCTAATCCGCAATTATTTGGTATCAATAATACCAATACAATGCTACCAATAGACGGTACGACACCAGGGTTATATCAATATGTCTATTCGATTTCCTCCGGAACCATTGCGGCTTGTGGATCAGCTATGGATACCGTCAAAATTGAAATTGTAGAGCAGATTGATGCAGGCGATGATAATGAAGATTTAGCTACGTGTGCAGGTGAAGATGTTGACTTTTCGATGTTTGTTAACGATCTAGCTGGAGGTACCTATGTCGATATTGGAGGTACAGGACAATTGACAGGTTCGGTACTAAATACAACAGGCTTGACAAATGATACCTATACATTTCAATATATCGTTGAAGCTATGGGAACCTGTCTTGCGGATACTGCAAATTTAGCCGTTACAGTAACGGATAACTTAACGGCAGGATCCGATACATTGGTCACGGTTTGTCAAGGTATAGATGTCAATTTATTTTCGATACTAGCATCGGATGCAGATAGTGGAGGAAGCTTTTATGATACAAGCGGGAATCCTATAAGTTCGACTTACACGGCAATTGGAGACATTATCATCGATTATCAAGTAGGTACTCCGGGATCGGCTTGTGGATCGGATGATTCACAACTGACGATAGAAGTGGTGAGCCCACCAATCTGCGCAGTTTCTGCACCATCTACTCCAGTATGTGATCAAGATTGTATCGAATATACACTTGAGTTGTCTGGTAGTAACGAATATTTATTTGATCTTACTTTTATTAATGATAATGGAGTTCAAGCAATAGAAAGTTTTACCACGAGTGGGAATTATGTATTGACTATTTGCAATTATGATAATACGATACAGTTTCAAAATGATACTTTATTTATTGATAATACAGTCAACGATAACTGGTCAATAAACCTTTCGAATTTGACAAATCAAACAAGTTGTACTGCGAATGTATTGGGTTGTGACTTTGATTTTGTTTCCAATGGAGAATTAAGAAGAGATGTAGTTGAAACTTTATGTCCTGGTAGCTTCATATTCGTGAATGGGTCACTTTATGACGAGACGAATTCGTTCGGTACGGAGACAATTACGGTTGCTGGACAGTGTGATAGTACGATCTATGTGGACTTAACGTATTATACACCTGCGGTCGATAATCTTACCCTATTTGCTTGTTCTGGTAATACGGTGACTGTCGGTGGTCAAGTTTTTGATGAAACAAGTCCGGATCTTACCGGGACTATTGTATTAGATGGGATGGCTACCACGGGGTGTGATAGTACGATCAATTATGTAATTACTTTCCAAAGTTCAATTCCGTTATTAATCGATGATACCTATTGCCCTGGTAGTGTGGTGGAAATCAATGGTGAATTCTATGATGAAGGAAATGCAGATGGCAATTTTACGATTGGAGGTGTAAATGGTGACTGTGATACCATGGTGACGATTGCCTTACAATTTTATGATATCATTCCAGGAGACTTTACCCCAAGTTTTTGTATTGGTGATAGTCCTATTCAAATTGGAGGTATGTTTTTCGATGAAAATACTCCAAGTGGTCCGGTTACACTTCCAGGCATGTCTGCGAATGGATGTGATAGTTTAGTAAATGTGGTTTTAGATATTAATACTGAAGTAATGGAACCTTATGGTGTTTCTGAAATATGCCCAGGCGATATCATTGATATCAATGGAGTCATTTTTGATCAAGACAATCTTGATGGAGAAGTTGTGGTAGGGACTGCTGCGAATGGTTGCGACAGTGTTGTCATTGTTAATCTATCATTAATAACGGGTTCTTTAGGACAGATTGTAGATGAAGTCTGTGATGGAGCGTCGATTACGATATTAGGTGTTGAATTTTCTGCAGACAATTTACAGCAACAAATTATGATCCCTGGAGGATCTTCGACGGGATGTGATAGTATGGTTAATGTGACCGTGGATTTATTGTTTCCACAATCCTTTATGTATACGGATACGATATGTCCAGGGCAATCTTTTACTATAAATGGGAATACCTATGATGTAGATAACCCGACAGGAGAAGAAACACTCGCCGGAATGGCAAGTAATGGGTGTGATAGTATTGTTATGATTGATTTGACCTTTGAGTTGGATTATTCGTACGAAGCTTTTGCGCCTTGT
>CALDTZ010000060.1 GCA_937924805.1 uncultured Saprospiraceae bacterium
ACACATTGTTGGAGGTAGTTATTTTATTTACAATTATTTTTACGGACAAGTTTCAATTACCGATAATGCAAAATCAACAAGAAATTGATATTTATCTGTATTATTTGTTTGTCCTATACTATGGACAAGGGTAGCCTTATCTCCAATGCCTAAATCTTGATATTTATTGACTATGATTGTTCCATAATTGGGATCGTGAATATCTGGATTTATAGGGTGGGTTGATGAACCTGGCTCCCTTCTGTAAACAAAATAAATTGGTGGTGATTCATTATTAACATTCTCTGTTGGAAGCCAAAGATCTGGAAATGCCCAAGCTGTACTTGGTAAAGCATTGTACATATAAAGTCCTTTTACATTAGGATTAGGTCTGTGACCATACACCCAACTGAGAACACTACCTCTTGATGAACCTCCGATAATCATATTGGAAGTGTCTAAGTTATAAGTTACTGCATTATCAAACACCCATTGAAACATTAGCTCCGCATCATCCCAACCTGTTTGTGCCTCTTCAGAGGAACTGATAGTTGGTAGTGATTCCCAAGAAATAATTGAAATACCTTGAGCATTTAAATTATTTACAAGCGAATCTGGAATTGAAGTATTACCACCACCATGGTGTGCATCAAAATAGATAGGTGTTGGACAATCAGATTCAGCTTTATACAAATCCAAAAACTGCCTGTCTTCTGAACCATATTTGATTCCTAATTCCACGAAGCTTTCAGTTAATGGATTATTTGGTTCTTGGTTTCCAGTTTGATCATCTTTTTCACATGAAAACAAAAACACCACCATTAGTACACTTACAAAAATCTTACTCATCATAAATTCCTTTTTAAAAATTACTTCTTAGACTATTGCAATCATCTAAGGTTTAATAAAATTACCGCCAACAACCTTATATACGTACTTCTAATCGTTATTAACCGTTAAAACACGACTATATTCAAGGTTGATTCTAAATGTAACCAAAAATATTGCTTGTCACTAAATGTAAGGACGTATTGTTCAAATGCTTAAAAATTGATTCGTAAGATTGCAAATAATTATCATGCTAATTGGGGGATTAAGTACAATCGATTTAATTACATATTCCTATTCTGATAAAAACGTTTGTTGTTTCCTTAATAGATTAATGCTGAGATATATAATACCCCGAATAAAAGCACATGATAACCAATTGGAGAATCATTTATTGTTTAAGCATCATGTACAAACCTTCCGTTGAAATCCCTTATTTCGCAAATAACGAATCCATATTTTTAAACGATTTGAACTCAAGTGCATTATTTGATGGATCCATTAGAAACATGGTTGCTTGCTCACCTGGCTCGCCTTCAAACCTTATATAGGGCTCGATTACAAAAGGTACTTTTGCTTTAGTTAAGCGATCAGCGAGATCGGTCCATATCTGCCAAGGTAGGACCACTCCATAATGTGGAACGGGTACATCTTTACCATCTACTTGACTATATCCATTCGCCTTTTGAATATTTCCGGTTTCATGTAATACCACTTGATGTCCATAGAAATCAAGATCTACCCATTTCGAAGCACTTCGGCCTTCTTTACACTGAAAATGGTTTTTATAAAATGCCAATGCCGTAGTCAAGTCGTGAACAGGCATTGCCATATGAAAAGGTGCAATCGATGAATTCATTTTTTAATAATTTACGGTTTTTATCTTTGATTATTTTGGTAAATATGTTTTAGGTATCGGCAGATTTTCAGAAGCTTGCTGCCATGCGATATTTGCAATCCACCACCTTGTACCATCATTAAATAATTGAATACTGTTAATCCCAGACATAAACGAACTATCTGCGTCTTCCGATTGATAGGCTTCATACGTACTAAATACATGCATTAGGTGCCCAAACGAATCTGATGTTCGAGCTATTTCTACTTCATGAAATCCATTTTCGACCAACCATTTACCCGACATTTCTATATACTCATCAGGAGTAACATACAACATCTTTTGACTTCCATCTTTATGGGCTTGGATAGGCATCAATTTCGCATCGGGTAAGAATAGTGACTTAAAAAAGTCCCAATCACGAGCTTCCCCTTTATCACCAGAGATAACCCCATACAATGACTTGATGATAGCGTCTGCCTCTTGAACTCTCGGGTCTATCGATGCTTGAGCATTCATTGAAAAAGAAGTAAAAAGGAAACTTACTCCGATGGCAAAGGTGGTTATATATTTCATGGTTCTAGTTTTTGTCAATCTTCTTTTTAGTTATTTTATCACATCACCACCAATTAGGATTCTTGAGGATGGATGAATGGTGATCATACTAGGAATAAAATCTTCCTCTTTCGCTTTGAAAATATTATCTACATATTTCTGTGGATTTCGATCGATATATGGAAACCAGGTACTATGAATCTGGATCATTATTTTGTGTCCTTTTTTGAACGTATGTAATATGTCTTGTAAGGGGAATGAAACCTTCGTTTCTTCATTAGGAACAAAAGGTGCTGGTTTAGCATAATCATTTCTAAATCGACCTCTGAACACTTCAGATCGTACTAGTTGCTGATAGCCAGCCATGATTATATTATCAGGGTTATGATCATACTGAGGGTGATTACTCGGATACACATCTATCAACTTAACGATAAAATCGGCATCTGTTTCTGTCATCGACACCACCAAATCAGCGAGTATTTCTCCAGCTAATGTCATGTCTTCAAGTAGTGTATCTGTTTCAAACGTAAGTACATCAGGTCTAGTGCTTGCTTGCCTTTGATCATCCGTCATAAAGAGTTT
>CALDTZ010000061.1 GCA_937924805.1 uncultured Saprospiraceae bacterium
TTCATTATTAGGCTCCATTAATTGCTCCCAGGGCAAGAGCTCTATGCCGCAATCATTACTACAGTTAGTCCCATCTCCTGCAATTAAAAACCAGCTAGAAGCATCCCCTCCAACAACGTTTACTTTATCTAAACCAAAAGGGATTAAACCAGGGTCAGCGGTGAAAAATGATTGATTAATAAAATTAAAATCTCCTTCGTATACCGCATCGTAAGAACTAGAATTCGAATTAATCCAGTTATTCCCCGTATTCCCTTGTATGCCTATAATCGACTGGTATAATTTTATTCCAATTCTATGATTATTAAATTTAGTATTACGAAATTCAGAATCATTACATAGTCCTACAAAGCTTGCTCCTAATCGGGAGTTATAAACTTTATTACAACAATAGGCATTATTTGGAGAAGAGCTAACTCCAATAGCTCTATTTAACTTGGAAACAGCCGAGCCATTTACCTTATTTCCTAATAGAAAACAATTTTGACTAACGCTAAGCACAAGTCCTGCCCCGACATTAATATCTGGCAGTATCCCACCAAAATTCGATGTATTGTATCTAACTGTTATTTCTCCGTCAGAATTTAAGACACGTATACCAGCTCCCCCAACTAAATCCCACACAATCGGATCAAAATTGGTCTCATTACCCTTTATATCTACTACTGCATTACTATTACTCAAGGTAATTCCCAGGAAAGCATTTATAGGCTCATTATTGTTGATAATTAAAGTCTTATAGTCACTATCATTATTGAATGATAATATTTTGATACCCTCAGATGCAGTAATGCTTTCGTTATCGGATATTGTAATCTTTTTGTTTGTGGTATATCTAAAATCAATTCCCCTTTTGGCAGCAGACACTTCGCTATATAATATATGGGCTCCAGAACGGTGTCCTTCTATGCCTACCCGCACCGTCTCGTTCTCAATACAAAGATTACTTGGTGGCGTAGATGCACAGTCACCTATGCTAGCTGATTTGATGCCTATTTTATCAGAATATTCGAGTCTAATACCCACAGCAAATTCATCTCCTTCTGAGACTAGATTATTTATTTCAACGGAGTATAATTTAGAATTAACTCCCCGATCAACAAAAATTCCATATAAAGAACCTTCAATCCTGTTAACTTCACCTTGTATCATTGGTTCAGTAATTCCGTCAACGTCATGTAGCCACATTCCAGCAAAAGAGGCTATACCTGGCAAAGGCGTTTGTCCACTATAGGGAGTTAAAAAAACATTACTCCCAATAAAATCATTTCCACTCCAGGCGATGTCGTCTGAAAGGACTTTAAAAGATTGAGACTCATCGGAAGGAGCCGTATATATACCTACATTATTGGCTATAAAATCATTTTCTAATAATTTGATTCTTGCATTATCCCTGGGTGTAATAGCAAATTGGGCATCCCTTATTTCACTATTCTGCATATCTAATTGGGAGGAACCTCCTACTACAATTCCTTTCCACATAGTTTCACACCCATGTAATACAGTGTTATTAAGGATATTCAGTCGATCACCCCATCCATCCACTTCTATCTCTGCACCAGGGTTCATTCTAACATCTACTCCGTTCCAAGTGTATTCTCCTTCAATAATTAGTTTTCCTGATATGGAAATACAGCCTCCGTTTACAGTAGTTGGTAATTCGGACTGAGGTATATCATTGGTGCTAGTTCCTTCACCTGCATCAATATTGATACCTGTTTCACATAAGCAGTTGCTTGCCATACAGTCAATTATTGTAATTGTTCGTTCTTCTGTTTTTACATTGCCGCAGTCATCTGTTACCGTGTGTGTTATTGTATAATCACCAGGTGTTGTGTAGGTATGTTGAGGGTTTACATCAGCACTTGTTCCTCCATCGCCGAAATTCCAGTCATGCGTTACTCCACTGATATCATAAGTGCTAGTGAATTGGACAGGCTCATTGAGGCATTCTCCTTCGAGTGTGAATTCGGCGTTGGAGCAATTTCTTGTGGCGATCATATTATCCAAATATATACCAAAATGAGATTGAGAATTAGTCCCCGGTGCTAAAATGATAAAATGGATCACAGAATTTGAAGTATTTGTCCATGTCAAATCATACGTTTCTAAATTTAAACCTGTTGTGATTTGATTATTCCCGTCAACGTATCCTTCAATAAAGTTTGGTATATCAATTTCTCCTACGCATACTGGATCGTAAAAATCAGAAGCACAAGCTTGAGGAGTAGAAAGATTACACCCAAAGTCTACAAATGCATCTGCTACATTACATGGCGGGGATTCACTTCCCCAAATATACAATAGGCCATCTGTAAAATCGAATTGATTAAAGGAAGCATCAATTGTAAAATTAAGTTGACATCCAGGATATAATGGTTCTGTTAAATTTAATGCCACAGATTCCGTCCCATTTGAAAAATCACCTAAATAAAGGTACCTATTCTCATCAAATTCATTAATGTCAGGAGAATTATTATTAGCTGGCATTCCTGAATAAGTATTTTTAAACTTAAATGGAAAACCTAAGGAAGTGACCCCTATCGGGCCTTGGATATCCTCAAAGTCATCAAAGCAAAGAAGGTTTAAGCAAGGGTCATTTTCACAATCAGGGCAAAGGTCAAATAATATAACATTGTTAACAACCCTATCCATATGGCAATCACATCCTTTCACTGTATATTCAAATCTACTGTAAGTATTAGTCCCAACTTGCGTATTAAAAGTTACATTAAACCCACCACTAACTGGAGTAAAAGTTGAACCAAAACCTCCTTCAATATTAATTATCTCTAAGTCTTCTGTATCATTGGAAATTTCATTACAAAGTAAATCTTCATAGCTTATAAATAGTGTTTCATCCCTGCAAGCATAAAAATAATGAGAGCAACAATCGTCAATATTTTCCTCAAATTGTGGTACAGGGATAGGTTCATTATTAGCTATAACAAAACAACCATCACAATTGATATTCCCATCAATAAGGTATCCAAGCTCACAAAGAATTTCAAGCTCTGGATCACTTATATCTCTATCTACACCAATAGTCCCTGTTTGGATGCCAGGTTCCATGACATAATCAATACTTTGGCCATTACATTCTTCATTTAAGTGACTTAACATTTGTAAAAAATCACCAGAAGAGGCCGGTAATATCCCGTTTCCCCCCGAGATTGGTGCAATCGCATTTTGTCCAATTACAATATCAGGAAAAGAAGAAAAGGTACAAGTATTAATGGTTGCATCAAAAAAGTTTTGGTAATCAAGATTGTTCAACTCCCAGTGGTTAATAGAACAATCACTAATTAATAACTCCTCTATATTCATACTTGTTCCATTAGGTGAGTAGTCATCTGTGGTAAATAATTTTTGGTCCCAAATTGTTCTAAAGCCTTCTTCCACTGAGCTTTGTGGATCTAAAGGGTTTTCATAATTCATTAAAGAAGCAAATCCAATTATATGTAAAGCTTCATGTAAAACGACCGAATATAAATCAATTTCATTATTGTTAAGAGTAGAACTTTCCCAATCGTAGTTCCAAGACAAGCCTGTAGGTAAATTTGTGAGAATTCTCATTATCCCATCAGTGGAAAGATTCGAGTCTCCTCCATTTATTTTTACATAAGCAGAACTACGATTCACTTCAATATTAAAGAGGTCGACCCATGGGGAAAACACAGGTGAACCAGCTCCCAAGACCGGATACATCATTTCCTCTCCTGTTATGTCATCAATTTCATTATCAACAGTAATTATAACCGAATTGGGAGGAATTGCCTCTCCACAAGGGTTTGTCATAGTTCTTTGTAAAATGATTTCTGAAAGGTCAGAAAAAACCTGACATATCGTTGGCTGCATATCAGTAGGAATATCTTCTGAAAAGTTAAGTTGAAAGTATCCTGAATCACCACAGGACACACTTTCTGTCCCTCCTGCATTTGCAATAGGATCTGAAGTATATGCATTACCAAATCTATCATAAAAAAGAATCAGAGAATCATTAGCTATAACTTCATTGTGATGAATTACGCCACATTCTAAAACTTGTTGTCCATTAAGAATAGAAGAGATACTGAGAACAAATACTAACGAATAGAATAGTTTATTTGATAGTATATGACTAATCATTGAGAGCTTCATAAATGGTAATTTAATTTGGTTAAATAATATTTACTTTATGTAAATTTTGAATTAGACAAAGAGAATCCAATCAAAATGAAAATTCTTGTTTCGTTTTGATAAATTAAAGAAGATGAATAAATAGTTATTGATCTGCAACACACTGTCACTGCAAACACAGCATAGGTATTAACATCAAAACAATTCAGTTTCCGATTCTCGTTATAGTTACAATTCAGTTGAACGTACATGTAGTCACCAGCTAAAAGTGCTACAATTAATAATTAAAACCCTTTTCACTTTCTCTCCGTGAAAGTAAATTTGTTTCCTTTAATAGGTAAGAATATCCCGATGAGCAGTTTTTAAAAATTAAGTCTGGCTATTAAAAGAATAAAGCCTTCTTATTTTTTATGTAATTGGAATTGCTAATTTATATAATCTGTACTATCAAAACAAATTTTTCTGAATATAAATTATTAAAAAGTATAATTTTAACACTATACATCACATTACATTATAGCAAAGCTTACACGTTTTAGTAGCGTCTGGTGAATTTTAGACTTTAATCGATGTTTTTCAGTTCTATATTTCCATTGAGAATAAATTATATAGTTTTACTTTCAAAATTAGCAGTGTCAATTTTCTCTGTTATTTTAGTTCGGTACGATTAGTGGCCGTACCGACTACGTCGATAGTTGAATCATTTGAATTGAATATTTATTCTGATAATTTCTTGATGAACATGTTAAAGTAACTGTCTACAAATCTTCAGATGGCTACTTTTAATTTCCTACTCTGTTGTGTTCGTTTTGAACGTTGTTTTACATAGGCATTTGTTTTTTTTTACAAGATCGCTTACTTTTTTAAGTTATTTACAAACCGAGTGTTTTTTTTTTAATTGCGGACTACGTGAGTGTACCTGCAGTACAGGCGAAATTAAAAATGAATAGAACTCAAAACTTAATGCTTACCTAGATATTCAATAAAACCAAGATCTCTTGCCTGTATTGACATGTACCTTGTGTTATCCACTCGTCTTTTTCATTAAATATCATCTGATGATTCAGATCTTCAATATTTTAATCTAAACTTTCTCACCATCTCATTACGTAAATTACAAATCATTC
>CALDTZ010000062.1 GCA_937924805.1 uncultured Saprospiraceae bacterium
ATTAAAATGAAAAAATGTACTTCTAGGTTAGTGACTGTTGTTCTTTTTTTAGGTTTAATACTCACATGGAATAATTGTACCAATAAATCGACTGACATATATCAAAAAGGTCCAAAAAAGGCTGAATCATATTACGCTGATTATTGCGCATCTTGTCATGGACAGAAAGTAAAGGATTTTGTAAATAGAGAACAATGGATACATGGTTCTTCCAAACTTGAAATGGTTGAAGTTATAAAGAATGGAATTGATTCTGAGGGGATGCCTGCCTATGGAGAAGTACTTTCTGATGAGCAAGTCAATGCACTCGTTGATTATATTTTGGCAACAATAGAAGAAGAAAAATCAGCAGTATTTAATGCAGGTCTAAATGATGATATGATTTTTATATCTGAAGGTATGCGATTAAAACTTGAGTTAGTAACCGAAAGTGTCGATTCACCATGGGCAATAACTCAAAGTAAAGATGGAACTTTATTTTATACCGATAAGTCAGGAAATTTATATTCCAAATTTGAAAATGAAATTCAAGAAATATCAGGATTGCCAACTATTAAAAATAAAGGTCAAGGTGGATTAATGGATGTCCTGTTACATCCTGATTTTGACAACAATCAACGCATATATCTATCCTATAGTAAACCGAAACCAAACGATAATGATTTTGCAACAACAGCTATTTTTTCTGGTATTTTAAATAATTTTCAGATTGAAAATGCTCAAGATATTTTTATTGCAAAACCATATGTAAAAACCAATCATCACTTTGGAAGCAGGATGGTTTTTGATAATCAAGGTTATCTATATGTTACCGTTGGTGATCGAGGTAAGCGGGACAGTCACCCCCAATTTTTAGATAATTATCCGGGAAAAATCCACCGTATAAATGATAATGGAAGTATTCCTAGTGATAATCCATTTTTTGACACTCCTCATGCGGTAAAATCTATTTATTCTTATGGTCATAGAAATCCACAAGGTTTATGTTATAATCCAGTTACAGACAAACTTTATGATAATGAACATGGACCGAAAGGAGGAGACGAAATAAATCGAATTGAACCAGGAAAAAACTATGGCTGGCCGGTTATTACATTTGGCATAAACTATATTGGGACTAAGATTACAGATATTACTCATAAAGAGGGGATGGAACAGCCAATTCGTTATTGGGTACCTTCTATCGCAACTTGCGGAATGGAAATCGTTACTAGTGATAAATATCCAGGATGGTATGGAGATATTTTATCCGGATCATTAAAGTTTAACTATTTACATAGAGATGTTTTTGATGATAATGATAAATGGATAAAAGAAGAAAAACTCTTTCCAGATATTGGTAGAATGAGAAGTATAAAACAATGTATGGATGGTTACATATATTTTGGATTGGAAGAACCTGGAAAGATTTTTAAGATTGTTCCAATATGACAAAATAATAATAGAAAGAATGATATTTCACAATCAAACGATAACAAACTATTTAACTTAGCAATTTAAATAAATGGAAAATTATGGGAAAAGGTAAGGACGCTAAAAAGAATGTTAAAAAGGAACCTGCTAAAACTGCAAAAGAAAAAAGAGCCGAGAAGAGGGCTAAAAAGGCGAGGTAATGTTTCAAAACATAATAAATAGAAAAGCAGGATTAGTTTAACTTGACCCTGCTTTTCTATTTGAAAGATGATTGTACTTATTCCGCAACTGTTATTATTGTATAATCTATGGTCGATTTAGAATCTTGTTTTATTTTAGTTTCACCAATATGACCTGGACATCCATGTTTAGGAGCAGAACAAGAAGTTAAGAACAACGCACCTACAAAGAGAACGGCTATAATTTTTATTGAATTTTTCATGATATTAAATTTAGTTGTTATATGATTTTTATTATTCAGCATCTTTAACTGCATTTCGCCAAACCTTAGTATAATTTTTCGTAGTATTTATCATTTCTTTTTGATAAGAATCAGAGATATGAGCTGGACAACCATATTTACATGTTGAAGCACATGATGAAAGTCCAAGAATAACGATCGATAAAAGCAGGGTAGTTTTGATTGGATTTTTCATAATTTTTAATTTAATAGTTAGTGTTATTCGTGATCAATTGTTATCAGGTATGGCAAAAAAAAAAGAGAAACAAAAAGTTTCTCTTTTACCTAAATTACTTGATTTGAATTCGAATAATGTCTTTACTTATTCGTGTATTACTAACTTGAATTAATATGCTACACTAATAAGTGTTCTTTTCTTGAAAGTGTTATCACCCTTATCTTTTTTTTAAACAAGGTTCTTTTTAGGTGAACGTTTAATGATCAATCCAGCCACAACCCCAAAGACAAATCCTCCAATATGTGCCCACCAGGCAACACCACCTGATTGCGCTGATGCTGGGCCGATTGAACCTAAACCAGAAAATAGATTTTGAATAAACCATATACCTAAAAATAAAATAGCGGTCATTTTAAATGGCTTAAATAATAAAAATCGAATACGTACTTGAGATTTTGGAAATAAGATGATATAAGCACCTAAAACAGCAGCAATGGCTCCACTAGCTCCGATAGTCGGTATGTTACTAGTCATATTAAACAAGATATGAGCAGCACTTGCAGCCAGACCACCAGCAATATAAAAAAATAAAAAAGCTACATTTCCTATAATTGCCTCGATATTATCAGCAAAAACCCATAGAAACAACATATTTCCCACGATATGCATAAAACCACCATGCAAAAACATATTCGTAAATAAGGTATAAAAATCTTGCCCAGCCAATATCTCTGTAGGAATCGAACCAAAAGTGCGCATAAAATTTGAGCACGCATCTAAAGGTAAAGTTAGTTGATACATAAAAACTAAAATGGACAGGGTAAGTAGGGTATAGGACACATAAGGTTTGTAGCCATTTTCTACTTGATCATCACCTACAGGGAAAAACATGATTCATTTATTGGTTAACTAAAGGTAAAAGAATTGTAATCTGAATCGATTACTCAAATAGTATTTTTTGAGCTATTGGTAGAATTTCCTCTACCCATAAACTATATTGATATCCATTTGGATGAAGGTCATCAAATGTTAGACCGTCGTTTCCAACCATTCTTGAAATTTCAGTAATGTCAATATATGATATTTCTAATTCGCTACATTTTGTCTTTAAATGCGAATTATACTGATCAATTTCAAAGCCTATTTGTTTAGCGTTAGAACCTCCAAAAGGGGTTGAACCGTAATCTGGAATGGATACAACAATCAATTTATCATGACCTGCCGCAATGGTTACAGCTATCATTAATAGTGAATCTAATTCTTTTTCAAAAATGGAAAAGGGGAGTCCTTGGTATTGGTTGTTAACGCCAATAGATAAACTTACTAATTCATAAGGTTCTTTTATATCTTCATCTTCAATAGCTTGTATAAGATTGGTTGTGGTCCAACCCGTTTTCGCAACGAAATGGACCGAATCAAAATACATTGAATCTTGGTTTAATTGATCTTTTAATTGGTTTGGCCATCGATCATTAAAAGGTACACTTTGACCAATCGTATAAGAATCGCCAAGTGCTAAAAAGGTAAAGTTATCCACCGAATCTATGTTATTCGCATTGTCATTAACTTTTTCAACTGGAGCCACCGTAGAACAAGCACCAAAGAAAATTAATAAAAAGAATAATTGGAATCGTCTATATATCATTTATAGAATTCAAGAATTAATATTAAAATTATATTTCCTAAAACAAATAGGAAATGATAAAGTATTGTTTTAGACACAATACATTATTCATCCAATGTAAGATAATTTTATTTTTTAGTTATCAGGAATAGGATAGCTTCTATTCTTCAAAAGTCCTATTTAACATAATATTAATTATAGG
>CALDTZ010000063.1 GCA_937924805.1 uncultured Saprospiraceae bacterium
ACTCGTACAATTGGCATTGCTGGTGTTGTTTCGTAATTTATTATAACTTCTGATATTACATCAGGATCCGTTTCTGCACATGGTAGAACTGGGATATCCATAGCTGTAAGCATTACTGAACTTTCAGGCTCAGGCACCATACATTCCACAGTGAAGTTATTACATGCTTCCCATGAATAAACATCAATTGTATAACTACCTGGCAATAATGGACTAAAGTTTACATTAGTATTTCCACTATTGTCTACGTACTTAATATTTGCATTAGACAATACGATAGAATCCGGCGTAAAACCTGTCGGGGTATAAACCAATTCAAAATCTAACGCTCCAAATGTTTCAAAACAAGAAACAGGCGCAATTCCATTGCAAACTGCTTCTATCTCTGCAGCAGGTGGAGGATTTGAAATATTATAGATTCCTTCAATAATTCCACATTCCGTATATATTGTTGCAATCCATGCACCAAATTCAATTCCGGGCCCAATAATACTAGTATGAGGAGCTGCAATAGGTCCTATTTCTTTAATTATCGTACCTGAAGCACCACTCCAAATAATAGAATCAATAGCAGAATCTGAATTTATTGTTATTTCAATTTGCGCGTCATTAGCTGCACAATTAGTAAACTGTGTTACTACGGGATTAACAATTTCTAGCACTCCATCAGCAGCTACTAAGTTACATTCAAGTACTTCTTCGCCACATTCTGTAAATACTTTCACATTATAAGTACCGACTCCTAAATCGGAAAATGCACCTTCTACTTCGCCATATTCAGCTCCTTCAAAATCCTTAGAAGTAAATCGTACTCCATTTAGACAGAGTTGTACAGAATCAATTAGACCTGGAGTTGCAACTGTAAAGTCAATAAATCCATCATTACCCACACAATCTGTTGGGTCATTACATGATATTGTCGCAATAACTTCTGATGGTGGAGGTTCAGGTAGATTAAAATCTACTGTTGTTTCTTCTCCACATAAAGCACCTGTTATTTTTAAAGTATAATCACCTGCTGTTAAACCCAAGTCTTCGATATTGGATATGGTTAACCCACCTTCCATCACACCTGGAATAGCAAGTTTAAAATCTGAATATTCGCAATCTTTTGCACCACAATCAGGATTCCCTATCGTTGCAACCACTTGAATAAAAGTGTAGGCTCCAGCTGGAAAATCTCCAAAATTTAAATATATATTATCATTACAAAGTTCAACGCTTCCTTCTAAATCGCAGCCCTCATTTGTAGCTCCTACAAGATTATCTTTTAACCAATCTTCAAAAGAAACTCCATCTTCTTTCTTCCAATCTAGCCTTTCAAAGTTAAACTTGTACTCGCATGCTCCTGTTAATCCATTCTTCGATGCATTTGTAAAATCAACTTCACAATCTTCGGCAATAGATACAAACTCTGGATCTTCAAAAGAATATAAAACACCATAATTTCTAATGGTTATTATATCATAATCTTGTGGATCAAGTGATTCATAAATTTTGCCAAGTCCAATCCCATCATCCACTAAAGCTGGGCATAATTTAAACCCATCACAACCTGATCCTTCGGCATTCTCTTCATAGACAATATTTCCTTCACTATCACATATGGATACATATGAAAGATTTTCCGGATCACTAAACGTTACTGTAACGGTAGATTGCTCATTACATGATTGTGCTTCTGTCACTTCTACAATGGCACTTAAATCATCTTCTCGTACCGTGTGATCTCTACAAATAGGAGGAATCGGACAATCTAATCCTGCTTCAGGACTTAAAAGTGGCGTAACGCACACTTCGTAGGTACCTACTTCATCCCATCTGAGATAGGCACAATTATCGGTAACCATTAAAACATCTCCACCCACAATATTCCAATCATACAATAAGATGTCGTTTAATGGGTTTTCAATGAAAATAGATTCGCTTAAATTAACTACAATATTATCTTCCGTAGACTCCGTAGCATTTTCACCTCTTTCTTCTCCCTTTTTCTTTCCTTTAGATTTTTTTGTCAACCTAGAAATAAAGTTTAGTGGATCTTGACTACAACAAAAGTTTGTAGGTGTTGGTATTTCATTACCATTAATATCTTTAAAAATCCAGCAAACTGTTAGCTCTGCATCAGGATTTACGCATTCTATGGTACAATTATCCGTTAAGCCAATTGTTCCATAATTACCGACCGCATCGCCTCCATCATCGAATATCACATTAAATGTCCACGCTCCAGCACAACTACTTGCAATAGTGGAATTATTAATATCAACACCAATTTGACCTTCTACTAATTCAAAAACAATCTGACTTCCAGATGCTGCTGCGTCCGTAGAGCTATACCAAGCTGATAACTGTGATAGAAAATCTTCAGGTGAAGTATATGTTAAATCTAACGTTTCCACATCACCGCACGGAGATGTCATTGTGAATGTAGTTCCAGGATCAGTTTGCATATTTGGTATTTTAATGCTGATCTGCTTGGTGTTAGAATATCTAACTGGGCAAATACTTTGCATAGCAAACATCACATCATTCGGATCTATGACTGCAATGGCTACAGCCTCTGTTTCTACTCCAAAATCATTAACATAACACACTGATTGGGGCAACCCTCCTTCTAATTCTTCATTGAATTGATCAATAAAGCCTTCAAAGTCGTCAAAATCTATATTTGCTTGTACTAAACCTATTTCTTTATCTGTACTACCTATGGTTAATGTAGTATTATCTAATATTTCAGCACATGTAAACTTTGTAAACGTTTCTTGGTATATTGGCTTGACACATATATCATCTAAACCGATACAATATACTGCGGTATCTCCTGGACAAGAAGGCATTCCCAACAATGAGAAATCCCCCAATGAGCCAACAACTTGCATAGAGCAAGTCCCTGAAAAAGAACATCCATTTCCTAGATCCAAACTCATATCATAAGTATAAGTACCTGCAGGTGCAGGGCCAAAAGTTCCAGTTGCAGCATTTATATAATCCAAGTCTGGATCTGTAACAGAAGAATAGCTAATGTTTAACCCTTCATCTGCCAAGGCACTACATAAAATACTACCTGTTCCTCCTTCACAAACCATCGGTTGATCTGTACATAAGTTCAAATCAAAAAGACTTGAAGGAAAATCTACTGGTGGTGTAGAACAAGCACAACCTTCGCTTGCTATAGCTACACTCAAGTTACATATCGTTGTTATATCTCCAACAAAAGGAACTTCAACAAATACGATTTGACTACTAAAGATTCCATCTGTAAAGCTACCTGTGCCTAATTCTTCCCCACTATCAAGTTCTCCATTATTATTTGTGTCTTCAAAAACGGATACATCGACTGAAAAACCTGGATTTATATTACCTGCCATATTTTGAACAGCTACACTAGCTATCCCCGTAATTTCTCCTGCATTTGCACCACAACTAATTTCACCATCAAATCGAGTATCTTCGAATCTTAATGCTGGAATAACTGTAATAGATGCACCTGCTGGATCACTTGTCAACAATTCTAAATCACACATAGTATTATCAGAAATACATGTTGCGGGTTTTGAAACTTTTGTGAAGGAGGTAAAATCTAAATCACCACAAGATGTACTAGGGTCTACTAATATTCCCATATTAAAAGACAATACACCTTCTGGAGTGCCTGATGGAATCAACCAACAATACTCTGTTCCTCCCGAATTTAAAGGAGTTGTTACAGGACTACTTAGGTCCCAAGCAACTGGATTAAAAGGATATCCTTGCGTAAAGCTCGCTTCAGTGGGGAATTGAACACATATGTATTCATCATCGCCAATAGGTGAAGGAAAAGTTACCAAATTTACAGTTACTACCTGTTCTCCAATACATGCTCCAATTAATGTATCTAGAACCACGACAACATTTCGATTGAAATCAGCAGGATTTAATCCATCGATAAATACAATATCAGATGATTCCGCAGTAGATGTCAAAGGTCCAGCACAACGATCTTCTGCATTTGCTTCCCCAAAAAATTTGCTTCCTGACACGTATTCACAATCCGTATTTGCTTTCCATTTAATTTTATATTTATTCGTGTTATCTTCTGGGAATTTTGCTCCTAACAACTCTCTATCCGTTCCCCAACCTGGCATGACAGTAGAAAGATCTACGCAATATTTAATACACTCCTGTCCTCCTACAATAACTGCTGGATTATCAATAGAAATTAAAGATGCATCTAGATTCTGATAAGCTCCAGGATTTCCTAATCCGGCAACAGTATCCGGGTAAGCAAAACAAACACTACTCAGATCCACTGTTGCACCTGATGCTGGTCCATAAAAGCAAAAATCCTGAATGTAATTAGACGCAATGCCTACATTTTTTACTGTCACTTCCATGGTAAATTCATCACATAACATGATACCATCCTGTGGCTGACTTGTAAACGCTGCTTGTAAAGCTGTAGCACCTCTAATAACCGCCAATTCTTTTTCCATAATCTGACAAAATTCACCACCCGTAAATTCTCCTGTCGTTGGATCCTCTGGATAATCATTACAAGACCATCCAGCATAGACTGGTAGATAAACAGTATCACAACTTGTATATAAAGCATTTATTTCTATATCGTCCACGGCATTAGCCCCTAATTCTAACCAAATAATACTTCCATCCGTATTTGCTGTAAGAAGTAAATCGGTTCCAGTATTTAAGTCTATTAATTCGTCAATTTCTAAATCAGCAGGCACATCAAAAGCAATGTAATGAAGCGCTGCAGAAGGAGTATGCCCGACTTGAACAGTCCAAGTAACACTATCATTAGGCACTTGTACTATTGGTGCGCCTAAGCAATTAAGAACAACTTCTGGTGGATTACTAACTTCGATTCCTCCTGGAGATTCAATCGATTTTGGTGCACATGTTCCACAAGAATGGTAATTAATGTACGAAGAAGCTGTTAAGTCCGTTGAATAGTCATAACATTCTATAAATTCTATATCAAAATTGATACAAAACAGTGAATCATTATCATTAGCTCTAGATAATTCTTCCGGCCATGTACCTGGATTCGCAAATGTTAATTTCGTACCATTTGTTACATCTATCGTTATATCTCCAGCAGGGATAGCAAATATTTCATCACCATTTTCTCCTTTTCTTACTAATTCGGCAGATCCATCTACATATTGAAATTCGATTCCTTGTATATCATAAACGATAGTATCTAAAATATAACCAGGTCTATAATCATTAAAGACGTTACCAACTACACAATCATCATTCATTGTAATAGATGCCGACACTTGACACATGTTTTCAAATTCTAAACTTGCTTGCATTCTAGCAATAAATGGATCACCAACAAAATATGGTGCCGTTGCTGTAGAGCCACAATTTGACATATTCGATCCATCCGTATGGGTAATTGTCCACGAGGTAACTTTAAAATCTTCTTGCATAAAGGCTTCTGCACATTCTGGCACATCTTCCTTTACTTCCCAATCAAACGATAATTCTATGACATCATCATCTGCAACATCTGTCCAATCAAAACAACCGGTCAAATCAAAACTATTATTTGATGGATCAAAAGGTACCGTCGTACACAGTGGAGTCAAAGGTGCTCCTGATGCGGTAGCTGTTGCAATTGCCGATAAATCTATATAATCTAAATAGGCTCCAGGATCTATGGTTGCAATCACCGAGGCGATTGTATCGCATCTTATATTACCTCCTGATTGACCTCTATCAATCATCAAAGAAGTATTTATACTAAATACATCACATGCTAAACCAAAATTTAACGGGTCTGGGGTCGCAGAACTTCCACCACTTGGATCTGTACATCCGTTTGTTTGTCTTTCTATTGTTAAGTCAAGTGGATTTGTACACATGTCATAACATAATGGAGGTGGTGGTCCGCCTGCCCCACAATAACAATCTTTTACTTGTTCATAACATGATCTTTTATGAGTACAGCATTCTGCACCATTATTACATTCAAAAATCACCTCGTACGATTCATAAAATTTTATTGGTTCTGTACTTGAAGTACAAATACTTGCATGTTGAACATTTATCAAGATTTCTTCTTCTACGATACAACTTTCAATGATGTCACTTGTAACTTCAATAACCAATGTATCAGGAGCACCGCCAACACCAGCAATAATATAATCTGTTGTGGTACCAGTTGAAGATCCAACACCTGCAGCCATATCAGCAGCCGTCATTTCTGTACCTGCTGTTCCATCGGCATTTATCTGTGCTACTTTATATCGCATAAATACATTGCAATCAGAGTGGTCGATCCCAAAGAACTGGTATCTATAGTTATAGTTTCTAGAGCTGCAATTAGAATTTTGAAAACTAAAGGGTCCAGCTCCTCCACCGAATGATTCTAAACCTCCGATATTGAATTGATCCTGCCCATAAGCCCAAGCATATTCAGGGTTAGCGATCGTATTCATTGTTTGCGGCTTAAAATCCAATATTTTGTAAGGAAACTCATACTCTTGAAACCATCTAAGTCCAAAACAATTTTCCCAAGTCGCTTTGACATCAGGTCTGACACATAGGAAGTTATCTTGAAAACAAGCGTTTTCATCTCTGCATGATAAATTTAACTCATAAGAGAAAAACAGTGTTTCTCCAAAAGCAATGGATTGAGGAATTTCGACAACAATTACACTATCTAAAGCAGTGTCATTGACCACAACACCTGTAGAATTGCCAGTTGTAGCATCCGTACCATATTGAAAATTTTCTAAGACCCATTGGTCACAGAAACTCTTATTTATATAAAACAAAATTGATTGTCCAGTAGTAGATGGGTTATCTAGTCCACTAACATTTTGTAATTGTAGAACGACTTTACCATTTTCACAATAGCCTGGCATTGTATATTCAACCTCCGTAAAGGACATAATTGGATTACCATCTTGCAATGGGTATGATGCACTTAATGGCTGAGATTGACTTGCAGAAAATGGTTGATCACATCTATCTTCATATGAAATCCCCATATATGGGTCAAAACAAGATAAATCATCTTGATTAACCAATTCCTCACATAATGGATATGTCCCATCATCTGGCGGTAAGAATAAATCAAATACTATAATAAGTGTGTCATCAACAGATAGATCTGGGATATTAGAAAAGCATATAGAATCTTGTAAATCTGTCGTTACAAAATCTGTAACTGGACTAATTGTACCAGCTAAGTCTACATAATTTATCGTATAATTTTCATACTCAAAAAGAAAACAAGCGTTTTTGTGTAATGTAATTTTTACATCTTGGGCATCAGCTTCACCGTCTTGAATCTCAAAAGCACTTCCATTTACTTGGTCATTTACAATTCTAAATTCCCATTGATATGGATTGGCACATTGATCATCTGGTACTAATGTTTTCTTTGAAATTACTGGATCTGGAATACCATCAAAATTAACAACAAATGATTCAAGTCCAGTTGCTCTTTGGCATTCATCTCCATTGCATCCCCATTTAGCTGTCAACATACTATTATTTACCTCAGCCGGGCACATAGACATAATACAGTAATCCAATATTACACCACCATCTACTTCAAACAAACTATTAGCGCCACCAAACGTTGTCCCATCAATATCAAATTGTATACTATCGTGTGTAGGAGTGCTAGGAATAAATGGCATGGCATCAATAGGTGTACCTTCAACTCCATTTTCAACAGGTGTAATTGTAAAACTAGTAAATTCACCAAATGTATAATCAGGAAGATCACAAAAAGTAAAGGTATCTAAAAGCGAAAATTGTCCATTATTTATAATAGTTACACTTCTGCATATTTCTTCGTTAGGCAAGGTTGCAGCCGGTATGGTTGAGGATTCTACAATGTTTAAAAAGGCAGAATAGGTGTACGTATTCAAATCAATAAACCCAGAAGCTGTTGTTTGACTCGGAATATTTCCTGGCAATGAGTAATCTAATTCATAATCAGGGATGTAAAAACTAGAAGAAGTCGTTAATTCACAAGAAGGAATCAAAACTAAATCTATGATCACTGGACTACTTTGATCCATTTGGATGTTTGTTCCAGGATTCATATCCACCGAAATTAAGCCTGACAATTCTTCGAATGTATAATCTGTCCCTACAGTATAAGGTCCATTAACACCTCCAGAAATTATTACATCTTGTATTTCGTAACCATCTAAATTTAAGACACGCAATTCATTTGCAGTCATAATTGCTGTAGGGTTACAAGTTATACCAGGGGTACCGAATTCTACCCTTATAGTATCGCCTTGAGTACAAACATGAGCATCATCAAAATCTGGTTGTCCAGTTAAACCTGTGATATCAACTAGCGCTACTTCAATTAATGCTACATCACATGGATCATTTGCGCCTTGTGAAGAAAGATTCGCTGTATAGAAGCTACAAAAAGCAAATACAACAAGTGTGGTTAAACATTTGAAAAAATTCATTTAATTCCCTTTTAAGTAAATAAATAGCGAGGTTCTATTTCACTCATTTACTTCAGGTGGGAATGCACTTCCAAAACTAGGTATTAACCCCTATCAAAAGAGTTGTGTATCCCAAGTGTTTAGATATACTCTACGAAGGTAATAACTTTAACACATATTATATAATTATTTAATATAAATTTCACTTACCTCAATAAAATAATTGAGTATAGGTATGAAATAAAAAAATTATGCCGGATTGGTTGATTCTTCATCACCCATTTGATTGGTTTCTCTTAGATGGTCAAACATATTCCTTAATCGATACATCTCATCTAACGTATCATCAAGATAGATATCAATTTTAGGTATTCTCCGGACGTGCCTTCTTATCCTTGTAACCAAACTTTGTTGTAATTGGTGTTTATGTTGGTTTAGCAATATTAATATCTCTTGCTTTTCTTCTGCATTAAAAACACTGACATAAATCTTAGCAATGCTCATGTCTGGTGACATGATAACATTCGTTACCGTTACTAATGTAGACCCATAGATAAAAGGTCCATCTCCTTGTAAAACAATGCCAAAGTTTCTTCGCACTAATTCTGCAATTTGCTTTTGTCTTTTCGTCTCTTTCATCTATATAATTTTATTTCCAATAAAAACGTCATTGGTACAACACATGGTCAAAGGTAAGAGTTTTTGAAATAGCTTTATATTGCTACAAAATATTTTAGATATTATCTATATTCACTCTTGTGCCTAAATCTACATTATATTCTCCTATTCAAATGCTTTCTGGTTTAGGACCAAGAAAGTCAGAAATTCTGCAAAAAGAATTGGGTGTACGGACCTTTTTTGATTTATTACAAAAATTTCCATTTCGATATATCGACAAGACGATCATTCAACAAATTTCGGATTTAGGAAATTCAGAAGATTATGTACAGATCATTGGTAGAGTGGTAAGTAAAAATCTTGTAAAGGGTAAGTTTAAAAAAAGATTGGTTGTCAAAATTGAAGATAAAACAGGTCGCTTAGAGCTTGTTTGGTTTCAAGGGGTCGCTTGGGTTGAAAAATCGATAGTCATTGGTCAAGCTTATCTTTTCTACGGAAAAATTAATGGTTTCAAAGGCAAGTTGAATATTACCCACCCTGACTTTGAGTTAGCTACTGATAAAAAAAGATTGAAAGGAGCATTAGACCCTATCTATTCTTCAACCGAAAAACTCAACGCGAATGGCTTAGGTCAAAAGCAACGTAAAAAAATGATTCAAGAAATATTTAGGCTTGTACCTCCTAGCCAATTTGTTGAAAACATTGGTCTTGAATATCGACAAAAGTTAAGTATTATTTCAAAATATGAATCATTGCGACTCATTCACTTTCCAAACCATGTAGATGAAAAAGAGGCCGCTGAAAAAAGATTAAAATTTGAAGAATTATTTTTCCTTCAACTTAAGATATTGTTTCAAAAAGGATTACGAAAAGGAAAAGTAAAAGGGATTGTTTTTCCAGAAATTGGAGAAAAATTTCATCATTATTACAAGAATAAAATTCCATTTGAGTTAACCCGAGCTCAAAAGCGAGTGATTAAAGAAATTCGGCAAGATATGGGGTCTGGTTTTCAACTAAATAGATTACTCCAAGGGGATGTCGGAAGCGGTAAAACAATGGTTGCTATCCTTACGATGTTAATCGCTATAGATAATGGTTATCAATGTTGTCTAATGGCACCAACAGAGATTCTTGCTAGACAACATTTTGATTCGATTCAGGAATCTATGAAAGGGACTGGAATACACGTTGCTTTTCTCTCTGGATCTATCAAAGGTAAAAAGCGGCAAGAGACTTTGAGTTTGCTCAAAGAAGGATTAATCCATATTTTAATCGGGACACATGCATTAATTGAAAAATGGGTAGAATTTAAAAATTTTGGGTTAGCAATCATCGACGAACAGCATCGATTTGGAGTCGCTCAACGCGCAAAATTATGGCAAAAATCGAAAGATCGAATTCCACATATTTTAGTGATGACAGCGACACCCATTCCAAGAACCATGGCGTTAACTGTTTATGGAGATTTAGATACTTCTGTGATTGATGAGCTTCCACCTGGAAGAAAACCTATTAAAACAATCCATCAATATGAAAATAAACGAATCGAGTTATATAAATTTATTGATTCTGAAATAAAAAAAGGTAGGCAAGCCTACATCGTATATCCATTGATTGAAGAATCTTCTACCTTGGACTTACAAAATCTGCAAGATGGATATGATCGATTATTGCATGTATTTCCTAGGCCAGATTTTCAAATAAGTGTTGTTCATGGTCGAATGAAAGCCGCCGACAAAGCAGCTGAAATGGAACGTTTTGTGAAGGGTGAAACGCATATCATGGTGGCAACTACAGTCATTGAGGTTGGTGTAAACGTACCGAATGCTTCTGTCATGGTTATTGAAAACGCTGAACGTTTTGGACTATCTCAGCTGCATCAATTAAGAGGACGTGTAGGTAGAGGTGCCGACAAGGCATATTGTATCCTGATGACGTCATTTAAGGTGTCTAAAGAGGGCAAAGAAAGACTAAGTACAATGGTGCGAACCAATGATGGGTTCGAAATTGCAGAAGTAGACTTAAAACTTAGAGGTCCTGGTGACATTGAAGGGACTCAACAAAGTGGTATTTTAGAATTAAAATTAGCCAATATTGTCAAAGATCAATCCTTGCTTATGTATTCGAGAACATTTGCAACGAATATTCTAAGAGACGACCCTTCGCTTGAAAAAGAGCAAAACAAACCCTTTCTTGATTACTTAAAAACGATGAAATCCTTTCAAAAAGATTGGGGAAGAATATCTTAACCTTCTTGATTCAAAATTAAAGAAGGGCTAATCTTCATCAGATTGCCCTTCATTAATCATTTCTTATGTTGTGAAATCGAAATTTTACTTACTTGTCTTAATTATTTTTTTCTGGAATTTTTCATCGCCGATATTGATTCTTATAATATAAATCCCTTCTGATAAGGTACTCACATCAAATAAGAGATTCCCTTCCGCGAAAGACTCCGTATTTACTGAAATCAATTCTTTTACTGACTGTCCAGTAATGGTAATCATGTCATAACTGATCTCTTCAATTTGTGAAGTAACATTTAATGAAACTGATAAAACATCAGAAACTGGATTTGGATAAATTTCAAATTTGGATGACGTATTTGTTGTTTCATTTACCTGAATTGAAATGATTGAACTATAGCTTGAAACTCCATTTAAATCTTGAAGTTTAATTCTATAATAATAAACATTTGGAGCTGCAATATCATTATCAATAAACGAATAAGCACCATCATTTGTCAAATCAAACGATTGGGTTCCGATAGCCGTAAATAATTGATTATTCACTGCTCTTTCAATCGTATAAGCATCAACATTTGATTCATCTAAAACATTCCATTTAAGATCATTGTAATTGCCTTTATTTTCTCCAGCAAATCCACTCCAAACAGCAGGTAAAACAGTAAATACTAAACCTGCGTCAATATTCCCAGTGTGCTTCCCACAAATAGTCGCAAACTTAGATGTCGTATTCGGTCCATTACTATGATCAACATCACTTGAGTTTTCATCGTCACCTACATCTGGCAATGTAAATCCATAACCTGCAGGAGGTACAAATTCAATGTGGTGTAATTGCATACCTAAGTTCTCTACAAGATAAGTACCCTCATCATCTGTTTGTGTTTCGGCTACTAATTGTCCTGCTTGGTTAAATACACGAACACCAACACCTTCAACACCTGATTCACCTGGATTTCTCATTCCATCGACATTTTCATCAAACCAAACTCTGTCTCCTAAAGTTGCTTCTGGAATAAATCCTGCAGAGATATCACATTTTACATCTCCAGCTTCAACCGTAAATTCGTCTGTTGTTCCAGGTCCAAATGCACCTGTAAAATCGCTATCTTCTGTGTCATCACCTACACTTGGCAATACTAATACAAGACCATAAACGATGTCTGGTATTTTTACATAATAAGTCCCTGGAGGTACACATACTTCCCAAAATCCAAAGGCTCCCGTATTTTCATTTGTTTCAGTTACAGTTGTTGCATATAGAGAATAAGTACCATCAGGATTTGATTTATAAATATCAACTTTTACATTGTTAATACCCTTTTCATCAGCATCTTTTTTACTGTCCTCATCGGTATCAAACCAGATACATTTCCCTAAAGGAATACAAGCATAAAATCCTGCATCCCATGAATAATCTTTTTCGCCTGGACTTAAGTTTATGATCTGTGTCGTACCTACTCCATTACTACCATCAACATCACTATCTCTAGTTTCGTCTCCTCCTTGATTCGAAGGTGAAGCTGTTAAATTGATAGGAAAGAAATTCAAATAATAATTTCCTGCTTCAAGATCACAAAAACTATATTTACCATCAGCATCTGAATATGTCGTTGCAAGTAAAGTACCATTTGCTGCATATAGTTCAATTCTCATACCCTCAAGACCAGGTTCTGAATCATCCATGATTCCGTCACCATTATTATCTTCCCATACCATGTCACCTATACATGCCGTAGGGCAATTGGTTGGACTAGAAATAGTAATTGTCTTTGTCGAACATCCTTCAATTGTTGATGTAAACGTAATATCTGTCCCTAGTGGAATATCCGAGATAGTTCCACCTACAGTTGAATTATTAAAATCATTTGAAACCATTGTACCAGGAACTATTGTATAGCTAATACTATAAAATCCGCCTGCTTGACATAACGGTCCACTTACTGACAATCCAGGATCTTCACATGGATCTTCGCAATCTGTCGGACTTTCAATTTCTATCGTTGATTCGCAACCATTTTCTGTTGCTGTAATTACAATGTTTGTTCCTACAGGTATATCCGTAATCGCGTTTGCTGTTATTGTTCCGATATTCGCTGTTATAACGGCTCCCATTTCTACTGTATAATCAACGACATATGTACCACTTCCAAAACATATGCCCTGACCTACTAATAAAGTAGGGTTATCACAACCATCATCTTCACATGAATCAGGACTTGTTATTGTTATTATTGAATTACAATCTTCTTGCGATGATGCTGTAATAATGACATCCGACCCTACTGGAATTCCGGTTACCATATTATTTGTAATAGTACCAATATTACTGCTTACGTCATTTGTACTACTAAAAAATGAAACACTATATTCGTTACCATTACATTCGATTGCTCCTGAAGTAAGGATTGGCACTTCGCACGGACAAGAAACTGGACTAATTACAGTAAATGTTTGTGTTTCACAACCTGGAATTGTCGCTGTAAATGTGATATTCGTTCCTACTGGAATTCCGGTTATGGTACCACCTTCAGTTACTGAATTATAATCATTTGAAACGATCGTTCCTTCTACAATTGAATAATTGAGGCTATATGTACCATTTAACCCACAAATAGGTCCTCCCAGCGATATTCCTGGTCCTGCACAAGGATCAGAACAATCTTCAGGTGCATCTATTTCCAATTGAGAATTACAATCCCCTTTCGTCGCGGTAAGGATTACATTTGTATTTGAAGGAATATTTTCAACTGAGTTACCATTTACATCACCCGCTGTTGATGTCAATACTGCACCTGCTTCGATAGCAAATGTCAAATTATAAAACCCTTCGCTTGTACAAGCTGGTTGACCTGTAATAACAATTGGTACATCACAATCCTCATCGCAGCTTGATGGACTAATAACCGTGATGTTTGATGAACAATAAAAATTATATGCTGCTTCAATTGTTGCGTTTGTTCCAACTGGAATATCCGTGATGGTTCCTGCATTTATGTTAATTACACCAGCATTTGTTGTTATATTTTCTGAACTACTAAAGTATAATACGCTATACGTTTCTCCATCACAAATTACACCACCAACCGTTAAAACGGGCGCTTGACATGGACAAGAATCCGGGCTTGTAATAGTTACAACCCTAGTTCCACATCCTTCTTTTGTCATTGTAAATGTAATATCAGTCCCAACTGGAATACCTGACACAGTCCCTCCATTTGTAGAATTGTCAAAATCATTGGTTACAGAAGAACCATCTTCTACAGAATAATTGATACTGTATGTTCCATTCGCAGAACAAATAGGGCCACCTATGGTCACTTCTGGATCAGAACAAGGATCATTGCAATCTTCAGGACTAGAGATCGTCGCTGAATTAGAACAATCACCTTTAGTAGCCGTTACGATTATATCTAAATCAACAGGAATATTAATGACTGAATTCCCTGAAACTTCGCCACCATTTGATGAAATGGTTGCACCGTTCTCCGCTGCAAATGTTACTTCATAAGTATCATTGCCACTGCAATTAGCTTGACCAACGATTAATACAGGTGTATTACATCCGTTTCCACTGCAATCTTCTGGACTTGATATTGTTGTTATTGTTGAACATTCAATATTAGTGCTTGATGTAATAATTACATCAGTACCAACTGGAATTTCACTAATTGTATTTGTTATTAAATTAACGTTACCCGCATTTGATGTAACATCCGATGAACTACTATAAAATTTAACACTATAAAAATCACCAAAACATGTAACATCTCCAGCCGTTAAAATCGGCGCTTCACAATCACCACACCCGTCAAGGGCATCAATAGTCGCTTCATCAGTACACCCGTTTGCATCGGTAACTACAAGTGTATAATTTTCATTTGGAGCCATTACTATATTCATCATATCGGATGTAAATCCTTCATCTCCAACCCAGCTATATGAATATGGAGGTGTCCCCATACTAACACCAATTTCTATAGTTACATTTGTTCCCATAATACACATGGTATTTACAGAAAATATATTTGGTGCAGTTTCACCCTCTACATCTACACTTAAGGTATCAATACACCCATTACAATCTTCAATTCTAATTTTAATTCTTCCTGACGGCACCTCATCAAAAAATGATTCCAAAGTAAGATCTTCGCCATCATTGATACTATACAAAACCTCACAGTCGTCTGGAACTGCGGTTGCATCAATCGAAATAGTACCAAGTCCTTGTTCGCACATATCATTCGTAACGGTCACATTATCAATTAATGATCCACCCATTGTTCCTACATTATGCATACATACTGCTTGGCAACCTAATGCATCTGTCACAGTAATAATATAAAGCCCGGTTGCTAAATCAGCTGCAAAGTCGTCATCAAGATTAGCATCATGGCTCCAATTGTAGACAAAAGGTCCAGTTCCTCCTAATGGATCAATATTAATGGAGCCATTATTTAAACCAAAACACTCTGCATCAATAATCGTTGCATTACAAATTAGCATTTCGTTGCAACAGTCTAATTCCGTAGAAACGGCTACCGTTTGACAATCAACTCTATCTGTAACAGTCACAGAATATATTCCATAAGGTACATCGTATAGGTCTTCTACATTGTATGTAGCTCCATTTGGCCCTTCCCATTCATAAGTATAAAAAGGAGTACCACCTGTCGCCATTAATTCTAAATCTATATTTCCATTAGGAGCACACATCGCGACTACGTCAACAACGAGTGGCGGTGTTCCAACTAATTGTGGGCTCTCTGTAGAGTAACATCCTTCGCCATCCAATACAATGACTAAATAATCTCCACCAGGTAAATTTTCAAATAAGCCATTATCTTGAAATGTTAACCCACCATCAATGGAATAACTCAAATTTTGACTTAGTGGGTTATCGTCTTTTGGCGTTGCAAAAATCTCAAGTATACCATCATTGATACCACATAATGGATTTGTTTCTAGAATATCATCAATAACGATAAAAGGTGCTTGAGTGATTGTAAAATCACATACCGTTGAAGCACCTGACGCATCGGAAATAGTGACTGAATAATCACCCGCTTCTAATCCAGAAGCAATAGAAGTAATTGTTGTTTCACTGTGACTCCACTCAAATGTATAATTACCGTCACCTCCCGTAGGATCGGTAGCAGCTACTCCAGACATTGTACCTGTACAAGTATTATTTACTTGACTTTGATTACAGTCTATTTGAGAAAAACCCTGCTGGGTAAAACATAAATTTGCAATAAGGATCATTAGGAATCCACTTAGCTTATTCCTTAAAGCTTTAGAATGAGAGAAAGTCTTTGACATTTTCTGTTTATTTAGTTGATGTTATTATAGCATTATCAAATAGGAAAAACAATCACTTAAAGCATACTTTAACTAATTGTTTTGGGTGCTTCCTAAAAATAAATACAGGGCTTTGTCATAGTATGACACTATAAATTACCAAACTCCCTTATCATTTTTAAAAAAAAAATGTTAAAAAGACCGTAATAATGATATCATGATTGATTTATATAAAAACCCATAGTAAGGTTCTACTCATGGATTATAAGGTGGGTTAAATACATAATATTATTCTATATCAGTATTTGATGCGAATATACACTATTATATATAATA
>CALDTZ010000064.1 GCA_937924805.1 uncultured Saprospiraceae bacterium
TTAAAACAAAGGTCTAAGATTAGACTATCTAGAGTGGTGATATTTTTGGTAGGTGTTTGGAGATACCATTCTCTATACTGTGCATACTGATTATCAGTGTCCGCTGTTTGAATGCAGTCTCCAATGCAAATGGTATCAGGCAAAGAAAAAAATGCCGATGGAAGTGGATTGTCTTCACATTCATACGGAGAAAATCCAGTTGTTGTAAACTCCCAGTCCAAATCGAATCGCTCCAAAGAATCTATTTCTGAAAACGTGAGGTTTACATCTTGAGTTGAAAATTCCACTTCTCTTATTTTTAAACAAGCAGCATAATTTGGACAATCATTTAAGGCTAGATCCAAATTCGTTTTGGTGAGTATGCTTTGATCGTTTACTTCATGTGAAAAGATATAAAGCTTATTATTGTCAATAATAAGCTCTGGACTTAAAAAATCAAGCCCTTGATGAAATACCAATTCAAAATTTTGATCCAATTTTACAAAAATAACTGGATAGCGTGAGAAAGTAGCATAAGCTAATAAATATTCTTGATTAGTAGTTGGCACCAATGTAATTCTCCTAGGTCTAAAATTATCCGCATAGATCAATATAGATTTTTTAGGAAGTAAATCATCATCAAATTCCACAATAATACCATCACGATCATTATTACTGCCAATCATGGATTTACTTGTATATCCAACACAAGTAATAAATGAATTAAAAGAACTATTTATTTCTAACAAATTACAATCATTAATAATTTTAGAATCCCAAGAATTATCAGTCAAGTTAATTTTTAAGATTACTGAACAAATATTATCTAAGCATAAACCAGATAATAAAATAATAATATTTTTTTTGTCTAAAAAATGTATGTCATTAACACGAAAATCACTTAGATCATCAAAGACTATTTTAAAGTTGCTTAAAAATTGTTCCTCTTCCATTAAGTGGAGGTTAATCGAATTATTATTTAAATCATGAATAATAAGCTTTCTATTTTGGATAGATTCAACCAAAACAGCCCCCTCAAAGTCATTATGAGAAAAGCCAATAATTGATTCTTTGAAAAAATCAAAGAGAATAGTAACAATCGAGAGAGAATCAAAATTTTGATTTTTGATCATTCCTGAAGAAAAAATAAATTCATCATTATTGAAAGAGTAGCCATTTGTGGGATTGTAAAATTGATGATCTTCAAGTGAAGCAGAAATACCTTTTGTTAGTTGAAATTGATCATTTAACAGATAAAAACTTAGTTCATCTAAAAAACTGCCAAAGAATTGGCGATCATACATAACAAATTCACCTTTTCCATTTCCTTCAAATACCAATTGGTTGGAATGGATATCAGTAATGACTTGTGCATTGCTAATGAATAAGCAATGAATGAAAAATAATATATTTATTACTTTATTAATTCTCTTACAATTTTAAAAATTAGGAGAGCACAAGATGCTCTCCTTTGATTCTTTAATATCTAAAAAATGGCCTCACAACATTCACCGGTTAGTAATTCCAATGTTTCTGAACCTTGAGAAAATCCTTGTCCAAAGTTGCTTAAATTTATAGTACCGATGGTTGAACTGGTTGTTACCGTTGTTACCGTTGGTGTAGGATTAGGATCATCACCAATGTTGTCATCATCACCTTGATCAACAGCTACATTAGGATAACACTTAACATCATTTGACTGGCATACCATTTCAAATGTTATTGATGCGATTATTGGTTCTGCTGGCATTGAAATTGGAATGCAATCAGAAGGATTAACGTGGAACAAATACGCTTGGAAGAACAATACTCCTCCTGGTTCAGCAGAACAATTGAAACCATGACATCTATCACTGTCATTACCATCAACAAGAGTTGTACATGGGGAATTATCAAATTCGTCACGACAGTCACCATGTTGTAAATCAAAAAAAGGACAATCCGAGATTGGTAGATCACTTGTGCAAGGATTTGTAAGTCCATTAAACCCTCCTTGAAATTGCAGTGCATAATGGCCTTCTGCTAGATTAACATCAATATCCAAAATTCTAATGCAGCAATCACATGTTTCTTCAAGTTCAGGGTAAACTATATCGGCTTGATCGCCAATTCTGTTAAAAGTTTCGATTTGATCTAATTCGTGTGTAGCCTCAATTAACTGAGGGGTCTCTTTCTGGCAAGACTGGAATCCAGTAATAAATAATGTAGTTAGGCATAAAAGCATAAAAGCATAAAAGCGGTTTTGACTTTCATAATTAAATCGGTTTATGGTTAAAAAATATCTTTGTTTTGCTTATGGGCTGCAATAAAATAGAAAGGTTAATTAGACTCCCTTTTTATATTTTGTTAACTAAATTTAATGAAAATCTTGTTTGTATCAAAGTATAGGCACTATTAATTCAGCAATCATTAGATAATGATTAAAAAGATTGATTTTGAATAGGTAGACAACATTCCATTTATCGTATTGTGGGTTTCAGAATTATTAACAGTATTGCGAAGTATAAAACATTGTTATCAGTCGGTCTATTTTAGATGATTTATCTATTTAGCACCATCAAATTGACTATTTTTGGGAAAATTGTTTTTTATGAAAAAAATGCTTTTTTCCCTAATTCTCCTATGCTCTTTAATTTCCTTTTCTTATTCACAAGATCAAG
>CALDTZ010000065.1 GCA_937924805.1 uncultured Saprospiraceae bacterium
AGACAACTATACATCAGGTGGTGCAGCAGATCTACCAGAAGCACTACAGGGAAAAGTAAAAGATCTAGACTACAAAACACTGCGACATCTAGGTCACTATGATTGGGTAAAAAGTGTGATTGATACCATCGAAGATAAATCCCAAACCATCCCGATCTTAGAAAAAACGATGCTCGATGAGATTCCAATCGTAGAAGATGATGTGGTTATCGTATATGCAAGTGTACGTGGTGCTGATCACAAAGGAGCCAATAGAGGGATGGGTAAATCATACAAAATCTATCCAAGTAAAATTGGCGGACAGACACTACGAGCGATCCAATCGACAACAGCAGGACCACTCTGTCAAGTAGCCCTTATGTTATTGTCTGGTAAATACAGCGGACCAGTATTTCAAAGTCAACTTGATCCAGATGTATTCTTATCTGGAGATATCGTCGAAAATATATACGGACCATTCTAGTCCTTATTCTAAACTAAATCGTATTGGTAATGTATACCGTACATTAACTTTACGCCCAGATTGCATGCCTGGAATCCATCGATCTTTCAACAGATTCATGGATTCTACGGCTTGTTTGGCAGCTTTGCCACACATGGCACCAATATCCCTAACCACTTTAACATCCTCGACCCCACCCGCTCGATTTACAACAAACTGGACGACGACCATCCCTTGAATTTGGTTTTCACGTGCAAGAAGTGGATATTTTACATTAGCATAGATATAGCTTAATAATTGCTCCTTAGCGCACGATTCTTTAGCCGCTTTATTTAGATCATTACTTTCACAACCAGGAAATCGAGGCATAGATTCTACAAAATCATAGGGTGTATCATCCACCTTTTCCGCTGGTAAAGGCATGGGTTTTAATACTATACTGTCCACGACCCCATCCCACTTATCCCCTACTTCCACATCATCTGCTGTTATGGTTTCTGGAACATACTTAATTGGTTCTTCTTTTACGACTTTAATTTCGACGATTGGAGTTTTCTTTAAATCCACTTTTTCAATGATTGGTTCTATTTTCTTTTTTTGATGAGCGGTACGCTTCATCACTTTAACTTCAAAAGTGTCTTCAAATGTCTCTTGGTATATTGTATAATCAACATCTGGGTATCGGCTCGAAATATTAATACAAACGATGGTGGTGAGCAATGCTAAACCAAAACCAAGTTGCAAAAATAATCCTCGAAATTTGAATGGACTTGAAGCTTCTCTACGTTGTTTTTCTTGAATGTAGGTCTGTTCCTTTTTTGATTCTTTTGCTAACGTTGTACTTTTTCTTTTTGGCTTTAAATATTTCATAATCCATCGATTTGATTATCTAATAGATGATGGATTGATAAGGATTGGTGGTTGATTTTCAAAAAATCATTATCCTTTTTCAATCCATGAAGGTCTTAATCAAGAGACGATTGGTTATAAATAAGTCTGAATATGCAGGTAGTAAAGTATATTTTCTTTCGTAAAGAAAATAAAGACACTAGCCGTTGGATTACGGTTGATCTACGATATTTTTAAGGTTATTTTTTTCTTTTAATATGTCTATAAATACGAATATTGCTTCAACGTATTTTACTTCAAATTTTTGTTTGTTTCGTACTTTTCTTCGAGTATATTTTAGGCTATGACATGCCAAGCAAACCAACTTCAAATCCTTTCCTAACAAGTTGCGCCATATTTTTACAGTCAAATTTGGAGAGAAGCCTGTAACGATAAGTCTCGATCGTCGACTTGCCTAAAAAAAGCTCAGCACAAATGTCTTTGGTTGAGAATCCGTGCGATATGAGCTGTAAAACTTCTTGCTCTCTGCAAGTCAAACTTGAGAGAACTAAGCGATTTCTTTTTGATATTTTAAAAGTTTGGTGATTCATAGTATTCTATTTTTGCTTTTAAAAGAATAGTTGAATTGGCTTAAGCTAAAAGAATATTTGCTTCATTCGCCATTTCATAAATGAAACAACCAGAGGTAAAAATACCCTACCACAAAATCTGATTCATTGAAACAATAAATACGATAACAAATCCAAATAAGAAATACTTTTCAAAAACTAAGCTTCAATTATATTCATGAATGACAAAAGAATTGTGCTCATTCACAAAGTATTATTCCTAATTTTTCTCCTTTTGATGGTCAAAACTCAATTTTTAGACTTAGCAAAATAATCGCTGTTGATGATAAACTAGGTAGGATTCGTATCAATGATTTCAGATTATGTCTTACATCAATCAAACTGAAATAATAGATGAATAAGGTTAAATTACAAGAAATGATTAAAACATGCTGTAACCTTGATCATTTGACCTTCAGGTAATTATCTTTTTTCAGTATTTGCACCAAAATGAAGGGTAAGCGAATCTTAGTAGAAAACGTAAATGACAAAATTAATCTTCAACATACTTCCATTTTTATTATTCGTATTCTACTCATGTCAACATGAAATTTACACTTTTTCAGATTTAGAAGGTGAATGGATATCAAAAACCAATTCCAGAACAGTATTCTCTTTTAAAAACGGTAAATGTTCCTATTTATCGCCAATCGGAAATTTTGCTCATTTCAAAATTGATAAAAATGAACTGATCATTATAGACACCATTAAAAGACGAAAAAAGGTAAAAATAAAAGAGTATCACTTCCTAATTGATCAATTAAGAAATAACAGTTTAACTTTAATTACGGATTCATTGACGTTAAACACACACTTTAAATATAGTAATCTTAGGGACTATGATACGATTAAATTATATAAGTTAAAACAAAATGCAATACCCAAATTTTCAACTATCAATTTCGAATCTTCGCAATGTTACGGTACGTGTCCATCCATGAAATTAAAATTAGATAGCATTGGAAATATTACCTATGAAGGTCGAGCCTATACAGAACAAAATGGATACTATTCTGGAAGATTATCAAGTGAACAAATGAATTTTTTAAAAAGAAAAATAAGCTATCTTAATCTGGACTCTACAAAAACAAAATACACTGCTATGTGGACCGATGATCAAACTTGCAAATTTGAAATTCATTTAGAAGGTACTATCTTTAAAACAAGCGTTTATGGATTTAATGAAGAACCGCTGGAGTTAAGAATACTTTTTAATGAATTGATGGAAATTTATAAATTCAGCGATTTAAAACAAGATAGTCTTCACAAGTATTATCATGACAACTATTAATCAAAAAAAATATATCGTTAAAAGTCCATTCACACCGATTGAAGTAATCATCGACAATAATACATTTGAAATCTCTAGTTTCTCTAATTCAAGAGGTCGCCAAACTGGTAAATCTATGTATTGTATAAATAGGTCCAACGAGAAACATAAAATGACTTTTCAAACTTGTCAGTGGTTTAAACTATTCTGCATTGGTATGGTAATATTTGGATTGATTGTCTTGTTACTTCCTGTTATACTTGGAAGGGTTCATTGGGATGGAATAGGGGCTATGATGCTTTGTGGGTTTTTATTTTCACTTTCTGGTGCATTCATTCTATTCAGAAAAGGGAAGAAAATGGTCTTTGATTTACAGAAAAACGAAATGAAACTTACAACGACTCCTACTAGCAAAGCGATGTCATTAACCTTAAACTCTATCATAGGTTTTCAAATGATTGAAAGTTATGAAAACGTATCTTCTTCACTAAATGAATACACTATTGGCAAAAGAAAATATTATGAATTAAATATAGTGTTTGATAATACGAGAAGAATGAATCTTATAAAAATGACAAGCCATGAAGCAGCCATAAACATTACAAAAAGCTTAGTTGAATTCATACAGAAACCTTTATGGTGGGTAGAAATAAATCGAACATAGAATTTTCAATAAAGAATCATATCTATTAATGCAAACTCCTAAAATCTCTTGAACATTCTGATAATGGATAGACTATAACTATTTTGTTGCTAAAGCAGCTTAAAATATAAATATGGAAATACAAAAAAAACTAGCTGAAAGAAGAAAAAGATTAGGTGCCTACCTATTTGATATCATCCCAATCGCCCTACTTGTACTTGGTTTGTTTTATTAGTTTTTTGGTTTCGACGAAACATTAAATCATTATTTTAATAGAGGCAGTTCAATGGAACCAAGCGCCAAATTTTTAAAAGAACGAAATTGGATACGAGAGGTTTCATTTTCTATTTGTTTCATATATTGTATTGTTTTGGAATCAAAACGAATACCAACGACTATAATACAGTTATGTAGTGATTTGGATTCTTTGAAATTTCATCAAAAAAACCTTATTCACAATACAGCGCATAACAATAATGGTTCAATTGCTCTTGTCATTGATAACAGCAACCAAGAAGATATGCTCTCAATGTTTCAATGGAAAATAAAAATTACATCTTAAATATTGCACCAAAATCATTAGAAACAATCCATTGGTGAGTCCATTCACATCATTAACAATGCAATAAAAAAAATAAAACAATGAAAACCATTAGCATCTTTTTTATCTTATTATTTGCCTTTCAATCATGCCTGTGTCAATTGAGTGTAGTGAAGCAATTTGACGAAAATGAATATATCTGCAGTTATACAAATTTTGAAGGTGTTGACCTTTATGCAACTTTTAATTCATCCAGTAATCAAATCAAAATTTTTGATAAAAACCATCAATTACAAAAGAGTCTGACCCTACAACCTAATGAATATTATAACAGTGTTCATATTCATGGACTAAGCAAAGATGTGTTTAATTCCAATCAAAGAATAGAGTTTCTTATCCATACCACAGATGGTAAAGGTCAACTGAAAACTAAGTTAATGGATGATCAAAATGAATTACTACAAAATTTCAATTATGCAATGATCCGAACGATTGGTGATAAGCATTACATTGTCGACTATACAAGTCAATCAAGTTATAATCAAGAAATTAAAGAAGCACGAACCTATCGAACGGATAAAATCTATCAAATCGAAGGGCGATTTAGAAAAATCATATACTAGATCTCGATGAACACACAACGATATATTGTTACAAATAGCCAATTATTATCGTTTTGTCGATAAAATTTATGTCCACTATATAATGCTTTAAAAATAATGTAACTTAATATTGCAAAAAAGCTGATTACCTAATATCAAAGCGATTCATCCACAATAAAACATTCAATAAATGCAAAAAATTTGGATCATTATCATCGTTCTTTTCCTAATCATATTATTTCTATTTTGGAAAATTTCAAGTACGCAGCAGATAAACCGTCATGGTGAAGCAATGTGGAAAAAAAGGGGAAACTTACTCGTTTATTGGCAGGTTGCAATCTATGCTAGTGCCGGAATGACCTTGCTTATTATTTATTCATTAAAATGGGCTAACCTATTGTCTTTTTAAATAATAAATCTACCAAAAAACGCGACATCCTATCGAATCAAATCACTAGCTTAGATCCTAAGTAATCATTTTACGTTGATTACGATATTGACAACTAACTACAACATATAGACCCCATTGGAAATATGAAATTTATCGTTCGTCCTATCTTATCCGAAATCAAAGCACTTTACCAAAAACCCATTTCTTCCCAGCGGTTCAAGGACTATATGTCTATTCTCCAAGGACCAAAAAATGGAGATTTAAAACTCCCAATCAGTGGTTTCAATCCAATGGCGAAAGACCACATTATTCAAAAAATTGAAGCCCTTCAAAGGATTGATACTGAAGTCGAAATGGAAAGAACCATCAAGGCAATCCTTCCGAAACTAGTTAAACCCACGATTACTAGCCAATTAGATATTATCGTCGTACTTAACATAGCGGATGACCTCAAAGGTGGATGGACCCACTTTTATACTTCTGATTACACTAGCAAATTTAAATTGGATCCATTTATTAAACGTCAATTTTGCATTCCATACTTTTGGACAAGTGAAACATATACAATTCAAAAAGTGAGGTCTAGAACTCAGGAATATATATGCCGAACCTACTATCAATTAACCCATCAACAGCCCAAAACCTTAAAAGAACATCTAAGTCAAGAGATCTTTATAGCCAAAAATTCATTAGAAGACATTCCAAAAAATAAAGTTTCGAATATGGCTGCAATCGGTGCCTTTTATGAAGAATATAAACATACTGAGAAGTATGATATCATATTCAACTTTTTCTATGGCGACATAGGATCCGAAAGTTTGAATTACAAAAAATACGGAAACAAAGAAATGGCGGGATTTGACTACGCCAAATACAAATCAAAGGTATAAATTGATCAAAAGAGAATGCACCTTCGGCTACCCAATCCAAAGAAAAAAATGGATAAATAAGCACTTGTCTAAAAAAATAAAGATGCCAAAAACCACGTACCTTTGTCTATAATTACAAATTAATGATGGAGCGTATATCAAACAGAGCCCTAATTAGTCGATTATATAGTTCGGCTGAACATCAACTTGAAAAAAGTAACTACGACGGTAAAAGTTGGGAACAATGGTATCAAATCGTGCAAGGGTTGACCGGCCCAGAAAAGATGGTTTATATAATGGTGAAACTAAATCAAACTGTAACGAGTGGTGGTTTTGCTAAATTCTATGAAACTTCCCACGGAATTTTTGCACCCGAAATCATTCATGTATTAAGCGAAATAAACGCGGCATCATCGGCTTCTATTGTTACAAGCACCTTGTCCATTGTAAACCCGTCGGGATTATTGGACCAACAATTCAAATCCTTCATTTTTAATATCCAGCTTTCAGATATGCAAAAGGAAAAATTGTTTGCTCAAGATATACAATATGACCAGCTAGACGGGATTGAAAATCTAGAAGATTTACTCGGTAACTATTTACAAAATAGTATCAATCAATGATAGTAAATCATTATTTTACATGTAAATACCTTGAGTATTGTAGGTAAGGTAAATATGGCATTCAAAATACGATTGGGTGCTTGGAGGGCGACCTTATTCACGATCAATAAGTGTAAAGAGTGATGATCATTTTTTTAAAACAATCAATAATCTTAACCCATGGATATTAAATATGCCTATACGATCCTCTATGTCAATGATGTGGCTCAGACCATTTCGTTTTATAATAATGCTTTTGGTTTTGAACAAAAAATGATCACTCCAGAAAAAGACTATGCAGAAATTATATCTGGATCAACCACTCTTGCCTTTGCAAGTTTGGAATTGGGTGCATCCAACTTTAAAAAAGGTTTTATAAAAAGTGAACCTACAAAAAAACCGTTTGGGATAGAATTGGCTTTTACAACATCCGATGTAGATGGTATCATGAAAAAAGCAATGGAAAATGGTGCGATTCTTTTCGAAGAAGCTGTGGTTAAACCTTGGGGGCAAAAAGTAGGCTACCTCAAAGATATCAATGGGTTTCTGCTAGAAATATGCACCCCAATGACAAACTAATCCTACTATGAAAATCATTATGCTATTGCTTCAGGTAGTTTGTTATCATCCTGCTTATTCTAATAAATTATAAACTACAAACAATCTGACTATTACATAGTTTTGATCAATAAAGAGATCCTTTCTACTTGTCAAAAAAAATAAAATCATCTTCCATTCAAGCGTTTTCCAACCTTCAAGGATAGTATACTTGTAACGTTGATCAACCCATTTATAATCAATCAAAGAGATCCGACGAATTTGGACGGCCATCCAATCAAAACGATCCCTTTTTATTAAAGCATAAAAAAATGAAATATATCAATATCAGCTTAATCTTTCTCCTTGTCTTCTTAATGGCTTGCCAAAAAGATATCGATTTAACAGACACACAAGAAGAGGTATCACCACCAGAATTAGTACCGACAATGGACTTGACCTTAGAAGGATCTGTCGGCGAATATGGAAGTTTATGGCACTGGACTAATCGTAATTTCGCTTTGGCTAATGTCACCGTAAAGTTGATGTTCAGCGGTGGTTTGATAGATGAAACAAATACAAGTGAAACCGGTAGTTTTAGTTTTGATACCCAACCTGTACCGATCGAAGGTGCCTACCTCTTATTCGAATCTCATGGTTACCATAATAATGTTGTGAAAGTAGATACCTTTTCAAATTCAATCTTCGGCACCAATTTACTAAAAGAAACATTTCCAGGCATCAATGGCGAAGTGATCACCAATGGAGAAAACTATATTAAATTAAAAGGGACACTACAAGATCCAACAACCGCTCATATCCCTTTGTATTATATAACAAATGCTGATAATGAATTAGTAGGTACTGCTACACCTGTCGATGATTTTACGGATTTTACAATCACGACAGTACCAGACCAGGAATTGTTTTTACATTACAAGGTAGATTGTTATCCAAATGAAGTGATACCTATTGGATCTTTCACTGAGGATACGGATCTAGGTATATTACTTGATCAAAGTATTGATTTTTCTACAACTTTTGCAAGTGGATTTTTCTCGACAATTTATGACTGTCCAGGAAATGAAATTAATGACTATTCAATCTTTTTTAAAAATAATGGGTTAACGGAACACAGTTGGGGTACAGCTGGATATGCTGGAAACGAGTGCGATTTCTTAGCACACCCAGTCATCGTAACACTGGTTACTCAAAACCCCCGAATGTTTCAAGAAAAAATAATCGACTATTCGACGAGTACTGATTTTTTCTTTGATATGACCATCTGTACCGATGATAATACGTTTATCAAATACTCGCTTGGAGGTGGAGCCGAAGTCACGCCTAACCTTTTTACTTATGCCAATCTATTACCTACTGGAGAGTTATTACTAAAACAAAAAGATCCAGATTACGATAATGGTATAGATCGTACATTTCTTGTTTCTGATACCAACCCAGGGATTCATACAAGTGATCTCGTATTCTACAATGGTTTTACGACATTTGTTGGTTGCAACCAAATAGAGACAACCATTACTATGAATGATGGTGAATTTGTGGAAGGTACTTTCATTGGTGATGCCTATGATGGTTTCGAATCATCCCTAGGGACGCTTGAAGGCAGTTTTAGAGCACGTATTCAATAATAAATAAATCTTAGTATGCTCGTTTTTTCACCTAGCTTGATTCGTCAAATCCAAGGTTGTAAAAACGAGCAATTTTAAATGGCTTTAAAAATTAACATTTTAATAGAATAAAACAAAAAGCGACGAAGATAAATTGGCATCAAAAACCAACATATTAGAACTAATCACTCGATGTAAAAATCAAGAATGGGTAGCCCAAAAAGAACTGTATTTGCATTTCGCAGATGAGATGATGGGTATTGCTATTCGTTATACCAGCGATCAATCGGCCGCAAAGGATTTAGTGCAGGAAACGTTTTTGACTTTTTTTAAAAAGATTGATCAATTTGATGCTAAAAAAGGAAATGCAGGTGCTTGGATTAGTCGAATCTTAATCAATCAATCATTTAAAGATTATCGAAAAAAACAGAAAATAACGTTTGTTGATGATGCAATACTTGCAACGAATGTAACCAACGAAACAACGATTATTGAGTCTTTAGAAGCGGAAGATATCTTGAACCTACTCAAAAAATTACCTGATGGATGTCGCATTATTTTCAATTTAAAAGAAATCGAAGGATATAACCATAATGAAATTGGAAGCATTCTAGGCATAACAGCAAGCGCTTCACGATCTCAATTAACAAGAGCCAAAAAATTACTTCGCCAGATGATTGAAAAAAATACCGTTGCTCATCTTTATTCCACGTCTTCAATGAAGGCTAGATAAAAGGAACATTTTGAATACGAATAAATATTAGTAAAAATGGAAAAGCATTTTAAAAATAAACTGAAAAATCATAAAGTCGATTGGGACAAGAATGATTTATTGGAACCCTTGAAAAAAGAGCTCGTTCAAAATAAATCGAACTTCAATAGAAAAATACTATTATTACTACCCCTTCTGTTTATAGTTACTTGCTGGGCCGTAACAGAGCGCTATCCAACGAGCGACAAACAAGGAATCACTACAATCAATTCGCCATCCATACCAACTTCTTTGAAAACCGTCAATAAGGTAGCATCATTAAACAACAATCAAACAGAACGTGTACAAACAAATGAGTATCCTTCTTCAAATCAAGGTATAAAAAAACAACTTAATAAAACCTTACATTCTGACAAGATTCAAAACCCAACAAATAAGCAATTAAAGGATAATTCGAATCTATCAAAACCGATATCAATCACCAACCAATTTGTGACAAATAAAAAGAAAACAACAACGTCTAACAAGGTAATAGAAGCAATTAGTAATCCTATTTCTAATCAAAGAAACACAATTCTAGATGTGGATGTAAATACGAATCCGAATGTTGAGAATCAAAAAAACGAAAACCCAAACCAACAACCCGTCGTTTTAGATCATTCAAAAAACGTTACTAAAGACCTAACAAAAAATAGCATAACGAATGAAAACAATCTCGTATCAAAGAACCAGACAAACGTTATAGATCAACAAAAAACGGAACATTCAAGCACCGATTCATTGGCACAGTCTATCGTACAAAATCAAGAAACCAATCCCCTTATTAATGATCAAAAAGAAGGGAACACTGTTGAATCAGATGATTTAACCACTTCAAACATGAATGCTTTTTACTTAGGTGGAAATACGGAAGTCGCTATCGTTCAAAAAACAAGTCAATTTCAAAACAGCAATGCTGCCTTCTTGGAAAAACTCATAGAAAATGAAAATACCATTACTCCCCGTCTTT
>CALDTZ010000066.1 GCA_937924805.1 uncultured Saprospiraceae bacterium
ATAGCCATCTAAAGTTTCATCGAAAGTATATTGTCGAATAAGTCGTTTTCTAATTATGAAATTGTTTCTATGAAAATATAAAGGACTGTTTTTAGTCCTGGTTTTTACATTTTTACTTTCTCTTTTTGTGCCATAATACCAATGCAGAAATTTTGATTTTGCTCTAGGTGGTTTTTTCCCATAGTTTCGGCCTCCATGAATTATATCATGATCGTTAGGCAAATGAGCTATATAATTGGCAATAAATTTACTATTTCGAATTTTAGAATCACAGTCTAAAAACAATACATAATCGTACCTAGCTGATTTAGCTAACCAATTACGTATTCGGGATCTTCCTAGATTTTCAGATAATTCCATGTAGTTGATTTTAAACATACTAGATATGATTCTATTTTTTTTTCTAAATTCTTCTTTAGAAAAATCATCAAATACAAGGATTTCGTATTCGATTTTTAGTTTTCTGCATTGTTGAAATACAGACTTTACTAAAGGAACTACATTGTAATTATGTACAGGTATTAATACTGAAAGCATCCTTAAAAATACTATATATAATAAAAATCAAAACTCTTAGATTAAACTGTTGTTATATTCGCAGAACAAATGAGCTTGAAAACCATGAATGCATTAATTAAATCGATTACCAAAGATGTGACTTTATTGGATATAGCATCAAAAGTTGAGGCAAAAGATAGAATCAGTGATGAAGATTGTCAGTATTTATTTGATCATGCACCTCTTGGTTATTTAGGGATATTAGCGGATAAAATTAGAAAAGAAAGACATGGCGATAAAGTTTATTTTAACCGTAACTTCCATTTAGAACCTACCAATGTTTGTTTGTATACATGTACCTTTTGTTCTTATTCAAGACTAATAAAAAAACGGTCTGAGGGATGGGAGTATTCATTGGATGAGATGATGGATATTATTAAAGGGTATGATGAAAAGCCAGTCACCGAAGTTCATATTGTTGGCGGCGTTTTACCGCAGTACGACCTTGCTTTTTATAGTGATTTTTTTAAAGCGATAAAAAAACATCGTCCGGATTTACATATTAAAGCATTAACACCTGTAGAATATCATTATATTTTCAAAAAAGCAAAAGTTTCTTACCAAGAAGGTATGGAGCGAATGTTGGAGTCTGGATTAGATTCAATGCCTGGTGGTGGTGCTGAAATTTTTCATCCTGAGGTAAGAGATGAAATCGCCGGAGGTAAATGTTCTGGAGATGAGTGGTTAGAGATTCATAGGATTTGGCATAAACTAGGAAAAAGGTCAAATGCAACGATGTTATATGGCCATGTGGAGCATTTTCATCATAGAGTTGATCATTTGAAAAAATTAAGAGATTTACAAGATGAAACAAAAGGCTTTCAAACCTTTATTCCACTAAAATTTAGAAATAAAGGAAATCAATTATCACATATTGAAGAATCGACAAATGTTGAGGACCTTAGGAACTATGCCATATCAAGAATCTATCTTGATAACTTTGATCATATTAAAGCCTATTGGCCGATGATCGGACGCGCAACAGCTCAAATCTCTTTGCAATTTGGAGTTAATGATATAGATGGTACAATCGATGATACGACAAAAATATACTCTATGGCTGGTTCTGAAGAGCAAAATCCATCATTGTCAACGAAGGATTTAGTTGATTTAGTTAAGAAAGTTGGAAAAATACCTATTGAGAGAGATACGTTGTATAATGTTGTTCAAGATTACTCTGATTTTACTTTCCCTGAAACAGAAAAGATAGGATACATTTCATTACCGACGTCAAACTAGTTCGATGATTTAGGAATAACAATCGATATTCGTGTGCCTTTATGGTTTACTTTCGTTATTTCTAAGGTGCCTTTTAGTATGCTAGCTCTTTGTTTCATTGAGTAAAGTCCTAAGCCCAGATTGGTGTTGTCGTGATCAAACCCTTTCCCATTATCTAAGACATCGATCTTAGTTTCTTTCGTATTTGTAATTAAGATAACCTTTAAGGCTGTTGCGTCAGAGTGTTTTAAAACATTATTTAAGCTCTCTTGAATGATTCTATATATGTTCAATGAAGATTCATCATTGAAATAATTATCTGCATTTTGTATTTCATGAGAAACGACTAAATTGGTGTTTTTTCCAACTTTATCAATCATTGATTCTAATGCTTTTTTTAATCCTAACCTTTCCAAAGCAACGGGATTTAAATTTTGTGAAACCTCGCGAACTCCGTCAATTACGTATTGAATTTTTTTACTCGTTATTTTATTTCCACCTTTTTCAAGACCATGTTTTATCAATAATAATTCTTGTCCAATGTGGTCATGAAGTTCTTTTGAAATACGTTTTTTTTCTTCTTCTTGTTTCTTTATAAGTGCCTGATTAAAATTTGTATTTAGGTATTTTAATTCTTTCTCACTTTTAGATGCGAGATGTTTTAGTTCTTCATTTTCTTTCTTTTTTCTTTGAAATAAAATAAAAAAATACAAAGCTAAACTGGTAGAAAGGTAGAAACCCAATCGCATCCAAGTGTTATTTTTACTTTCTTTAATTCGAGCCAAATGAGGGCTTACACTTCTTTTTGGTGAATCATTTTGTGTACGGCGATAGGAAGTTGATACATAATTTGCCGATCCCTCATTATTGAAATGTAGCGTGTCTTTGCTTTTTGTCGGTTCGGTCGTGGGATTATCATTTTGACAATGAATGGCACCAACGAATAACGTAATAAAAAATACTGGTGATATAAACTTTACAAGTAGCATTAGGGTTTCAAATGATGCTTAAAAACAAATTTTCTCTTGAAGTTTTCAGATCTTTCGTAAAGGTAACTTATTTTATTGCATATTATGATACACATTTAGTACATCATCATCCTCTTCAATTCTTTCTATTAGTTTTTCTACATCTGCTACTTGAGTTTCACTCAGTTCTTTAGTCATTGTAGGTATTCGATCAAAACCAGAAGAAACAATATCAAATTTATTTTCTTCAAGGTATGACTGTAGAGATCCATAACTTTCAAAAGCACCATAGATTGCAATCAGTTTTTTTTCTTCTTCTACTTCTCTAAAACATTCTTCGGCGCCATAGTCAATGAGTTCAAATTCTAATTCTTCTAAATCATTTTCTTTGTCTTCGATTTTGAAGAAGCAATTATGTTCAAACATAAAACTTACAGATCCGGAAGTCCCCAAACTACCATTGCATTTATTGAAATAAGATCGAACATTTGCAACCGTTCGTTGATTATTATCTGTTGCCGTTTCCACAATAACAGCGATTCCGTGTGGAGCATATCCTTCAAATAAAGTTTCTTTTAGGTCTGCAGAATCTTTATCGGTCGCTTTTTTTATGGCTCTTTTAACATTTTCAAGAGGCATATTTGCAGCTTTCGCATTTTGAATTGCCGCCCTCAGTTTTGGATTGTTTTCAGGATCTGGGCCTCCATTTTTAATGGCGATGACGATTTCTTTCCCTATACGACTAAAAGCTTTAGCCATGGCTCCCCATCGCTTAAATTTTCTTGCTTTTCTAAATTCAAATGCTCTACCCATTAGATAAATTAATTATATGATGTGACAAATGTAAGAAGTAGAATGGGATTTGCCAAATACTGTTAATATCCAAATCATTCTTGGATTCAACATTGAAATGAATAATCATCTTTGATTTCGACTAGTCATTTTTCTTTTTCTTTTTAAATGGATTTAAATCTTTTAGCTTATCTAAGGTTTCATCTACTTTTTCTTTTGCTTTGTCATCAAGCACATCTTTTACTTTGTCATTGACTTGATCTTTGATACCGTCTACAACTTTATCACCAGCTTCTTTTTTAATGACATCTTTTACTTTACCCTTCACTACTTCAGTCCCTTTTTCAATTTGTTTATCTACTTCTTTTTGAACTTTTGCTTTCGCCTTTGCTAGCTCTTCTTCTGCTTTTTCTTTTGCTTTTGCCTTCGCTTTTTCTAACTCTTCTTCTGCTTTTGCCTTTGCTCTTTCTTTAAGCTTTTGAAGTTCTAATTCAGCTTGTTTTTTTGCTTGTTCTTTCAAATTCGTTCCTCCCGATCCTGTCGGTACAATCGAAATTTTTGGATCTTTAATGGTTCCTTGCACATTGATATCAAAATAAACATAATCACCTATGTCAACATTTATTCCTTTTGATTTAGCCTGAGATTCCAACCATCCGAGGCCAGATTCAATGGATTTTCCGACTATATTGCTTCCAATTTTATTTCTTGGAATTTCTGCTTTAATTTTATAATCCATTCGTGTATCAATATAATGTTTACCACCAACATTGAAGTTCATTTCGTTTTTAGCAATTTGCTTTTCTTCTACACTGATTGCACCGTCTTTAACAGTAAACCAGTTTTTTGAATTTGACAAATCATACGTGCTCAAATCTTTTAACCCAAGTTTAGTGGCTATTTTGTTAAGAGGTTCAAAACCTGTTACTAAACCTTGAATCGTTTCAATAAATCCCTCCGCTGTTAAAGTTGTAAAATCAGGCATCATATCAGGACCAATGGCACCATTCATTTTCATATCTGTATTGAAGTTTCCTTTGATAAACTTGGCAATTGGCATTAGTCTTTTCATACTTTCTGAAGCAGCAAAAGCTTTTTGAAAATCAATCTTTTTTAAATCATATTGAAAATCATAAATAGGGTTGTCAATATTCTGAGTGTTATAGCTTCCAGCCATACTTACATTACCACCCATTGTTTGGGTTACAAATCGACTTAAAGAGGCAATCTGGTTTTTAACATTTAATGTTGATGATGTATTTTTTAATTGGTATGTATCATAGATAAGATCTCCGATTACAGCTGTAACATTTACATTCATTTTTTCAGGTACTGGAATGATTTCAGCGATTGATTCTTCTTGACTATTTGTAGTAGATGTCTCATCACTTAAATAATGATTAACGTTTATTTTATCTATTTTGAAATTTAAATCTCCAGAAATAACTTCATCATTAAATAGGTAATCATAACTATTGTCAAGATCAGCAGATGCTGTTACCATACTTTGATCAATATTCATTTGATACTTTTTGATCTTAATATTGTTTGCATCTAATTGTCCGTTCGATTTAATGTTTTTTAATTGATATTCATCAAACGTAAGGTTTTTTATATCTAGATTGTAATTTGCAGAAATTCGTTTCAATAAGTCATCTTCCTCTTGTATAGTTGAATTTTCTTTAATCTCTTCTTCACTATTCACGTCGGATTCTTCGCCCATAATTTCATTAAGATCTATATTGTTTGATTTTAAATCTAAATTTAATTTGGCACTTTTTCCAGGAACAACAAAAGCTAATGGTTGATTGATGTCTCCATTTAAGTTAAAATCTGATGACCCCATTTTCATAATGATTGTTGGGATATCAATTTGCTTAGGATTAGCCTTGATGTCAAAATTTGAAATCGTTATTGCTGGGTAATCAGTAGTGTTAATTGCAATATTATTGCCTTTGGCAGCTCCAGAAAATGAGATATTGTCATAATTTTCATTTTCAATATCTGCATACGATGCATCTAATTCTATATTTGAATTAATCTTACCAGACATGGCTTTAATACTTTCCAAGGGGAATATTTCATTTACCATTTGTAAATCAATGGTTCCATTCGTTTTAGCTTTGATACTAGGTGTTGTCATCACATTTTGAACATTTATATTACCGATAAATGATTCATTTTCAATGTTAAATTTTATTGGATTTATATCAATGGCTAAATCAGAAAGATCAGGTTTCGAAGATTTAATTTCAATTTTTGTGTTGATTGCGTCCATTGATTTGTTTACCCCTGAATAATTAATTTTTCCATTATCAATTGAAGCTAATAGCTTGAATACAGGATACTGTGTAGTAGAATAAGTGCCTTTCGCAAATCCTTCAAATGAAGAATTACCTTCGGTTTTTAAATCTTCAAAGCTCTCAGCATAAATGGAAGGAATAAGTGATAAAATATCTTTTAAAGAATTGTTAGGTGCTTCAAATGATAAGTCAATTTCCATATCATTGGGATTCATCTTAATACTGCCTCTATTTGATAAATCTAAGTTGTTGATTTTTAATTTATTCTCTCCAATCGTATACTTACCTTGATTATTGTCAATTGTAATGTTTAATGAATTGTCAATCCTAGTTTTATTTAAAAATTTGACACCATCCATCGAGAAAGTTAGCGCATCAATATTCGTTTTCGTTTTTAGATCAAATAAAGATGAAGTAAAATCTCCTTGTCCACTATGATTTAAATTGTTCAAGGAAGCAAACGTCTTACTATTCTGATCTAGATAAACGATTGTCGTATTTTTTATTTGGTATTGCTCAAGCGCAATCTCAAAAGGTGTTGTTTCTGTTGCAACCTCTTTTGTCTCTGCTGGAGTTGTTATGTCATAATTTGCCTTTCCGTTATTAAGGGTTTTAATGTTAATAATGGCATTGTCTATGAGAATAGATTTTATTATGTAAGGATTTTTACTGTTAAAGAGAGAAAATAAATCTAATGATAAGCTTGTATTTTTAGCTTCATACAAGGTTAGGTCGTTGAAAGGAGCTCTATTTTTAACAGATAAATCGTTTATTCCTGCAGATATGTTCGGGAAATCTTTAAATAAAGAAAGAGAAACTGTTGAAAAATCAACATCAGCTTCAATATTTTTTCCAATTTCTTCTTTGATAACAGCAGCTATCTTATCCTTATAAAAATAAGGTATAGCAATTGCAAGTAGCAATAAAATTAGAAATAGGATACCTAAAAACTTGATAATATTTTTCATAACATTTGATCATTAAATACATTGATTGTTAAATATTCAACAATCCATGATATACAACAAAATTAACATCTATTTATTCTATAATGAAATCATAAAGTTTTTCAAAGTACTTTTAAATAACATTAATACATTTTGTCCAACTTATTAGAATCTATGGATACAGGTAAGGTTATATTAAAAGTAGAAGGTTTAACGACTTCATTTAAAACGAAAAACGGGTACAATCCAGTAGCTCGTAATATCAGTTTTGAATTAAGAAGTTCCGAAATTTTAGGAATAGTCGGTGAGTCAGGCAGTGGAAAGTCTGTCAGCTCATTGTCATTAATCCAGTTATTACCAAGATCCATTACTCAAATAGAAAGTATTGCTATTCAATATTTAAAAGAAGATGAATTTGTTGACTTAGCCAAGTTAAATGAAAATCAAATTCGACAATTTAGAGGTAAAGAAATAGCTGTGATTTTTCAAGAGCCACTCAGTGCGTTTAATCCATCTATGCGATTAGGGAAGCAGTTATTGGAAGCCTATGTACAATACAATCCCAATGCCTTGAATCCAGCGCATTATATTAGAGGCTTGATAAAAAGAGTAAAGTTAGATAACGTTGATCAAATTTATCAAGCATATCCACATCAACTTTCAGGAGGTCAGTTACAGCGAGTTATGATTGCAATGGCACTGACTTGCAAACCTAAGATACTCATTGCAGATGAACCAACCACGGCCCTTGATGTTGGTATTCAAAAATCTATTTTAGCCTTATTAAATGAATTAAAAAATGAATATAATCTAGCCATTATTTTCATTTCTCATGAGCTTGGTTTAGTCAAGGAGTTTTGTGATAAAGTGATCATTATGCAAAAAGGGGTGATTGTAGAAACGGGAACCACAAATCAAATATTTAAAACACCTAATCATCCTTACACTAAAGGATTACTGGCTTGTACACCACCTTTGAAAGGAAAAATGAACAGGTTGCCAACAATGGATTATTTTTTAAAAAGCCCAACTAGTTCCGTCATCGAGTTTCAAAAAAACAATTTTATAACGGAACAAGAAGTACAAAATCATTTAAAAAATATCGAAAGAAATGAATCGGTCATTGAAGTTAAAAGCTTGAGTAAGTTATTTGTAAGAGAAAAGAATTGGTATGGAAAGCCAATATCAATTGTTCAAGCAGTTGATGATGCGTCATTTGAATTAAAAAAAGGAGAAATTTTGGGTCTTGTCGGTGAATCAGGTTCTGGAAAGACTACCCTGAGTAATTTAATTAACGGCAGTATTAAAGCAGATAGTGGAGAAGTATTGTTTAAAGGAAACTCGTTAAGCCATTTTAATAAAAAAGAATGGAAAAGATATTATAAATCGATGCAATATATTTTTCAAAACCCGTACTCAAGTTTAAATCCGAAGATTCAAATTGGTCCATCGATTAAAGAGCCAATGGACGTCCATCATCTTTTAGGTTCAAATTCGGAACGAAAACAAAAAGCCATCGATTTACTATTTGAAGTTGGCTTAGATGAGACGTTTTATAATCGTTTTCCTAGTCAACTGTCTGGTGGACAAAGACAAAGGGTTGTGATTGCTCGCGCATTAGCTATAGAGCCAGAAATATTAATTTGTGATGAATGTGTATCGGCTTTAGATGTTTCGGTACAAGCAACAATTATAAATTTACTTCTAGAGCTAAGAAAAAAAAGGAATTTGAGTTATATCTTTATTTCTCATGATTTAGCTGTTGTTCGATTTATAAGTGATCGTGTTATGGTTATGAAAAATGGAAGAATAGTTGAAAAAGTTACTGCTGAAAACTTTATCGAAAAAGCAACTCATCCTTATACAAAGTCACTGATTGAAGCAATGCCACAAATTATTTAATATTTTTTTAAGAGTTAATGTAACTTTTTATAGTATTTTTAAGTTATATATAATGTCAATCAAAACAATTACCTATCCATTCGATTATGAAAAAACGCGGACTTCTTTTAGTAGTTTCTTGTCTTATCTTTTTAAGTATTGGTGCGGAATTATTTTTGAATGATCAGAAAAAGATAGTTCAACAAAATCAAACATCATACGAAATAATGATGGATGAAGATAATAATGAGTCAGAGCTAGAGAAAGGACTTTTGTCTGTTCCTTTTGTTGGTGTTGTATCTGATTTTTTTCAGTTTATTCAAGAGTTTTAAACAAACTCGCATTTCCATTTAAAAACGATTTTATATCCATTTTCTTCTTTCCTTCAGGCTGGATAAGTTTGAGTGTAATAAAGTCTTCCTGACATTTTATTCTTAAATACTTTTTTCCGTCTGTGGATACCTGTCCAATCTCTATCTTATTATCGTTTTCTTCCATCGGTTTTGAAACTTCTACATCAAAGACTTTCATTTTTAATTCACCCAATAAAATAAACCATGCCGCTGGGTATGGACTCATTCCTCGAATGAAATTTCGAACCTTGTTAGCTGGTTGGTGGAAATCAATTTCGCAGTCTTTGTGATGAATTTTAGGTGCCTTAGAGACGTTTTCTTCCATTTGTTCTAAATAATGAACGGTTCCTGCACTTATATCTTGAATAGTCTCTAAAACAGTGATAGCACCTAAATGCATCATTTTATCATGAAGACTTCCTGCATTATCATTAGCGTGGATTTGGATTTTTTGCTGATGAATAATATTTCCAGTGTCGATTTCATGCTTCAATTTAAATGATGTAACTCCCGTTTCTTTATCACCGGCAATAAGTGACCAATTAATAGGTGCTGCACCACGATATTTTGGTAATAACGAACCATGTAAATTTATTGTGCCATGTTTTGGCATATTCCAAACAATTTCAGGTAGCATTCTGAAGGCAACAACAACCTGAATATCAGCCTTTAATTTTTTTAAAGATTCAACAAAGGCTGAATTTTTTAAATTTTTCGGTTGCAATACTGGAATCTTTTTTGAAATGGCATACTTTTTTACTGCCGATTCAAGTAAGATCTTTTTACCTCTGCCACCCATTTTATCGGTGGATGTAATGACAGAAACAATATTGAAACCATTCCTATAAAGAATGTCTAATGAAGGAACTGCAAATTCTGGGGTTCCCATGAAAATTATTCGCATCTTTGTGCTGTTTTTGACGTTATCGTTAATAGCGGCTATTAATCTCCTATCAAAATTATTATATTTTTAAATCTAATGGCAATCCGTTGGGATTCAAATTTAGTTTTGTTACAAATAATCTTAAACTTTAAATTATCATGAAGAACTTAAGTTTTGTATTTGTCTTTTTATGTATGAATATATATTCTTTTGGTCAATTAACCATTGAAGGGTATATCTATGAATCAGGAAATAGAGGTTTTTTAAATCAAGTGCAGATTTCTGTATTAGATGTAAAAAATAAAGTCACTGTTGGTAGTGTTTTTACAGATAACGATGGATATTTTCAACTGCAAGTATCTGAGCCTTCCCTTTATAAATTAAGTTGTAATAAGGAATTATTTGATTCAGTAGAACAAGAATTAGAATTTGAAGAAGGAAAAGAAAAGGCTTTTGTTAAAATAGAAATGCGAAGGTCTCCAGGATATAAATTTGAAATTACATTAGCAGAGAAGAGAATACATGAAGATATTCCAACAAAGGCAATTAAAGGAGCACTCATTGAAATATATAATAATACGACAAAGGAAATTGTAAAAGTTTTAGAAGATTATAACCAACCTGAATTTGATGTTGATCTAGAAAAAGGAAATCATTATACTATTTTAGTTCGAAAGAAAGGATATATGGCAAAACGTCTCGAAGCCTATGTAAATGTAAAAGGTTGTATTCTTTGCTTTGAAGGAATTGGGAGTGTAGATCCTGGAGTTTCTGACAATTTAACAGAGAATAATCAAATGGGAGTTCTTTTAGCAAATGTAGAGTTGGATTCTATTTTTAGAGGAATGAAAATGGAGATAAATGATATTTACTATGCTTCAGGCAAATATGAGGTGACTCCATCCGCGGCTAAAGAATTAGATAAGATTCCTTATGTTTTATTCGATAATCCGCATTTGAAAATTGAATTTGGATCACATACTGATGCAACCGGTTCAGATCAATCGAATATGGAGTTATCAAAGAAAAGAGCTAAAGCAGCAGCAAAATACTTAGTTGAAGTAGGTGGAGTTCCGCAAAGTAGAATGTTTTATCGTGGATATGGTGAAACGGAGATTAAAAATGATTGTGTTGATGGAGTCGTATGCAGTGATGCTGAACATGCAATTAATAGAAGAACGGAGCTTAAAATTCTGGAAATTGGGGACGAGAAGATTGATTTTAAATCTTTAGCAGTCATGAAACAAGCAGAACATATGGATGCATTGCTTGAAGAGATTCAAAATGAAGGACAAATTCAAATTAGTGATGATGGGAAAACGTTTTTAAATAAGGGTGTTCCAGATGTTTTAGAAAATTTACAAACTAAACAACCGAAAGAAAAACAAACATTCGATGAATCAACATTTGAATCTGAATTGAAGATTGAAGAAATTTCTTCGACAGATAAAATGAAGCAAGATGCAGATTTAGATCAGCGACAATTAGATGCACTCGAAGGGGAGGATGCAATTAATGTTAAGACACCTGAAAATGACTTGAATACAATTGAAGATGAAATCATCATGGAAGATATGGACGAAGAGGTGCTTGATGTAGATTCTAAAACCATTGATTCGGGTGAAAAATCAATGGATGATTTGGGAGGCTTTGAAAGTATAGGTGGTGCATTAGAAAACTATTCTGGATATAAAATTGTAGTGAAAGAAAGTGTAGCACCAATCGAAAAAGCAGACCCACTTTATACTACCCACCCAAATCTGATAGAAGTTTATTATAAAAGCAAAGTTTTTTTCTACCTCATAAGTGATTTTGATAATATTGATGATGCGTATCATTTTTTGAGAACATCAGCAAAACTAATGTATCCTAATTCATATGTTGTAAAGGTGGAAAATGGGAAAATAATGAAGAAGTAAAAAAGAAAATAGATTAAAAAAGAAAGGCTTAAAATGAAAAGAGACAAACATTACGTTTGTCTCTTTTCTATTGGTTTTAACAGTTTACAGGTTACTCTTATAGTTTCAAATATTATGCCAAAACATAATATGTTATTTAAATAAATAAGAAGCACTTAAAAACACTTGATGTCGAAATTCTTCAATTTGATATGGAATACCTTCAACATCAACAACATAGCTAACCTTATTTGGATTTAATTCAAAATCTAGGTCAAAGCTTATATTTTTTATGTTGAGCCCAGTACCAAAAAGGAAACCTAAAGAAAGATCTTCAGTAGTGTTTGACAAAATATACTTATGGCCTAAAACCCCGGCATGAAAGTCAAGAAATAAAAAGGGGATGCCAACTGTTAATGGGATATCAAAAGTTGAGATGTTTTTTCTTATCGTATTTAATCCTTGATCAAATTCCTTAATCTGCGTTTGACTAAAGTTGAATAATAAACCTGATTCGATTTTAATATTTAAAATTTCAGTTGCTATTATTGGCCCTAAATGAAAGCCTCTATTTAAATTCGTATTATCTATATTTATATTAGAAGCATTATTATTAAAGTCTAAAGTTATATTGTCGCCCAAGTTCGTTGTTTGAACGCCAAATTTAACACCAAGATGAAATTGAGCGCTTACAAATGGCGTAATAAACAGCAACAAGGCGCAAGTTAATAAGGAAGATCGCATGGATAAATGTTAGAATGATTAAAAAGCCTTGGTAAAATACAAAGAATTCAATAAGTTAAATTATATCTTTATGCTTTATATTTTTGACTTAAACGAGAACCTGTAAGATAGATGAGAGAATTTGCTGATGTTGTTTTTAAAGGTAGTTTTGAGCGTTTGAATCAATGTCCTTTCCACAATTCTTCGGAATTTGCCTTCATTGGGCGATCTAATGTTGGGAAATCTTCTTTGATAAATACATTGATTCGTAGAAAGAATATGGCGCATACATCGAGTACGCCAGGAAAAACCCAACATTTAAATTATTACCATATTGACAAGAGCTGGTACCTCGTTGATTTACCCGGCTATGGATTTGCTAAAGTTTCTAAAACAAGTAAAGCAAAATGGAAAAAAATGATCAACAGCTACTTAATGCTGAGGCCTAATTTATGCAATACCTTCATTTTAATAGATAGTAGACATCAACTCCAAGAAAATGATCTTGAAATGATAAACTGGTTTGGTGAGCATGCTAAACCATTTTCTATTGTTTACACCAAATTTGATAAACTCAAAGTAACCGGAAAGATGGACGGTATTGAAAAAACAAGATCCGTACTAAGAGAATATTGGGAACCTTTACCAAAAGAATTTATTACTAGTTCTGAGACTGGAGAAGGTCGAGAGCCATTATTAGAATATATTGATGAGTTGGTAGCAAATTTTGAGTTAGACTATTGAGTAATACATACCAACATATAATTCCAAATCTAGCAGATTGGCCTATTACAAAATTCTCGAATGATAAAGAGGCTTTTATTAATCGGTTAAACGAATACACGTTTAATCGAATTACTAAACAACAAAATTTAGAGGTTAATGATGTTTTAGAAAAAACGATCTTTTTAGAGTTAAAAAGAACGTCAAAAAATAAATGGAAAGTTGATCCTTCAGATGAAAATGCCTACTGGAAAAAACTTAGAAAAGAGGTAACCGATGCTTCGAATGAAGATAATAAGGAGGAACTATTAGCATCGATTCTAAAACGAATAATTAATCGTTATTCCGTTGAGATTGTTGGTAATTTTCAACCAAAAACATTCAAATTTGCTAGAAAATTTTTAACTTTTTTGTTCAAACGAATTTTTAATCCTGTACGCCATTTTCGAATTAAAAATAGATTTGGAACTAAAAATCAGCTTCTTTCAAAATTTAAAGTTTCCGGAGAGGTAGAACAAATTCGAAATTTATATCAAAAAGGAACAGTTGTCGTTTTACCGACTCACTACTCAAATCTTGATTCAATATTAATAGGATATGTAATTGATGCAATCGTTGGAATACCCGCATTTATTTATGGTGCAGGATTAAATCTGTACAACAATGAGATCGTTGGTTATTACATGAATCGCATGGGTACATATCGAGTTGATCGAAGGAAAAAAAATAGGGTATACATTGAAACTTTAAAATCAATGAACACTTTATCTTTAATTGAAGGGGTAAATAATTTATTTTTTCCAGGCGGTACAAGATCACGAAGTGGGTCGATTGAGTCTCAAGTAAAATTGGGCTTATTAAACTCTGTCGTTGAATCGCAACGATATTGCATAAATAACAAGATTGACCAAAAGATATTTATTATCCCACTTGTTACAAGTTCACCTTTCATACTTGATGCAAATAACTTGATTCACGATTATTTAAAAGGGTTTGGTAAAGAAAAATACAATGGTGCTCGTAAGAAATATGGTCTTCCAAGACTAATTATTCATTTCTTTAGAAAATCTAGAGCAATTTCAGCTACCACTTCATTGCATTTTGGAGAACCCATGGATGTATTTGGCAATCGATTAAATATAGATGGAGAGAGTGTTGATGAAAACAATAATATAATAGATATTTCTCAATACTTTATGGGGGTTGGTGAAGTAAATACAAGTGTGCAGCGAGAATATATTTATACCAAAAAGCTGGGTAGTAAAGTCTTAGAAGCTTTTCAGAAGTCAAAGGTTGTTATCCCTTCTTCCATATTGGCATTCGCTGCTTTTCGGTTGGTATTATTGTTAAATAATGAAAAAGACATATTTAATATCTTTAAATATCCAAATAAACAAATTAATATTCCAAGAGTGGTTTTAGAAGCTGCATGTCAAACAGTCTTGGAAAAATTAGTTAATTTACAATCGAAAAGACAACTTATACTTTCAGACGAACTCATCAATTTTGAAGGAGATTTAGTCGATTTAGGGATAAAACAACTTGGTGTTTATCATATAGATTTACCTCTGATTAGTATAAATTCGGGTAATTTCGGAACGGAAAGCTTGAAAAATCTCTTTTATTATCACAATCAACTAGTGGGTTATAATCTAGAAGATTGGTTTGACACAAATTTTTCATTAGTAGAACAAATTAAATAATAAAGCCTTGATTTTTATTGTATATGATTTAGAAGCAACATGTTGGATGGGTCGACCACCGCATGGTCACAACGAGATCATTGAAATTGGCGCAATAAAAGTCAATCAATATGGAGAAGCTATTGATCGTTTTGAAAAGTTTGTGAAGCCGACGGTTAATCCAATACTCTCTGGGTTTTGTAAAAAACTAACAAGTATCTCTCAAGACAATGTTAATAATGCTGACACCTTCCCAAAAGTAATTGAATACTTTAAAGATTGGATTGATATATTTGAAGACAATTATACCTTATGTTCATGGGGTAAATTTGATAAAAATCTAATCCAAAATGATTGTAGACTTCATAAATTAGAAGAAGAATGGTTGGATGATCATCATATTGATGTTAAAAAACAATATTTCGACAATCGAGGGATCGCTGTCCATTCGGGATTAAAGGCAACAGTGAATAAAGAAGGTTTTGAGTTTACAGGAATACAGCATAGAGCGATTGCTGACGCAGAAAATTTAGCTAAGATATTTGCTAAATATATTGATGAATGGACTTTTTGATTGTTAATCTTAAAAATATGTTATTCTATCGATAATTGTGGTATTTATGAAACTAAACCGCGTGATTCGTACTTATTCTTATTGAATAAACTTAAAAATTAAAATAGATATTTAATGAAAAATGTAATCCTATATTTATTACTTGTAAGCGGCATATGGTCAAATGTAAATGCACAAACTGATCTTAGTGAAGGCTACATTAAAATGGAAATCACCAAAGTAGCTTCTCCTGACGAACAAATGGCTGCTGGCTTGGAAATGTTGAAAGGGACAGAAACTGAATATTTTTTCAATGAAGCCAATTCTTTAGTTAAGGCAAACATGATGGGAGGAATGATGGAAATCACCTCATTGGTTGATAATAAGACGGAAGATCTAGTGTTCTTAATGAATATGATGGGAACGAAAATGGCGGTTAATAGTACAAAAGAGGAGCGAGATGCACAAGCTGCAAAAGAGGGGACAAAAGTTGACTCTGATGATTTTGAAATTACGTACGATGAAGAAGATACCAAAGAAATTCTTGGGTATAAATGTTATAAAGCGACAGTTGCAAATGAAGATTCTTCCATAAATTTCCATATGTACGTCTGTGAAGATATAAAGGCAAGCAATAAAATGATTCAAGGTCTTCAGGATATAGATATCAAAGGGTTTCCTCTTGAATATGTAATGGATATGTCACAAATGCAAATGACCTATACGGCAATCGAAATAAAAGATGAAGTCGATACGGATAGTTTTGAAGTATCTACTGATGGATATCAAAAAATGACATTTGAAGAATTTATGGAAAAAATGGGCTCAATGGGTGGAGGTTTAGGCTTTTAAGATTGACCAAACAAATAATATAATAATAGGAAGGTAGATGGTTAAATTCATCTACCTTCCTATTTTGTATAATGCTCATTTGAAAATAAGAAAGATTGAAAATCGAAGGTAAAAATATGGAATACAGGAATCTAACAATGGAGGAGTTTAAATCCTTAGAAGATGAATTCGTATCTTTTTTAGTCGTTAATGGAATTGATGCAGACACTTGGGCTAAAATGAAAAAGAAGCAAGGGCAAAAAGCTGAAAAAATTATGAACTCTTTTAGTCAAGTTGTCTTTGAAAAAATTTATCGAAACGCAGCTTATTTATATAAAATTGAAAAGGATGCCGTTTTTTGTTTTTACTTTAAAGAAAAAGAAGCACAAATGATCGGTTTTCAATTTGAAAACTCCAACCATCTGGATTTAGGGTCTATTGATATTTATCGGACGTTTCAAAATGAGTTGATTAAAAAAGCATCTTTAGTTTCGCAAACAAAAAATTATCTAAAAAAGCGAGAATTCGAAATGGATGATTTGATAAAAGGAGGATGTGAGTTAGGCGATGCAAGCCTTTTTGATGTTGTTAAATCAACGTTGTTTAGTGACAAATAAATATAATACTAGTCAAAATATTAAAAACCGACATGAAAAATTTTTCAACTTCAGCACTTTTACTTTTACTATTTGTCTTTTCATCTTGTGGATCAGCAAAAATGGCTGAATTACATAAACAACATCAGTCAAAACTCAATGCCTTGACTAATCAATCTATGGATATTTCTGAAACTGTAGACGGTCTAGCAGAAGTTTTTGTTGGTTTATTTGAAGAATCACTTAGCTACAACTCATCAAGAAAAACAATAAAGCATATATCATCTTTTACAAAACAAAATAAAAGTTTGTTATCAACGATAATTAAGGACTTAGAAAAGCAACAAGCAAATTTGAGCTTCGAAGATAAAGCTGGATTTTTATTAGGATTGACCTCAAAACCGTACGTTAGTAAATTGATCAATTTAGTACCTCAATTAGAAAAAAAGATTGATAGAAAAATAAGTTCTTTTGATTTTATTGGAGATGCGATGGGCCTGTTTAGTCCTAAGAGTATGTTAGATTCTTTTTTAAAATAGAGAAACGAACCATATAATACCTATATTAAGGTAATTGACATAATAGGCGCAACATATATTACTATGTTGCGCCTATTCAATGTGATAGGACGAGTTAACTAAGTTCAGTAGTAAATAAAAAATGTAAACGACCGTTATCTTTACAGTTGAAATAACGGACAAATTCGATAGTTATGAATAATAAAATAGTTTTTTTCTCAATGCTCTTTTCATTTTTAATGATTATGGGATGTCAAAAAAATTCCATCACTGAATCAGAGTTAGGATCTACGATTGGGATACCAAATGCAGATCTTGTAACGAGCATGAACGGTATTGTATTAGATCAAGATGGTAAACCTTTAGAAGGTGCTATAATCAATGCAGAAAATATCGAAGTTGTATCTGACGAATATGGTTTTTTTGAAATCGATGAAATTGAAACCAATGAAAATGGCTTATATTTTACGGTTAATAAATCAGGTTATTACAACACATTTAAATTTGTAATGCCGATTGAAAATCAAAAAGCGCATACTAGGATTCGAATGGTTGAACGTAATTTAACCGGAGCGTTTAATTCAAATGAGGAGGGTAATTTTACTTTAAATGATGGAGCTACGATTGCTTTTACACCAAACTCGATAATAGATGCAGCGGGCAATGATTTCGTTGGTCAGGTTAATGTATATGGTTATTATTTCAATCCTGAAGATACAAGATTGCAAGAAGAAATGCCTGGCGATTTGCGTGCAGTAAATAATGACAATGAATTACTTCAGCTAGGAACTTATGGGATGATGCTTGTTGAACTAACTACAAGTTCAGGTGAAAAACTAAATGTGAAGCCTTCATCGCCAGCAACAGCAGAATTTCCTTTGTCAGCTGTATTAGTGTCTAAAGCTCCTCAAACAATACCTTTGTGGTCATTTAATGAGGTTTCAGGTTTTTGGGAACAAGAAAATGAAGCATCACTTGTTGGAAATAAATATGTTGCTAAATTAAACCATTTTTCATTTTGGAATTGTGATGCTCCATTTCCAGTAGTAGAAATTGATATTTGTTTTCGAGATGAAAATGGAATTCCTATCCCTAATCTTTTAATCAAAATATGTGCAGAAGATGTAGTAGGTGTTGGATATGGCTATACTTCAAATTATGGTTGCGTAACGGGTAAAATTCCCAAGGACAAATTACTAACGATCAAATTAGAAGATCAATGTGGAGACAAAATCCTTTTAGAGAATATTGGACCTTTTTCTGAATCTGTTGATTTAGAAGTAGTTACTATATCTCAAAGTGATTACTTATATAATTTATCTGGCCAACTAATAGGCTGTATGATGGAGCCTCTTAAAAATGCATATCTAGTTGTAAATACAGGTGATGATTTTATAATAATCGATGCCGATGAAGAAGGGTATTTCAATCAAACAGTTTCGAATTGTGATCAAATGGAATTTAGGATCGTTGGTTATGATAGAGATAACTTTTTAAGTACAAATGAAATAGTCATACCAGTTGGGAATAATACATCAATTGATTTAGAACAAATTGAAGTATGTGATAATCAAATTGATGAATTCATTCTACTTAGTGTAGGTAGTAATCCAGAAGTATTAATAGAAAATCCGGATGCCTATTTAGTCGATGGCGTTGATACCTATTTTGAGGGTTTTAAAGATGGTTTGTCTACCTACCTTAAAGTATCTTTAAATGGTAATACTCCAGGCGGTACGATTGTAGATAAGGTACTTGGTCGTGATGGTGACGTTGATTTTATTTGTCTGAATAACTGTACAACCTTTAATGTGAATTTGGATGCGGATGCAGTAGTAGACGAATATATCACCGGATCATTTGATGGTGAAGTTAACTCTTTTGGGAATCCAGTTTCAGTGACCGGGACATTTAGAATTTTGGTAGAAGCGGCTCAATCTTCGAGTATAAGTGGACGAACTTTCCACGATGAAAATGGAAATAATATCAATGATGGAGAGATTCAGATTGAAGACATTGAATTTAGATTAATTGATGATGCAAATAATCTTCATGAAATAGCTACTGCAGACGCAAATGGGGCTTATACTTTCAGTAACATCATTCCAGGTGATTATAGAGTGTTGATAAATGACTCTTTGTCTTTTGTTTTTTCCGATAAAGATTTTGGTGGTGATGATACGGTTGATTCTGATTTTGGATCGGATGGATATACGGATGTAATTACATTAACACCAAGTGGTAACCAATATGAAAATGTAGATTTAGGTATTAAAACCACAGTGATGGATTGCAATGCATTTGGTAAAGGGTGTGGCAATGATTGTACATTATGGCTTGATGTAACTGGCGGTTTAGAACCTTACACATTCAATTGGGATCATGGTTTTACAGAACAAAATCCGCCTTGCTTTGGTGGAGGTGTTTACCAAGTGACAATAACGGATGCATTAGGTGGTGAATGTATAACTGAAGCTTTTGTTGATGATGTTCCTGCTACAATCGAAGGCGTTTTATGGATAGATAATGATAATGGGATGGATGGTATTCGTGACCAAGCAAATGATTTATTATCGATGGTAGATACTGTTCGATTATTTGATATCAATGATAATGAAGTAGCTTGGAGCGCGATTAATCAAAATGGATTTTACAACTTTTTTGTTGATGCTTGGAATCCAAATGAAGGGTATGTGAAATTTGATTTACCTGCAGGTTATGAGTTTGTTCCTCAAGATCAAGGGCCAAATGAAAATTTGGATAGTGATGTAAATGAAGAAGGTAAAACTCCAATTTTCACAATAGAACCTTGTTTTTATTATAGATTTGATGCAGGGATAAGGCTACAATAATCGACCAGAAAAAAACTTTGAACAATCAAGACAAAATACAAGCGATTATTGACGGCTGCAGAGCTGAAGATCCAAAGTGCCAAAAAGCATTGCTGTCCCTTTATGCGGATAAAATTTATGCGGTTGCTTTGCGTTACGTAAAAGATACACATATTGCTCAAGAAATCGTTCAAGATACATTTATCAAGATGTTTAAATCAATGAACAATTATGATGAAGCAAAAGGAACTATTGATGGATATATGCGAAAAGTGGCTGTGCGATTTGCTTTAAAACGATTGAATAAAAAAAGAATTCCAGTTAACATAATTGAAGAAAATATTTATGATAAGTTCCAATTAGAACCCAAAGCAATTCAGAAATTGGAGAGCGATGATCTGATGGAACTTATCAAATCTTTGCCGGAAGGGTATAGACAAGTATTTAACTTATATGTAATTGAAGGGCATTCACATAAAGAAATTGCTGATATGATTGGAATTAAGGAAGTCTCTTCAAGATCGAATTTGTCTAGAGCAAAAGAGATTCTAAGAAAAAAATTAATAGAATTAAAACCATATGAATCATGGGCGAAAATATACTAAATAGAACGATACGAGATAAGATGTATGATCACGCTGTACCCATTGATCATGAAATGCTTTGGGCTAATATCCAAAAGGAGAAATCTTCGAAACCAGCTTTTTTATTTTGGCTTTTAGGTGTAGGACTTTTATTAGTCATATGCCTTTCTGTAATTAATTTAGGTGGTAATGCAAATGCACCTTTGGAGCCGAATCAAAAGAAGAATGTATTGTCATTGGCCGATAATGAGACCATTGAGGATGAGAATATACAGGCTGAGAATATTGAAAATGAAGTTTTTGTTGCTGAAAATAAGCTTCGTAAAGAAGATAATATCGTAATAAAAGATGGTTCTTTTTCTTTACAAAAGAACAATAATGAAAAGAAAAGTAGTAACGCTGAGATCTTTTTAAAGCCACCAAATAACAAAGATTTATTTGACGAAAAAAATATTGCCAAAACTAAAATGTTGACTATTCAAGAATCAAATAGCAACAATGACAAGCCTATAAACAACACTCTAACTTCAAATTCAATAGTAAGCGCGAAAGATAAGCTTAATGCTCCTGTTTTTAAATCTTCAATTTTCAATCAATTACCTCATCTTCTTGGAAATGAAGACAAGTTAGTTTATGAGTCAGATAAATTGAAAATTGGGAATAAAAGAAAACAAATTGGTTGTTTTGATCATAAGATCAAACGAAATAGTTTCGGAATTGAGGTTTATGGCGGTCCAGGTTTAGTTTCTAAACATTTAGTTTCAGGCATTGATGGATATAAAAATTTATTGGATAAAAGAAAAGAAACAGAAACGACATTAGAAAGCCTTAGAGCTGGTTTAGCCGTACGTTTTAATCATAATACAGGTATATATATAAAAGCAGGAATAGAGGCAACACGATTGAGAGAACGGATGGATTATAGCGTCGGAAAAGATACTTCCTATACGCTCGAAAATCAAATCATTGATTATGAGATAAATGGAGTAGGAGATTCAATTCCAGTCATAGGAGATGTAATCATAACTGAGTCAAGCTCTAAAACATGGAAGATATACAATCAATTTAAAACACTTGATATTCCGATTACATTAGGATATCAACATAGAGTGGGTAACTGGGGCTATTTTGGAGAAGCTGGTGTTATCTTCAATTTATCTTTAAAGAATGAAGGAATGGTATTGGATCCTAGTTATGTTCCATCTGATCTAACGCCGCTTTTCGAAAATAACAACGGAATGCATTTAACTGCCTCTTTTGGTGTTTCCTATCAGTTTACTAAAAACTTTTATGCCTATGTTTCTCCAAGTTTGAAATTTTCACGTAAAAACTTTAATGTTGATTCATATCCTATAGATCAAAAGTTTCATAGTTATAGTATACTATTTGGAGTTGGCTACACTTTTGTAAAAGGACCTAAAACACTTTAAACGTTTAATATTTCTTTGATAAATAGACACTTATATTTTATACGTGTCTATTTGTTTGACGTATTGATAGGGGATCATAATGCGTTTCCAATTACGCACAAAGAATATTGACTTAAAAGTCAATTTCTGGATCAGTTTACTATTTAATTTTCGGGATGATAAGTCTTTAATACTGTTTTTTTTAAAGATTGTATATTCATTTGAGACCTTGATTTCTTTGTGAAAAGAAGTATGTATGTGGTTTATTTGTACTAGTATGAGCACAAGTATAAAATGTAAAAGGGCCGAAACATTGTTGTTTTAGCCCTTTTACATTTTAGATTTATTTTATCACTAATTTTTAAATGGATCGCTTAATTTCTCATCCTTAGTTATTGAATCATCGGTTAATGTTAATAAAAAGGCTTTAAGTCCTTCACGATCAAGTTGATTCAAATTCAAAACTCTAGGAAGTAAGTTGTCTGAATTTTTTAATCTAAAATCTAGATTTGAATGAGGTTGTACTCCCGAATCATAATGATCGACTACTTCATCAAGGGTAGCAAATCGACCATCGTGCATATAAGGCGCAGTATAAATTAAGTTTCTTAACGAAGGTATTTTGAAAATTCCATTTTCAATACCTTGATCTTCATAAATCATGTCAAGTCCAATATTGGCATTATCTTCTCCTGTTCCTCCATAACCACTACTAGATGAAAAGTTCCCAAATGAATCACCTAAAACTCGGTGGCAACTGTTACAACCACTTTCAAGGAATATCGTTTTTCCATGATTTTCTAACGCATTAAAGTTTTCAAAATTAGTATTTTGACCAATATCAAATTTTGAATCAAAACTATTTATTGACCGAATAAATTGGGACAAGGCATTTGAAATTAATTGTGATGTTATAGGTTGAGCACCAAAGGCTTCTTCAAATAATGGAGGGTAATAATCAACATTACTTAATTTTTCTGATAAATAATCTAAATCCTCCATTCCCATTTCAATATGATTGACAACAGGCATTAATACTTGTTCTTCTAAAGAACTTGTGGACATGTCCCAAAAGAATTGCTGAGAAAATCTCATGTTAAGAATTTGGGGGGTATTTCGAGCTGTAAGCTTGCCTTCAAACCCAACGCTTGAATCTAGCTCATCAGCAAAGCCTAAGGCTTGTTTGTGGCAAGTTCCGCACGAAATTCGATTGTTTAAAGATAAATTTTCATCGAAAAAAAGAACTCTACCTAATTTTGCTCCTGCATCTGTTAATTTGTTGAAATCTGGAGTGTTGTCAAAAAATGGCAAATTTTCAACATCTGCAAGTGCATCTGTATAGTTGTAATTTACAGCAGGTAAATTGGGTTTATTTACACTTACTGATGTAGCATCTTTCAAACAAGCATTCAATCCTAATAATAGGAAAAGGCAAAAAGAGAAGCCTATAATTTTTTTCATAATAATGTAGTTGTTGCTTTGAAAATAATAAATTTCCGCGTCTAATTCAAACGTATTTGTCTTTGAATTATTTTTACCTTTATTTAATATTAAAAATGTCCCTTGGAAGCATACTCACTATATCAACTAAATGAATATATACGGCGTGTCATCGCGTTAAACTTTGAAGACCCAATATGGATAGAGTGCGAAATTGGTCAGGTAAATGAGGTGAGAGGTAATGTATATCTTGAATTAATTGAGAAATCGGATGAAAAAGATGAGATAATTGCCAAATCTTCTGCGTCCATTTGGTTTAAAACAAATCTTTTCCTTAAAAACAAATTAGGAGCTTTATATAGCTCTATTCTTGGGCAAGGTGTGAAAATAAAATGTAAAGTTCAAATCGAATTTAGTGAACGATATGGAATGAGTCTACATATCCAAGATATTGACGCAAAGTATACGTTAGGAGGCTTAGAGCTTAAGAAGCAACAGATCATGGCGCGATTGGAAAAAGATGGTTTTTTGGGCTTAAATAGTCTAAAGTTAATGCCATCAGTTATTCAACGAATTGCTATTATTTCTTCAGAAACGGCTGCAGGGTATATTGATTTCACAAGGCAAATTCAAGAAAACATTTATGGCTATGATTATAATTTGCAATTGTTTCAAGCATCAATGCAAGGCCAGAATACTGAAAGAGAGGTAGTCGCTGCTTTAAAAAGTATTAACGAAAGTAAAATATCTTTTGATGTAATTGTTTTGATAAGAGGAGGTGGATCTAAAATTGATTTATCTTTCTTTGATAACTATAATATTGGTGCTAATATCGCTAAGGCAAACGTACCCGTTGTAGTTGGGATTGGTCATGAGATCGATCAAACAGTATCTGATATTTTAGCACATACAAGTGTAAAAACACCTACCGCTGCAGCAAATTATATTATTGATATTAATGCAAGGTTCGAGTCTGAAATTATTGAATTACAGATGAAAATGCATAATCGAACAACAGCGATTTTAAGTCAAGCTTCTTTCGATTTGTTTCAAATTCAACCAAGATTTGAAAATAAAGCGTTAGAAAAATTAAACAAAGCTAAACATGGGTTAGAAATGACGGAAACTAGCCTTTCTCGATCCTCATTTGTGGCTTTTGAACGACACAATAGGATTTTAGATCAAGCAGAAAAAATGCTAAACATTTTGGATCCGGATAAAATTTTAAAAAAGGGTTTCACTTTAATAAAGCAAGGTAAAAAAAGAATAACCAGTAGTAAAAAACTGAACCATAATAATACATTTGAAATCGAATTTCATGATGGCTCAATAAAAATAAAAGAATGAGTAAAAAGATGACTTATGAAACTGCAAACGCAGAGTTAAAAGATATTCTTCAAGAGTTAGAACAAGATATAAACATTGATCTACTTACGGGGAAGTTAGAACGAGCAAAAGTACTTATTGGGTTTTGCAGAGATAAATTGCGCTCCGTAGAATTGCAAGTCAAAGATTTATTTGAAGAACAGGAATCTGAATAATTGTAGTTGGTTTATGTTTTATCATTGCAATTGTCTTTCATTCCATGCTTCAACCATTAAAATAAATTGGCTATAATTCATTATTCCATCTTTGACACCATTTGATTTGAGGTAAAGGTCGTACATTTTATCTCTATATTTCCCTAGGAATGGAGGATAGGATTCGATGTTTTTATAAATTTGATTTAGATCATCGACTACTAATTCTGATAGACAAGATCTGATTTCTTCAGTATACCTTTGCTTATTTACTTGTCTCGCATTTCTAGCTAAATAACGCCAATAAGCAATTTCCGCAGAATATTTTAATTCTATTTTTTCACTATCTACGCATGCCACATAAGCCAAAAAATTGCAATCTGCTTCTTCTGTAAAACCATACCCATGGGCCATTTCATGGCATGCTGTAAATGGGTGCTGAATGAAATATAAGCCATTGTCGACATGACCTTCAAAAACAAAGGGTAAATAGATGCCCGAAGTTTCTAAATGTAGAAGACTACCGTTGAAGATATTTCGAACTCGAACGGAAGGATATTGGTCTAAATTTACGGATGCCATAAATTTATTTAACTCTTCTCGAACACTTTGTTCAATAGCTTTAAAACTAAGATGATCTTTTATTGAGTGAAAGGTATGAGCACTTTCATTTAGTGATTCCGTAGCAGCATCTAAACGCTTGAAGAGTTTTTTTTCATCCATTGAAGGGTTAGACAAATGAAAGGATGTTGTTATCGTTGGAGCTAAATAATTAAATCCCCAAAGAATATAAAATAGAAAAAACAAAGAGCTTGCGAATTTTAAAAATGAAAAGATACTTTGTTTTACAGATTTGAATATTAAAGCATATATCAAATAGAATAAAAACACAACAACTCCAAGTATAAATAAATAAACGATGGGAAAAGGTAATCTTCCTAGACTATTATCATAGCATAGTCTAAAAAATGGAAAAATGGATTCTTTATAAAATACTAAGAATGATGGCAAGTGAAGCACAGACCAAACCTTTCCAAAAAGGAATGCCATAAAAAGAAACACAAAACCACGATTTTGTTTAAGGACTTTCAAAATTGGAGAAAATGTAATAATTTTGACAAATTAGCGAATATAAATGAACGAATAGAACAATTCTTTTCGTTTGTTTGTAGTAAACAAGTAATTAAGAACAATAATAAATTAAACAAACAAAAATATGGCATTCGAATTCACAGACACAAATTTCAAGGAAACAGCTTTAGACTCTAAAGGATTAAAAGTTGTCGACTTTTGGGCAGAATGGTGTGGACCTTGTAGATTAGTTGGTCCCGTTATTGATGAACTTTCTCAAGAATATGATGGACAAGCTTTGATAGGTAAAGTAAATGTAGACCACAATCCTGAAATTTCAACCAAGTATGGTGTTAGAAGTATACCTACTATCTTGTTTATTAAAGACGGGGAAGTAGTTGACAAACACGTAGGTGTAGCTACAAAAGCATCACTAAAAGATAAGATTGCAACTCATATGTAGGAGTTCGAAATTATACAATGAATAAAGGCTAAAATACAAGTGTATTTTAGCCTTTATTCGTTTATTGTTTTACAAATAATTGGGCATAACCATTATTGTTAGCTCCGATAACCCCAATGGCTCCAGGTCTCATAACAAGTTCAATTTGTTTCGTATTTCTATTTAAATGTAAGCCCGTATTTTTTATGTCAAGATCCAGACTAAAAGAACCATCTCCATTACCAACTAAAAGTAATCCCTTATTCGCATCATAACTTGGTGTCTCTGGTTCTGTATCAAAAATATTTCCAGCGATCAGTATATCCTGATTACCATCTTTATTAAAATCAAAAACTTCTGAATCTAATATTGGGCCTATTTGTGCTTCAAATGGTAGCATTTCGATATCAAAAGATTCTCCATTGTTTATTAGTATTAGTGACTCAAATCCTTTGACAGTATGGCTTTGTCCTTTATCCATTTTTTCTTTGGTTAATACATCTTCAATGGAGGCAGAAGCAAATTGGTCATACGATTTGAACTTTTCATTTAACATTGGCATTTGCTCAGAAGAGCACTCTTTACCTCTAACAGGTACATAGTTGTTTTTATATTTTTTTGCTAGAAAAATATCTTGTGACCCATTCCCATCAAAATCATTGTAATAAACTTTGAGAGGCTTCTCTTTGGAAGCTTTAAATTTATTATTCAATCCTAGATTACCTAAAATAAAGTCTGGCTTTTGATCATTATTAAAATCGCCTTTAGTAATAGAATACCACCAGCCTGTAAGGTTTTCTAAATTTGACTGACCAGAAACGGAAAAATCCTTCTTTTTTGTATTAATAAATAATATTGGACTTGACCATTCTCCAACGACAAAGAGATCTAAATATCCATCTTCATTGAAATCAAGTAACTCCGCATCGGTAACCATGTTAGGTAGATTGTTTTGAAAAGAAGGTTGAATGATATTAGTGAATGAACCATTTTTGTTTTCCAATAAATAACTTTCTGATTTGGAAGGGTACATTCCTGGAGCATTTCTACCACCAACAAATAAATCTAAATCTCCATCTTTATCCATATCAAAAGGAAGGATGGTTTGTGTACTCTCTTTAATTTTAGGGAGAGCATTATTGGCTTTACTAAATTGCTTGTTTCCCCGGTTAATATATAATCTGTCTTGAAATTGATTCGCATCTTTTCCCCCTCCTGAAGCAACATACAGATCTAGCAAACCATCATTATTCGCATCAAAGAGTTCGGCACCAATATCTTCATATAGGGCATCTTTTTCTAAATCGGGAATCATCAAAGTTTCAAAACCTCGCGAAGTCATCAATACAATCTTGCCAGGATATCCTTTGCTTCCGCCAATGAAAAAGTCATCCAATCCATCTTTATTGATGTCTCCTGATGCTAATGCAGGGCCAAGTGTAGAGTATTTTTGTGGTAATAGAACTTCGTGTTTGAAATCATTAAATACGGAATCAGGATAGTTAATCCCTGCTTGTTGTAATGCTGAAGATTCATAAAAAAATGGTTTTTTATTCAACCGTTTTTTCTTCTGCATTTGGGTTTTAGAATAATCTATTTTGAGGATCTGATTTGCTTCGATATTTGTTAATATTGACTGATTTCCATCGAACCAATCAATTTCAATTCTATCCACTTTTGTAGCCTTATTTATCCCAAATAGTAAACGTTGCTGCATACTTGAAAGATATCCTTTTGTAAAAGTATAATCTCTTCTTATTTTTTGATTTTCATAATAAATCGTAACAGAAGAAAATTTTGTTTGCACTTCACTTGGTGCTTCGAGGATTATCGACAAATAGTTATTGCCTCCCTTGTTTTCTAATATTGAAGCCACCTGGTTCAAATTGTTTAAAACTAGATCTAAGTCGCCATCATTATCTAGATCCCCATAAGCAGCTCCATTTGAAAAGGAAGGGCCTAAGTCTGAAGAAGATGTGCTTAAATCATTGAATTTGAAAGAGCCATTATTTTGATAAATGATATTGTGGATAGGAGTGGAAGCCACTTTTTTTAATTCTTCAAAGGCCATTTCATCCGTATATGCAGCTCCTTTCTCTTTTCTTTTTTGAGCAAGGGCAGTTCTATAATCTTGGTTTTTAGTGTCTCTAAAATAACCATTGGTGATATAGAAATCTTTTAAACCATCATTGTTCATGTCAAAAATTAATGGAGCCCAACTCCAACCTGTAGAACCAACGTTTATTGCATTCGAAATTTCAGAAAAAGAACCATTGCCAACTCCAAGCTGCAATGCATTAAACATGTACTGCCTATTGAATTTATACATATTTGTATAGATGTAAAAATCACTTACTTTCATGGAAGACATCAATGTTTTATTTCGATAATGATCACTTGGCGTCATATCTACAACCATTAAGTCTAATAAGCCGTCATTATTAAAATCTTCGACATCACTCCCCATTGAGAAATAACTTGTATGGTTGAGGAGGTTCTTTTTCTCTTCGAATGTTCCTTTACCGGTATTGATGTAGTAAAAATCAGGGATCCAATAGTCGTTAGCCACATAAACATCTAAAAAACCATCATCATTGAAATCTGCAATGGATAATCCTAAACCAAAGGCAAGAGATTGTATGCCTGATTTTTTAGAGACGTCGATAAATTTTCCGTTTTTATTTTCAAAGAGTTGGAGACTTCCTCTTGTGATTTCTGGGGTTTTTAGTTTGTTTAAGTTGCTTAATAAATTTCCGTTGGCTGTATTTAGGAAGTCATTTTTTTCAGATAGCTGTTGAATGGTATTACGTTTTCCATGAGCATTTAACCATAGGTCTAAATCCCCATCATTATCAAAATCAAAAAAATCTGCCTGTACACCATAATTGTCTATATCTAATCCATATAATTTAGCTTGATCGGTAAATGAAAAATCCCCATTGTTTACCCATAATTGATTTTTTAATTTATTTGGATCAACATCGGGCCCTCCATTTGAAACATAAATATCTTTAAGTCCATCATTATTGATGTCTACGATGGTAGCGCCATTTGACCATTTTACAACTTCAGATATTGCAGTTGGTGTTACATCTTGGAATGTTAATTTACCCGTATTTTTATAAATCGCATTTGGTGCATCATTTCCACAAAAGAAAATATCTGTTAACCCATCGTTATTAAAATCAGCTAATGCTATGCCTGCTCCATTGTAGAAGTAGTCAAATTGTAATTGATTTCTAGTTTTATTTTCTTCAATCTTATTGGTAAATGTAATACCGGAAGTACTCGAATTGACTAAATTGTATTGGATGTTGTCAATCTTTGGTCGAGTTGTATTTGAGTTGTCGGATTCGCAAGAAGTAAGTAAAATAGTGAAAATAAAAAGGAAAAGACCCAGAAAAGTATAGGCTTTAGTTGAATGGTTATACATCTCGCTTGTTAATTTGAATCCTAAACTAAAAAAAGAATATCAAAAATGGTAATTATATGTATAGGTAATTATTCGAATAAAAAGGTTACAAGTAATTGTTAAAAGAATAAAATTTGATTAAATAACCTACTTCGAAGATATTAAACTTCTTTTACATTCGTTTGTTAGGGAGCTTTACTTATTTTTATCGTATGAGTTATTTAAAAGATTTCGATTTAAGGCAAATACAAAATTTTGAATTGCTTGCTAAACAAGTCGTTGAGGGATTTATAATTGGTCTGCATAAAAGTCCATTTCATGGTTTTAGTGTAGAATTTGCAGAACACAGACTATATAACGTTGGAGACTCAATAAAAAATATTGACTGGAAAGTTTATGGTCGGACAGATAAGTTGTTTGTTAAGCAATTTGAAGAAGAAACAAATCTTCGTTGCCAAATTGTAATTGATACTTCATCGTCTATGTATTTCCCAAAAGAACTCGAAGGTTCGTCAATGAATAAACTTCAGTTCTCGTCGATTGCGGCAGCTTCATTGATGAATTTATTACAAAAACAAAGAGATGCATTTGGTTTAAGTTTGTTTGATGAAAAGGTACACATTCATACCAAACCAAAGTCAAGTACGAAACATTACCGATTGATGTTAAATCATCTTGAAAATTTGATAAAAGATGAGGAATTAGATAGAAAGACATCAGCAACAGATGCTTTACATAGGATTGCGGATAGTACGCATCGGCGATCTTTAGTTATGATCTTTTCTGACATGTTTGAAGACTCAGATCAAGAAAAGTTATTTACTGCATTGCAACATTTGAAATACAATAAGCATGAATTAGTGCTATTTCATGTTGTCGATAAAAACTTAGAACTTGATTTCAATTTTGATAATAGACCGCATGAGTTTATAGATATGGAATCTGGAGAACGAATCAAGTTGCAATCGAATCAAATCAAAGAGCATTTTATTCCGAAAATGGTAGCTTATAAAGAGAAGCTAATACAAAAGTGTCTCCAGTTTAAAATTGATTATGTAGAAGCCGATATTAACGAAGGATTTCATCCTATATTAGAACGGTATTTAGTTAAAAGAAAGAAAATGATGAATTAATGATTAAACTTAGTGATTATTCTACAAGAGCCCCAAAGTCTTTTGTTAAAGAGGAGACAAAAAAGAAAACGGCAGCGTTAACCGAAAAGTTAGAAGAGTTGGTAACCAAATTACATGCTTCTAAAAAGTATGGACTATTGATTGTATTTCAAGGAATGGATACAAGTGGTAAAGATGGAGCATCAAGGAAGGTTTTTTCTCAGTGCAGCCCATCAATGGTTAATGCATATCCATTCAAAAAACCTACAGAGATCGAATTTGCTCATGATTTTCTTTGGAGAGCACATAAAATTGCTCCAGCCAAAGGTCAAGTAGCCATTTTTACCAGATCACATTACGAAGATATATTGATTCAACGTGTACACAATTGGATTGATAAAGATATGGTAGCCCAACGTATGGATGCTATTAATCAATTCGAGTCATTATTGAATCATCATAATAAAACGGTGATTTTGAAATTTTATATGCACATTTCTAAGGAGAAACAATTAGAGAAACTTCAAGAAAGAAAAGATGTGCTTCGAAAGAATTGGAAACACAATGATGGGGATTGGAAGGAAAGAAATCATTGGGATGAATATATGAAAGCGTATGAGTATGCTTTAAATGAGTCAATTATACCTTGGCACATAGCACCCGTTGATCAACGATGGTATCGAGATTATTTTATTACAAATACAATCGTAAAAGCGTTGCAGTTTTTAGATCTTGAGTACCCATCTTTAGTAACTGACCATGTCTGATATAAAAAAAGTAAGGGTTGATAAATGGCTATGGACGGTTCGGATTTTTAAAAGTAGAACCTTATCGACTAAGGCTTGTAAAGCTGGTCATGTGAGAATAGGAGAGAAGGTTGTAAAGCCTTCTGCTTTTGTTTTTGTAGATGATCCGATTTATGTAAAAAAGAATGGATTTAATCTTCATTTTATTATCAGAGGATTATTGAAATCTAGAGTTTCAGCTACATTGGCTGCTGAATGTTATACGGATAAAACACCTGATGAAGAATTAAATAAATATAAATCTTGGTTTATCGGTAAAGCTGCGCCAGAACGAAGAGAAAAAGGTGCAGGAAGACCAACAAAACGTGAAAGACGAGACCTTGAAGGTTTTAAAGACAGCCAATGGTGGCAAAATTTGGAGGAAGAATAGGTTACATTTTAATAAATTTTATAGTTTTAATTCCTTCTATTACTAGGTAATACGATCCTTTTTGTAAATGTTCGACATAGATCGAATTTTGTGAAGTATATCCACTTTTTATATGATTCCCCGAAATATCAAAAATAACATACATACCAATTTCCTTGAATGTTGATTTTAGATTTAATATTTCTCCCACCGGATTTGGTTGGATTTCAATAGAATCGTTCATTTGGGCGACATTAACCACAGGCGAAAAAAGCTCTTCAAATCGTTTGGCTCCAAATCGACCTATACTTTCACTCTGGTCAAGATAAATTATGCCAGGATTCCCATCCGAAAAAAGGAATAATGAAAAGTTTAAAATGGTGTTTGTGAATTCAGGGATACCTAACGTTGACCATTCGTTGCTACTCCATTTTAAACAAATGGGTCTGCTATAATGGGTTAAAAAAGTAAAAAATAATTCGTCAACTTGATTGGTTTTTAAGTCAAAAGTAAGGCTACTTCCATGATCTATGTTTTCCTCAAATAGATTCCAAGTCGAATCGTCATAAGAATATAAATTGATGCCTTCCTCATGACCGATGGCAACATATATTTTACCTGAAGCAGTAATTGCTAATTTGTGAAAAGTAAGACTCTTTTCTGCCGTAGGTTTTTCTTCATTAATAAAAGTACCTATTGCTATCCATTCTTGCTCTGTAAATGTAAAAAGCCTAGAATACCATTTGCCATTTATAAAAGCAGCTAGAAGCATGAAAAGTTCTCCATTTGAGTTTAGAAGCAGTTGACATTTTGAAAGATTGTTTCCTGTTTTTGGCACAGGTAATGGTGTCCAATTATTATTTTCCAGGGAATATAATTGAATACCAAGACTCGATTTATAGCCGCATATAAAAACTTGACCAGTCGCATTAAATTGAATGTTATGATAGCTTGTTAACGGAATACTTTTACCAATTTTATTCCAGATTCCATTGGTATATTCATAAACAGCAGAATCATTAATTTCACGATGAAATCTCCACGGATTTCCAGTTATAGGATGAATATTGATAGCCCCAAACAATGGAAATGCAGTATTGTTAACTCCTGCTTTTTCCCAGTTTTCGTTTATAAATTGATAAGAGAATACTTTATTAGATGATGTAATGCCCATTGAAAATAGTTCATCCGTTTGTGGATTGATAGCTGCTAAGCATTGATACTCGCTTTCTTCTTCTGAAAACAAGGATTCACCCATCTGAACCCAACCAATATTGTCAGGTTTAACTTCGATATGAATGGTATCCGTAATCATATCCACGCCGTCGGATATTTCAATTGGTATATTATATAATCCGGTTGAAACTGCATCGCCAACCAAAATCGCTTCGTGATCATTTATTGGTAAAAATGTTAGCCAATCAGGTAGATCTTTTGGATTCATTGTAATTGATTGGCAATCAGTATCGTGAACAGATATCTTTATTTTTGTTGATAAGCCAATTTGTGTTTGATGATTTTTTCTACCTATAATAAAAGGTAGAGCATTTTTACTTCCATTTGCATATTCACTAACATTACTATTTTGAATTTCGCCGTTCGATTGGTTGATAATCATCGCATATACTCGGATATTATGATCGTTAAAATGATCTTCCAATGGTACCAAGATTGTTTTGCAATATGGTGTATTTGATTCAATATGAGATGGAATACTATTTTCAATCCCATGATAATCAGTTAATAAACCTCTATTAACATGATCATAAACCATATTTTCAGCATTAACAATTTTAGGTTTATCTTCCCAACCACCCATCGGACCTACATCTCCGCCTGAGTAAATGTTTTCTTGTGAATAGGAGGGTGGTTCTCCTGTAACACCATCTTCAATTAGTATAGCTGCTAATGAAAATTTACCATTAAGTATTGAATCATTAAAGGTTGCACAAATAGTAACAGAAAGCTCTCGAGTTGAAGAATTGTAATTCTTCTGTATTTCCAAGGTAGAGATTGATGGTTCATCAAGTAAGGATGATAGGGTAATCAACCAATCTTTTGGTTTGATATCCTTCATCTTTCTATTTAAAGCACTTGTTGGTAATCCAAATAATCCCAGACTATCAAAATACCCATCCTGCGTTTCCATATCATCATTAATATGTACAGCCGATATCAAAACATTGTCAGGGTAGGTTTGCTGTACTAATTTGCCGAATGTAACACCTTGAGGACACCAGGGGCACCATGTTCCGACAACTTCTTCAATAAGCACTTTCTGTTGTGAAAAACCTATTTGAGTATTCATCAAAAGAAAGAGAAGAATTATGCTTAATAAATATTTGAAAGGAATCATTTAATATCGCATTATTTCGTTTTTACAAATGGCTTTTGAATCATAGATGTGGTTGTTTGTATTAAAAGATAATACAATCCTGCAGGTAAATTAGTAACATCAATTGTTGAATTATAGAGGTCGATAGATTCGATTGCTTCACCAGCAATGTTAATTATTTGCAGAGATTTAATGGTGTTTTGAGGTACATCCAATGATATATTGAGCAGATCTTTTACTGGATTAGGAAATATAGATATTTGTCGTTCTTTTTCTTCATTTGTTGTTGTGTTTACATTGTTATAGACAAGTTTAAGAACAGATGCTGAAACGTCTTGATTTTGCCCCATACCTCCGACAATATATCTTACTGTATCATTTATGTTTGCAATGCCACGTAAATCCATCGGAATAAAATCGTAGACTTCATTTGACCACTGTTCTTGTTGATCAATGGAAAAGTATAAATCTCGATTTATCAATGGAACACCTCCAGACCCATTATAGGCAATCCCATTATAATTATATGTAATGTCACTGCCTCCTAACCAATGTATTTCATTGTTAATCGCAGTACAAGCAGCTCTATAGCCTTTTATTGTCCCATCTGGAACAGAAAATGTCCAACTAATTTCTGATGGATTTTCTGGATTTATAGCTCCTTTCCGTAAAATGTTTTGACACGGAAAATTGCTTGCAAAAGCAGCGCCACCAAAATAATAAATAGTATCTCCAAGAATAGTCCCTGAGGCTCCGAAAGATTTGAAGTTGTTATTATTTGGTAAGGTTGTTCCAGATTCCCAAGAATCAACTTTTGGGTTATAAATCTGAACATCTGGTACATTTGTCGTATTACTCCAGCCCGTAATTATATAGATCAAACTATCTTTCCAAACAGCTTGAACATGATCATCAATAGCTTTTGGAATATCTGTTCCATTTTCCATCCAATCATTTGTTGTAATATTAAATCTATGGGTTTTAGAAGAAGACACTTCATTTCCATTTGGAAAAACATGGTAACCCCCAATAACATATATGATGTCTCCAATCCGACTCGCGCCAGCTGCAATCTTTCCCATTTTATCTGGGATATTTGGTATTGAATCCCATTGATTGTTTAGAAGGTCTAGTCTCCATGATTTTAGATGTATTCCTGAATGCGTTTTTGTTTTATCAATGCCTCCAAAACTGTAAACAAAAGTTTGATCATCAATTCTTCCTTCCACCACAGCATTATTCGCTACGGGTTCGGGCATTTCAATTGAATACGTAACATCCCATAGCTGACCATTCGCAGAAAGGCTTATAAAAATCAAAAGTCCTGGGAGAATCAAATAATGTAGGGAAAACTTCATTTTTAATGTATTTTAAATTAAGATTAAAACATATTTAAGATATAAAGATATATTTTTGTGAGTATGTCAACAGGTCGTATCATACTAGATAATAGCAAGTTTAAAATTACCATTTCTAGACTTGCTCACCAATTGATAGAAAATCACAATGATTTTGATGACGTTTGTATTATTGGTATCCAGGAAAAAGGAGTATTGCTTGCAAACCGATTAATTCAAGAAATTCATAAAACAAACCCTAAGCTAGCTTTTAAGTTTGGAAAATTAGATATTACTTTTTACCGAGACGATTTTAGAATGCGAGATTTGCCAATTAAAGCAACGGCAACGGAAATAGAGTTTTTAGTAGAAGGCAAAAAAGTGATTTTAATAGATGATGTGGTGTACTCGGGACGAACCATTCATGCTGCTATGTCTGCATTACAGGATTTCGGAAGACCTAATAAAGTTGAACTTTTATGTATGGTTGATCGCCGATTTAATCGAGAATTACCCATTGATACAGATTATGTGGGTTTGAAAGTCGATGCAGTTGACGATGCCTACGTTCGAGTTCAGTGGGCAGAACAAGAAGGTAAAGATCAAGTACTTATTTTTTCGGCACAAAAACAAGATAAATGAGTGTGATTTCGGAAGGATTGTTAAGTACTAAACATTTATTAGGCATTAAATATATTACCAAGTCGGATATTGAATTAATATTTAAGACGGCTAAGGAATTTAAACAAGTTATTAATCGACCGATCAAAAAGGTGCCTTCGCTTCGTGATATTACTATAGCAAATATTTTTTTTGAGAATTCAACTAGAACAAAACTTTCTTTCGAATTAGCAGAAAAAAGACTGTCTGCAGATGTTGTTAATTTTTCAGCTTCGGGAAGTTCCGTAAAAAAAGGAGAAACGTTGCTTGATACAGTAAATAACATATTGGCTATGAAAGTGGATATGGTCGTTATGCGTCATCCGAGTCCAGGTGCACATGTTTATCTATCGAATCATATTGATGCCCAAATTATTAATGCTGGAGATGGGACGCACGAACATCCAACCCAAGCATTATTAGATGCTTTTTCAATGGTTGAAAAAGTGGGAGATTTAAAAGAAAAAAATATATTAATCGTAGGAGATATTAAGCACTCGAGAGTAGCTTTAAGTAATATTTTTTGTTTAAAAAAGTTGGGAGCTAACGTAAAAGTGTGCGGTCCTCCTACCTTAATTCAGAAAAACATGCATCACTTAGGAGTTGATGTTGAGTATGATTTAGATAAAGCATTGGCTTGGTGTGATGTAGCGAATATTTTACGAATTCAGTTAGAAAGACAAGATATTAAATTTATACCCTCATTAAGAGAGTATGCGTTATACTATGGAGTAAATAAACAACGTTTACAAAAGTTGAAAAAGCCTATTGTTATTATGCATCCAGGGCCTATAAATCGAGGAGTAGAAATTACAAGTCATGTTGCCGATTCTGAGCATTCAATTATATTGGATCAAGTTGAGAATGGCGTTGCCGTTCGAATGGCGGTATTATATTTATTAGCGAATAAGCGTAAACCACAAGAATAAAAGTAGAGACAGAAAGTATGAGAATTTTCATTGTTATTTTAATAAGTCTTTTTTGTTTTTCAATTATTGGAAAAGCCCAAGACAACGGTCATAAAATTGATATTTCAATTTCTAACTATGATGTAGATACCTTAATTATTGGTTATTATTTTGCAGATAGACAGTTGATAAAAGATACCTTATATGCTCAAGATGGATCATTTACTTTACAAGGTGATGAACCGTTATATCCTGGGGTGTATTTGTTTTTACTTTCTCCTTGGAGCGAATATGTACAATTTTTAGTACCTATTGATGATCAACATTTTGAAATTAAAGGCGATATGAATGATCTCAAACATTTGGATTATATAGGATCGGATGAAAACGACTTATTTCAAGATTATCTGGATTTTTTAAACGTAAAAAGAACTAAGATTGAAAGTCTTACAAAAGAGAAAGAAGGAGCAAATGAAAAGACCATAGCATCGATCGAAGAAAGCCAGAAGGAAGTAAATAGTTTAGTCCAAAAAGAGCAACAAAGAATTTTACAAGAATTCCCCCAAAGTATTACTTCAAATTTAATCAAAGGTAATTTGGAAATGGAAATACCTCCTTTTGATGATTTAAATGACCAGGAGCGCAAATTAGCGAGGTTTGAATATTATAAAGCACATTATTTTGATCATATTGACTTAGGAGATTCCATCAATCTTCATACTCCATTTTTAGATGATAGAGTGAACTATTACTTAAATAAGTTGACGACACAGCTTTCCGATTCCATTAATGTTTCGATTGATTATTTGTTGTCAGCAATGAAACCTGAAACACCTACATATCGATATTATTTAGGACAATTTTATAATAAATATGCAAAATCAAAAGTCGTAGGAATGGATGCTGTTATTGTTCATTTGGTCGATCAATACTATGGTGTAGAAGGTATGACGCCTTGGGTAGATGAAAAGAATCTTGCAAAGATTATTGAAAATGCAAACAAAATAAGACCGACCTTAATGGGGCAAATTGCTCAAGATATTACTGTTTTTCAAGAAGATGGGACACCCATTACGTTAAGTTCAATTGAAAGTGAATATACTGTATTGTTGTTTTGGGCTCCAGATTGTGGGCATTGTAAAAAGGTTATGCCAAGTGTTGTAGAATTTCAGGAAGCATTTAGAGACCGAGGAGTAACTGTATTCGCGATTTGTACCAAACATCAAGAAAAGATGGCAACATGTTGGGAAAGCGTGAAGGAAAAGAATATGACTGGATTTATTAATGCTGCGGATGAATTTCACAGATCTAGATTCAAAACTAAATTTGATGTTAGAACAACACCTAAAGTTTTTATTTTGGATGCTAATATGGAAATCTTAATTAAAGGTATTGGTGGAGAACAACTAACAGAAGTAATGGAATCTATTATTAAAGAAAAATCAAATTAAATCATTACTCCATGTCTAAAGAAAATAAATTCTCAGAACCTAATGCATTAAATGATGTTTCAAAATTTCATGAGACATTCAAATTGCCAATTTTGGACAAACCACAAATTCCTTCCGCGGAAAGATGTGCTTTAAGAATTAATTTAATTGAAGAAGAATTAAATGAACTTAAAGAAGCTATTGCGAATAATGATTTAACAGAAGTTGCAGACGCATTTGCTGATATTCAATATGTATTATCTGGTGCAATACTTGAGTTTGGAATGGGTAAAAAGTTTAAAGCTTTATTTGATGAAGTCCAACGTTCAAATATGAGTAAAACATGCAGAACTCATGAAGTTGCAGAAAAAACAGTTAAACACTATAAAGAACAAAAAGATACCATTGGGTATATCGAACATCATAATGATACTTATCTTGTTTATAGGGATTATGATAAAAAGGTTTTAAAGTCAATAGAATATAGCCCAGCTAATATTCAAGGTTTACTATTTGAAGATTAGTGTAGAGCAAGATAATTTATCTTTAAAATAAAAAAGCCTGCCTGGCAAATCCAGACAGGCGACTCCCGTTTACGAATAAATATACTTCTTATAACATCTCTAGGATGTCTAGTATTTGTTCTTTGTTTTTTCTTTCAGGTAACAACTTTATATTTAATCCTTCTGTCGTTGTAGTAGTATAAGTATCTATATAATAGTTGTCACTATTTAATGCTGAAATAACAACAAATGTAATATCTTCTCCATTTGGAATAGTACCAAGAGTAGTACAATAAATATTACTCCCGTCGATACTTGTTAGTTCCATTACGGTATCATAATTCTTAAAAGCAACGTACACTTTTGTGTTTGCTTCATTGGATGATAGTTCACTTGGAATAGTAGCGCAAATTTTTTCTACATTATCAGTACCGTTTAAAATTGAATTCGCACATGTTTTCCATCCCAGCGATCCGACTTCTAATATATAACCAAAATCACTCCAATTTTGTCCAGTCAATGGATTTGTTACATTCCAGTTATCAGTTGTTACTAAATGTTCGAAATCTTTTTGCCATACATTTGTAAGATTTTTACCACCAATGCCATACATATCAGCTTCAGGACTCACATTTTGATCTTTGGTAAAGATTTTAATCTTTTTATCGGATAGCGTTAGTTTTTGATCATTCTGAGAAGCTCGAAAATGATAGGTAACTTTTGTATCTAATAAGTTTGAGTTTGTGGTGGTCGTTATTTCATAAATAGCTAGCAATGATTTGTTTTTAATTTCGAGCACTTCGAACTGGATATCACCGGTTACAAGATCATTGTTTTCAAATACAAAAGCGTCTTTAGGGATTTGGATAATCGTTCCATAATCTGTTTCTATGAAGTTATCTTCATTCACATTTATAGTTGATGGCGTTGAGAATGTTTGTATGTTTTCAAGAAACTCCGTCATTGCGCCATCCACTGGGTCTTCGATAAATGTGTCTATATCTCCAGAACACCCTGCAATGAAGAGGGTAACAAAGCATACTCCGACCAATTTTACAAATTCTCTCATGTTCATCTTTAGTTTTCTAATACATAGATTCAAATAACAATAACTGTGCTGCTTATAAAAAGTGTTAAATAGAAAATTTAACGCCTAATGATAATGCAGGGTTGATGTAGGTTTGATCTATAAAATATATATCTTCTGTTATAGAAGAAGGAATTATTTTTACTTGTGGTGAAGCATACAATGTAATCTGCCCAGTAAGGTGGTAATTGAATTGAGCAGCCAACATATAACTTAATCCAATTCTTGATTTGTATGCTTTATATTTATTTAATTGATTCGAACTGAAATAAACAGGTAAATTATTTTCGTCTAAGAAACTTCCCTTTTGACTAAACGAAAAGTTTAATATGAGTCCTGCTTTTCCAGCAACTGAAAAAGACTGATTTATATTTTTCTCATACCCGATCATCAACGGGAAGTTAACAAATCTAAATTTATTATTCGTGACGATTCGTCGTGATCCAGGTAAATCAACAAAGGCCGTATCTTTCACAATATTCTGCATCCCTCCTGTAATAATGGTGTCAATGGTAATAACTGTAGTCGTTTGTATTGATTCAGGATCTACGTAATTAAATTTTTCTTGTAGTTGCGTATACTGAATGCCTATTTCAGTGACGATTCCTTTTGGTGATTTTATGCCAAATCCAGCTGTAAAATCAAAAGAGTAATTAATCTGTTCACTTTGATTTCGAGCATCCACATAATCGGGATAACTTTCGTTTGTTAATGTTAACTTACGAATAGGGTACATTGAACCATATTCTAAAAACCCGTAAGGCACCCAAATATCTTTATAAAATCGTGGGCATTCTTGAGGTTTTTTGAAAGCTAATTCAATCTTATCTTGTTTTATTAAATTGGAAAAAGTTGAAGAAAGGGTATTTAATGGATTGATTAAACTTCGATTATATAATTCATTTGGTATCGATGTAATTTCTTCTGCAACAAATGCAGGATTTGATTCATTCCAAATAGATTTTACTAGATCTGTAGCATTCAGATTTTTATCATTTTCAATAATGATTCGACCTGATTCTTCAATCCATTTTCCTTGGGTATTTTGATTTGTTTGATTTAAAAGATTAGTATTTTTTGATGTGACAAGTAATGTTGATTGGTTTTTATCACCAATGCTAGGTTCATTACTGGTTTTACTTGTAGTTTCTTTTTTTACGGATGATTCGACAAACGTGGTAGACGAAGTTTGATTTTGTGTATCAATATGAGACAACGCTGGATTTTGAGATTTTTTGGTTTCGTTTAGAGATCGTTGATTTATAGTTTTTTCTATTTCTGTCGTATTGAGTTGATGATTATTAACGGTGGTTAAGAAGTATAAACCTCCTAAAGAAATAGAAATACCGATGATCGCCCAGAAACCAATTAATACGTAGTTTGGTTTTTTAGGTGTGTTGAAAACTGCCTTTTCAACATTTAACCAAACATCACTGCTATACTCACTTTCGTGGTTTTCGAGTCGTTGTTTAAATATGTCATCCATTTTTTTCATCCAACCTTTTTTTGAATATTATTTAATCTTTTAATTAAATATTTTCGGGCTTTAACTAATTGAGATCTTGAAGTACTTGTTTTAATTCCTAATTCTTCTGCTATTTCACTATGGGAAAATCCTTCTAGCGCATACATATTGAAAATAGTTTTATATCCTTTAGGCAATGAATCAATCATTTTAAGAAGATCTTCTGCTGATAAAGAAGAAAAGATGTTTTCTTGAACAACAATATCCTCTAACTCATTTTGTTCACTAAATTCTATTCGATTAACCTTTTTTGTTATATACTTGATCGAAGAATGTACCATGATCCGGCGTATCCATCCTTCAAGTGAGCCTTTGAATTGGAATTGATTTAAATTTTTAAAAACCCTTATAAAACCTTCTTGTAATAAATCTTCAGCTTCATTTTTTGAATTTGAATATCTTTTACATACCGTCATCATTTTTCCTGCATAGCTTTCGAACAACAACTGGTGCGCAAGGCGATCGCCTTTTATACACCTTTCGATGAGTTCTTTGTCCGTTAAGCCGTGCATATGTAATGGTGACACAGGAATTGATTAAGTTATATATAAGTAGATACGAGATTAAACAAAAGTGCTGCCTCGTTTTTATTCTTCTTCTAAAATGGCATCATCAATCATTTCATTTCCATCTCCATCTAAATCAGAAAACCCAGCAGCTTTAGCAACCTCTTTCACACTATCTTTAGTTTCAGAAATGGTGTCATTAATTTCAATTTTCCCTTCAGAGAAGGCATCATATTCTCCGTCACCAAATTTGTCAGCTTTCGAAAAGAAATCATCTTTACCTTCTAATAAGCTGCCACTAGCATCTAAGGTGTCATCTGCAAATTCTTTTTTTGGTTTAGCCTTTTCTGCTGCTTCAAAAGCTTCTGCTTTTTCCATTGTTTCATCAAATTTGTCTTTTATGACAGTGGCGGCTTCATTTGCTTTTTCTACAATTTGATCTTTAGCAATAAGAACTTTTTCTCCTAGTTTTTCAGAAAGATCTCCACCTTTATCTAGTATTTTTTCTCCAATTTTTTCAGAAGTTTCGCCAAACTTTTCAGCAAACTCACTGCCTTTCTCACCTAGTATACTTCCTACTTCTTCAAGTTTGGATTTGCCTGCATTCACCATATCATTATCTAAAATGGAATCTGAGGTTTTGCTAACGAAATCTTTTCCGGAATCCATTAAATCATCTGCCCCATCAAGGATAGCATCCTTTAATCCAGATGTTTTTTGTAAAACACTTTCACCAAGATTTTCAGTTAAATTCTTTCCTTTTTCAAGTATATCACCACCATGTTCAGTCATCATGTCACCTGTTTTTTCAGCTGCTGATTTTGCAACAGAACTACCTGCAAAAAATAGTTTCTTTAACTCTCCAAATAAGCCCATATGTATTAATTTTAAATTTTTAACAATATAACCATATTTTTGCGTTTTACCATGGTAACAAAAATTCAAAATGGAAAAAATGTCTCCTATTTTAGTTAGATTGAAAGCCTTAATTTCAGAAATAGATAGCTTATCACATGTTGAATCTCATATTAGCGTTGTTAAGTCTTCTTTGGAGTCCTCCATTAAAACATTGGAAAAGTTAGAACATGAATTAAAAATAGGAGAAGAAGCAGTAGATAAACTAGAAAATACATCGTTGAATTCCTTATTTCGTCAAGTGTTAGGTGATAAAGAAAAGCAACTTGACAAAAAAAGACAAGCCTATTTGGAAGCGAGTTTAAAATTTAATGAAGCAAAATCATCCGCCGAATTATTAGAGTTTGAACAAGCAGTTCTGGAAAAAAAATTGTCCAAATTACCTTCATTACAAGCGGAATTAGAAGATCTTAAAAAAGCAAGAGAAAAAGAAATTCTAAAAGTTGGTGGGCCTCTAATTCAAGGACGATTAAGGGAGTTGCTTAAAAAAGCAGAAGCGACTATTCTTTTGGAAAACGAATGTAAGGAAGCTATCCAAGCTGGAATGCAGGCAAAAGAAGATGTTCACTTTATACTTACTCATTTGCAAAAAGCAAAAGAATGGGGACAATGGGATATGGTTAATCGTGGCCGTCAATACAAAAGAAGTAAATTTAACGCAATTGATCGTGCTAGATCACATGTCCACAGTGCTCAGCATCGGTTAAATATTTATCGACAAGAATTGAGAGACGTAGGCATAAATGAACAAGGATTAGCCATTGATACAGCAAGTTTTCAAGGCTTTTCGAATGTATTCTTTTCAAATATTATTTCAGATTGGTTAATACAACAACGGATTGTTAAGTCCCTAAATTCAGTAAATGAAACCTACCAATTATTGAATCAAGTACAGATATATTTAACGAACGAATGGTCAAAGACAAAAGATGAATATGCTCGGTTAATGATTGCGAAAGATGAACTACTTTACGCTGACAATGATTAAGGATTTGCTTTCCATTTTTGAGCAATTTTATAGGCAGTCTCTAGCATTTCGGAATTCCAATTTTCAACCTTCCAGTCGGTACTGCGCAAAGATGACTTTTTTAGTGATTCTATAAAATGAACGGCCGATGTTGAGGATTCTAACAAATTTGACAATACCAATTGCTGTTCATAAAACAACAAATCTTCAAATGGAAGCTCCACGATAGGTCCACTATTATTTTTAAAAGAATTTGAACGTCGCTTTGTGTTTTTAAGATTGTGATTTTTTACAATTGCTTTCATTTTTAGAAAGTCATCCCGAAATTCAGATTTTTGATTATCGGTTTTTAAAGCGAAGCCCATTTGTTCAAGTACAACATACTTGATATTTGGACATTTAGTTAAAGCAATAGTAAGAAATTCAAATACTTCTTCGGGAACACAATCGTCATGGGTATCACGTCTGATTTTTTTTGACACACCATCAATGTTACTCGTATCCCAACTTCCTCCTGATATATGTATTTCTCGCACCATATCCAAGTTGTATCCATGAATTATTTCTTCAAAACGTATTTCAAAATTGTGGGTTTGGCAATATAAATTGTGAAGATCTAAAATTAGAAAACCATTGATAGGGGATAAGATTTCATCCATAAAAGCGCCTTGTCTTTGAACATCATCAAAAGAATATGAAAATGCTAAATTTTCAAGACCAACGGGACATTGACAAACATCACTCATTCTACGCAGACGATCTTGAGCTATCCTGACAGCAGATGAAGTATAAGGAACACTTAAGGGAGCGCCATCATGAAAGTTTTTTCCAGTCATCAGACCAAAATGTTCAGTTACATGATCAAACTTGAAGTAGTTATTTATTTTCTTGAGGTGTGAGAGCCAATTGGATTGTTCTTTTGACCATTTGGCTTTGAATAGAGAGAAGAATACACCATGTCCAATTAGTTTTTTTTCGTTGCTAAAGGCACTTAATAAATCAACAAACCAATCTGGAATTTGAGTATGGTTAAATAAGGTATCAAAAGACCATTCAATCGCTTCTACTTCAGAAGCAGCAAATAATGGTAATTCTGCAGACAATAATTCTTTGTCGAGATTACAAGCTAAGGTTGCATTGACTTTTGACACCTTTTAAAAATTAACCCATTCCGCAAGCTGGACAATCTTCCCAGTTGTGACCATCCCCATTTCCTTTGGTTTCTTCACAAAGAACTGGATCTTCTGATTGGCTGTCTACTCCTGGAAGATCAACGCTGCAAGAACTTAATGTTGCTGTAATCGTTAAGCCTATGGCCATCGATTTAATTAATGATTTTGAAAGTTTCATAAGGTATTGTTTATATATTAAAATAATGATTTCTAATGGTAAGACTCCTTATAAAATTAAATGGTTGGGTAGTAACTAATTATTTTTCAATTTTTTCTTTTGTTTTTTTTCTTTAGCTCTTTCTAATTCATAGGCTTGGCGTGTTTTTAGTGTTCCTTTTTTATGGTTGATTTTTTCTTTTACCTTTCTTTCAGCTTTTGCTTTCTGTTTTTTATTTCTTGAAATAAAAGCTTCTTTATCTTTTTTAATATCTTTCTGAGATTGAGTTTTTGCAACCGCTTTCTTTTCTATTTTGTCTGAAGGTTTCAAGAATGTTGCTGTTTTTTGTTCTTGAGCTGTAGCTACATTTACAATGAAAAAACAAAAAAGGACAATCAAAAATTTTGAATATTGCATAGTGTGATTTTTTTTAAAGATAAATATTAAACGTCTGGAAAAAGAAATTATTGAAAATTTTCCTATTCATAAAATTGGAATGAATTTAATTACGCTATGTAATTGAAATAAATCCATTAATTTTAAAACTGATCTTAATCAACCTAAATGAAAATCGTGAGAATTGGATTTGTATTCAAATGGTGTTTTTTATTTTGCTTTTTTTGCTTTACGTCAAGTATCAATGGCCAACAAACGATTAACGGGTTTATAACAAACGAAGCCGAAGAACCTTTGATCGGTGTAAATATTTTCGAAAAAGAATTCCCATCGAAAGGAGTAAGTTCAGAAATAGACGGTAGCTTCCAAATTGATGTTTCGTCAAATGATGCATTGTTGGTTTTTACTTATATCGGTTTTGAAACCAATGAATTTCAATTGGAAGGAAAGACTTCTGTTTCCATTATATTGAAAACGAATGCACAACTTTTAAAAGAAGTGGTCGTTACCGGTCTCGGGATTAAAAGGGATAAGGCAGAAATCGGGTATAGTTTAGATCGTTTTGATGGAGAGGAATTAGAGCGAGCAAATGCCTCAAACATTGTTAGCGCTTTGAGTGGAAAATCAGCAGGAGTCCTTGTCGGAAATGGAAATGGGGTAGATGGGGGAACGACTCGAATCACCATTCGTGGAAACAATAATATAAAAGGTAATAATCAACCATTAATCATTGTTGATGGTGTTCCAATAGAAAATGATCCTGGCTTACAAAATATTGGTAGAGGTCAAGATTGGGGCTCTGCAATAAATAATATTAATCCCGCAGATATAGCAGAATACACAATACTAAAGGGGCCTACAGCTTCAGCTAAATACGGATCTCGAGGTTCTAATGGCGTTATTTTAATAACAACGAAAAGAGGGAAGCCTCAAAAAGGTTTGGGTGTTTCGTATGGGTTACAACATAAAATAACACAACCATTTAGGTATAGAGATGTTCAAAACAAATATGGTGCTGGTGGGCCGATTACATTTTTAGAACCTAGCTTTCAACGGAATGAAGAAGGTGAATTAATGTACCCTTCGAATGTTTATTCTCAAGACGGACCTAACGGAGTTGCGTCGACTGCTACCTTTGGATTTTATGGTTCAGGAGTTTCTTGGGGCCCAAAAATGGAAGGCCAATTAGTAAGATGGTGGGATGGAGAATTAAGACCCTTTTCACCCCAGCCTGATAATCTTTCTTATTATTTTAACCCTGGTCATTCAACAACACATAATCTTGCTTTTTCGGGTGGGAATGATTTTGGGAATGTTCGGGTGTCAATGAGTCGGGTAGACAACAAAGCAATTGTCCCAAATTCAAAATTTGATCAAAGTACAATTAGCTTAGGATCTAATTTGAAAGTTTCAGAAAAGATAACAGCAGATATTTCCATGTCTTATATTAATTTCAATCGATTAAATACCCCAACACTAGGTGATGCAAATGATTCATATGGGAAAGGGATTACCTATAGTTTTCCTAGAAGTTATAAAGGATTAGAAAGAACATCTGTTTTTAATATGGATGGTTCACAAAATAATTTCGGTGGTACTTATCCTTTTCTCTATATAGGGGATGATTTATGGTGGAATACATACAAAAATAACACATACCTCAGGCGAAATAAATTTATTGGTGCGATATCTCTTAACTACCAAATAACTGATTGGCTTTCTGCTTTAGGGCGAATAGGGTCAGATATGACATTTAATAATTTTGAAACCCGTAATGATCCTATTGATGCATTGGGTATTCAAGATGGATTTTATAAAACAGAGTTGGCACAAGATCGAGTTATAAACAATGATCTAGTCATTACAGCTAATAAAGAAGCACTTTTTAATTCAAAATTATCAGGTTCTTTTTCTTTTGGTGGAACCCAATGGTCAAGAAGTCAATATGGTTTAAGGCTGAGCTCAAATGAATGGATCAACCCTTGGCTTTTTGCATTAAATAATTCTCAAAATGCAACACTTTTGGGTAATTTATCTGGAGATGATGTTCCCGAATACAGGTTTGATAAAAAAATTAATTCACTCTACTCTTTTCTAAATTTATCCTACGATTCTTATTTGTTTTTAGAAATGTCTTTACGAAGAGATTGGTCTTCTTCTTTGCCTTTAAACAATAATAATTATATGTATCCTGGAGCTTCTTTAAGTTTTTTACTTACGGAAGCATTTGATCTTAATTTGCCTTGGTTAAATTATGCAAAATTTAGAGGAGCCTATGCTCAAACAGCTACGGACACAGATCCTTTTTTAGTTGATTTTATCTATGAAACAGGAAACTTTGGTGGGCAACAAACAGCAACATTACCAAATACCATTCCTCCAATCGGTTTGAAACCTCAACAAGCAAATTCTTATGAATTAGGAGCCAATATTGCAGCATTTGATAATAGGGTGGAATTAGATTTTACGTACTACTATATTCGTTCGTATGATCAGATTTTAGAATCTCCAGTTCCAAGTTCTTCAGGAGCTTCGACAATTCGAATTAATTCGGGGGTTTTAGAAAATAAAGGAATTGAAGCACAATTGGATATAAATGTCTTTCAGAATCGATCTTTTTATATGAAGACTGGGCTCAATTTTGCGAGAAATAGAAATAAGGTTGTAAGCTTAGGCGATGGAGCGAAAACCTTAATTCTTGATGAAATATGGGGATTGAACGGGCCAGCAATAGCTGTTCAAGAGGGCGATGATTATGGAACAATTATCGGATACGACTATATAAGGCACGAAAACGGACAGCCTATATTAAATGAGGATGGAACACATTATTTATTTACAAATGATAGAGTGCCAGTGGGCAACGCTTCCCCAGATTTTATAGGTGGATGGACTACACAAACAGGATATAAAGGATTTACTGTAAATACACTCATTGATACGAAATGGGGAGGAGACGTCTACTCCGGAACTTATGTGACAGGCTTGCAAAATGGCCAAAGTCCTTCAACACTAATCGAACGAGATGGTGGCGGTTTACCCTATGAAGATCCAGAAGGCAATATCAGAAATGTTGGTGTGCTGTTAGATGGAGTATTTGAAAATGGTCAAAAGAATGATAAAGTTGTTCATTATTTATACAAGTATATACCTAATGCAGGAGGATGGGGGCGATGGTTGTCAACTCCAGGAGTAGTCGAGAATACTTGGGTTAAGATGCGTGAGATTTCAGTCAGTTACGAAGTCCCAGAAAATCTTGTAGCAAAAACTAAAATATTCCAGAACTTGACAGTTGCACTTGTTGGACGGGATCTATTTTACATTTATACAACATTGCCAGATCGAATAAATCCGGAAGGTTCGAACTCAAGTGGTAATGCTCAAGGTCTAGAATGGGCTTCTTTTCCTGGAGTACGTTCATTTGGTTTTAATATAAACGCAAGCTTTTAAATGATGAAAAAGAACTATTACCTTTATTTTTTGAGCTTTGTTTTTTTGTTTTCTGCGTGTGATAACGGGTTTGAAGAGCTGAATACAAACCCCTTTTTTCCTACGCAGGTTGAATCTGGACCACTTTTTAATAAGTCTATAGAAAGTCTTTTACTTGGTTGGAATGAGCAGTTTTATTTACATAATGAATCTATGTATGGAATTACTCAGCAAGCAGCAATTACCGCTCAAGCATTTCAAAATATTAATATTGGCACTGAAGAAATGTGGTCTCAATATTATTCAGCTTTGGTTAATTTAAGAGAAATAGAACGTCGACTTGATGAAGATGTGGCTGATCAAGAGGCGACTCATAACGTTCGTGCACAACTATTGATTTTACGTGCGTACAAAACATTCCGCTTGACGGATATCTTTGGCGACATCCCTTACTTTAATGCAGGGAAAGGGTTTCAATCTTTGGAGTATTTGGAACCAGCTTTTGATAGTCAAGAGTCAATCTATAAATCATTATTAGATGATTTAGCATGGGCTAATGACCATATGAACCTTGAAAGTCAACCTTTTACTGAAAATGGAAATGAGTATCTAAGTTTTGAAGCATTCGATAATCTATTTTTTGGAGACCTTTCTAGGTGGATAAAATTTGCAAACAGTTTGCGTTTACGACATGCATTAAGAATGTACGAGGCTGATCCTGATTTTGCTGGCAATCATATTGCTATGGTGCTGGATAATCAACTTCCAATCCTTGAAGCAGGCGAAGATGTCGTTTTAATACCAAGATCTTTGTCTTTTTTAAAGCAAAGTACCCATTGGAGTTTTCGTGAACATAAAAAATTGCGAATGGGATCGACGATATGGAATGTAATTTCAGAAAATGATGAAGTAAATGGTAGTGGTATTTTTGATCCACGAGCTCACTTTTGGTTTGAACCGAATAATGAAAATGAATGGTCAGCTTTTCCACAAATCCCCAACGCATCAACATTACCTTCTGGTGGGTTCCCATACCAAAATTCCCGTGATGTAGCATATACCGTGAAAGGTGGAGATAATATTTATTCACCTATAAATTATTATTTAATTCGCGATGAACTAGATGTCCCCGAAATAGTACTAACTTCTGCTGAGATTCAATTTATTCAATCAGAAATCTATTTACTAGGATACGGAGTTTCTAAAGATGAAACAGAAGCCAAGAGCCATTACAATGCAGGATTTATAGAGTCTGTAACGTTTTGGCAAAATATAATGACATCAACAGAAATATGGGAAACCAAGCCACCAATTTTGGAGATAGGAGAAATATTTAGTGCAGGCAATCATCCGAATATCCTAGTTTTTCAAAATATTGATAATACTGAGATCTTAAAAAGAATTCATACCCAACGGTGGTTGGATGCATTTCGGCAACCATGGGAAGCTTATGCTTTAGGTCGTAGAACATTAAATACACCAAGAACAGGAGATCCAATCGATCATTTTAGATATCCTTATCCTCCATCTGAGCAAACAAATAATCCTAATGAATATGCTAAACAGCTTGATAAAATGACAGTAGATAACTCAACCATTCGAGTCTGGTGGATGAATTAGAATTTATACGTAATTTCAAATTTAAATAACGAACGCAATGCAAAATTTTTACAAATGCCTTTTGACAATCTTTTTAGGATTCATCCTACAAGGAGTCGCGATTTCACAATCTCAACAATATTTACATTTTGATGGGGAAGATGATTTTATTGAGGTTCCTGAAGCTTCAAAATATATAGCTGGAGGAGACCAAATAACGATGGCAGGATGGTTCTATCATGATGAAGTATCGTATGGCCAAGGTCTTATGAGTTTTAGAAACGGTGGAACCGGCGATGGAGAAATGTATATTATTCAACTTAATAATGGACAGTTAGAATGTAGGTTAATATTAAATGGGGTATTAAGAGAGGTAGTCACAGGTACATTTACAGTGTTACCCGAGCAGTGGCAGCATTTCGCGTGGGTTTATGATGGGGCAAAGGTAGAAATGTTCGTTGATGGTGTATCAAAAGGTTCAACGCCTCACGTGGGTATATTTGCATCGACAGATACGCCCTTTTCTATTGGTAATCATATAAGTCCTTGGAATTTTTTGTTGAAGGGTAGTGCTGATGAGGTAACCTTATGGAATAAAGCATTGACCGCAAATGACCTTCAAACGATTATGACAAATGAATTAAACGGAGATGAAGATGGATTGCAATTATATTACAAAATGAATCAAGGGGTACCTGGAGAAGACAATACGACCATCAGTAGCCTAATTTCTTCGGTTGAACCTGGAGTTAGAGATGGTATTTTACAAGGATTTAATTTAAACGGAAATACATCAAACTTCTTAGGAGAGGTTAATGAAGGGTTCCAAGTTATCACATTTGGTCAACTGGACAACAAATTAATTTCAGATGACCCTTTTGATTTACAAGGAGAATCAACCTCCGGGTTACCACTGGATTATCAGATTGTTTCTGGTCCAGCATCTATAAGCGGCAACACAATTACTTTAGACGGAATCGAAGGTGAAGTTGTCATAAGAGCATCTCAAGCAGGAAATGCAGAATACGATCCAGCAGAGGATATTGAAAATGTATTTCAAGTGATTGATCCAAATGAAAATTTAGTTCAAATTGAAGGTCGTAGTCCAATTGCAGGGAACGTAATGATCCCTAATTTGGGGCCAATGCCATTGGCTTGTATTGCGAAAATCGATTATCCTGAATTGTTTAGTGTAGACAATGTTCAGTTTGTCATTGATGGTGAAATGGTAGAAGCCAAAGAGGAAAAAAATGGTCATTATACAGGTTGGTGGACGCCAACGGATTATGGGACCTATTCGATGGATATTATTTCTTCAAATAATTTTGGCGCTTCGAATACTGAAACCGTACTATTTACCGTAGTTAACGAAGGAACAACGATGACAGCAAATGCTGGACAAAGTGTTTGGTTAGATGTGAATACTGGATATAGAGAAGTGGAAGTTGAACTTCCTTCCTTTGTTGGAGCTTTTGATAAAATTACGGGTCATTTAGATATTGCATGTCCTCCTGGAGGATGCGATCCATGGGATCGAATTGTAAATATTGGGATCAAAGGACACAATGGAGAGTGGTACGAAATTATTAGATACATTTCACCATATGGTGTTGCTTGTAATAGTGAAATTGATTTTACTGATTTCGCATCACTACTCCACGGTAAGGTTACGATGTACTTTGAAATGGGTACACAAGGTAATGGGTTTGAATATTCGTTAGATATTGATTATTCAAAAGGTACACCTGAACACGCTTATAGTACGATTAGCAAGTTATGGTACAAAACATATCCCTTCGGTGATCCAGGCAATCTTCAACCGACGCACATTATAAACGCTGCTTTTCCTGAAAACACAATGGCTGCTAAAATAAAACTCGTTTCAAGCGGCCATGGATGGGGTGAAAACAATACTGGAAATGCAGCAGAATTTCATCAAGATAAACACCATATATGGGTCAATGATGCTCAAACCTTTGAACAAGATAACTGGTACAATTGTGATCCAAATCCAGATGGATGTCAACCACAAAATGGAACATGGTATTTTGATCGAGCAGGGTGGTGCCCAGGTGCAATCGCACAATGGTTTGATTATGATATGACACCATATATCGCAGATGATTTCAAATTGCAATATGTATTTAATGAAAATTATGTTGACTTTTGTCATGCAAATAATCCTAATTGCGTAAACTCTGTAACATGTGCAAATTGTAATGATGGTTTTAATCCAAGTTTACATGTTTCTTCTTATTTAATTTCTTTAGGAGATACACCACTAGATGCAGTAACGATACCAGCAAGTAATGAAGCATTAGGTATCTTGGAATTTGACGTTTATCCCAATCCTGCAGATGAACAGATTACGATTCAGTTAGCAGAAAATGCTAAAAAAATAAATCTTATTATAAGAAATCAAATAGGGAAGGTTGTGCTTAGTGAAAATTTGAATACGTTTTCTAAACTAGTTACTCTAAATACCAATCGATTAGTTAGTGGATTATATTATTTAGAAATAAATTCAGGAGATTTTATAGGAACACAAAAACTAATAATAAAGTAAGCATATACAAGTATTGATTAAAGGTTTTTTATAGTAAAAATTTAATCTTGGAAAATAAAAGCCTAAATAACATCTTAGTTATTTAGGCTTTTTAATTTTGTGTATTATTCGAAATGTTAAAACATCTATTTATGGATATAATTAGGTGCTGAATTTCGTTACTATCTGTGACATCTAGAATTTTATAATATTTAAAGTGTATAATCATGAAAAAATTAGTAACCTTTTGTTTTTTATTATCTTTTGTTTTATTGCAATCTTGCTCAGACCCTTGCGAAGATATTTCTTGTAATAATAATGGAGTTTGTGACGATGGTACCTGTCTGTGTGAAGACGGATATTCTGGAGTCTCATGTGATGATGTAAATAGGACTGTTTTTATTGGAGATTGGGGTGGAGAGTATGAATGCCCTGCTTCAGGATCTATTTCTGCAGATATTTCTATTACAGAAGGAACAGAAGGAATCGATGCTATTGAGATTCTAATTGAAGGAACTCAACGAAGTGCAAAAGTAACTTCTCCAAATAGCTTTGTTTTAGTAGAGCAAACAGAAGAAATTGAATTTCAAGGAAATATTATTTTTGTTACGGTAAATGGATCAGGAGTATTAAATACAAATAATTCATTAGATATAGAAATTGTTTCTGCATTTGATAATGGAGGAAATACAGTTTGTACTTTTTCAGGATCAAAATAATTTGATTTAAAAGAAGTATTGTAAGGAGATGAATTTCATCTCCTTACTTTTTTAATCCATTTTTATGAGATTTTTTATTTTGCTTATTGTGTCGGTTACTTTGGGTTCTTGTGCTAATTTAAGTCGCTTTCAAACGGGCCAAACAATTGGCAAAGGAAATGTATCTATTGGTGCAAACGTATCTGGTTACGGAGTCACCAATGAAGAATTGTTTAATGTGCCATTTTTTCCATTCTTAGCTGTGCATGGAAGTTATGGTGTTTACGACAATCTTGATTTGGGTTTGTCTGTATCTTCAGGAGGTAATGCTCAAGTATTTGGGAAGTTTCAATTTGTCGGAGACCAAGCATCCTTTTTTTCAATGGCTGTAGAACCAGGGATGAGTCTCCAATATTCTGGGAATAGTGTATTTGATGTGACTAGAGCACATCTAGGCCTACCTTTTTCTCTCCATTTTACACCTAAGTCTAGTATTTTTTTTGAGCCAAAGCTAATCGGTCAGATTGTGGAATCAGACGCTAATACTTATTTTTCTGGCATCAGTGGCGGGTATGAAAAGAAATTTCAAACGATTTCATTGACCATTGGCGGGTCATATTTTGGAATTAGTGATCAAGATATTCAAATAACGGATCAGTCTTTATTTCAAATTGGGTTAGGTATTACAAAAGTATTCTAAATGCAAAGAACCAAAATCTTATTCATCGTAAGCTTGATTGTTCTTCGAAAGTTTTTAATTCCTTAGCTCAATCAGAAAGCGTTGAATTTGTCTTCGATGACGGAGTATATGGACAATAGCATGCTCATAAAGTTGTTCAATGCTATAATATTGGCCCCAGGATGAAAGCACTTTTTTGCTTTCAATGCTTTCATTTAGCGGTAAATTAGGATGATCAGAAAATAGTTTTACATTAAAGTCAAACATTTTATCTAATGCTTTTTGATAATCCGCAATAGTATCAAAATATTGTTGTTCAGTGTGTAGTATTGGATCTCCAAGGTATTCTCTTGTAAGGTTGGCATATGTGTACCCAGCTTTAACTACATGCGTTAAAACGGTTTGGATCGATCGACAAGCATCATCTTTTGTATTTTGATCAACAATGGTTAACAGTCCATTTTCAGAAATAGGATCAATTACAAACTTTAATTCATTGATTGCTTTTTCATACTCATCTAATAGCGCACCAACAGCACCTGTATTTCTAAAAACCATTTTGCTACAAAAAGTCTACGGCTCCAGTATCTAAATTATAATATGCCGGTACTACTTTAACGCCTTCGTTTTTCACGGCATTACCTATAATTGCAGATCTATTGATGAGTTCTTCAACAGTGAGTTTGGCATTTGTTTTTACGATATCATTTATTGGAGCATTATCATCACTTGCTGATATTGCAGGTGTTATATGGCTTAATAAGTGATTTAAATTGTATCCATTATCTCCACCACCTGCGGCAGCGGTTACGGCCCCGCAATTTTGATGACCTAATACTACAATCACCTTAGAGCCACAATGGGCTACTGCATACTCAATACTAGCCATTGAAGATGTATTAGCAATATTTCCTGCTACCCGAACTACAAATAATTCACCAAGTCCTGCATCAAATGCTAATTCAGGAACAACTCGGCTATCAGCACAGCTTAAAACAATCGCATATGGTTGTTGACCTCCCGTTAATTCATTTCGCCTACTGCTATTTTGAAGTTTACCATCTAGTTTATCTTCAACAAAGCGTTTGTTGCCGTCTTTTAATCTTTCTAATACATTCGTTGTAGTCATAGTGTACTTTTTGTTTAGATATTAACTCACTCAAGCTGAAATTACGATTTATCATCAGTAAAAACAACGATCCTTTGCTTTTGTTTTAGTTTCTTGTTTTTTTGAAAATAAAGGATCATTCTTACTTTCTAGCATATAGTTTATCCATTTTCTTATTAGACAAATGCATTTTTAATTATGGATTGGCCATTTATTTACAGCGGCGTTAAAGATATTTAATCAATTCTATTTAGTGGAGTCCTTTTTTCTGATTTTAATGAGGTTATTACCTTTTATGTGAAATGAATAGAGTTAAAATTTAGATTTATAAGCAATTACATATGATAATATTATTTAATATGTTATTTTTGTTACCATCCCTCCAACGAAACTTGTAAATCAACACTTTAGTTGTTTTTATATAAACTGATTAAACATAAGTATTATGTCGTTTTTATCCTCCAAATTTGGAATGTTTTCTTTCGTAATGATTACCATGCTTTCAACGAAAGCATATAGTCAAATCCCATGTATGCCTGCACCATCCGATATTACAGTTGGTGTTGTAGGAGAACCAAATAACATCGTTGTTCCAGTCGATCAGGAGGATGTTTACACGAATGGACGTCAGGTGCCAACATTTCGGGAAATGGTTGGTGTAAACCTTCTAAAAGGAAATGAGAATAATTTTAATGACATGGATAACTTGACAGATATGTTTTCATATGCAAGGTTATTCCAATTTATGAATAAGGATTATTGGGATGATGGAGTTGGTGAGCCCAATAGTGGGGACCCAAGTAGTTATAGAATATTTAGACCTTTTGAAGATCGAGATAATTTGAAACTAGCTGTGGATGTAGATGGTAAACCATTAAATAGAAATTCTGTCTTACCTGGAGATCGATTGATTTCTTATGATTTGGTTACAAAGGATTTGGTTGAAGAACCGTTGACATCAGTACTAAATGTCTACCAAAACTATATGAATCAAAATTGGCATCATGCAGTATCCGTTTTTGATGAGTTTCAGGCTCCAAGTCAAGTTAGTTTAACGGTAGTTCCTGCAAATTTTCCTCCAGCGATACAAGGAGATTATTCATTTCCTTCACAATGGTGGACGGAGAGTGATTGGGGAGCGGATGCGATTGAAAGACGGGAAGCAGCAAGAGCTTATGCATTAATATTTGCTAGAACTTATGCGCCAAAAGCCAGTGATTGTTCTACCTGTAGTTCTATTGTTTCTGTATTGGAAGTAGGAAATGAGCCATGGACCTATAGTCAAGATGTATACCATGCTGTAATAGAAGGAATGATCGATGGTATTGAGGAGTACTATGCATCTGATCCGACAAATAAATTGAAATTATTGCCAGCGGCTTTTCAAGCTCAGCATCAGGAAAATTCTAACCCTGCTGGATTCAATTATTTAGATTGGAAAGATTATCAAGGCACTAGAATTCCTGAGGATATGAAATGTTACTTGCATGGAACAAATTTGCATCCTTATTCAAATGATTTAGCAGATGTCGGAGGTGGATTTTATAATCAGCGTCTTACAGCAGAACCTGAAAAAAGCAGTTCGAGTAATGCCGCAGAATCAAAATATCTGTTTATTAAAAATGCATGGAAATGGGGAGAAGAAAATATGCCAATAGGAAGTCAACATTATTATATCAGTGAATTTGGTTGGGATTCAGAAGTGCCTGAATGTCCCGGTTTAAATGTAACTGGAGTCGGTCCTGAGGCTCAAGGGCTGTATATATCACGAGCAATATTAATGGCTGGACGTACTGGTGCGCATAGAGCGACGGCTTATGAAGCCATTGATAATTTTGCAAGTCCATGTGATTTTGCCTATCACAGTAGTGGTTTGTGGGCTAGGAGTAGTGGTACAGTCACAGAGAAAGAAAGTAAAAAAACGATCCATAAGTTAATAGAATTGGTTGGGGATTTGAGATTTCATAAATCATTAGTAGAGTCAAATGGGGAAGAGTTTGCTTATATTTTAGAAGATGTAAATGGCAATCCAACACACATGGTTGGTTGGCTAGCACAGAATGTAAATAATCAAGATTGGGCAACCATTAAAAATTCAACGAATAATTCTATCAATTTAAATTTAATGTTAAATGGAGATCAATATCAACCTGACGTTAATAGTGATTGGTATTACTTAGACAATAATATAACAACGGATGGGAATGGAGCGGTGACAAATCTTTTTGAAATACCAGATGTAAGTGAAGCATATAATGTAGCAAATGAAACATTCACTTTTAGCCCGGTACCTGTATTAATACCTATCATGACAGATGAAACGGTAGAACTCATATGCGAAGGAAGTATTACTTCCATATCCTGTTTTGGAGGAAGTGATGGTAATATTGATGTTACTATTATTGGAGGAATGTCTCCTTATAGTTTTGTTTGGTCCCATGATATAACAGAAGTTGGATCAACGTTGAGTAATGTCTCAGCAGGCAATTATTCCGTTGAGGTCATGGATGTTAATGGAGTTGTGACTACTTGTAATTTTGAAATGTTAGATGGTGACGCAATACAAATAAATGATGTCGAATTAACAGCTACAAGTTGTGGAAATAGTAATGGTTCACTTACAATAAACGCATCTCCCAAAAATGGCCAGCCAAATAGTATTTTATCATATAGTATTGATAATGGTAATACTTTTCAATCTTCAAATTATTTTGATAACCTAGGATCAGGTGATTTCGATATTTTAGTAGAAGATCTGGATGGTTGTACATCCGAGACGGTAACAACGATCAATGAAAGTAATGCGTTAATTTTGGCCGTAGAATCAACTTGTTTTGGTGCTGGAACCATTAGTCTAAATCTTACCGTCAGCGATGGTCCTCCTCCATTTGAATACGAGTGGGAAGGTCCAAGTGGGTTATATTCTACCGAAGATCTTACCAATGTACCTCAAGGTACATACTATGTAACAGTGACAGCGAGCAACAATTGTACAGCTCTTTTAGAAACGACATTACAAGATTGTTGTATTGTGGATGATTTTTGCGAATCAATAATTGTACAGCCCAATTGTACTAGCGATCAAGGAATGATTAGCATTATGCCTTCTGGCGGATCGGGACCTTACGAATATTTATGGGAAGATGATTCTAACCTTAGCGTTCTTATGAATGCTAGCCCAGGGATTTATAGTGTAACGGTCACAGACAACATTGGATGCTCCAGTGTTTGCACAGCTACGATAGAAAATCAACCAACCATTGCGATTGATGATCTTGATATTACAAATCCAAGTTGTGGACTTTCAAATGGAACAATAATAATAAATGCAACACCTAAGGATGCTAATGCGAATAGTGAGTTAGAATATAGCATTGATAGTGGTGTAAGCTTTCAAATGAGTAATACTTTTAGCAATGTGCCTTCTGGATCTTATACAGTAATGATTCAAGATTTTGATCTGTGTACTGTTTCTATGGAAGTACTCTTGTCTGATAGTGATGGTCCAATGGTTGCTTTTAATTCAAATTGTGTTTCTGCAGGGTTAATTGATATAGATATCACTATTTCTGGAGGCGTCGAGCCATACAGTATACTATGGATGGGCCCTTCTGGCACCTTTAATACTGAAGATTTATTAGGCGTAAATCAAGGTACCTACACCTTAGAGATCACTGATGCAAATGATTGTACTGTCATGGAGTCTATTACACAATCGAATTGTTGTAACACGGATGATTTTTGTACATCCACGATAGTACAACCAATCTGTAATGGTGATCTGGGGTCAATCACAATCAATCCAAATGGAGGGAATACACCTTATAGCTATGTGTGGCAACATGATGGTACTTTGGAAGGAAATACCCAAAATGTATCGAGTGGAGCATATTCAATAGAAGTAGTAGACAATTTAAATTGTTCGTCTATTTGCTCATTCACCATTAATGAAATTGAAAGTATTTTAATAACAAACATAAATACAACAAATGCAACTTGTGGAGTATCTAACGGTGCTATTTCTATAGCGGCAAGTCCCAAAGATGCTAGTACATCTAGTACCTTATCGTATAGTATCGACAATGGAGTTACTTTTCAAGCAAATGGTGATTTCTCAATGCTTTCAGCACAAAATTATATCATTGTCGTTGAAGATGAGGATGGATGTATGACATCGAGCGAAATTGAGTTGTCGAATAGTGATGGCCTTTCTTTTACATCAAATGAGGTGTGCGATGACAATGGACTTATTAATATTGATATTACAATATCAACAGGTACACCACCTTTCCAATACTTTTGGTCTGGACCTTCAGGTTCTTTCAATACAGAGGATTTAATAGGCGTTTTGCCAGGAACTTATACTATAGAAATTTCGGATGCAAATAACTGTAGTATTGAATCTTCAATTACAAAAACGGATTGTTGCAATTCGGATAATTTTTGTTTGGCTACAGTCGTTCAACCAATTTGTTCAAATGATTTTGGTAGCATTCATATTAATCCAATAGGTGGATCAGGAATGTATAGTTATGAATGGAGTCACGATGAAATGTTGGATACGAATTTAGCCTCTGACTTGTCTAGCGGCATGTATACTATCGAAGTAATTGATGCACTAAACTGTATTGCTTTATGTAATTACACTATCCAGAACCCAGGATCTATAACAATTGAAACAGTAAGCATTATATCTTCAACATGCGGATCATCCAATGGATCTATTACAATAGAAGCAGTGCCTGGAGCAATAGGAAATGCATTAAATTATAGTATTGATGGGGGTTTTTCGACACAAGAGTCTAATGTATTTAATGGGTTATCTTCTGGAAGTTACTCAATCGTAGTTAGTAATAGCAATGGATGTACTATTACTGATGTAGCGATGGTAAATGATGCTGAAGGGCCTGAAGTTTCCATTGAATCGGCATGTAATTTTGATGGATTATTGGATATAAATCTTACCGTTCAAGGTGGTGAGGCACCTTATGATTACCAATGGGTTGGAACCGGAGGTGCTTATAGTTCTGAAGACTTATTAGATGTTATACCCGGAACATATCAAGTACTTGTGACAGATATTAATGGTTGTAATGCATCGATCAGTATCACTCAAGATGAATGTTGTATTACTGAGAATTTCTGTGAAGCAACAATTGTACAACCAACTTGCGATCATTCCTTTGGAACGATTTTAATTACTGCTGATGGAGGATCTGCACCCTACGAATTTAGTTGGAATCACGATGCATCAATTAACGTTGGGGTGCTCGAAAATGTAGTTGCAGGAACCTATACTGTAAACATAAGTGATGCATTGAATTGCGAGACCAGCTGTTCATATATTATAGAGGAGGAGCCTTCACTAGTTATTAGCTCAATAACATCCGAACATCCTACTTGTGGAAATACAAATGGAAGTTTGAATATTCAAGTGAATAATTCAACAGATGTAAATTATAGTATTGATGGCGGAATAACGTTTCAACAAAATGCTCTTTTTGAAAACATTCCGTCTGGTATATATAATGTTGTTGTAACCAATGGTGAAAACTGTCAAGATGAAAGATCAATCGAACTACAAAATGATGATGTATTTGAAATTGATATTGTTGCTGTTTGTGGGGAAGCTGAAAATATTAATTTGGATTTAACGATTAATGGCGGGTTAAGTCCGTTTACAATTACCTGGCAAACAATTGGTCAAAACTATACAACAGAGGACCTTACCAATGTTAGTCCCGGAACATATACGGTAACTGTCATTGATGCAAACAATTGCAGTAATACGACAAGTATAACAAAGACAGATTGTTGTGATCCGTCTGACTTTTGCTCAAGTACACTTATACAACCTATATGTCAAGGTGATGATGGTGAAATTACTATTTCACCAGTTGGAGGAGTGCCTCCATTTACATACCAATGGTCTCATGATGCATCAATTTTCACCGATTCTCAAACGGAATTAGGCTCAGGTAATTATACAGTAACGATCTCGGACAACAATGATTGTTCTACTATTTGTTCTTATTCCATTGAATCGATACAACCCATTACAATCACAAATATTGAAGTGCAAAATGCTACTTGTATTAATCCAAAAGGAGAGATCCAAATATTTGCGCAAGCAAAAGATGGATTATCAACAAGTGCGTTAAGTTATAGTATAGACGGAGGACTTACCTTTAGTACAAATGCTACGTTCACAGATGTAGAAGTAGGATCCTATGCTATCATTGTGGAAGATCAGGATGGATGTATTGCGAATGGTTTAGCAACCATTGAAGTGTCAAATAGTCTTGCTGTAAACTTACAAGCGGATTGTCTTGATGCAGGTATAATATCTATTATATCTTCTATTTCGGGAGGCATACCACCATACTCGTATCAATGGACAGGTCCTAACGGATTTTTGAGTAATGAAGAAAGTCTACAAGAGGTTTCAGTCGGGACCTATGAGTTAGCAATTCAAGATGCAAATGGTTGTTCTGGTTTTCAAGTTGTCACGAAACACAATTGTTGTGAGAATGATGAAGATTGTGTATTAACAGTTGGGGATTTTGTTTGGAATGATCTTAATGGAAATGGTATCCAAGATGATGATGAACCTGGCGTTTCAAATGTAACCATTTCATTATACACTTGTCAAGGAGATTTCATTAGTCAGACAAATACAAATTCAAACGGAAATTATTTATTTAGTGACCTTTTGGCTGGGCAATATTATTTATCATTCAGTTTACCTTCAGATGTCTCCTCTTTCATGTTTTCTAAAAAGAATGAACAGAATAGCAGTGGACAAGATAGTGATGTAAACAGCAACGGTCAAACGGATTGTTTTTTACTTATGGAAGGACAAAGTGATATCTCAATTGATGCTGGTATCATGGCTACAAGTGGTATTGGGAATTTCGTTTGGGAGGACTTAAATGGTAATGGTATTCAAGATTCTGGAGAACCACCTGTTGCTAATTTTAGAGTAGAATTACATGCTGAAAATGGAGATTTTGTTGCAAGTACATACTCAGATATAAATGGTCATTATTTATTTGATGAAGTTACACCTGGTGATTATTATTTACAATATTTTCCAACAAACTTCGCCATAACGTTTGGAAATCAAGGCTCCGATGATAACATAGATAGTGATGTCGATGGCTCAAATGGGATGGGTACTACACAAATATTTTCGATCGTTCCTGGTGAGCAAAATTTAAACTTTGATGTTGGTTTATACAAATGCGTTTCCGTTGGAAACTACGTCTGGTATGATGCTAATAAAAATGATTTACAGGATGCCAATGAATCGGGAATCAATAATGTAGGTGTAGAAGTTTATAAAGAAACAAACACAGGTTTTGAGCTATTTAATACTTTCTATACTGGTATTAATATGAATACTGGAAAGAGTGGACATTGGATGATGTGTATACCTCCAGGAGATTATTATTTTAAATATACATCTATACCAGAAGGTATGGTAGCAGTCTGTTCGATCGCGGATGTCCCCAATGTAAATAGTGATATTACCTTTGAAAATGGTGAGAATACGACGGATGTTTACAGCTTTTTAAGTAAAGGTGAAAATGTAGATATCGATGCTGGATTTTATGAAATGGCTTCTCTAAAAGGAAGTGTTTGGTTAGATCAAAATATCGACGGTATTCAAGATATGGATGAAAACTATATTGACAATGTTTCCCTTCATTTGTATTGTAAAGATGATAACTCATTAAAAGCTACCGTAGAGACAAATGCAGAAGGAGACTATTGTTTTGATCATGTGCGAAAAGGAGAGTATTACATTGAAGCAATTTTGCCTGACGGATTTAGCATTACCATCGCAAACGCAGGAAACGGCGATAATGATAATGATATTGATAATAGCAATGGATTAAATACAACCCAATGTTTCAGTTTATCTTCGGGAACTACTATTGTAAATGTAGATGTAGGTATTAAATATAATGTCCTTCCTTTGGTTTGGGGAACGATATCTGGTACTCATAAGTACGAGTTTAATGAAATCAAATGGAATTTATTTGACATTGGAGATGCAACCTCGTTTAACATTGAAAGGAGTATGAATGGGGTAGATTTTGAAACTATTGGTGAATTATCAATGGTAGATTATCAAACAGATTATGCATTCAATGATTTCGATATTATCGAAGAGGCTACATACTATTATCGAGTCGTTTCATTAAATGATGATCGTATTTTGAATACCTCATCATTGGTAAGTATTGAAGTGTCAAATGATGATTTTCATTCAAGTCGTATCTTACTATTTCCAAATCCTACTTTTGGACCAATAACGTTGGAAGTAGAATTGTCACAATCAGAGGAAAAATTAACCTTTGACATCTATAATAGTGCCGGCCAAAATTTTGTAACCAATCAAATATTAGGAGAAAATCTAGAAGCAGGATTACATAAGTTTAAAATGAATGTAGTAGACCTTCCTGCAGGTTACTATCAATTATTAATAAAGGGATCTGGCCAATTATTATTAAGAGAAATTTTAATTAAAGAATAAGAAGAGATGTAAAATAGAAAATAGCTGGTATCGTAAACACGATGTCAGCTATTTTTATTTTATGAAGAATTTTATTGTGCTAAATGGTTAATACATTCTTCTCTAATAGCCCAAAATTGTTTACTCGAATATTCGGTTTTATTTTTTGCAATCCAGGTTGCTAAATAGGTTTTATGAAAGGATATTTTATACTGATTTACTTGTTCAGCTGAAATTTTCTCTTCGAATAAAAGTTCGTTCGATGCAAATTGATTGATTGTTTCTGGAAATGTGATGTCTATCCGTTTATCTTCAATTTTGAGGTAACAGTGTGCTTCTGGAATGTATTCTATTTTATATTTTTCTAAGATTAATTTTATTTTGGGCGTGTTTAATGCATTCATTTTAAATATAGCAAGGATAAGATGGATATCATTAAATCCATTTTCTTCTGCAATCTGCTTCAAGAAAGCATGTTTTGAGCTGCAAGTTCCTTTTTGCTCTGAAAGAACTAAATGTAAATCATACCGATTTTTATTTCTTCCATAAGGAAGTTTATGTACCATTTTTATGACTGAATCAAAATCGGTCATGCCTAGAGCCAAAACAGACTGAGTAAGGTTGCCTTTCGAATGTAGGACTCGCTGAATCATTGTAGGATATGTTTTTCAAATTCATCGATTCGATCTACTAAATTAAATCGCTCAATAACCCGCCTATAAGCAGCTGAGCCCATTTCATTCCGTAATGGTTTATTCGTTGATAAGGCTTCGATTTTCTCTGCAAATAGGCTATAATTTGGATATTCGACAATATATCCGGTATTGCCTTCGTCAATAATTTCTGGGTTACTTGATAAGTCAAATGCGATGACTGGTTTTGACTTTATCATTGCCTCTACGATTACATAGCCAAATCCCTCCCATAGCGAAGGCAAAAGAAAGAGATCAATGGAATTCATAAAGGAATTCATATCTTCAACAAACCCTAAAAGTATGATTTTATCTTCTAATCCTGCTTTTGTAATTTCAGTTTTCATGATTGATTCGAGCTCACCAGTGCCTGCTATATATATTGTGAATGGCACTTTTTTATCCCTAAGAATCTGAGCAATTTTCACAAGCGCTAATTGACCTTTTTGTTCTGTAAGTCTTCCCGCTGTCCCCAATATAATGTCTTGGTTTGATGAATTTGAAATTACTTTATTTTGTTTTGTTGTATCAGGTTCGACTTCAATGCCATGATAAATAACCGAAATTAACTCAGGATTTATTACTTTTTCTAGATGCGTTAAAATCGCTTTTTTTGTTGCTTGAGAATTCGCGACAACATGTGTAAATATTTGATTAAAAAGCCTACGATTAATTGCATTGTTTTTTATTGGCACAGCAAGTCCTCTAAGGTAAACAATTCGTTTGAGGTCAGCTTTTTTAGCTGCAATTCCTCCAGCTTTAACATCCTGTGAATTGGAGAAAATGACAGTATCTATATTATGCTTCTTGTAACTTTTTATTATTTTTTGAATGGTTAATGGGTTTAAAAAAGATAACTTCCGCAGAGAGATTGGATTAACCGAAATATTGTTTTGCTTTGCTTTTTTTTCCAAAGGAGAATTGGGATACGCAAAGATTACCACATTGTATCCTTTTTTTTGAAATTCAATTGCATATTCAAGGTGAAGTTTTTCACCACCTCCCCAAAAGTCCATGCTGTTAAAGAAACATACATTCTTCATCTTTTCGTTTTTCAAATGGCCCAATTTATAGAACAAAATTAGTGAAAAAACTATTGGTCGCAAATATGGATTATTTTATAAGGTATGAATTTAAAAAGGGTGCATAATCTATATGCACCCTAAAATAAATTCCTTTAGATCTAATTATTTTTTATCCGTGATTCGGTTTTTTTGTTAGGTTTAAATCATTTACTGCATCTGATATTTCATACCCAAGTCTGAGTCCTTCGGCACAGTCCATACGAATATGAACACCTAATGGAATTCTGGAATATCCATTTTCATTAGCTAATTGAGTGAAGCTTGAAAAACTCCTTGGTGTGCTTCTAAATTCTTCACGACCTTCATGTGATCGATCCGTAAAATTTGTTTGATTACCAAAAAAATCGATAAACACACCAGCTGCTGCCGAAGCAAAACATGAATGCCCTGAAGGATATCCAGGAAAACTCGGATTAGCCCAGTATATTAATCTAAATAGATTCGTTTGGTAATCTGGATCTATAAATTGATGGATAAATACATTTGGGCGCATAACCATATGATCGTATTTTTGCTTCCATGTTGATACTGCTCCATCATTCAATGCAAATCCTAGTTTAAGATACAGCACTAACGTTTTTTCAAGGTCTAAAGCATATTTGTCAATCAGTTGGTTTGAGATTGCATACTGTCTAGCAGGAGGGCTAAATACAAGCCCTTCAGCATCATCACTCCAAAACTCGGCAATCCATAATTGTTCATTATCCTCTTCTTTTGCTTTATTGTTAATTTCATATACTTCTTTCATTTGTTTAAAGTAAGGACTGTTAGGATTTTCACTGTACTCAATCGGAGGAATACTTGTTGTTTCGTTAGGTCCTATTACAAAAGTTCGTACGGATTTCCAATATGGGAATAATGCTCTTTCAGGATCTTCAGAATAAGTCCAGAAACCATCACCTGTAGGAGGCTCGTAAGATAGAGGTTGCGGACTTAATATTTGTTGCTCTGCTTCTTCGTCAGATTGGGCATAGCTGATAATTTGATTCGATACATATCGTCCCCATGTTTTAGAATTTTCTATTATCGAACTAGGTAGCCCTTGTTCAAGTGATGCAAATTTTGAATCTCTTAAATCAGCAATCTTTTGATCATGAATACTTGGTAAATTAATAATGAAATGATCTATTGAATTTGCAAAACATGCGTTTAGTGCAATTTCATAATCGACTCGCTTAGGGCATTTTTGTTGTTCGATGATTAATCCTTGTAAAATTTCTTTGGTTGACGTATGTTTCCGCATACCGGGGACGGCTGTTTCGTATGAAGCTAAGTTTATGTATGCTAGAGCTCTTGCAGTTGCATTTGGTCTCATTCCTCCTGCAAACCGTTCGATTTCTAATAACAGCGTGGTCCAATCTTCTACAATGTCGTTATCAAGAAATTCGATGCTGTTATCATTGTGGTTATGTCCTCCTTGATTGTTATTATTACCTCTATTGGCGATAATCTCTTCAGCAAGATCAACACCCGTAATATCATTTTCATTCGTGCATGATTGAAACATAAGGCCAATAGATAGAATAACGACCCAAATATTTAGATTACTATTTTTCATAATAATTATTTTTGAATATTAAAGAATAGAGATTTTGAATCCCTGTAGGCTTGTATTTTCTAAATTATGCTCGGCCGATACACAATTTAAAAAACGTAGAATGTATTCAAGTTAGAGGTAAATCGGTCATTTTTTAAAACCAATAAGTTAGGTTTCTTATGGTTTGAAATAAAGACAAATAATAAAGGTAATGACCTACTTATTTTTAAAATATTTTTCAAAATTAATCATAAGTGACTGTTAGTTAGTTAGATATATGTGTTTGGGTGTGTGCGTGTTTATTCAATTAAATTTGCTTTTTGTTATTTATAAAGTTTAATTTTGAGCCAACTTATAAATTATGAATCATTCTTCGGAATCAATTTGTGAAGAACGGGTTTTTGCAAAAATATATGATTCCTATGCTACGGTATTGTATAATTATCTTTATTACAAATGTGGAAATGCTGGATTGGCACAAGATTTATGTCAAGATGCTTTTACAAAATTGTGGGTAAATTGTTCGACCGTTTTATTAGCTACAGCAAAAGGATTTGTCTTCAAAACGGCAAAAAATCTAATGTTAAATACCTTTCAGCATGATAAAGTGAAGCTAAAATTCTCACAACAAATCCATAAATCTAGCGATTTTGAAGATCCTGCGTTTATTTATGAAGTGAAGGAGTTAAGCGAAGAGTTGAATACGGCAATTTCTGGTTTGCCAGATAAATTAAGAGTCGTATTCCTTATGAGCAGAATTGATAAAAAGACATACAAAGAGATTGCCGAAACGTTAGAAATAAGTAAGCAAGGAGTTGAAAAAAGAATGTACAAAGCCTTAGATATTCTAAGAAAAGTAAGTAGTCGATTAAAATAAATAGGTCTTTTCAATTCTCACTTGTATTAATAGTATGAAATATAAAAATTGGTAATGGTAAACGACATTTTGCTGCACAAATGGATACATGGTCAATTGTCTGATGAAGAGCTAGAAACGTTTAAAGCAAGACCGGAATATTTGTCTCTTGTTGAATTATATAGCCAAACACAAAATTTAAAAACGACGGGATTTGAGAAGGAAAAGGTTTATAAATCAATCATTCATCAGAAAAAGTCAATAGCAAAACAACAATCCAATAAAAACAATAATTCTGGCCGAATTTTAAGCTTTTTGAAATATGGATTAGTTGCTTGTTTACTTGGAGGGATTGCATTATTTTTCTTGCCTAATGAACAGTTCGTTGAGTATCAATTAGGAAATATTGAAACGTTAGCTTTACTATTACCAGATCAATCATCTGTAACATTAAATGCTCAAAGTAAATTTAGCTATAATCAAAAAAAATGGAATGAGAATCGAACAGTATCATTAGAAGGGGAAGCTTTTTTTGATGTCGTAAAAGGAAGTACATTCCTTGTTAATACAAGAAATGGAGATATTCAAGTGTTAGGCACTCAGTTTAATGTAAAATCTCGGTTCAACAAACTTTATGTTCATTGTGAAGAAGGAAAAGTACAAGTGTTTAATAGAGATCAAACCCACTCAGAAATAATCAGTATAAATGAAGCACTTCGAGTAAATGAGGATGGAACGATCGTACGTTTTAAAGAAAATAAAAAGGAATCATGGATAAAAGGGATTTCAAGATTAAAAGATGTTTCACTTGAGGAAGCAATACATGAACTTGAAATCCAATTTGACATCAATATCATATGTGAAAATATAGATAAAAAGACTAAGTTGACAAGCCAGTTTAATCATGATAATTTAGAAAGAGCACTCGAGACAGTAACGATTCCATTATCTTTGAAATATAAAGTCGAAAATAATAAAACGGTCATCTTATCAAATAAATAAATAATTGAGAGGATTTTATATCATCATATTTATTTTAAATTCTTGGTTTCTAGGAAGTCAATCCAATACTTATCTTTTAGATCATACGAATGTACCCCTTATAGAAGTGTTGGAAAGGCTTGAAGAGCATTCAGATTTCGTTTTTTCCTATAAAATTGAAGATGTTATAGATGTTTATACGTCGTGTAACATAAAATCAAATGACATAAAAGAAGTTTTGGAAGATGTTTTTTCATCGTTGGAAATAACATACAATGTTAGTGGAAATACAATTATACTCTTTAAATCCGAAACCCAAAATCTAATTTGTGGAACAATTAGAGATTTACAATCTAAATCGCCTTTAGCATACGCTAATGTATATAGCATCAACGATAAATCTGGCGTTAGTACGAATGAAGATGGTTACTTTGAATTGAATGCATCACTCGGTAGCCAAGTAGAAATTAGCTATATCGGTTTTCAAACAAAATCTATTGAGGTGACAAGTACCTTAGATTCTTGTACAACCTATTATCTTGATTTTAGCGAATATACTGGCCCTCAACTCATTATTAAGGATTATATCACAGACGGAATATCCTTGACAGAACACGGTGAAATCACAACAATGAATCTAAATAAAGTCGTAGGGCTTCCAGGACAAATAGAACCTGATATTTTAGGTTCGCTTCAATTTCTTCCTGGAGTAAGTAATCCGTCTACAAAGCCTGCGGACTTAAATGTTAGGGGTGGTACGCCTGATCAAAATTTAATTCTTTGGGATGATATTCCTATATATCATGCAGCGCATTATTTTGGAATGATTGGGGCACTCAACCCATTCTCAATTGAAACGGTGGATGTATATCGTGGAGGATTTGGACCTGAGTTTGGCGGCCGAATTTCGAGTGTGATAGCGCTTTTTTCGCCTGGTCTTGATACTGATAAGTTTAATGTCAATGTAGGTTCAAATATGACAAATATGTTTGTAAATATGTTTCAACCTATTTTAAAAAAGAAAAAAACAGTACTTCATTTTTCGCTTCGTAGATCATATTCTGAGCTGCTTAAGACGCCTACAATGCGAAATATTACTAGAGTCAATCAGCAAGGATTTTTATTAGGCACAAAAGAACTTGAGAGTCTACCAGATCATATTAAAGTCAACGATAAAATTAATTTTTTCGACAGTCAAATTAAGCTAGCATCTAAGTTAAGTACCAAGGATAATATTACGGCTGCTTTAGTTCTTGCGACAAACGATTTTTCGAGTACGATAGAAGACAAAATGAGATTAGAAACTCAAAATGATACCTTTAGACTGACTAGTATCGGTGGTAGTATTTCTTGGAAACGTAATTGGAATAGATCATTAAGTACCGATTTTAAAGCAATTGCGTCTGATTACACTTATGATTATAATTATAATTTTCGAAGCCTTGATGATATGGTACCAAAAGAGGTTGGTGTAAAAAGTAATCGGATTGTTGATCTCCAAACACAATTTAATTCAGAGTTAATATTGAACCCTTCCAGTCTACTCAAATTTGGATACCATTTAACAAATTATACGATTGGCTTTCGATCCGTTGAAAACGAAAACAAATTCAATGAATTTGAAGATCAAGGGAATGATAAAGCAATATTGCACGCAGGGTTTAGTGATTTTACAACAACTCTTTTAAAATATATAACTCTTAATGTTGGAGCCAGAATTCATAAGCTCTCTACAAATAAGACTTTTTTCCTAGAACCTAGGATTCGACTTTCAAGCCAGCTTACGGATTATGTAAGTATTTATGGTTATGTTGGTCGTAATCATCAGTTTGTAAGTCAGGTCTCCGTGTTTAAAGGTAACGAGTCAGGGATTAATACGAGTCTTTGGGCACTATCAAACTCAAGGATACCAGTTCAACAAGGCGATATTGGACAATTAGGGCTTGTATTTGCATTTCAGAAATGGACGATCGATGTTCAAGGATATATGAAAAGAATCGATGGTTTATCTTCACGAACTTTTGATTTTGACTTTCAACCCAGTAATAGTGTAGCTCTTGGATTTGCTAAAAGTAGAGGAGTTGATGTTTTGCTGAAAAAAAGATTTCGTAGATGGAATACTTGGATTAGCTACTCATTAAGTAAAACGGATTTGTCTTTTCAAGAAATCCAAGGATCTTCTTTTCCGTCAAACTATGATCAACGACATGTATTACAATGGTCGAATCTACTAAATGTAAAAGGATTTAAATTTGCTTTCGGTATGAAATACAGTTCAGGTTTGCCGTATTCTGAAATGATTGATTTTGTCAATGTTGCTCAAATGGGAAGCCCTCCACAATTTGAAGGTATTTATGAGGAAATCAACAATAAGCGATTAAAATATACAATGGATATGAATACTTCAGTTCATTATTCATTGTTGATATTAGATAAAATAAAGATGCACGTTGCTTTTTCAATTCAAAACATCTTGAATAGAGAAAATATCTATGACCGATTGTATCTCATTGATCAGGAAAACGATATGAAGACAGATATAAGGTACATTGAAAAATCATCTCATCGCTTCACACCCAACTTAAGTTTTCGTTTAGAATGGTAATCGTTTACAACTATTGAATAAAGAAAGGGTGATCGCTATTGTTAATTTTGTTTTTAATAATAGCTTTCATTAAGTGGGCTTTCTTTTTTGCCTTTTCCGCAATTTCGCCTGTAAAAAGACTATCTGTTGTTTTTTCCCATAATCGCACCCATTGATTGAAATGCATTTCTTCAATTTTCATTTTTCGATTCAATTTTATATGACTCACCATTGGGTTACCCTTGTAAATGGCTTTGTCAAATAAAACAGATTCCCAAAAGTCATACATAACAGGCATATGGTCTTTTATTGAAGAGGTCATATGGTCAGAAAAAAAAGGCTGTATCAAATCATCTTTTAAGACGGTCTTATAAAACGAATTTACGAGTAAAATAACATCTTCTCTGTCCTGAATATCTGCCTTCAATGGAATCGTTTTTTTTTTGTTTAAAATAAAAGTGTATTGCCTTGCTGTCTTGATTCAACAGCTGGTAAGATATCACAATTGTCCCAGATGCCGGTAAGTAGTGTCTTTGAGTAGGCTTTTGGTAGATTGTTTTTGTCCATTAATTTGGCTGCTGTAACGTGATCATATTTGAGTGGATGGTATGAGATTTCTATTTTATTGTTTTTATAGTCCAAAACAGAATACCAAGTATTCGTATTACCATCGTTGGCAGGCATTCCTATCACTCCCGCATTTATCCAGTATTTATTATTTTTTGATTGATGGAAGGGTAGACCACAATGACCAGCAAACACAATGTCTGCTTTCAATTCATCTAGAATCGCTTTCTTTATAGACCAATCTGTAGACTTAAAGATGAATTCACTTACATTGTGATAGCCTCCATGAAGTACAAAACATTTATGTCCGTTCCATTGAAATGTAATATGGTCAGGAATGCGCTCAATAAAAGTTCGATCTGAATCACTTAAGGCTGCTTGTGCATATGGGTACCATCGCTTAGATAATACATCGCATCGGCTTCCTTCGCTAAAATTGCAACCACAATCATCAGATTCATTTAGCAAGTTGATCTCTACATTACCATTGATCAAATGGATGCCCCAAGATCGAATAAAATCGAGACATTCGACAGGTTGAGCACAATAAGCTATGATATCTCCTGTACAAATAATTCGTGAAGGTGGAATGTTTAACCTCAAAGCTTCCACTTTTAATTGGGATAGTGCTTGAAGGTTGGAATAAACACCACCAAAGATCAGTAAGGATTCATTGAACGTTCCTAAGTTGTTGGTCTTTTTTTTCAAACCTTTAAAATTTTTGAATATGCCATTGGAATAAGATATAAGGTAAAACAAATAAGAATGCCCCAAATATTTGCGCTAAGCAAATCGTGATATGGGCCTTGAAATACAAATAATGGAAATTCATACTTTAATAAATGAAAGATGCCAATAATAATTCCTGCAACCACAGATAAATAAAAAGAAGCCTTTGGAGCGTCGTAATACCACAAACAAAAAATAGGTGTTAATCCAATCACCATCGTTCCACTAATGGTTGTTGCAGATAAAATATCCGCATTTAATAAAATGGGTATACTACCTAATAAACATCCAATAATAATAACCATCCTTCCTTTAGAAATAGAAGCAACACCTAACATTTGTAAATCAACAACAATAAGTTTGCTGAATGAATTAAATGAACTATCCAGCGTTGATGCAGCACTCGTGATCATAATGAAATTAATAAGGATCATCATTCCTATTCCTAGAAGTTTTCCTACTTCAACAGGTGCCTGACCACTGAGACCATTTGCTCCTGCATAAATACCTAGCATAGAAAACAAAATAATAGCTGCCGTACCTATAATGGTGGCGACAATGAAAGCATACAAGGTCTTTTTTGGAGCAGCAATAAACGCTCTATCAGTCATAACGGGATCATGAAAGGGATAACTAAATACTTGTAATAAGGCTACAAACAATAAATTTATGCCGCCGAGTTGTGTCCATGAACCAGTACTGATATATTCGATGGGGTTCGATGTGTTATTAGGTATTATTTTATATAGGATGATAGCTAATAATACGGCGAATAGAATCATCTGGATTGCATCGGTAAATAGACTTGATTTTAGGCCACCTTTAAGCGTATACGCCAAGGTTAGTAACGTAAATACTAAGATGGCTATATAGTAGGATGCTGTCTGTGCTTCACCAAAGTAACTTCCTATCACCATCGTATTAGACCATACTTCATTCATCAACCTAAAAGCGATTAATAAGGAGAATAGCTGGATCGATCCCTTTCCAAATTTTGTTTGCAGAAACGTGTGGATAGACGTTATTTTACCTTTCGTTCGCATAAAATAAATAAGGATACCTGCGACTAAAAAGGATAAATAATAGGCGGCATAGGATACGCCACCAACGAAACCATAACTCATACCTAAATTAGCTGCATTGGTAATGGATTTAGCAAAAATCCAAGAAATAACAAGACTACTTGTCAATATCCAAAAATGCGGCTCTTGTTTTAAAGTACCACCTTTAAAGAACGCTTTAGTTGATTTAGCGTACGGCGAAACCCAAAAAAGAAGAATGGAAGATATAATGACTAACGCCCATTGCCATAGTATGGTAGATTCATCCATCATATTAATTGATATCCCACCAGACTGGACTATTAATACTATTGTTATCGGTATTTGATGCAGCTACATTGTATTGTTCTGCATTCAAGGCAGCTTCATCCGTTGGGTATGGCATCCTTACGGGAATCAAATCATTATTCAGACTTGCGTCAATTGTTTTTAATATTGGGAAACCTGTTCTTCGGTATTCAATCCAACCCTCATAACCATTGGTGATATGGCTTATCCATTTTTGAGTTATAATTTGTTGTAAACCATTATTTTCATCATAAGCGACATTTTCACTTTCAAGGTAGTCCACATCCAAATTCGTTTTCCAATATTCAAAAGATAGTGCAATCCCATTTTCGTAATACTGTTTGGCATCTCCCTGAATAAGCCCTTTAAACGATGCTTCTGCAAGTAAAAATTGAACTTCCCATGCTGTCATGAAATTGGCTTGTAAGTTGGATGTTTCTTCTCTAAATATTTTTCCAGATAGGGAGTAATTACTAATAGAAATCGAAGTCGTAGAAGCATCAGGGCCGTTTAGTAATCCTTCATACTCCATATTTATATTCGGTCTAAAAAAGGTTTCTAGCCTTGCATCATTTATTGTTTTAAGAATATCTTCATACGTTTCTGATAGTATAAATAAATTGAAATCGCCTGTTCTAGCCGTAGCTAGTCGGAAAGTATTGGGCGGCGTATCCGAAAAATAAAAACTAGCATTTTGATCATTTTCAAGGATAAAGGTATCTTCATCAATGAGTGCTTGAATTCGTTCCGCTACATTTTCTTTATCACTAATGCGCACTAAATATTTTAATGTTAATGATTGGCCAAAGCGAATCCATTTGTTTAATTCTCCTTCATGTAATAAATCACCTTCTAATGATTGATTGCCATCATAATCCTTAATGGCTTGAATTCCTTGTTCTATCTGATTCAATATGCCATTCGATCCAAGATAAATTGATGCTTGATCATCATAACGAGGTGTTGTGTTGCCATCTTTACCTTGTAGACTTTCTGAATAAGGAACGTCTCCATAGAGATCTGTCAGATTTGCAGTGAGAAATGCTTTTAAAATTCTTGCTGGACCTTCATAGATTTTGTCTTTGTCATTTGTCATGGCTTTCGACAACAAAATCTCATTATCTCTAAGGTTTTTATACAGGATTGGCCATGGATTACCACCAAATTGAGGTTCATTTAAACTATGCCTATCAAACAAGTTGAAATCGACGGCCGTAAAGTATTGCCCAAGTAAATTGCCAGCAACAAAACCTTCATACGACATTTGTTCACCATAATCGTAAATTACCTGCCTTAAAAGAAAGGATGCTTCAACATCAAGTGGGGCATTGGGGTTTGTGTTTATCGATTCAAAGTCTTTAGTGCAGCTGTACATTAAGATCATCATCGTAAGCAAACTATATTTTAAAATATGGATCATGTTCTTAAAGTTTAATGGTTAAGGAAATTCCTAGACTTTTGGCCGTTGGATAAGACATATCTTCCACGCCGCTTACAAATTGATTTCCTTGAAGTGCAATTTGTTCTGGATCAAAGTGTGGTATCGCTGAAAAGGCAAAAAGATTTCGTCCGATCAGGCTAATTTTCATTTCTTGAATATCTTTTAATAATGTTTGCTTCAGATCCACCGCATTTATTTTGTAGCTCAATTGGCATTCCCTAATTTTAAGATAACTAGCATCGTATACGTTATTTTCCTCATGATTCCGATCGTAATATTGACGGTAATAAGTTTCAGGGCTTATCGCAATGGTATTATCTTCATAGATTGGATTTTCATCTGTACCAACATTGATTACACCATCAAAGATTAAACCTTCATCGGGTCTGTTTTCTGTTTCAATTAACTGACCTGCAACACCAGCTAATGCTTGTGTCCGTGAAACAATTTCTCCACCGTACCTCCAATCAAGTGTACAGTTAAATTGAAAACGCCGATAGCTAAATGTATTTACAAATCCAAGGATAAAATCTGGATTATAATTACCTAGTTTTTTTAAAGTATTATCTACGATGAGTGTTCCATCATCATTGATAACAAAGTCTCCATTGTCATTTTTTTTATACCCTGTTCCCCAAATATTTCCGATTTGATCTCCTTCTTCAACAATAAACCAAACGGTTTGATTTGTATTGTCATATACACGTGAATAGGCTAGGGTAATAGCGCCTGCATTGTCGGGAAGGTTTTCTACAATGGATGAATTTTTACTAAAATTTAGTTGACTTAACCATCGTGTGTTTTTGGTTCTTATGGGTTCTAAACCTAAAGTTATTTCGTAGCCACTTGATTTGATACTTCCGCCATTGATGATTTGCTGTGTATAACCAGAACTTATCGGAATCGGTAAAGCTAATATTTGATTCTCATTTTTTGAATTGTAATAGGTGACGTCAAGGTTTATTCGGTCATCATAAAAACGAATATCAGCACCCATTTCAAAAGCGGTCGTTTTTTCAGGCAGTAATCCAGCATTAGGTATGAACGTTTGATCTGAAAAGGTTGGATTACCATTGACAGGTGTCTGAGGTAAAAAGACACCTGCCGTTTGATATGGCTCTGTATCATTACCAACTTGAGCCCAGCTCGTTCGAGCTTTTAAAAATGATATTGATGATGGTAAGGATAGCCACTTCGATAAGATAAGACTACTTGAGATTGACGGATAAAAGAAACGAGTTTGATCGGCGTTGTCGGTGGTTGCTAATGCACTTGACCAATCATTTCTACCCGTAATTTCTAGGAATAAATAATCTTTATAACCAATATTTGCCCAAGCATAGATGCTATTGATTCTTTTTCTTGTGTTTTGTTGAAATACTTGCAATGGAGTCCCTGCATTGGTAAGGCTATAGATACCAGGTTGAGCTAGCCCAATTGCTTCAATTTGCTTATTGAAATTGATCTGATCTAGCCGATTTGCACCAAGATTAACATCTATTGAAAGGTGTTGCCATCGATCACGATAATTGATCAATACATCTGTATTTATTTCTTTTGCATTAATATCTTGTTCTGCATAGGCACCATCTTTAAATCGATTACTACTAAACACCCGTCTATAAGTGCGGTGCTCGATCATTTGATCCATTCCAGACCGAAAGGTAGCAGATAACTTATTGGTCATTTTATAAGTTGTAGAAATATTACCAGTCATTCGGTGACGATCAAATCCGTTTCTATTTTCTTTGAGAATTAGAAATGGATTGTCAAAAAATGTGTAGTTAAATGAATATTGTTGCAATCCTTCTAAGCCTGGTTGCCAATAATCCCTTAGAGATTCAATATTGGTCTGTCTGCCCATCCAAGCAACCAAACTATAATTTATATTTTCTGATCCATAACCACCTGAGGGTCTATTGTCTGAATGGGTATACGCATAATTGAAACTACTTGAAACTTCCCATTTAGGTGTTAAATCCATGTTCAACTTACCATATATTGATTGCCTATCTAAATTTACTCCAGGAATGTAAGAGTCACTTTGCATATCCGTCATCGATAATCGGACATTCATAAAATCACTAGCTTTACTAAAAGCTAGATTGTTAGAAATGGTTTTCCCTGTTTGATAGAAGTTTTTTAGATTATCAGGATTGGAATTGAAAGGTGTTGGAGTTATGGCATTACCGTTATATAGTTGATGGTCTCCACCACGAACAGTTTGGCTATTGCCTAAATCAACGGGACTATCAAATTGCGAAATCAGTAGACCTGCATCTAATTTCGGTCCATAGCTATAGGTTATGTTATCGTTAATACCTCCTCCTAATCCATCAATAAATTCAAATTCACCGGCATTCCCCTGACCATATTTGTTTTGAAATTTAGGTAAGCTAAAAGGAGCATCAATGGTATAGGAAGTATTATATTCAAGCCCCAATCCGCTAGATGCTGAACCGTCCTTAGTGGTTACAACGATTGCACCATTAGAAGCTCTCGTTCCATATAACGCCGCTGCACTTGGCCCTTTAAGCACACTTACTGATGCGATGTCATCTGGATTGATATCCATTGCTCCATTGCCAAAGTCAATTTCTTGAAACCCAGAAGCTGTCTCATTTGTAATATTTACATTTGTTTCATTATTGATTGGGATACCATCGACGACGAAAAGTGGATTGTTATTTCTAAATGAAGATTCCCCTCGAATCGTTATTTTTGCCGATGATCCAACACCTGTAGCGCCTTGAGTGATCTGTACCCCAGCTAATTTTCCAGATAAATTATTTAAAAAATTGGCACTTTTTACTTCCGATAGTTGATCATTAGTTAACTTTTGAATAGAGTAGCCTAATTCTTGATTTTTTCGCTCTAAACCTAAAGCTGTTACGACTACCTCGTCAAAGGCTAAACTTGCTGAGACTAGGTCAAAAATGTAAGCATGATCCTGGGAAATCGTAAAAGAAATAGTTTCGTAGCCCAAGTATTTTACTTGACATCGATGCCCTAACTCTCCGGCTAAGTTAAATGTTCCATCTATTGCTGAAATAGTGCCTTCATTGGTATTTGTATTGAAAATGGTAGCTCCAATGATGGGTTGATTATCAGTGGTTAAAATACCACTAATTTCAGTGCTCTGAGAAATGCCCCATTGGCTAACAAACCAACAAAGTGATACAATAAGTATCTTATTCATAAATGTGTGTACTAAGAGTAAAAATTAAAAAGACTAGGTTAAGTAATACTAAGAGGGGAAGGAAAGAGCGGTCGGTGGACCTCGAAGGTGAAGACCCGTTAGGCAATGTTCGATTGGGGGAATCGAGGAATAGGATACGCGCAATTCAAAATGTAGGATGGATACTAAACTCGATATAATTGCATTTTTAAACTGACTTAGTAAAACGCTAAAATCATCAAAAAAGTTAAGGTCGCCTTTCAATGGCAATGGATTCAGATCAAGATCTATAGTAAGATGTTGAGCTAGTTGAGCCCCTAAGTTTGGGGTACACCATGATAAGTTTTCAAATGATTCTTTATTCCAATTATGTTTAGATATACTAAATATATAAGCTCCACCTTTTGGGGTTAGCCCAATATTTTGTTTGCCTTTACTAATTAAATCTCTTGTCCTGAAGATATCATCGATCGTTAAGTGCGGGCAATCATTACCTATAACGATTATATGATCATAGGCTTGATCAAAACTAGCTTCAATACAATGTGCTAGTTTGTGGCCAAACGAAAATCCTTTTTGTATTGATTCATCAGCTACGATAAATGGGATCTTCGTTGATTTTATTAAAGCTAAGTTGTGTTTTTGCAATTGTAAAGCAAGCTGACTATTTACCTTTCGGTTTTTAGTCCACGCTTTTCTTTTCGCTTCCTTTTCTGTAGAAAGTGAAAAATACAATATCCCTATGTTCTGATCTAACACAAAAGCGAAGATAAAAGAATGAAAGGTAATATATCTTGAACCTGATATTAATTTGTTGTATTCAAATCAGTTGTCTTAAATTGGACAAAATTAGGAGCAGATATAGAAAAGAAGGGTAGTGTAGAGTATGCGACGTTGATCAATACCTAAAAGTAAATTCCAAAGAGACAAAGCCAAGCAATTTTACCTAGCAATATCATTAATCAACTGGTGGAAGCTTATGTCATGCAGGTGATAGCCATTTAGCCGTTTATAATAATGAATTTACTTTTAGATTTAATACAAGAGAAGTTATAGATGGTTCAAGGTTTGATATAACCTTAGCTAACTCGCAAAAAGGATTAACATATATTGACCTTATCAAAAATAGGATGTTCAAGAATTAGGAGAAGCAAACCCCGATCTAAATATTCCCGAATAATGTCATTAAAGTTGATAAATTATCAATAATCAAATAACTTAAAGGAAGAGTTGTTCTTTATTTAACTCCTCCAAGCTTTTTTATATGATTAAATATATATTGCTCTTCGGTTTACTCTTGATATGTTTGAATCTTGAGGCACAATTTTATGGCTATACTCTTTTAGACATAGAAAAGGATGGTGGTAATTTTCCATATAACATTGAATATATTAATGAAGAATTCTTATTTATTTTAAGTGGAGATATATTCGAAAATAAATTGGGGTCTCAAATTTCTTTATTAAACGAAAATCTAGAAATTATTGAACATGTGTATGATACTATTGATCATGGAAATCACAATCCAATATTTATTGATTCTGAAGGAAATTATATTTTATCAGGACATAGATTTGGTTCTATGATAGATCCAATATTCATAAAAAGAGGAAATTTTTTCACCAAAGAATCTGAGCTTACGTATGTACTTAATGATGGAAATTCGAAATCAAACGAAGGTCTTTTACTTAACTCCAATAAGTTGTTTGTTTATGGAGACTCAAAAATTAATACGACAGGATTTGTAAAGGGTTATATTGGTATTTTTGATACAGCTAGTTATGCGTTAGATACATTGATCTATTACAACCAAAATGCGAATGAAAACCATATAAGGAATTTACAAGTACTATCAGATTCAACCATGGTATTTATGAATGATGCTGAAACGGGTAGTGATAAATTTTATTACCTGACCAAAATTGATTTTAATGGGAATGTGATCGATTCGTTTCAATACATTTCTTCTTTTTCTTTTATTCCAAGATCATGCGTTACAAATAGTGGAGATATCATATTTAATTCAACAAATTTTCTTGTAGAAGATGCCAACTCCTTAGGCAAAATCCATAAGCTAGACAAAGATTTTAAAACCGTTGTGTGGTCATACATTTTGAAACAGACACCTCAAGTTGTAGATCGTTATTGGGTGCATGATATTATAGAATTGCAAAATGAAGATCTATTAGTAGCTGGTCAATATTTTGAAGGAATCTCTGGGGATACAGCCCAGTACTATGGTTTTCTACAGCGACTTTCAAAAGATGGAGAACCTATTTGGTTCAAGCGATACCATATACCATTCACCGAACCTCACCCAACTGCGGAGTGGATAAATTTCGCCTATTTTGCTCGCGTGAAAGAAAGGGAAGATGGAAGTTTCATAGTCCTTGGACGTACTAGAAGTTTAGAGCCGGATATAAATTTTTATTTATGGATGCTATCGTTGACCTCTGAAGGTTGCCTGTCTATTGAGGAGGATGTATGTGACCCTACAGGTATTATTGTCCATACGGATGATATAACGACACCGTCGTTTTCTCAACAATCCTTGGTAACCTATCCGAATCCAACTTCAGGAATTTGTAATGTCCGACTACCCGAATCTATGTCTGGAACCTATAGCGTTTTTGATATTTTTGGCGCTACGATATTGAAAGGATCATTTTTACTTCAAAGTGAAATAGAACTTCGATTAAATAATGTTGGAATGTATTCTATTCGTGTATTTGACAGTAAGGGTAATGAGTTTATTTCTAAAGTTCAGGTGATACAATAAGGTAAAATCCATAATTAGCTCGCAGATTTGAAGACGTTCGTCGCGAAAGGCTTGCATAAAAATACATGGCAACTTCATCAATTAACAAGTGGAAGCTTTTGACTGTATCCCCACGTTCTCCAAGCTCGTCTCAGCTAACATCTGAGATGCATTGAAAGGTAAGATTGTAATTTAGATTTTTGGAACACATCGAGGCTACAATCCTCGACGAGCGGGAAAATTGACGAAATCTCCTAATTATAGGATACTAACTTATTGACTTTTATCTTTTTCTAAATCAAATCCATCTCTTAGTAACTTTATAATATCAGAAGAATAACCCCCGTTCGTCTAGGCTTGTAGCCTAGATATGAAATGATTGACTTGGATAAGGTATCATATTCTATTTTTTTTCTGTGTTTAATTTATATTTGATACATGCTAATGATTTAGATTCATTGTGCACATCAGCTCCACGTTGAGATGAATAATGGGTGGGTTAGATTTTTGGAACGCATCGAGGCTACAATCTTCGACAAGCGAAAGAATTGCCAGAAGACGTTGTATTGATTCTATATGTTGGGTTTATAAATGATCATAAAATGATAAATCAAAATGGACTTCATTTTATTATTTGTCCATTGAAGGCATTAGAAAAGGACAATGTAAAGCAGGTTTTAGAAGAGTGATAAGTACAGAAAAATATTTGAAAGTAATCTTACAGACCTTAAAAGTGAGATAAAAAAGCAACATCCGTATAAATAATGAAACAAAAAGAAAACAATAGACGTTGTTGTTTACGTACGTAATTAGTAACTTTATATTATGAAAGTAATAAACTACACCGAGCTTAGACTGAACCTAAAACATTGGTTGAACTCCGTAATTGATGATGTTGAAGAAGTTATTATTAAACGTAAAGATCAAAAGGATTTGGTACTTATATCGCTAGAAGAATACAACTCATTAGTAGAGACAAATTATTTGTTATCAGGGAAGAATAGAGATATATTATTAGAGTCGATTGCAGAAGTAAAGAAGGGAAATAAAAAGTATCAAGAATTTATTGAAGAATGAAATTGGCTTGGTCAAGTAGAGCTTGGAATGATTATTTGTATTGGCAGAAAACAGATAAGAAGAAGTTAAAAAGATTAAATACACTTATCAAAGAAAGCCTTCGAAACCCCTTTGGTGGAATCGGAAATCCAGAACCATTAAAGCACGAATTACAAGGCTTTTGGTCGAAACGAATTGATAAAGAAAATCGATTGGTTTATAGTTACACAGAAGAAGAATTATTGATAGTTGCTTGTAGATATCACTATTAGTATAGTTATCCTATTCCTTGCGGTCGTTGAAGATAGTTTCATTGGTTTGCCCATGTTCGTCTCAGCTTACATCTGAGATGCATTGAAAGTAGTATGTAGTTTAGATTTTTGGAACAGATCGAGGCTACAATCCTTGACGAGCGGGACGAAATCTCCTAATTATAGGATGCTAACTTATTGACTTTCATCTTTCTCTAAATCAAATCCATCTCTTAGTAACTTTATAATATCAGAAGAATAACTGGTATCAATTTCCGATTTCAGTTGATACCATATCTCTTGTGCCTTGTTATTGTCTTTTGGCTCATAATTAAAATCACGGTCTTTTTCAATGATAGATTCTATATATTCAATACGGTTACCTGTAGAAGGATGCGTACTTAAGAATTCCATAGGTTTCTCTAGTTTTTTCACCATTCCCAAATCTTTAGAAAGGCTTGTGAATAAATCCACCATAGCCGATGGACGAATTTGACTATTCTTCAAGTATTCCAATCCAACCAAATCGGCTTCTTTTTCATGTTTCCTTGAATTTGCCATTTCATTTATATTTTGAGCATTTTCTAATAATACGGTTGATGCTCCGGCTACATCACCGGTAAGTACCGAAAAGATTAGGTAACTAGAAATACTCCGTGCCAATTGTTTGAAAGAGTGTCTTTCATTGACATGAGCTAATTCATGACCAATTAGAGCGGCTAATTCATCCCAGCATTTAGTTTGCTGAATGAGTCCTTCATAAATGACAATCTGACCTCCTGGAATAGCAAACGCATTGACGGACTTACTAGTAGAATAATCAATTTTGATATCATATTCGGATTGGAAATTTAAAGCATCATAAAAATCCATTAACAATTCGGATTTTTTTGAATCAACATTTTCAAATAATTGGAGTCTTTTGTAAATATTTTGTCCAATAAAGGTTTCGCTGGATTTAGGTATTAGCTTCACCGATTGTTCACCTATGAAAGGAGAAATATGAAATAGATATCCATAAATAACGACCGCAAGAATGCAAAAACTGGTGATGACCAGTTTTATTGGATTTGCTCGAGTAATATAATGTTGGGCTGTTTTAATTTTTGATTCATGATGTAATACGGTCAACATGAACATTTCTGCTTTCCTACCTTTTAATTCGATTCGTTCAAATGGGAATGTCCCATAACTAAGAAGGTATCTATCACCCGTCGAAAAACTTTCAGATGTAATATCTCTTTTAATCCAAAATCGATTGATATATTCGTTTGGCTCATTGGATTCTATATATAAGCTTTCTCCATTGTCTTTAACGGCTACCTTGTATGGTTTTGAATTTTTTCCGTCAAAATATAGGCCTTCCATATGCACAGTTTAAAAATCTAGTCCAATATCAAGGATATCGGTCATTTCATCTCCTGTGGCATCTCTATAGTCTGTTGGTGATTGTGAAAGGTTATCATAATCAAAAACTCCAGGGATTTCAGTGTGGTCAAAATACATTTTCATGGATCGCATAATAACCCATGGAAAAGCTAATCCAGCGGTAAAAACAATCAAAAGAAGATTTGTAAACATAATAGTCCAAGCAGTACTATTTGATAATGTTGAATTTAAATGTCTTGTTTTCATTCCATTAGACAATGTCGTATTGTTTATGCTGAACTCAAATCTCTTTTTTATGAATAATGGGAGTAATATAAAAAGGGTGATGTAAGACAGTATAGTATATCCAATGTTTATTATAAGTAAATCTTCGCCTTTTCCATGAAAATCTAGCCTGAGATCTCCAATTTTAGTATGAGAAAATAGGTATTGCTGAATGCTGACTCTCATCCATGCACCATAAATGCCTAAAGTAAGTAGTGTTAAAATAATTCCTTTTATAAAAAGCTTTAAAAATTCTCTAAAATCTCCGTCAAAGGAAAAGAATATTCCACGCCACGAAGTTCTAGATATCCGATATCTCCATGCTCCGAAAATAGCAAAAGGTATTAAAGCTAAAATCAAAAGATATGCAATTCCTAATAGCACATATCCAAAAGGAATATACATGAATGCTCCGGCTAACCCATAAAAGCCAAGAATAATAAGATAAGCAATTAAAAAGCCCTTAAACATTTCTCTTCCTGTCCCATTAAAAACGAATCTTGACCCTTTAAACTCGGATTCATTCCACAGATATTTTCGATACGCAGCTTTCGCCCATGGATAATAAAGTCCAACCGTAATAATGGTTAAAACAACATTTAATGCTACTATACCAAAATAGGTAGCACCATTTCCGGAAAATGATATTTTTTCTTTTTGAGTAAATGCTGTTGAATCGTCTGGATTGTTAACTAATTCCATAAGTTATTCTATTTATTTAGTAAAATAATCTTTTTATAAATAGGTAGCTTACTTTTTATTAATTATTATAAGGTACCTACATTAAAGTATAAAAATAAATGTAGAAAACTTTAAACATAAATCGGATCAATTGATTGGATCAATCTTGAAATTTATTTTCAATTGAATATTAGATAAATGGATAAAAAAGAAGGGCTTTTTCTAAAACTGATCGAATAAATCAATTATCCAGTTTTATGAAGTTGTAGGATTCATTTTAAGACGTTGATAGCGCAAATTAAACGAGTAGTTGTAGAAGAGGTTTTTTTTGGGAAGAGTATAAAAAAAAAGAGAGAACAAATTGTCCTCTCTTTAAGTGACCGGTCTGGGGCTCGAACCCAGGGCCCACGCCTTAAAAGGGCGTTGCTCTACCAGCTGAGCTAACCGGTCATGCTGTAAAAGCGATGCAAATATACTCGCATTTTTATCTTAACAAAAGAAAATAGAATAGTTTATAATATTTTTTTTTTCAATGACAATTATTCCAAAATCTTCACCTTATTTTAAGCTCATTTCGATTCCTAATTAGTACTTTTGAATCCCATAGTGAATAATTCCAAATTACATTATGGCTAAGTATATTTTCGTTACAGGTGGTGTTACGTCTTCATTAGGAAAAGGCATTATTTCTGCTTCTCTAGCAAAGCTTTTACAAGAAAGAGGTTTTTCTGTTACCATTCAAAAGTTTGACCCCTATATTAATATTGACCCTGGTACATTAAATCCATATGAACATGGGGAATGTTTTGTCACTGAAGATGGTGCCGAAACGGATTTGGATCTTGGTCACTACGAGCGGTTTCTAAATATTCCTACATCACAAGCCAATAATGTGACGACAGGCCGGATTTATCAAACCGTGATAAATAAGGAGCGTGAAGGCGCGTATCTTGGTAAAACGGTGCAAGTCATTCCGCATATTACAGATGAAATCAAACGTCGTGTAAAACTCTTGGAAGAACATACTGAGCATGATATCATAATTACAGAAGTAGGTGGTACGGTTGGAGATATTGAATCACTACCTTACTTGGAAGCGCTTAGACAATTGCGGCAAGAAATGGGGTCTACGAATCTTGTGTGTATCCATCTTACATTAATACCTTACTTGAGTGCTGCGAAAGAACTTAAAACAAAACCGACTCAGCATTCTGTAAAAGAACTTTTGATGACAGGTATCCAGCCAGATATCTTAGTTTGTAGAACAGAAAAACCAATTAACGATGAAATTCGAACGAAGTTAAGTCGATTTTGTAATGTGAATAAAAACTCGGTCATCGAAGCACTTGATGCGGACTCTATTTACGATGTGCCTATTCTCATGCTCAAAGAAAAGTTGGATACGATTGTTTTGAGAAAGTTGAAATTAAAATTGGGACCTGATCCCGAAATGATTGCTTGGAAATCATTTTTAGGGAAACTAAAAAACCCTACAAGTGAAATAAATATTGGATTAATCGGAAAATACAATGAATTACAAGATGCTTACAAGTCGATTTTAGAATCATTTGTCCATGCAGGAGCATACAATGAATGTAAAGTAAATGTCATTTCTATCCACTCTGGGGCCTTGGATAGTGAAAATGTAGAACACAAACTTAAAGAATTGGATGGTGTACTCATTGCTCCAGGTTTTGGTGAAAGGGGCATTGATGGAAAGTATGCCGCTATTCAATATGTGAGAGAAAATGGAATTCCTTTTTTCGGTATTTGTTTAGGTCTTCAGTGTGCTGTTGTTGAGTTTTGTCGCAATGTGTTAAACATCAAGAACGCGACATCTGAAGAGGTAAAGCCTAGAGCCAAAGAACTAGTTGTACACCTTTTACCGGACCAAGTTCAAATTAAAAAGAAAGGCGGAACTATGCGACTCGGTGCCTATGACTGTAAACTTAAAAAAAGTAGTTTGAGTGCAAAAGCGTATGGATCAACGGAAATTAGCGAACGTCACCGACATCGTTATGAAATTAATAATAAGTATGTCGATCAAATGAAAGAAGCAGGAATGATTCCTGTAGGTATAAACCAAGAGTCCAAACTAGTAGAGATTATGGAACTTAAGGGACACCCTTATTTTGTTGGAGTACAGTTTCATCCTGAGCTTAAAAGTACAGTAGAATCTCCTCACCCGTTATTTATGTCCTTTATAGAAGCGGCTAAAAAATATAGATTGTCTAAAGGGTGAAAAAATTAAAACTAGAAGAACTAGGGCGTAAATCAGTAGAGGCCTTTCGGCAAATGGATAAATTGCCTATCATTTTGGTTGCAGATAATATTCGATCAGCCCTTAATGTAGGGTCATTTTTTAGATCTTCAGATGCATTTGGTATTGAGAAAATTATCTTATGTGGTGTAAGTCCTTCACCACCACACAAAGAGATTAATAAATCAGCAATTGGTGCCACAAAGTCAATGCAGTGGGAGTATGTAGCGAATGTCGAGGATGCGCTTGTACAATTGAAAAAGGATAATTATGAATTGATTGGCATCGAACAAACAAATGAATCGGTCGAAATCCAAGAAGTGGATTCTTGTATGCCTAAAATAGCTTTGATTATGGGAAACGAAGTTGATGGTATATCTTCTTCAGCTTTACCTTTATTGGATCGAGCCATCGAAATACCTCAATTCGGCACTAAACACTCACTAAATGTTGCCGTTTGTGCTGGGATCTGTTTGTATCATTTTACGAATATCCTAAGATGAAAACTATCTCCACATACTTCGTTGCTCACGAAGGTAGTCAGGTCTAAAGGTTAAACGAATCCCAGGCATCCATTGAGTATAACTTGCAGTGTTCTCTGTAGGTTGCAATTCATCAAATGATTCACCAATTACATCGATCAGCTCCCATGCTAGTGGTGTAGCATAGGCAAAACCAATACTTGGTGTTATGGTTAATAAATCACCTATGCCTATATCTAAACCAAGCCCAGCACTTATTCTCGTATTTATTCCCGTATTTTTAGATTCAGCGGCAAAAATATTTGAAAAACTATAATAGTCTAATTTTGAATCAAATTGATGGTAACCTACCGCAGGATTTACATAAACAAAAAATCCTTTTTTGAAAAATCCACCTTCTTTTGAAAATGTAGGGCAGTTGCAATCTCCTTCAAAATCCAAAGGATACAAATGAATAGGCATTTGTATAAAATAGCTTGACCATTGATAATTGTAATTGGAGCCATCAGCAACGTTTTCTTGTATATCACTGCTCCTTGAATAACTAAAGCCTGGATGAAATTCGACTCTTTTCTCTTTTAATTTAAACCAATAAGACAAACCTATTTCATGGGACACATCATGGGCCTCTTCAAGGATATTTCCTTGATTTTCATTTAGATAGGTCCATTTTGAATCATTAATATTGTAATTGTAAGTCAACGAAAATTGACTTATGCCTTGGGATATTGAGAATAAAGTCAGAAGCATCAAAAAACTATAGCGCATATCATTACCTTTATGTGATAAACGAAGTTATAAATAATAAGTTTTATAAATTATAATTATTTAGTTGTGAAAACGAAAAAGATCGGTAAAGAAACGGTAAATGTAATTACATTGGGATGTTCCAAGAATCTAGTAGATTCAGAAAATCTAATTACGCAGCTTGAAGCAAATGATTTTCAAGTCCTTCATGATGCAAATGAATCTACAGATGTCGTAGTGATTAACACATGTGGGTTTATTGATCTAGCAAAAGAGGAATCTGTAAACACGATCCTTCAGTTTGCTGAACTTAAAAAAGAGAATAAACTTGAAAAACTCTATGTAACAGGTTGTTTGTCCGAGAGATATAAAGAACAGTTAGAAGTAGAAATCCCGCAAGTCGATGCCTACTTTGGTACAATGGAGCTACCTGCTCTGCTAGAAAAGTTTAAAATTGATTATCGACATGAGCTCCTAGGTGAACGAAAAATTACGACACCAGCGCACTATGCCTATGTTAAAATATCTGAAGGGTGTAACCGTACTTGTTCTTTTTGTGCTATTCCGTTAATGAGAGGTAAGCATATCTCCAAAACAATGGAAGACTTGGTAAAAGAAGTTAAAGAGCTTGTCAAATGGGGCGTAAAAGAAGTCATGTTAATCGCACAAGAGTTAACCTATTATGGGCTTGATTTATATAAAAAACGGGCATTGCCAGAATTGCTAGATGCATTATGCGAAATTGAAGGATTGACATGGATTCGATTACACTATGCCTATCCATCAAAGTTTCCTTTAGAGATTTTTGATGCAATGGCAAGACAAGAAAAGGTTTGTAACTATCTGGATATCCCTCTTCAACACGCCAATGATAAAGTACTCTTCGATATGAAGCGTCAGATAACGCAAGCAGAAACAAGAGCTTTGATTAAAGTAGCTAGAGAAAAAGTGCCAGATATTGCCATCAGAACGACAATGCTCGTTGGATTTCCGGGAGAAACAGAATAAAATTTTCAAGATTTATGTGATTTCGTTAGTGATATGCAGTTTGAGCGTTTAGGTGTTTTTCAATATAGTCACGAAGAAGATACAACAGGGTATTTGCTTGAAGATAATGTAACAGCAGAAGAGAAAGTGGATAGAGCGAATCGTTTAATGGAAATACAAAGAGAAATTGCTTCCGCTAAAAATATTGAATTGGTTGGAAAAGAAATGAAAGTATTAGTGGATCGAAAAGAAAGCGGATACTTTGTGGGACGTAGTGAATATGATTCACCTGAAGTCGACAACGAGGTTTTGATCGATGCATCGAAATTCTATGTTCGTATTGGAGATTTTACTACCGTAAAAATTGTTGATGCAGAGCAATTTGACCTTTATGGAGAAGTGATATCTTAAATTTTGTAAAATTTTACGATTTCAAAACCTTCCATACCGGTTATTTTTATGAAATACATTCCCGTACTTAATGTGGATACGTCCAACTGATATTCATTGATAATCACAGGGTCTGTTGATTTTCCCGTTAAGTCGAATATTTCAATAGTCCGATACTTTTCTTCATTCTTATTATTGAAACGAATGTTTAAAATGTCTGTTGTAGGGTTGGGATACAAGACGACGTTTACTTTTCTGGCCTTGCCATATTCTATAGTTGAACTGACTCCTTCGATCGTAAATGTTTCGGTCCAGAAGGTACATCCATTATCATCTGAAACAAACATAGAATATACGCCAGCATCTAAACTTTCGATTAACAATTCGGTGCTAAAAAAGACACCATTTTTAAACCAAGTTGTTGAATAGGGTGGTTTTCCACCGATTAATGATAAGTCAATGAATCCAACATCTTTTTGATTGTCAAAACCGTCAATATTATAATACAGCGAGTCTGGATCTTGCAGTGTAACATCTATCAATCTAAAACATCCAGTTTTATCAGAAACCGTGATTTGGTAATCACCGGCAATCAGTGAGTCTGGATTAATTCCTGGTTCAAAGAAGGCTTTTAACGGTTGATTTGTGCCATCCAACGATAAGTCAACAAATCCATCATTATAATTAAAACAAGAAGGGTCAATCGTTTCAAATTGGATATCAATTTGTACTTGATTATTTATGATGATTTCCTTTTTTGTTATGTTGCCTGCAAGATCAATAACGGATAATTCTGCACTCGAAACCCCTTCATCAAATGGACCAAAAGGTGAAAAGTCGGCAGGCCATGAGAATGACGCTAAACCACAATTGTCTGAAAATTGAGTGAATATATTTCCAAAGAAAACAGAATCACATCTTGATATATGAATCGTATCCAAAAATATTGTTGGACCTATTGTATCCAAAACTCTTAATTCTGTGTGCGCTTCTGTTGTGTTTTCGTTTTCGTCTTCGGAAATAATTTGTATGCTAATGGTCGAATCAGAGATGCATGTCAATGGTATAATATCAGTGGTCATCTTTAAATTTGTTGCCCCACAATTGTCCTCGTTATCTAATATAAAAGCTTCTAGATCTGGAAATTCAGCATTTCCATTTTCATCTAGGTAGACTGTAATACTATTTAAAACTAATGTAGGATGAATGGTATCCAAATAAGGGAGATCGAGTGATGCTTCCGTTATACAATTATTATTATCCTTGACAGTGACAGATACCTCTCCCGAGCCAATGTTTTCTAATTGAGCATTTTGGTTCGATTCATCCCATGTAAATGATAAATCCCCCGATCCTCCAGAAGCTTCAACATGTACGGCTCCATCGTTAATGTCAAAACAGGTTGGTAATCGATCAATAATAATAGATGCTGAAATTGAGTCTGGTTCAGTGATGGTGAAGTTAGAAGATGTCTGGCATAGTCCAGCATCAGCTACAACTAATAAATAATCCCCAGCACTTAGATCCATTAGGTTCTCTACTAGATTTCCATTCAAATATAATTCATAAGGTGCTACAAAGTTTTCTAATGATATTTGAACAGAACCATCATTATTACCAAAGCATTTTACATCATTCGTAGCAATGTCTAGCAATAAATTGCATGATCCTGATTGTATGATGTAGCTTTCCTCTTTTGTGCAATCGAGATGGTCTGTTATTGTGACATCATAGGTGCCTGGTGATAAATTATATATTGAAGAAGTTTCCTCATTATTTGACCAAGCGATCTTGTAGGGACCAATTCCACCTTCCAAGGCTAATTCAATAGATCCATTATTTAATCCTGCTTGTGTTTCATTGGTAACAGTAGGCACTACTTCTATAAGTCCTGATTCTTCAATTGTAAAATTATCAAAGAAATTACAATTGTTGTCATCGGAGATGGTCAACGAATAATTTCCGGATGACAAATTATTATTATTTGATCCTGTATAATTATTTGACCAATTAAGTTGGTAATTACCAGTACCACCCATAATTGCTTGTAAAAATATCCCTCCAGTTGCATCACCATTGCATTTAACAGGATAGATTTCAACATTTTCAATCGTAATTGGATCTGGACCTTCAATTTCTATTTCAATCGTATCTCTACATTGATTTTCATCTTCTATTTTTATATCATAAATTCCAATATTTAATCCGATAACAGAATCCAATGATTGATTAGTTTCTTCAATAAAAGAACGAATGTTTTCGTCTAGCCATTCAATTTTGTAATCACCAGTCCCTCCAATCGTTTTAAATGAAAATGTATTAAGCGAATCATAGCTACAGTTTTTCAATTGATTCTGTTCGACAATAATTTCAAGTGGACTCGGAGCAAATAGATTATATGTTTTTATAATTGAACATTCATTATTATCAACGATTGTAACGGTATATGTTCCACCTGCTAGTTCGTTGTTGATGTTATTTGTTGCTTCATTTGACCAAATGTATTTTAATTCATTTGTTCCTCCAGATGCTTGGACAAATATAGAACCATTGTTTGAAGAATGACAAGTCGGTTGTATTAAATCTACTTGAATAATATCTATTGGGTCAGGTCCTAAGACTTCAATATCAATGGCTTTACTGCATTCATTTGAATCAATAATTAAGACAGAATATAGACCAGTGTCTAAACCAACAATAGAATCAGAAGTAAATCCATTTTCTATAATATAGGTCTGGACGTTTTGGTCAAGCCAAAATATGTTGTAAGGTGGACTGCCACCTAAAATATCAAACGTAAGTTTATTTGACAGATCATCATGACATTGCTTTATATCATTGTTAGTAATGACAGTTGAAATCGAATCTGGTTCAGAAATAGATATCATTTCTATGATTTCACAATTTGTTTCATCTGAAATAGTAACGGTATACTCACCACTTTCTAGATTTTCATTCGTGGGTCCATTAACATTATTAGACCAAGTATACGTTAAGAAACCTAATCCACCTGAAGCATTAATGTCGATCGAGCCATTCTGATCAGTTGAACATAAAAGATTTTTTGTTTGAATAGACTCAATGACCAGTTCTTTAGGGTTTTCAATCTCAAAACGGATGGTATCCATACATCCATTATCATCTGAAATACTAAATTCAAAATCGATATTAGGAACATTTTTTAATTCGTTATAGTCCCAATCATTTTGATCCACCAAAAGTTGAATCGATGTATCTAACCATTCAATTTTATAAGGTGGCGATCCACCGATAATCGTAAATCTGAGGTTTTCTATTTTGGAATAGTCACAATCAGCATACTTGATTTCCTCAATTTGAATGCCTAATGAATCTACATTGTCAATATTGAATGTTTCAATAATGTTGCATTCAACACTATCTGTTATCGTTATAGAATATAAGCCTTCGGTTAGTGTCGATATAGATGACAATGAATCTTCATTGGACCATAGATATTGATAAGGACCTATGCCATTCTCAACGAACACTTCAATTTGACCTTTTTCTTCTTGAAAACAAAATATATTTTGAATGGATGTCGAGTCAATGGTCAGTGGTTGATATTTTGGAAAAATAATTGATAAAGTATCAATACATTGAAGTTCATCTGTAATCTCAATTTCAAAGGTATCTTTAACCAATCCGCCAATACTATCAATTAAGCTTGAATCTATTTTAATTCTCGCTTGAATAGTTTCATCTAACCATTGAATAGAGTAGGGAGGTGTACCTCCTTCAATATGAAATTGAATGAAATTTGAATCGGGTAAATTACATGTCGGAAAATGTAGGCTATCCACAAAAATGGAGAGAGGTGAGGGGTCAATAATGCTAAAGCTATCTATGGTTTGACATCCTGCTAGATTTGTAACAGTGACAGAATACATTCCTTCTGTTAACCCCGTAATACTGCTCTTTGTATGGCCATTCGACCAAGTATAGTAGAGCATAGATTCTTCTTTATCATCTTGTTTTTCTTTAAGGATAATGGCAGCAGTGCTGTCTCCTTTGCAGGCATTTTGGATGATTGCCGTTACTTCTATTTTAGGTGATTCACCACAAGGAATGGATAAAGATAGGTTCCCCTCGCAACCGATTGAATCAATAAAGTGAAGAGAATACATACTATCACAACCCATCACAGGAATATAAAAGTCTGTTGATCCTGTACTCCATTGAACTGATTGAAAATCATCATTTTGAATTGAAATGACACCTTCAACTTTATCACATAGGATAGTGTCACCGATAATCAAAGGTTTAATGGCAATTCGTTCTTCAACAAAAATGGATGAAGTTAGCGTATCCCCCAAATTATTAATTGCAATGACGGTATAAATACCAGATTCTGTTGCATAGACTGAATCTTTTTGAACGCCAGTATTCCATTGTAGAGCTATATAGTTTGGAGGAAGTGATAGGAGCGAAGAGTCACCTTTACAAAATGTTGTATCACCTTGTATTTCTAAGATAGATTCATTGGGGTTTTGGCTATAGCTACTTGTGATTATAAGTAGCTGGCCTACCAAACAAAAAAGAATAGATTTAATATATTGTTTAAATACGTTCATTAAGTAATTAACACTCATTTTTACTCAGAATGAATGAGTATTAAAAATTTTCAAAGGTAAAAAAAATGGTTTCAATAGTTATCTATATAGTAAACGCCTGAAGCTAAGGAAATGCTCCCTATTTTCTTGGTAGAATTCAAAGTAAATTTCTAGGGATTAAAATTAAACAATTTTCTAGTTTAATTTTGCGTCTTTTTAGTCCAATAAATTCTCATACAAACACAGATGAAAGTACCGTTAATAAAAGATAAAATAGAGCAATTTGTAGTTCATATAAACACAAAGGATGTGTATCAATATGGATATTTATGGGAAGCGTATGATACGTTTAATAAACATTGGGATATAGATGCTGTCGATTTTGAAAAAATGTTTTCTGACAGTTTTCATAGTAAACAATCCAATCGACTTTGGAAAAGAGAAGATTATTTTCCAAAGCAAATGATGGAACATTTTCTAGCGTATGACAAAGAATTTGTGCGAAGTATGTTTAAGGACCTGCTAAATGAAAAAAAAGATTTAAATATGCGGATAAGCAGATTCATTTCTTATTGCGATCAATTATTAATGATCCTGCAACGAAAGAATATGAAATTTGCCGATCATTACCACAATGACCACCAAATGATTTATGCGTACTTAACCTTTATTTATCCAGAAAAATATACTTTCTACAATTACAACATGTACATTTCTTCTTTGAATGAAATTGGTGGAAAAAACATACCTCCAAGCCATGATGGAAGTAAATTTGTGATTTTTAGCAAGGTTTTAAAAACCTATTTATTACAAAATGAAGAATTTTTAAGTTGCTCAAATAGAATGGAGATAAAAGAAAAATGGAACGAATCATTTAAAGCTCCTTGGCTATATTTGTTATATTCATATATTAGTAAAGAAATTATATAAAGGCAACGTCTGTAGATGATTGAAGTCAGGAGCGAACGATTATTCTTAGAATAACTTTAACACAAAATAAATGCTTTTCTTGAAATATTTTTTCGATTGGAGTTGTTATAAGTTAAGATGATTAATTAACTTCAATAATAAATTTGTTAGCAACTAAGAATAGAAGTTTAATATGTGAATATTTTACATTAAATTCGTGTTGATTAATGGTAATGAAGTTAATTTAAGCAAATGAATTTTATTTGATAGTTCGCTAGCTTACATTTTTATTTAACGATTCGATTAATATGAAAAAGACACTTATACTATTTACACTTACTATTTGTACAAACGTTATGTTTGCTCAAGATTTATTAAGTGATATTATGTCTGTGGAAACGGTGACCATTGTGGACAGCGAAGACACTAAAGAAGCTGCTGAAGAATTCACTAAGACTTTCGAAGAGCAAAAAGTAAAAGTTGAAAAACTACTAGGAAAACATTCTGATAAGTTTCAGAACGAAGTGAAATCGCTTATTTCTAAGTACAACAAAGTCCTTTCTAAAGGAATTGAGCAAGATGTCAAAAATGAAAAGAATAGAGTAGCTTCTCAAGTAAATGCATTGAGTATGACCCTTTTGAAAGATAAGAAAGGAGTTTTGGTTCAGTTCAATAACTTCATGTCTCAAGAAATAAGACAATTGCCAAAGACATTGAAAAGTGATAGTGAAAAACAAGTTGCTGAAACAGTAGAAACGTACAGTGAAAGTTTTCAAGCAGAAATGGCTGCAAATAAGCAAGTAGTAAAAGCATTCAAATCTACAGAACACTTAACAAGAGATACAGGGGCAACAAACTAAATAGTCGCCCTACATAATTAATACAAAGCCTATCGATTCATTTTGATAGGCTTTTTTCTTTGTATTCAACTGTTGGATCCTATAAATTTGAAAAGGTAATTCATATAAAGAGAGGTAATTTGTTTACTCTATAGAAGGATATATAAATGAATAAAAATCTATATTTGCATTCTTAAATTTTAAAAAGCATGGCATTACAAGCAGGTATCGTTGGATTACCCAACGTTGGTAAATCAACATTATTTAATGCATTGACTTCAGCTAAAGCATTAGCAGCAAATTATCCATTTGCAACGAAGGATCCAAATATTGGAATGATTACCGTTCCTGATGTTAGAATCGACAAATTAACGGCATTGGTAAGTCCACAAAAGACAATCCCAACTACGGTAGAAATCGTTGATATTGCTGGTTTAATCAAAGGAGCGAGTAAAGGTGAAGGTCTAGGAAACCAGTTTCTTGCAAACATTCGAGAGGTAGATGCTATAGCTCATGTTGTTCGATGTTTTGATGATGATAATGTAATTCATGTAGATGGAAGTATTGACCCTGTAAGGGATAAAGAAATTATTGATACAGAATTGATATTAAAAGATCTTGAGACCGTTGAAAAGCGATTAGATAAACTTAAAAAACAGGCTAAAGGAGGGAATAAGGATGATGTAAAACTCGTGGAAATTGCACAAAGCTTGTTACAACATCTTGAAGATGAAAATCCAGCAAGAACATTTCCAGTAGATGATTTATCATCGGGATTACTTAAAGAACTGATGTTACTAACGGCAAAGCCTATTCTATATGTTTGCAATGTAGACGAAAATAGTGTTCTGAATGGTAATGAGCATACAAAACGATTTAAAGAAGCGGTGAAAGATGAAAACGCGGAAGTTATTTTAATTTCAGCAGGAATTGAGGCCGATATCGTAGAGCTTGATGATCCAGAAGAAAGAATGGAGTTTGTAAAAGAAATGGGACTAGAAGAACCAGGGGTGAATAGAGTCATATTTGCATGTTATTCTCTATTAAATCTAATTACCTATTTTACAGTTGGAGAAAAAGAAGTAAGAGCTTGGACTGTTATCAAGGATTCAACAGCTCCACAAGCAGCAGGTGTAATTCACACTGATTTTGAAAAAGGGTTTATTCGTGCAGAAGTAATTGGTTATGATGATTACATAACACATGGTTCTGAGTCAGCAGTAAAAGATGCTGGAAAGCTTTCAATTGAAGGAAAAGAATACATTGTAAAAGATGGCGACATTATGCACTTTAGATTTAATGTATAAAAGGGGGCATTAGCTAAATGTATTGGATTTCATGTATTTGAAACTTCGGTGTACAATGATTAAACTTAAAAGGGTTAAAAGACCAGCCATTATAAATGGACTTGTAGGAAGATAAATTGAACTGTCTTCACTTGTAAAATAATAAAACAATCCAGTCATAATTAGTGGTCCAATAATCGATGTTATGCTAATTAAGCTAGTCAAAGCTCCTTGTAGTTCTCCTTGTTCGTTGTCTGGTACTTGATTAGAAATAAGACCTTGGATAGTTGGTCCTGCAATACCTCCCAAGCAAAAAGGAATCATAAATAAAAAGAGCATCCATCCTTCTGACGCTAAGCTGTACAAACCAAAACCTAAAATATAAAAAGCTAATCCGATATAAATAGATTTTTTCTCTCCAAAATAGGGTATCACAACCCGAATTAATCCTCCTTGAACCAGTGCGACTAAAAATCCTATGACACCTAGCGAATAGCCAACCATTGCTTCATCCCACTCAAATTTCTCCATAGTTATAAACGTCCAAGTAGATTGGTTAGCATGGCCTGCGATATACAATAAAAAGAATGATATAGCTAGCCCGATGATAAGCGGATATTTCCTAAGTTGGATAAGTGCTCCAACTGGATTGGCTCTTTTAATATCAAATTTTCTTCTATTTTCTTTACTCAAAGATTCGGGTAAAACAAAATAGCCATAAATCATATTGATGAAAGCTAAACCAGCAGAGACTAAAAAAGGTACTTTATACCCATATTGCCCAAGTGTACCACCGATGACTGGGCCAATAATAAACCCTAAGCCAAAGGCAACACCTATCATTCCAAAGTTTTGTGCTCGTTTTTCAGGTGAACTGATATCAGCAATATAGGCTGTTGCCGTAGTATAACTTGATCCAGCAATGCCTGCAAAAATGCGCGATAAGAACAACCAAAAAAGGGTTGGCGCAAATGCAGTTACTAAATAATCAACGCCTAAGCCGAATAGAGAAATTAATAAGACTGGTCTTCTTCCAAATTGGTCCGAAAGTCCACCAAGAATAGGAGAAAAAATAAATTGCATAATAGCATACGTAAACATTAACCATCCACCGATCATGGCAGCATTAGATAAATCTTGACCCGAAAGTGTCGTTATCATTTTTGGGAAAATCGGAATAATGATTCCTAAACCGATAACGTCAATTAAAACGGTAAAAAAAATAAATAATAATGAACCTGTGGATGATGACCGCTGCATAGACATGATTTAGTCAAAATTACTATTATTAAATCATTCAGCATCATCAATATTCTATATTGTATTATGAAATTGTACTTTTAATAAGTGAAGTCAATACAACAATTGGTATTAAAAAATGGTATTTAGCTCTTTTCTCTTCTTATTTGTTTTTTTACCGTTGGTATTAATAATAAACCACTTCTTGCCAATTCGGGCAAGTAATGTTTTTTTATTAGTTATGAGCTTGGCTTTTTATGCCTTTGGTGAAGGTAGCTTAGTACTTATTCTTGTTATTTCCATCTTATGGAATTATATTTTTGGCATTAGTTTATCATTGGTTGATACTAAAAATAAGGCTAAAAGATTACTTTTATATTTGTGTATTATCGGCAATTTGGGTTTGCTTTTTTATTATAAATACATCGGTTTATTTATCACAAGCTTTGGATTAAACCGTCAATTTGATACTTCCTCCTACACGAACATAATTTTACCAATTGGAATTTCTTTTTTTACATTTCAAGGCATTTCTTATATTGTAGATATCTACAGAAAGACAGAAGAAGTAGAATGGAATCCCTTGAGACTAGGATTGTATATTGCTTTTTTTCCTCAACTTATAGCTGGCCCGATCATTAAGTATAATGAAATAGCTCAATATTTTACGAATAGAATAGTTACCAAAGAAGGTTGGATTTTGGGCTCTTTTACTTTTATAAGGGGACTAGCCAAAAAAGTCATTTTTGCTGATAGTTTTGGTTTTATTGCGGATACTGTTTTTGAGAGTAATATTGGGACTTTACCAGCATTTATAGCTTGGGTAGGTATATTATTCTATTCTTTTCAAATTTATTTCGATTTCTCTGGTTATTCGGATATGGCTATAGGCCTAGGAAGAATGTTAGGATTTAAAATTCCAATAAATTTTAATTACCCATATGCATCAAGATCAATTCAAGAATTTTGGCGACGTTGGCACATTTCATTGTCAACATGGTTTAGAGACTACTTATATATTCCATTAGGTGGTAATCGAAAAGGAAAAGGGCGATTATATGTTAATTTGATATTGATTTTTATTGTCACTGGTCTATGGCATGGAGCAAATATTAGTTTTGTAATTTGGGGTTTAATTCATGGCGCTTTTTTAATCATTGAACGTCAAAAATGGAACTTGAAAATTCCACGAATTGTCCAGCACATCTATACGTGTTTTGTTGTATTGATTGCTTGGGTTTTTTTCCGTTTAGAAGACGTAAGTTTGTCATTAATCTACATTCGAAATATGTTTAATTTCGACGATAGGTTGCCTCATTTTGCAGAGATATTACTCAGCCCTTATATTATATTTTTGTTTTGTATATCGATTCCATTAAGTTTGGGTTTGAGGCGATTTATAGATGATCGCATTGATGTTAAAAAACCACAGGCTTTCTATATCAATATGGCCGTCTATTTTGGACTGTTTATATATTGTATTTCTGAATTGACGACATCGACATATTCACCATTTATCTATTTCAAGTTTTGACAAATCATATAAGTAAAGCCTATATTATCCTGTTTGTGAGCACACTTGCTGTGTTTGGATTTGGTGTCTTTTACGATTGGGATTCAAAAGATAATTGCGAAAATCGAAAACTAGCAGAAATGCCTAGTTTTTCTTTTAGTCAGTCCTATTTTATCGATTTGGAGTCCTATGTTACAGATCACTTTAGTTTTAGAAATAGACTAGCCGATATAAATAGTACTATTCGATGGTCAATATTTAATAGTTCAATAAAACCCGATCAAGTCCAAAATGGAAAAGATTCATTTCTATTTTATACTTCAAATACAGATTATCTGTACAAAAGTCTGACAAGGCAAAATTTACTTTCAGCGAAGGCCTTAATTGCCCTCGATTCAACATTGGTAAAACGAAAAGAGTATTTAGCTCAAAAAGGTATTGATTATTTTATGGCTGTTTGGCCTAATAAATCCTCTATTTATCCTGAATATTTGCCTACACACTTAAAGAAGCACATTCAAGATACAATATCAAGAGTAGATCAAATTACGCATTATCTTTCGTCACATTCTGGTATAAAAGTCATTGAAGCATATGCTTTATTAAAGGCTATAAAATTAGATGATTCTACATCTTTATACCTTAAAAATGATACTCATTGGAATAATAAAGGTGCTTTTTTTGCATATCAGTCTTTAATGAAAGGTATGAATATGATACCCTATAATTTAGAGGATTTTAATATTGAAAATCAAGAGGTCGTTGGAGGTGATTTGGTAAATCTACTTGGATTATGTAATCAACAGAGTTTTATAGACAAAGATTTAATTTTCACTTTTAAAGATGCTTCGATCAAGACTGAAAAATTAACTTCTAAGATTAATAATATGCATATTCGACGAAACTATGCTCTCAATGAAGGCAAAACAATCTTGATTTTTAGAGATTCGTTTACTTCAGCGATGTTGCCATTTATTCAATTACATTTTAAGGAATGTTTTGTTGTATGGTCATCTTATAATGAAGGCCTTGTTAATAAATTGAAGCCTGATATCGTCCTTGTTTCAAAAACAGAGAGATACTTTTAAAGGTTATTTGAAACGACAATAAGTGCTTTAATTAATGCAGTCGTAGCTTCTTCATTTCCAATCGTGATGCGAATATGACCTGGAGCACCAAAGTTAGCCACAGGACGCACCATAATTCCCTGTTTAAGCATTAATTCTTCAAATAATAATTCATCAATTGAAGGTTTAATTAGAATAAAATTGGCTTGTGTTTTCCAAAATTGAATGCCTAATTTTTCTAGGGCTTCATAAATTCGTTCTTTTTGGGTAAATACGGTTTGTACAGTTTTTAGAATGTGATTTTTATCTGAAAGTGCAGCTATCCCAGCTTCAAGTCCGAGTATATTTATGAAAAATGGTCGTTGGAATTTACGTAAATAATTCATCAATTCAGGTTTGCCGTAACCAAAACCAATCCGTAGACCAGCTAGTCCATAGGATTTAGCAAAGCTGTTTACAGTTATAACATTCTCATTGTTCAATACATATCCTAAACCTGTGGTATAATCAGATGCATGACTAAAATGATAATATACTTCGTCATAAATTAAAATTGTATGTTCTGGGAGGTTTGCAACAAGTTTGTCGATTTCTTTTTTTGGTATATAGGTTCCAGTAGGGTTGTTTGGGTTAGTAATAAAAATTAACCTTGTATTGTAATTGATGGAAGCGATAATTTTATCTGTGTCTAAAGAGAAATCTGGTGCTTTTAAAGGAATATCGATCGTTTCTGCACCCATTTTACCAGCAAACATTTCATAAGGACTAAAAGCTGGATTTGAAATAATAATATTATCACCTTCCTTTAAAAAAGCTCTACAGATCATTTCGAGTAACCCAACACCACTGTTTGATGTAATGAAATGTTCTTTATCTATTTTCTCGTTAAAATAAGAGACTAATGCTTCTCTTAGTCTTATATCTGTTCGGTCAGGATAAATATGAACATTGTTAAGATGTTTTCTTATCGCATCCGTAGCTTTTGGTGATGGACCGATTGGGTTTTCATTGGATGATAATTTATATATTTTATCTATTCCAGATAAGTCAATTTCATTTAATGTTTTTCCACCCGCATAAGAAGCGTTTGATAGGAGATTTTTATTAAAGAGTACAGGATCTACATTCTTTGCCATATATAATTATAATAGGGTTATCCAAGCTTTTTCAATGTCTCCATTATCTAGAAGATGTTTTGCTAAGGTATGTGATTCTTCGATACTTTTTGTTGAAGGGTTTAGGCTTTTTGTTGGTATTTCTTTTACGGAAGCTAATTGCCCTAGGTTATTTGCTGTGAGTATTTTACTTTGAAGAATAGAATTTGGAAGATTGTCAAAGCCAATGCCTGGATGAGCTAATGGTTTAGCTACTTCAAAAAGACTCTTTTCATTTATTTGTGCGTAATAATTTGCCCCGAGCCTTGCAATTGGATTCATTTTGATTGGATCGATTTTTCCATCGCTATCTAGTATGTCATTACTGACATGAGCATGGAGTATTTCACAAATCACAAGGTTCCCAGCTCCACCTTCCTTTCCAGTTTCTACAATATTGTTGACTTTACATTCGAATGCGATAGGAGCTTGTTTAATGCGTGGAGGTTTAACCGCAATGGAAGAAATTTCTGTAAACCCTGCTTTTACAAATTCGTTTACACCTTTTGCATAGTCGCCACTTGATAAAGATAATTGTTCGACCATCTCGTAATTAGCTATATGAATAACACATTCAGAAACTTCTTTGACATTTTCTAATGTGTGTTTAACCGTGTTATCTCTAACTCTCCGGGAAGGACTAAATACAAGGATTGGAGGATTCGCTCCAAAAGCGTTAAAAAAACTAAACGGGCTTAGGTTGACTTGCCCTTTTTTATTAATGGTACTTACAAATGCAATGGGGCGCGGAGTGACACCACCTGTGATTAACCCAAATTTTTGTCTAATAGATATGGATGAAAAATCATAAGAGGTAACCATAATTATATTTTAAGAATTTAGAATAAAAAAAAGCCCGATAATTAATTATCGAGCTTTTCATTTTTTTATGCCCGACTATTGCCGGCTTTCATAGCTTGTGATGATACAGCGCTCATCTTTTTTCTAATCTTTTTCTTTCGCTTGCCTTTGGTTGTTTTTGCAAGATCAACGGCTTTTGATACATTGACAACACCACCTGTAACAGATAGTGAAGAGAAAGGAACTTTCTTGTCTTTTGATCCAGGCTGAAGAACATTTTCAGAAATAGGAGTAACTGAAGTCTCAAGGATTTCTTTTACTTGTTTTGCGGATAACTCTGGATAATAAGATCTTAAAATGGCAGCACATCCTGCAACCACAGGAGCAGCCATACTTGTACCTTGTAAGTTTGCATATTCATTATCTGGTAGTGTCGCATAGATAGACATTCCAGGCGCAAATAAATCTACTTCAGTTTTTCCATAATTTGAAAATGGAGCGGAAAATTTGTCACCTTGAGCAAAGTTTAAAGCACCAATTTCCATCCAAGTGGGTGATCCTTTGCAAAACATACTTCCTTTTTCAAATGTATCATTCGGGAAGTTATCTGTATTATCATTGTCTTGGCTGCTATTTCCTGCAGCATGGACTAATAGTACATCATTTTTTGCGGCATGCTTTACGGCATCATCAACAACTTTTTTGTCCCATGAAAATCCTTTTCCAAAACTCATATTAATAATAGATGCACCATTATCAACAGCATATCGAATAGCATTTGCAACATCCTTATCTCTTTCATCGCCATTCGGTACGGTACGTACAGACATAATCTTTACATTGTTTGCTACACCATTCATCCCTACGCCATTATTTCTAACCGCACCTATTATACCAGCCACATGTGTTCCATGTAATGCATCAGGACCTTCTACATCATTGTTACCATAATACCTCTCCGAAGAGTCATTATAATTATCACCTACGATAGTCCGAGTATTGAATTCTGTATTGTATGCATAATCCAATTTTCCTTGGTAGTAGTTTTTAGCTCCGGCTAATTCACCTTTTACTAGTTCTCTTGCATCAGCAATGCTTTCAATTTCATTTCCACCTCCAATAAAACTCATTGCCATTTCTTTGGCCATGTTCAATTTCTCATCCGAAGAATCTAATCCTTCGAGTGTTTCTGCGTTTATTGGATTGTCTCCAATCGCTAATTCTAAGGCATCAATAGCGCCTAACATTCTATTTTCGTTTTCAGAAATAGTTGCTAGTCTTTCTTTCGCTTTTTCTAATTGACTAAGAATTTCTTCTTCTGTTCTTTTAAATAAGTCATATTCTTTTTTCTCATCTTTTGATAAATTTGACCGTACGGCATTTTCATATTTATACTTTTTAGCGCCATAAATTCGTGTCACCTCGTATGTGTCATCATTCACATTTCCATCTTTACCACCGATAAAATTCCATCCATTCACATCATCTATATACCCGTTACCATCATCATCAATTCCATTTCCAGCAATTTCTCCTGGATTGTACCATACATTGTCCGCTAAGTCTTCATGCTCAATATCTACACCTGAATCGATAACAGCAACTACGACTGTCTCAGGTTTTTTATTTTCTAGCTTAGCATAAGCATCTTCAGTTGCGACACCAAACCATTCAGAGCTAGTAGGATTTTGATGGAACCAGTTTTCAGGTGCTTGCGCAAATATTTGAGTTCCAATTAATAATAGAACTACAGAAAGTAATTGTTTCATTTACATTGTTTTTTTAATAATGAACTAGGGTGTTTAGATTAATTAACTGTCATAATAACGGATAATAATTCTAATCATTATCCTCTGATAATGTGGTGCAAAGATATATAATGTAATTTATATTTTTAAAACCATTTTTACGTTTTATGAGATAGATAATAAGTCTTGTCTAATTTGTTGAAAAAAGATAGAATTTACATTCAATGAAACACCTTTTTATAGCGACGTTATTTTTTGTTCTCCCATTTGTTGGTCAGGCCCAGAATTACGAATTATCATTTGGCTTAGGCGGGAGTCTATACTTTGGAGATTTAAATACGGTTAGTTTTCAAAAAAATACGACCCTTACTAAGTTTGCAGCAGAACTAAGTATGGGATATCAAGTAAATGACCATCTAAATACTAGATTTTCTTTACTTTATGCAGGGATTGAAGGAGACGATGCAATAGCACTTAGTGAAAAAAGAAAAGAACGAAACCTGCATGCTGAGTCTATATTTTTAGATTTTTCACTCCAAGGGGAATATTACATTTTTGGGTTTGACTACTATGAAGAAGGGAAATTTTTTTCGCCGTATTTATTAGGTGGTATTTCTGCTTTTTATTTCGATCCTAAAACACAATATGACGGAAAAAATGTCCGTTTGCGCCCACTTGGCACTGAAGGGCAAGGTATTGGTGACGCTAAAAAGTATTCATTAATTCAAGGTTCATTAATTGCAGGTGCAGGGGCTAAATTAATACTTTCCAAAAAAATATCCCTGGGTTTTGAATTATCAATGCGATTTACAACAACGGACTATTTAGACGATGTCAGTACGGTCTATGCTTCATATGAAGATGTTTTAGAAGAAAATGGTGTAATTGCTGCCAACCTATCACAACGTATTGATGAATACAACAATAAAGAGGAAGGTAGTTTTCCTGGAAACTATATCGGTGCTTCTAGAGGTAATCCTGACGTTAAGGATTTTGTTATGGTCGGTTTATTGAAATTGCATTATAATTTAGGGAGAACTCTATTTAAAACCGTAGATTGTCCTAGATTTTAGGATCATGATACCATTGTATACTCAACTAAAAAAAATACTTCAATCGTATTGGGGATATCCAGATTTTCGTGCCAACCAATACGAGATCATCGAATCCTTAGCAACTGGTAATGATACATTTGCTATTTTACCAACAGGAGGTGGGAAATCTATTTGCTATCAAGTTCCTGGACTATATTATCAAGGATTAACATTAGTGATTTCACCATTAATTGCATTGATGGAAGACCAAGTCGCTCAATTGAAAAAGCGGGGAATTACAGCAGCTTCGTTGCACTCAGGAATGAAACATCGAGAAATAGATGAGACCATTGAGATGGCACGATATGGAGATTTGAAGTTTTTATATATTTCTCCTGAACGGATTACTTCAAAAATGTTTAGTGCTCGATTAGAATACCTTCCTATCAGTATGGTGGCTGTTGATGAAGCACATTGTATTTCTCAATGGGGCCATGATTTTAGACCAGGTTATCGTCACATTGCTCAATTGAAAGACCGATTTCCTCGTATCCCATTTATTGCCGTTACTGCAACGGCGACAATTAAAGTACAAAAAGATATTGTTGAAAATTTAGGGTTAAAAAAGCCAAATATATTCATTCAGTCTTCAAGAAGAGAAAACCTAATCTATGAAGTAGAAACAACCGAAGATAAATTCGGATTTATTTTAAATTACCTGGAATCAAATAGGAATCAGACAGGAATTATTTACGTTAGAAACAGAAAATTAACACGAAAAATAACACAATATTTAATTCAGAATAAAATTAAAGCGGCAGCTTACCACGGCGGAATTGATATTGTTTTAAAAGAAAAGATATTACACCAGTGGATAGCAAACGATATTCAAGTTATTGTTGCCACAAATGCATTCGGAATGGGTATCGATAAAGCAGATGTGCGATTTGTAATCCATTATGCGATGCCCCCTAGTTTAGAGGAATATGTTCAAGAAGCAGGTAGGGCAGGACGTGACGGTGCATTTGCAAAAGCAATTTTATTGTTTCAAAATAGAGATAGAACGCAAAGAATTAAAGAACTAAATCAATCGTTTCCTTCACGTGAGCTTATTAAAGAGGTGTATTCAGCGCTTTGTCGTTTATATCATATTGTACCAGGTGAAGGGGTTGATGAGACTTTTATTTTTGATTTAAAATCATTTGCAGAAAAGAATAAATTAAGAGTGTTATCTACGTATCATGCGTTAAAAATCATTCATGATGCGAATTATATTTTTCTTACTGATTCCTTTTTTAGACCTTCCCAAATGAAGGTTAATCAGGATGTTTATAAGAACCTTTTGCGTGATCCAAGTTTCCCAAAAGAAGCGAATGATTACATGAAATTACTTCTTCGAAAGTATGATGGTATCTATTTTGACTATACAAAAATAGGCGAAGGCGAAATTGAGCATGCCTTAAACATAAGTAAGGTTAAACATCAAAAAATTATAAAATTTTTAGACCGTAAAGGGGCTATTGATTATAGACAAAGTCACGCAAACCCATTTATTCGATTTTTATTGAAAAGACCGGATAGTGATCGTCTTTATCTTCCCGATGAAATTTATAAAGATAGAATACAAAGAGCTGAAGAGCGCCTTAATTTTGTATTTGAATACATAAATACTCCTAGTTGTAGACAAACCTTTATTGATACTTACTTTGGTTCATCATCTAAAATGGATTGTACCATTTGTGACATTTGTGAATCAGAAAAAGTTAATTTTGATCCACGAAGCTTAGAAGAGAAAGTAGAAAATGATCTCATTTCTGGTTCAAAAGATTTAATTAAATATAAATTTGAGTGGCAAAAAGAAGAATGGAATATCGTACTCGATACGTTAAAATCCATGGAAGACCAAGGACGAATTAGAATAGAAGGCACAACCATTAATTATATTAAATAATTGAAAAAATCCGTACATATCGTTTCGACAAGTTTTGCTGAATTTGATCGAAGACTTCTACGAATTAAGGGTTCTTTGGAAAAGTCAGGGATGAACGTCATTTGGCATTGCCGTAAAATCAATCCAAATTCTACTGTCGATAGCCGTCGGGTTAACCCCATATTTAAATCAGGCATTCTATTCTATATTGAATTTAATATTAGGCTTTTTTTAATCTTGTTGAGATCATCATCATCGATATATTATGCGGTTGATTTAGATACGTTATTAGCTGTTTTTCTTGCCGCAAAAATCAGATCAAAGCCCTTTTTGTTTGATAGTCACGAATACTACACAGAAGTTCCGGAACTTCAAGGTAAACGATTTAAGAAAGCTATTTGGGAGTCACTTGCAAAATGGATTATACCTCGTAGTAAACACAATATTACCGTTAACCAAAGCTTAGCAGCATTATTTAAAGATTTATATCGTGTACCATTTCAGGTGATTCGAAATGCTCCGACAAGTGAGGTGGTGTCAAGAAGTAAAAATAGAAACGAATGTACATTGCTTTACCAAGGAGCTATAAATCAAGGTAGGGGATTGGAAATAGCAATTGAGGCGATAAAATCCTTACCTAAGTATCAACTAATACTTGTTGGGGATGGTGATATTCTGAAGGATTTAAAAGAAATGGTAAAAGAAAATAATCTTGAAAATAGAGTTCATTTTAAAGGTTGGGTTAAACCAAACGAATTAGCCAAATATACAGATCAAGCGTGGTTGGGAATAAACATGTTAGATCCTATAAGTCAGAATTATACCTATTCGTTAGCAAATAAATTTTTTGATTACATTCATTCAGGTCTCCCTTCGATCAATATGGCTTTTCCTGAATATACCTTAATTAACAATCGTTTTCCTGTTTCATATTTATGTGAGACGTATTCAAAGGAATCTTTGTTGTCTGGCATAAAATATTATGAAAATATGAAGATGTACAAACATTCGGTAGACTATTGCTCGAAGGCAAAACTTGCTTTTAATTGGGAAAAGGAGGAGCAACGTTTATTACATTTCATGAATGAAATAAGATAAAAAAAAGCCATCTCGAATTTCGAAATGACTTTTACTTGTTTGTTTTTCAATTTAAATTATTCTTTATCGACTCTTCCTGCTAAATCGAGTATAAAAGCGTATTCTAATGCGACTTCTTTTAATCGTTGAAACCTTCCTGATTGTCCTCCATGACCTGCATCCATATTCGTATGAAGCATCAGTGGGTTTTGATCGGTTTTGTTTGCTCTTAAATTTGCGATCCATTTAAGTGGTTCCCAATATTGAACCTGCGAATCAAAATATCCTGTTGTTATTAAAGTTGCAGGATAATCTTTTTGCTCAATATTATCCATTGGTGAATAACTCTTCATATAATCATAATAAAGCTTGTCATTTGGATTTCCCCATTCATCATATTCTCCTGTCGTTAATGGAATTGTTTCATCAAGCATGGTTGTAACAACGTCGACAAAAGGAACACTAGATACAATTCCTTTCCATAGATCGGGAGCCATATTCATTACTGCTCCCATTAAAAGTCCTCCAGCGGATCCACCCATTGCAAACAGATTATTTTCTGCGGTATATTTGTTTTCTATCAAATATTTTCCACAATCAATAAAATCTTGGAATGTATTTTTCTTTTTTAGAAATTTTCCATCTTCATACCATTGTCGACCCATTTCTTGACCACCACGAACATGTGCAATGGCATATGCAAACCCTCGATCTAACAAGCTTAATCTTGCGGAACTAAAATAAGGGTCCATACTATACCCGTAGGATCCGTAACCGTACAAAAGTGTTGGTCTACTGCCATCTTTTTTATAATCTTTGTGATACACGATACTCATGGGTACTTCAACACCATCTCTTGCTTTTACCATAACTCTTTCTGAAATATAGTTTGCAGGATCAAAGTCTCCAATCACTTCTTGTTGTTTAAGAAGGGTCATTTCTTTCGTTGACATATGATAATCATAGGTTGACGAAGGGGTCGTAAGTGAAGTATATGATAATCTTAAAATATCGGTATTGAAATCTGGATTAACAGATGGGTAGACAGAATAAGCTTCTTCATTAAATTCAATATAATGTGGTGTCGAATCATCCCATGGTCTAATCTGAATAAAATTTGTTGCATTTTTTCGTTCTGATAAGACCATAAAATCTTTAAAAATACTTACACCTTCTAATAAGACATCTGACCTATGCGGAATTAAATCAACCCAATGTTCTTTCGACGTTTTATTTTCAGGTGTTTTCATCAATTTGAAGTTTTTCGCTCCATCTTTATTAGTGGTTACATACCAATGCTTACCATAATGATTAATGCTATATTCTAATTTGGGAATTCGTTCTTGGAATACTGTAAATACACCATTTGGTTCATCTGCAGAAAGAACTCTATATTCATTAGATAAAGTTGCCCCAGAGCCAATAACAATGTATTTTTCCGATTTTGTTTTGTATACAAATGTTCGGAATGTTTCGTCTTTTTCATGGAAGATTTCTTCATCTAATTCCGTTGAAGTTCCGATAGTATGTTTAAATATTTTATAGGACCTTAAAGCATCATCTTTACGCGTATAAAAAATGGTCTTATTATCATTGGCCCAAACGATACTTCCAGTGGTATTATTGATTTGATCTGTAAGTAAACGACCTGTGGTTAGGTCTTTAAACTTAATATTATAGATTCGCCTACTCAACGTATCTTCTCCGTATGCTAAGATTTTATTATTTGGGCTGATATTTTTACCTCCAAGATTGTAAAAGTCATGATCTTTAGCTAATTCATTTACATCAAGTAAGATTTCTTCATCACCTTCCATTGAGCCTTCCCTTCTTGTATGAATAGGGTATTCTTGGCCTTCTTCGTATTTTGTTGCATAAAAGTATCCATGGTATTTATAGGGGACACTCATATCTGTTTGCTTAATTCGACCTTTGATCTCTTCAAATAAAGTGTCTCTAAAGCCATCTAAGTGGCTTACGACTTCTTTGGTATATTCATTTTCTGCATCAATGTAATCGACCACTTTTTTTGTAATTGCATCCGGATTTGAGGCATTTTTTTGTTCATCGGATAATTTCATCCAATAATAATTATCTACTCTTTTATCTCCATGAATTTCATGAATTGTTTCTTCTTTATCAGCAACTGGAGCGATTAAATGTTTTACTTTTTCGATCATATTTATTTGACTTGAGTTTTCTTGTCCTTGACTCATGGGTGTTAGAACGATCATCATTATGGCAATTGACAAGAAATTTTTCATATTAAAATATTGTTTTAAGAATAATTAGGTTCGACATAGAAAAAACAAAAATAGTTTCGATTTACATCATTATATACTTTCGTTTATTCGAAAATTTTAGGCACATTAATGGGCCGCAATCAAATATAATATAAATTTAGAAGCTTAAATTCAACCCCAATATAGGTTTTGTATATATTTGCTGTGTTATGAGACTGAGGAGCTTAGAAATAAAAGGTTTTAAAAGTTTTGCCAACAAAACACTAATTCATTTTAATGAACCTATCATTGGTATTGTAGGTCCTAATGGGAGTGGTAAATCCAATATTATTGATAGTATACGATGGGTTTTGGGGGAACAAAAAAGTAAAGAACTCCGCCTTGAATCTATGGGAGATGTCCTTTTTAATGGAACAAAGAATAGAAAGAAAAGTGGAGTTGCTCAAGTAACGCTAACCTTTGAAAACACCAAAAATATACTTCCAACTGAATACCAAAATGTTTCTATTTCAAGATTGCTTTATCGATCTGGCGAAAGCGAATATAGACTTAATGATGTAAAATGTAGACTTAAGGATATCACTGATCTATTTCTTGATTCTGGTATCGGGTCAAATTCGTATGCGATCATTGAGTTAGGAATGGTAGATAATATTTTGCATGACAAGGATGATTCACGTCGAAAAATGTTTGAGCAAGCATCGGGTATCTCTAAATTTAAAATTCGAAAAAGAGAAACATTAGGTAAGTTAAAGCTTACTGAAGCAGATTTAGATAGGGTAGAAGACCTTCTTTTTGAGCTAGAAGGGAATATGAAGAATCTCGAAAAACAAGCCCGAAGAACGGAACGATTCTTCAAACTGAAAGAAAAGTATAAAACACTAAGTTTACAGTTTTCTAAAATAAAATTAGACCAAATTGCGAGTCAAATCAAACAGCTCAAAGAAAAGATTGGAACTGAACGAGATAAAACGATTAAAGTAAAAAAAGAAATTGCAGCAAGCGAGGCTAATTATGAAAAACAACATGCTGATAACTTAAAACTTGAACAAAAACTTTCTGTTGATCAGAAGGAGGCAAACAGTATCTTTGAAAAGATCCGAAACTTAGAAAACGAAAAAAGAATTCAAGTTCAACGATCTGATTTTTACAAACAAAATATTACTCGCCTAGAACAAGTGTCTTCTGAAGCTGAGAGTGAATTATCTGTTATCCAAACAAACCTTGATCGTTTAAATACTCAATTGTTAGATGCAACAAAGAGCTATGACGTTATATTGAAATCTCACAATGTAGCAGAAAAAGCATACCAAGATTATCAAGACAATTTTAAGTCTTTAGATGAAGCAGCTAGGAATGAATCGAAAATTTATGAAGAAAATCAAGCAAAAAGGTATAGGTACGAAAAAGAAATAGCCATACAAGAAAGCACATTGGCAAGTCATACAAATCAGGTTCAAAATCTTTTTAGTGAATTAGAAATATCCAATGCACAAGTGGCTAAACGATTAGCTGATGTTGATACACAAAAGAAAGAATTTGCGGAAATAGAAGCAAAAAAGAATGCACTCGTTGAACGTAAGGAAGCGACTAAAAAGAAGCAGGAAAACGTAGTTGTTGCGCTGGAAAGCGAAAAAGAAATGCTTAAAAAGGAAAGCAGAAAACTGGATAGTAAGAAGCATGAATACGAATTGCTTAAAAGTATGATTGAAAACCTAGAAGGGTTTCCAGATTCAGTTAAATTTATCCATGAAAATTATAAAGGGAAATTACCATTGCTTTCTGATATTTTTGATTGTGAACAAGAATACAAAGCAGCCTTAGAAAAATACGTAGAGCCCTATCTTTATCATTTTATCGTTCATGATGAGACAACAGCATTTGATGCGATTGAAACACTTAAGTCTTCTCAAAAAGGACGAGCGAATTTTTTAATAAAATCGAAGTTTAATGCGAACGCCGTTGAGGATGCCGTTTTACCAGGTTTAACGAGGGCAATTGACGTTATTGATTTCAATCCAGAATATCGAGATATTATTCATTATTTGTTTAAAAATGTATATGTAAGTGATGAAAGTGCCTATTCTCATAAGGAAAAATCTATCAAAATAATTGGGAAGCAAGGCACTTGGATAGTTGATAATTATACAATTAGCGGTGGTTCCGTTGGTTTGTTTGAAGGTAAAAAGCTTGGGCGTAAAAAATCATTTGAAAAGCTAGGGAAAGATATTATAAAAATTGAATCATCCATTGGTAAACTCACGAATCATATTGAGAAATTAGAAAATCAGTTAGAGGCTTTTGATCTAGATAGCATAGGGAAGAAGTTACAGCATATTTCGATTCAATGGAATTCCATCAAATACAAATTGGAACTTGAAGAAAAATCGATTAATCAGTTGATTGAAAATGTAAAATTTAGACAACAATCAGTTGAAAGTAAGGAATTGTCGATAGCAACGATTAAACAAGAAATTGTAGAAAAGAAAAATTTATTGTCTACGTTAAATGCTACATTCGATAAAGATCAAGCAGCACTAGCAAAGCAAAAGTCAAAATTGGCTGATGCTCAGCTTCAATTAAATCAGCTGTCAAATGCATTTAACAATGAGAAGATTTTGAAAATGCAGGCTCAGTCCGAAATTGATATTGTAAATAACCAGATTCAAAATCTTACCGCAAATAAATCAAAAACAAATGGGTCAATAGCTTCAAGTAAAAAGGAGATACTTGATATTAATGAAAAGTTAGAAACGATTAGTGCTACAGCGGTAGATAATAAAGATTTGTTGGTGGCTTTAATGAAAGAGAAAGAAGCACATTCACAAAAGTTGAATGTTGCTGAGCAAGATTTTTACAGCAAGAAATCTGGATTGCATGAATTAGAAAAAACAATTAGGCAATTAAATCAAGGATTGATGCAGCACCAATCTATTTCAAACCAATTACAAGAAAAGTTACATACCTATACTTTTGAAGAAAAAAGTTTGTTTGATCGATTGGAAATTGAATTTCAAGTTTCTAGAACTAGTTTAGAATCTTTAGAAATTGAAGAAACGACTGAAGATGTAACTCAGCTTGAAATTAATCTTGATAATTTAAAAATTAAAATTTCTAACTACGGGGAAATAAACCCAATGGCCATTACCGCTTACGAAGAAATTCAAAAGCGCCATCAATATATAACCGAGCAGCGAGATGATATTTTAATGGCACAAGATGATCTTCAAAATACGATCAAAGAGATTGAAGAAACAGCAACTGAAAAATTTATGGATGCCTTTTTAGGTGCAAAGGAGCATTTCAAAGAAGTTTTTAGAGGACTATTTACAGATGATGATGATTGCGACTTAATTTTATTAGATGAAGAAAATCCATTACAGTCAAAAATTGAAATTGTTGCTAAGCCTAAAGGGAAGAGACCAAAATCATTGAGTCAATTATCGGGTGGTGAGAAGACTTTAACCGCTACAGCCTT
>CALDTZ010000067.1 GCA_937924805.1 uncultured Saprospiraceae bacterium
AATCATCCTCCACAACGTAATGGGTTCTCCATTGAAGATCACTACCAAAGGTGGAAAAACCCTACGGGCACATTTACAGATAGACTCTACAAAAATAACGGCAACAATACATTTACAGATATAACCAAAGAAGCAGGAATCCTAAATTATGGGTTTACTCTTGGATTATCCATCTCTGATTTTAACGAGGATGGCTATCTCGATATCTATTTAGCCGTTGACCATACGGAGCCCGATATCCTTTTTGAAAACAATAAAGATGGAACCTTTACAAACACCATCAAAAAGCGATTACAACATACTGCATTTTCGAGTATGGGTACAGATGTTGGTGATATCAATAATGACGGTTTTTTAGATCTATATAGTGTAGATATGCTATCGCAAGATAATTATAGACAGAAAGCACAAATGGGAAGTATGGATCCTGCGCTTTTTTGGAAAAATATTGACAGAGGCTTTCATTATTCTATTATGCGTAATCAACTACAATTAAATAATGGCAATGGAACTTTTGCAGAAATAGGGCAAATGGCGGGTGTACACAATACCGATTGGAGTTGGTCGCCACTTATTGCAGATTTAAATAATAACGGTTTTAAAGATCTATTCGTTAGCAATGGATACCTAGTTGATTTAATGGATAAAGACGATAAAAATTTATTAATAGACAAAATAGAAAACGCTAAAAAATCAAATCAGCGAGTAGAAACCATTATATCCGATTTCACGCTAAGTTTATCAAGAACACCGCTTCAAAACTATTGCTATTATAATAATGGGGACCTTACTTTTAAAGATGTATCTAATGACTCAGGATTAGGTTTTGAAAGCTTTTCCAACGGTGCTGCTTATAGCGATTTGGATAATGATGGAGATCTTGATATTGTTATTAACAACATCAACGAACCCGCTTCGATTATGCAAAACAACGCAGAAAAACTGGGGAATAACTACCTTAAAGTAAAAGTAAATGGTGATAAATCCATTCAAGAAATAGGCACAAAGGTGTTCGTAGAATCGACCTTAGGAAAACAAGTGCATGAATACCAATTCACACGAGGTTATCAATCATCCGTTGATCCTATTCTACACTTTGGATTAGGTGATTTAGAAACACTACCCATCGTTACGGTTCAATGGTTGGATGGAAAGACGCAAACAATCAACAATGTCAAAGCAAATCAAATACTAGAAGTACACTACAAAGATGCGGTAGCTACGAACTCAACTACCCGAACTCAAGCCTTGTTTGCACAATCAAACCCAACAGAAATCCAAAATGTAAAGCATACGGAAAATGCATTCGACGATTATAAAAAGCAAATATTGCTTCCACACAAAATGTCCCAATTTGGACCCCACCTTGAGAAAGGGGATATTAATGGTGATGGTACAGAAGATTTGTTTATCGGAGGGGCTGCTGGTCAACCAGCAAGTTTGCTAGTCCAAGGTACTAATGGGAATTATTCAAAAAAAGACATTCCCGCTTTTAATGCTGATGCTAAACAAGAAGACCTCGGTGCTTGTTTTTTCGATATTGATAACGATAAAGATCTAGATCTTTATGTCGTTAGCGGTGGTAATATGAAAGATATGGATAACCCTATCTACCAAGATCGATTGTATATCAATGATGGATCTGGGAATTTCACAAAGTCTAGCTCGTTACCTAGTATCACGTCAAGTGGCTCATGTGCCAAGGCTGGTGATTTTGACAATGATGGGGACATGGATCTATTTATTGGTGGAAGGCATGTACCCGGTATGTATCCTAAGCCAGCGAGTAGTTACCTACTTATAAATGACGGAGGTACCTTGACGATTGCCGATGAGAAAACAATATCGACCCAAGAACTAGGGATGGTCACAGATGCCACTTGGACGGATCTAAATCATGATGGAAAACTAGACTTACTCGTCGTAGGTGAATGGATGCCTGTAACGACTTTGATACAAGTGAATGGGACGTTTGAAGACCAAACAAAAAACATGGGTTTGGATAAAACCGTAGGCTGGTGGAATTCCATCCAATCCGGTGACTTTGATAAAGATGGAAATGACGATTTTGTCCTTGGAAACCTTGGCGAAAACTATAAATATAAAGCGAGTCCAACCGAAGCATTTCATATCTATGCCAATGACTTCGATGATAACGGAACCTATGATATTGCTTTAGGATATCTATACAATGATGCGATTGTACCACTCAGGGGTCGACAGTGCTCTTCCGAATCAGTGCCGGGCATTGCTGATAAGTTTCCAAATTACGATTCATTTGCGAAAGCAACGATAGACCAAGTGTATGGAAAAAAATTAGCCACATCTCTGCATTATAGTGCCACTCACTTTTCTTCATCGATCTTAAGTGAAACCAATGGAAAATTAACATTAACGCCACTACCCAATCAAACTCAACTTGCTCCTATTAACGGAGCTGTGATACTTGATACAGACAATGATGGTTATGATGATATCATCGTTGGTGGAAACTTATTCGTTTCAGAAGTGGAAACGGGTCGTGCCGATGCTGGAACCGGGTTAATCCTTAAAAATCTTTCAGGTAAAGGTTTTAGCGTGTCAGGACCTAATGAAAGCGGGATCTACATACCAGGTGATGTAAAAGATTTAAAACTCATTAAGAATCAAGGTAAAAATAGTTTTGATTTAGTTGTCGCGAATAATAATGGCCCCATCCAATTATTTAGAAAACCTCAATCCTAAGATTGAGGTTTTAATACACAAAGTATTGTCGTCATACCTATCCCTTTAATCGCGGGCACTTTACGACCATCTTCAAGGGTATGTTGAAATGGATACACTGTCCAAGTAAACTTTTCCATCGGGATATCCACTTCTTCTAGCTGTCGAAGTATGGGTTCTTGGGTTTTAATCCACTCCATTTTTTCCGTTTCCGTCTTAACAGCAGGGCGTTCTTCACCGGTATCATACAATACAATATGAGACAAGGGTATATGAAATCGCTGAGTATAATGCGGATTGAATTCTTCATTTTCTAAGGCTTCACCCCATGGCACCGCGGAGGTAGGGTAATCAGATCGTAAGGATTGAGTAATCGTATGATTACTCGGTCGATAACCTCGCTTATAGATGTAGGGCCAATAACTAGCCTTTAATTTCAAAGGCGTTTCTTGATCTCCGCCCGATGTGAAGATGACATAATCAGCACTTAAATGAATCGTCGGTCGTGATCCATTCGATAACGTAAAGATACCTTTGATACTTTTTGTTAAAATTGGATTTTTGCCTATCCCACAACCAAAGAAATGAATCTCGCTGCAGCTATCTATCTGTGTGGATTGGATCGGGATAAACATATTTCCTTGATCCGCAGCAAACATATTTTTAGCGGTACATCGAGGACCATCATGGTATAGATCTAAACTTAATCCTCGCCAGACATTACCATGAAGCACAACATTGATCGTGCCCCATGGTAGCCCATTTGTAGGCGTCTGAGTACGAATAAAATCGTACATATCTTCAAAATTTCGGCAAGACTTAACTAATCGATCTGTCTTTTCTATCTCATCCCATCGGTAGAATTCTTCGGCCAGTGTAAAATAATACTTCCCAGGCTTGTCCTCTCCCATGATGAAAGTGATGCTTTCTCTAGCTGTTTCATTTTCAAATGCTACACAAGGGTAAACATCGTTTTCACACGAATAACATAGTACACAAATCATAAGGATCATTATTATTGGCTTGCACATAAGATTAAATTTTGAAGATTATTTCAATTCTATAACTAGGTCTTCTTTTGTTAAAAATGAAGTTAAATCAGCGATTCCATTAAGATGTACGATAAGCATTGACTTTAAAATTCTCGACATAGAACTGCTTCCATCTTTGATATAAAACGTACCATTGGGATTCAACCCAAACGTGATACTCTTACCTATATGTTGACTTAACTTATCACCTGAAGCAAAAAACGAACGTTTAATTTCAGTTACAATACGTGATCGAAGGTTTTCATCCATACTAGGATTAAGAATGATGATTGAAACTTTTTGATTCGTATTATTTACGGAAACGGTATTGGATAATGCCATTTCAAATCCGATCGCTGCATTTGGGACACCTGCTGGCATTGGTAATGGTTGTTTCACCTTCTTCGTTTCCAAACCATTTTTCAATACTGGTGCCTGATCAACAGCGACAAATGATGTATAATCCGTCAGTAAATTATAGTCTAATCCTAAGCTTGTAATTTCCTTAACCCGCTTCTTAGATTTCTTGCTGTAATTGAGAAAAGTAAGTTGCTTGATTTTTTCTCGAGCCCACAGATATCGTAGAGATGACGTATTTTCATTTACATAAAAGTCTTCAAAATCCATCTCTTTACGGTATTCACCATTCCCAGTATATCCAGTCAAAATGATTTTAGCATCCGGATTACCTTTGTATTTTCCAAATACACAAATGGGGCGGTCAGCCATTACATCAGGGATAGAGCTATGGATAAGGTCATACGTTTTCATTCCTTTAAACCGGATATCAATTCCTGTCAATAAAGGACTTTGTATATATCGTCTAAATTTATCAGCATGGGACGATGCATGTTTGGGTTCTGTAATCACAAAAGGTTCTCCCCCACCCATAAAAGCTAAGCCTTCAATCAGTTGTCTATTCACAGAACTACCGATACCAAAAGCAAACAAATTTGCATTACCCAAATTTTGATCTACCAATCTAAATGCTTCCTCTTCAATATGCACATACCCATCGGTAACAACGATAATAGACTTAGACATATGACGACCACAATCCCCCATTTTTAATGCCCGCTCTAATGCAGGAAGCAACATGGTACTTCCTCCACCACGCTGATTATCAATCAGGTTTATGGCTTCATTAATATTTGATTCGGTAGCTTCTATAGATACGGGCGCTAAGACCTGAGAAGCACCAGCAAAAAGCATAATATTAAACATATCGTAAGGCCTAAGATGTGAAAGTAGATCACGCATCAATGTTTTAGAAATATCGAGTGGAAACCCACCCATTGAGCCAGAAATATCAACGATAAAAATATATTCTCTCGGTGGTATCTCGCTTGTTTTAATTTTGGCTGGCGGCTCAATCATGGTAAGGAAATAATTTTCGTCTTCCCCTTCAAAAACCATGGTTCCAGACTGCACTTGATTTCCCGATAATCGATATTTCAATATATAATCTCGATTGCCCGCATTTTTCTTTTCTGTTAACTCAACACTAGCATGCTTTTCATCGTAAAACGTCGCTTGTGCTGTATGAGAAGGACAGTGAATATCTTGGATTGGAATCGCCATATGTATCTGTGTCGTTATATCAAATGTGTAGGGCGTATCTTTTCCCGATTTTAAATAAGGATTCGATGTGAACGAATCAGTATCATCACTCTTGGCACTGGGATCAACGAATCTAGGACCAACTACGGTTGGGTAAACAAATTCATATTCTTTATTTTCTGGATTGATAAATTCTGTATAACTCAAAACGACTTTCACCTGCTGACCAGGAAGTATGTTCGCAACATTCATTTGAAATACATTGGATCTTTTTTGCTCTAGGAGTGCTGTTTGTTTTCCTGCTGCTTTTGCTGTTTCGTATATTTGTTTTGCTTTGTTTTTCTCTTCAATTTCTGCTACAAGTATATTTTCGCCATACGAAATCGTCATACCATAAATCGCTGCTTTGGTTGATCCAGGAAAAACGTAAATCGCTTCAATAGGCTTTAGGCCATCATTTTTATAGGTTTGTGTAACGGTAACATCCGCTATAGGACCCACAATTTTCACATTTGCTTTCGTTGATTTTAATGGGAATTGTTCTACTGCTTTCGAATCTCCTTCGACTAAAAAATAAGGTGATAATGTTTTATTATGACTCAATTCGGATTGCGCCATTAATGAAAAGGTGGATGCTAAAAGGGTAATTAAAATGATCAAGGATACTCTCATGACTTACGTTTTTTATGACTGAATTAAATAGTTGTCATACCAAAACTAAGTTGAGATTAAGGCGAAGGCTTAGGCAAATGAGAATTCGTTATTATACGATTAGAATTTGTACAGGAGTGAGAAGTGAGTAATGAATAATGAGTAATGAGTAATGAGTAATGAGTAATGAAACCTAGACTATATTTGTTTATACTTCTTACATCAATAATTACAATAGATCAATGCTGATTATCGACGGCTCTTCCCTACCATCCGTCTTTTGAAGTGTTCTTTGATTTCATAAGTATAAGTAGATGTTTCGTCTTTGATTAGCTCATACGTCAGGCATCCAAATTTATCTTTTTCATATTCAACGAATACAACATCCCTGCCTTGCGTTAATTCCAAATCTAGATAATCGAATGGAACAATGGTATTACCATAGATATCGATGGTGCCCCATTTATTGTCTTTTTTTGCTATCCAAAGAGGCACGTTTATATTTTTAGGGCTAAACTTTAGATCATCAAATACAAATTCGATATTGGGTTGATAGTCGACACCATCCTCTACCATTATTCGCACATTTTTATTATAATCAACTCCTTCCAAAATCCCCGTTAAAATCGTTGCATATTTCCCATTCGCTTTCAATAGATAGGCATTATCACCTGTGATAAAAATCGTATCAAGATTAAGATTTGTTGTATCCATAATCAATTCCTTGCGCCCTAATGCGTCCGTTACAATATATTTAAAGGTCAAATCAAAAGATTGATCGCTATTGCGTATAATATATTTTGAATCAGGGATTAGGGCACCATTCCCACAGATACTTGATGGGACTAAATTCTTCGTTTTAATAGACTTACCCCTTACATCTATAAATTTGTCTTTAGCATTATCTCTTACATGAGCTAGTAAAATTTTCCTCGTCATGGGACCTTTACCATAGCTTACATTCGTAATATTGAAATATTGTGCTGTATCAAACGTCGGTTTTATCAACCACGCACCATTTGTTTTTATATAACCATACTTGTTTTTAGATTTGACAATTCCAATGCCATTATCCGTTATAAATGTTTTTTGAAATTGAGGTTTAACCAAAATTTCTCCATCACTATTCACATATCCCCATTTACCATTATTACAAATAGGATATAATATAGCTTGATTTGCATCATATATAAAGGTTGGCGTTTTACAGCCAATACAGCACAGGATAAGTAGGTAAAAATATAGTTTCATTTTCTTTTTTAATTCGAACCAGCTATTTGATATTAAAATGATAAAAAATACCATTCCTACCCAATTTTTTATACGGTGACAACTCTATTCTAATCCTTTTCTTTACGCAAGATTTTTTCCATCTTTCGTCCTTTTGCTAGTTCATCGACTAGCTTATCTAAAAACCTAATTTGTTGTGTTAACGTATTGTCTATTCGTTCAATTCTATAACCACAAATAACGCCTGTAATTAAGTGTGCATTGGGATTTAATGTAGCCTTCTGAAAGAATATTTTGAAAGTTGATTTATCATCAATAAATGATTGCAATTTCATTTCGTTATACCCAGTCAACCATTCTATTACTTGAAATAGCTCCTCTTTTGTCCTTCCTTTCTTCTCTACTTTCGTCACATAATGAGGATATACTGCCGCAGATTTTATTTCAGCAAACGTTTCAAGTGGCTACTTTTCATCCTTCCGCATAAAATCATACCCACCTTTTCTGAGTTGAATTCCATATTCTAAATAAGCTTTCATACAAGCAAGAAAATTTGCCCAGCCTCCAGTATTTTCGAGCACCCATTTTAGATGATCTTTACTGAGTTCTTTACCATTTTCGTTTACTCTGACGACAGTACTGTTATCTAACTGCTTTTCCAAGGTGATTGTAACAACCGTTTCAGGATCCCAAACAAATGAAATAGATCGGTTCGTCTCAATACTCACCTCTTTGATAAGATATCGATTCAAAAATTCAGGAAATTTCCAGTAAACTTCTTTTCCAGTTTCAAGTCTACCCGTACTTTCCGAAATAAAATATTGTGTCATATGTACTGGATTAACAATCCCTTCAAAAACAGTTTCAATCGGTTTTTGGATTTGTAAAACAGCATTCGATGCTAATATCATATTTTTTATCATTGGAGTCGTATTGTTAGATGGTGCTTTCCTTAAAGGTATAAATTAATACTGTGGTTAGTGTAAGCTGCATTTACACCAACATAAAACCAAGTAAAACACCTTACCAATTTAACAATATTCGTTAATTCCTTTAAAAACATATGGATATTGCAAAAGAGCGTGACTAGAAAACATTTCTTTTGACTTGCCATTATAGATTACTGGATAAGTAATTGTAATTACCGATATTTATACCCATCATAAAACCGATCCATGTTAAAACCTAGGCTTACGATGAGGGATATTCTCCAAAAAAGGTAAAAGAACAAATTAATAAATGCTTCTCGATATGCCTTTTGAAAAGTAACTGGCTATCCGATGATCAAAATAAACAAGATAGATGCAAATAGGAATAGACAGTTTTGCTGCTGCACCAACCAATGAAACAATAAGTGATGCTCAAGTATTGAGTGAACTGCTAGAAAGAATCGAATGGGCAGATAAGGTAGGCTTAGACGTATTTGGTTTGGGTGAACATCATCGAAAAGAATTTTTAGATGCTGCTTCAAGTATGATCCTTGCTGCAGCTGCAAGTCGTACTCAAAAGATTATATTAACGAGTGCCGTAACCGTGCTTAGTGCTGCCGACCCTGTGCGAGTTTTCCAAAATTTTTCGACCTTAGATCTACTTTCGGAAGGCAGAGCAGAGATCGTTGCAGGTCGTGGTTCTTTTACCGAATCTTTTCCACTTTTTGGATTTAGTCTGAATGATTACGATGCGATATTTAAAGAAAAACTGGAGCTACTTCTTAAGATTCGTGATCATGAAAGCATTACATGGTCCGGTAAATTTCGCCCACCGCTTTATCAACAAGCTGTCTACCCTCGCCCTCAACAAAGTAAATTACCTATTTGGCTTGGGGTTGGCGGTACACCTGCTTCCTTCGTACGAGCAGGCACGTTGGGCATGCCATTGATGGTTGCTGTCATTGGAGGGGAAACCCACCGCTTTAAACCCTTGGTTGACTTATATAGACAAGCAGGAAAAGATGCAGGCTACAAACCTGAAGAATTAAAAATAGGATTACATTCATTAGGCTATGTAGCAAATACCAACGAAGAAGCTATTCAGGATTTTTATCCTGGTTATGCTAAATTGTTTAACAAAATTGGATTGGAACGAGGTTTCCCCCCAGTTACAAAGGCTGGGTTTGATGCTCAGAATGGCCCTCTTGGAGCGCTCCTTGTTGGAAACCCAGAGGAGGTAGCCACAAAAATACTTCGTCATAGTAAGGCCCTGGGAGGTATCTCTAGATTTACCTTTCAGATGGACGTTAGTATTCCTCACAAAAAATTAATGGAATCAATCGAATTGATTGGACATAAGGTATCACCTATCGTTAAAAGCGGTATTCTCAATGAATCCTGAGTATAATTACTTGTAAAAAAAGTGTATTCTTCATTTTAGAAATGACCCTTTTCCTGAGTACGTAAAGGTCTCGTTAAATCATTTCGATGCTACGTAGGGTTTTATTGGGTCGTAAATGCTGCATCTACAAACCGCTTTAATTGCATTTGATGAATGCGTCTATTTATTTCTTTTTTATTCTGGTTGTAAAACCCTAATTCTTCATTTGTAAAAAGCCCGATAATCATTCCTGTCAATTGATTCTTAATATCAACATTTGATTGGATGAATTTCTGAAGTTGATTTTTGTATTGATCACGAGTGACGGTGGATAAATGTTTAGCATTGTAATTTCTGTGGTTTTTCAGGAGTCTCCTGGTTAGATCATGTTGAAATTTCAAAATAGGTCTTAATGTATTATTCTGAAATACTTCCATCGGTTTTGAATGTTGATTTTCAATATTCAGATCTAGTCTAATGCCTTTAATTAATTTATTCCTATCCATTAAAAGTATAAACAGCTATCTGCCATAAAAGATTTGGATTGACCCTTTTATTCGCTTTGACAGAATAAAAAGTCTGGACCATTCTTTTTGGTTGTTGATTTTTACTTAGGGAATATGAATGATACTTAACTAAAGGCAACCTTGACGAATGGATAAAATCGTCAATTTGAATGTTAATCTTCGTTTTTTATGGACGTAAACAACATTGTCCAGTTGGTTTCCCAATCATTCTTTTTTTCATTAAAATAAGCTTGTTCCCATGTTGCGGTATCGATAGATGGCTTGTTC
>CALDTZ010000068.1 GCA_937924805.1 uncultured Saprospiraceae bacterium
ATCTTATGAAAATGGTAACGGGGCCTAATATGCCAAAAAGTAATGGTCATTATTCAATGTGTACAGAACATAATGGAACGCTCTATATTTCTGGTCAACTTCCATTGCGGTTGGAAGATCGATCATTGCCTGAAACGATAAACGAACAAACGCTTTTGGTATTACAAAAATTAGAAATGATACTACATGCTGCGGGTAGTTCAAAGGACAAGGTTATCCACGTACGAATTTATCTTACGGATGTTAAATATTGGTCGCAAGTAAATGAAATTTACAGCACTTTTTTTGGTGACCACAAACCAGCAAGAGTGGTAATTCCTGTTGGTCCTTTACATTATGGTTGTGATATTGAATTGGAGGCTGTTGCTGCATGTTAAATTAAACTATATGTACAAAGAAATAATAGATCAAGCACATGAGAGGATAAAGGGATACATTCACCATACACCTGTATTGACGTCGAGCTACATCGACGAATTAGTCGGTGCTATGGTTTATTTTAAATGTGAAAATTTCCAAAAAATGGGAGCTTTTAAAATGCGCGGTGCTACAAACGCAATTTTGCAGTTGGATGGTGTGCAAAAAGCGTCTGGTGTTATTACGCACAGTTCAGGAAATATGGCTCAAGCTGTAGCATTAGCAGCTAAATCATTGGGTGTCCCAGCATATATTGTTATGCCAGAGAATGCACCGCAAGTTAAAAAGAATGCCGTAAAAGAATATGGAGGAATGATCACAGAAGTGAAATCCACGATTGAAGCGAGAGAAGCAAAAACAATTGAAATTATTGAAAAAACAAAAGCTACTTTTCTTCACCCTTCGAATGATTTACAAGTCATTATCGGTCAAGGAACTGCTGCTAAAGAATTGTTAGAAGATCAACCTGATTTGGACTACCTATTGACACCTGTTGGAGGTGGTGGGTTACTTGCAGGTACAGCTATGGCAGGTATTTCTTATTCAGATAAGGTAACCGTGATCGCTGGTGAACCCTCCCAAGCAGATGATGCTTATCGGTCAATCCAAAAGGGTGAAATCCTTAAAAACAAAGAGGTAAACACCATTGCTGATGGGCTGAGAACTCATTTAGGTGACGTTAATTTTCCGATTATTCAAAAACATGTAAAACGAATTATTTTAGTAGAGGAAGAAACAATTATTTCAGCGATGCGTCTTATTTGGGAGCGTATGAAAATTATTGTCGAACCTTCCAGTGCTGTTCCGTTTGCAGCTTTATTAATAGATAAAAAATCATTTACAAATAAAAAGATTGGAATCATATTGTCCGGTGGGAATGTTGATGTATCCAATCTCCCATTTTAATAATAAGTATGATTCGAAAGGTATATATCCTATGTTTTGTAAGTCTATGTATTCAGTTTTTAGGAGCTCAATCATGGGTAGAGATCCCGATTCACATAATTCCCATGCCTGTGCATCAAGAATTGCTTGGTGGCAAAGTGAAGGTCAATAAAAGGAACTTGTCCTATTCGATTGTTGGAAATACAACCTTGCCAATAGATGTATGGGCGGATCAGTTTGATAAAAAAATGAATTTAGTAAGTGACGGAGGAAAGGTCGAATTTATATGGACAGATGAAATAAAAAAGGAAGGGTATCACCTGTTGATAACCAATGAAAGCATAAAGATTAAAGCGTCCGATTCTTCTGGACATTATTATGGGTTTGTTAGTTTGATGCAAATCTTGGAATCAGATCCAAGTGCAACCTTAAATATTCCGACGGTTGAGATTAAAGATTATCCACGGTTTTCTTATCGAGGGATGCATCTTGATGTTGCTCGTCATATGTATGAAGTTGATTTTATTAAAAAATATATTCATTTATTGGCTTATCATAAAATGAATACGTTTCATTGGCATTTAACGGAGGATCAAGGGTGGCGAATTGAGATAAAAAAGTATCCTAAGTTGCAAACCATTTCGGCTTACCGAGATAGTACACTCATCGGACATTACAATGATCAACCTCACCAATATGATAAGACAAAATACGGTGGCTATTATACCCAAGAGGAAATTAAGGAAATTGTACAATTTGCATCAGAACGTCAAATTACCATTATTCCTGAAATAGAAATGCCGGGCCATAGCCAAGCAGTATTGGCTGCATATCCAGAATATGGATGTGTAGATGGACCTTTTAGTGTATTATCAAAATGGGGGATATCTGATAATGTCTTTTGCCCAAAAGAAGAAACCTTTGCTTTTTTAGAAGATGTGATCGATGAAGTGGTCACTCTTTTTCCCGGAAAGTATATCCATATTGGAGGAGATGAGTGCCCGAAAAATCAGTGGAACGAATCTGTTTTTTGTCAGCAATTAATGGAAGACCAGGGAATCGAAGATACCAAAGGATTACAGTCATATTTTATCCAACGAATGGAAAAATACATTAATAGTAAAGGCAAGCAAATCATTGGATGGGACGAAATTTTGGAAGGTGGGTTGGCTGATAATGCTACCGTTATGTCTTGGAGGGGTGAGGAAGGAGGTATAGAAGCGGCAAAATCTAATCACCCTGTTGTTATGACGCCAACATCTCATTGTTATTTTGATTATTATCAATCGCAAGATATAGGTGAACCCTTAGCGATTGGTGGCAATTTACCGCTAGAACGAGTCTATGCATATGATCCTATTCCTGAGACTTTGGATCCTATTTATCATCCATATATTCTCGGGGCTCAAGCCAATGTTTGGACAGAGTATATGCCTACATCTAAGCACGTTGAATATATGGCATATCCAAGAACTTGTGCTATGGCAGAAGTGGATTGGACTCCTAAAGTTGACCGAAATTATGATGATTTTATAGAGCGATTAAAGACCCATTTCAAGCGATTGGAAGCAAAAGAGGTCAATTTTGCGAATCACCTAGCTGAAGTGAAAATGGTTATTCAATCTTCTGAAAAAGGTAATATCGTGTCTTTTCTTTGTGCGGATAAGAATAGTGAAATCAGATATAGGTCAGCAAAAAATAAGACTACTGTTGTGTACAACGAACCATTTGCAATTGTTGGTGCTGATTCTATTTTTTATGCGGCTTATGCCAATGGTGTACAAGTCACGAAAGAATATTCTAAAGAGGTTGAATTGAATTTGGCGAGTGGTAAAAAGATTACGCTTGGATCGTCTTTTAGTGAAAAATATGGGCAATATGGACCAAGTATTTTGACCAATGGTGTCAGGGCAAATAAGCATAAATTTGGTGATGTAGAATGGCTAGGAATTGAAGGACGTAATACGGCTGTTATTATTGATTTTGGCGAACCAACGTTACTATCTGAAATTGACCTAGGTTTTTTTCATGGTCCAGCATATTGGATTTACAAGCCTGAGAGCATACGATTTTCTTATGCCCATGATGGTCGAGATTGGGGGCAGTTTCACGAAATTACAAGTATAGACGAAGGCATTAAACATATTCCCGTAAAAGCAGCTTTTGAGCCTATTAAAACGAGGTATTTATTAATCGATATCATTGCTAAAAAAACCATTCCTATTGGGGCCGAAGGATCTGGACACAAAGCTTGGTTGTTTATGGAAGAGGTGATTGTACGGTAGTTTTGTCAAGCTAAAAAGAAGCATTTTATTGATAACGATAAGCGGGAAGTAAAAATAAAAACGTGTATTATTAAGGATGAATATTGATTTGGGTTGCTTTTTGATGTTTGAGTTTTAGAATACTAAATTTTGTGATTTAATCATGAATTCATTTTTTTAGTTTTAAACTAATTTGAAATTCATTCGTCTAATGTTTACTTTTTAGTGTCGATCATTATTCTAATTCATTATACAAAGCGCACAAATGCCTTTTAAAGGAAAAATTCTATTACTCATTCTTTTGCTGATTTCATTTGATTTAGATAGTCAATCAGACAAACCGAATATCCTACTTATTATAGCAGATGATATGGGAATCGATGTTACGAATGGGTATCAAGACAATGATAGGATGCCAACTACACCAAATCTTGACGCTTTACGAACCAATGGATTAACGTTTTTGAATACCTGGTCTGCCCCACAATGTACCCCGTCGAGAGCATCCATAATGAGTGGAAAGTATGGCATTAAAACAGGCGTCATGAGACCTCCTGGAAATCTTAATATAGAACATACATCCTTATTTGCTAAAATTTCTGAAACAACAAATAATGCCTATGCTGGTGCTGTCATTGGAAAGTGGCATATTTCTCATCCGGTTGATTATAATCATCCAAACCAACATGGGATTGATCATTATGAGGGGTTATTTACTTCTTCTGTAGAAGATTACTATTCTTGGGATAAAGTGGTCAATGGATCATTAACCAAAAGTAAAGAGTATGTTACTACAGATTTGACAAACGATGCCATACAATGGATTGAAGACCAAGATGATCCATGGTTTCTTTGGTTAGCGCATGTCGCACCTCACTCGCCATTTCACATCCCGCCAGAGGGACTCTATTCGGTTGAAAACACATCGAATAATCTTGGTAAATATCTCGCTGCGATTGAAGCAATGGACCATGAAATTGGCCGATTACTAGATAGTATGGATGAAGAAACAAGAGAAAATACAGTCATCTTATTTGTTGGTGACAATGGAACACCAGGTGGAGTTATTCAACATTTCTCTACCAACCATTCCAAGGGATCCCTTTACGAAGGTGGTGTAAGAGTACCTTTAATCGTAGCAGGTAAGAATGTTACAAGATTGAATGAAACGGAAGGTCACCTCATTCATGTAACGGATCTTTATGCCACCATTTTAGAGATAGCTGGCCACTCAGTGAATGGGGGTACAAATAATAGTTTAAGTTTTAAACCCCTTCTATCTTGCGAAATCGAATTGGATCGAGAATTTGTATATACCGATTATCGGGAAGGGGATATCCTTAGCTGGGCGATTCGAAACACGGATTATAAACTTATTGAAAATGATACTGGATTAATGGAGTTTTATAAAATTTCAGAGGATATCCTTGAAGAAAACAACCTAGTTGGTAGTCTTACGAATGAAGAAACAGCTTTGCTTTTAGCCATGCAAAGTGAAATGGAAGTTATACGTAATGACTGGTCATGTATAGACGGCATCCAAAATGGTAATGAGCAAACAATAGATGATTGTAATGATATTTGTACAAATAATAATGATATAAATACAACTAATATTGGTTGTTGTGAAGAACCAGATTCGCCGTCCGTTTATTATGAATATATAAATGGTGAGTCTCGTCATATTTACACAAATAATTTTCCGAATCACCCTTATTGTTACAATAGTCCGAACCAAATGCCTTCGCAAACCTATCATGACTTTGGAATAGATTTGAACCCGATGATTAGCAATGAAATAACCAATGTTGTACATGATAATGGAAGACCTGCAAGATATTTTGGAATCGCAAAAAATGGTGTTTTATTCGCTCCAGCACCAGCAGCGCCCTTTATCTTTGAAAACCAAACATCAGGGGAGTATAATTGGGATTGGGTATTTGAACCTACCAATAATCAGGGGCAAGGTCAGGGTTTGGTAGGTCTAGATTGTGCTTCAGCCCATACAGGAGATCAAGGGTATCATTACCATGGTAATATGTTTTCCTATGTAGAAAATGAAATAAGTGGAGTTTCCACAACCACATCGATTCCAACAGAACCAATGCATATTGGATGGGCAGCTGATGGATTTCCAATTTTATATCGATTTGGGCCAGATGAAGCCGGCGTGATGACTGAATTGCGACCAAGTTATCAATTAAAAAGAGGATTACGAACAGGGGATGGTATCATAGAACCTTGCGGTGCCTACACCGGAAAATACACGAGAGACTATGAATATATTTGTGGTAAAGGAGACCTAGATGAATGTAATGGGTTTTATGGTACCCTTTCATTAGCTACTGCAGAAGGTGATCAAGCGTTTGATTACTACTATGTAATTACTTCTTCTTTTCCGCAAATACCAAGATGTTTAATGGGGTTTGTTAGTGAAGATTTTGACAACGGCAATGATCCATTAATGGGAGATGATCATGATAATGATGGTTTTATCAGTGACTATGATTGTGATGATGAAGATGTCAATATTAATCCATTAGCCGATGAGATCGATGGCAATGAAATAGATGAAAATTGTGATGGGATTCTTTCGTCAATAAATGATATTAATGAGCATGAGATTAAGGTGTATCCGAATCCATCCAGAGACCTTGTTTGGATAACTTCAAGTAATAATCTACCATTGATGGTTGATATATTTGCTGTTGATGGTTCCCATATTAAAGCAGTGAAAGGAGTAAATAAAATAGAAATTCGAGGATTATCTAAAGGGGTGTATATTTTGCAGATACAAATCGATAATGGAATCACGCTTTATAGGAAGCAAATCATTCAATAAGATGAGGCGTTTATTTTTTTTAATACTAATTGGTTTATCAAGCGTAGCATTTTCTTTTCACAATACGCCATTAGGGATCTTCTATCTATATAGTGTTGATGGTGTAATCCAAATAGATATTACGTTTGAAATGAGCGATTTTTTGAATGAACAGAATGTGCAAAGAGTAGCTGTTAATCAGGCTTTTTTGGAAACATACTTGGACAATCATACTTCTTTTGTTTTTAATGATAAAGAAGCTTCGCTAGCAATTTCAATTATTGAACTACAAACGGATCATATTCGGATAAATGGCGCTTTTTCAGGGGTTATGGGGCCTATAGAAAAGATTGAAATTGGTAATACTTGCCTTATTGAGGTATTGGACCATTCGAATCTAATTCAGCTTGATTTAAACGAAACGTTTCGTGATTTTGGAATGCACAAAGGGCGGACTGAAATCGAAATTCTATATTAAGTTTTTTTCTGAATACACATTAGTTGTATATACAACTTTTAAGTTATATCTTCGAGATATGAATGAAAATGTGATTCTTCAATTTAACCCTATAAGTTGTATTGCTTCTAAAATTCAGAAATCAAATAGGGTGATAAATAACATCTTTCGAAAGCATTTACGTTTTTCAGGATTAACCAACTCTCAGATATCTATTCTTTTTGTCTTGTCAAAACGCAAAATAATTACTCAATCAAAATTGGGCGATATGTTGTTCTTAGAAAAGTCGACGGTACATCGAAATATTAGGCGACTTGTAGAAGATGAATTGTTAGTTATAAATAATAAAAAAGCCATCGAGATTACACCTAAGGGATTAAATAAGGTAATCACCATAATCCCTATTTGGGAAGCGGCAATGGCCGAAACTCAAGCAATATTAGGAGATGATGGATGCATGGCATTAGATCAATTATTTGAATCCTTAACCCTTTAAAACATACTATTATGTTAGGTCTTTATTATATTTTCTTATCTGTTGTCGTAGTCTTTCTAATCCTATATGGTCATTATAAAGCTGCAGTATCATTTTATAAAACCAAAGAAATAGCTAGCCAAAAAACGAAAAAGGTAGCGTTGTTTTTTGTTGGTATTTTCCTTTACATAGGATGTTTATCTTATTTTGATGTACTCTTGGATTTTGGTATGCCACCACGTTTCCCTTTGTTTTTAGTCTTACCATTGATTATTTTTCTAATTTATTTTATTCGTAGAAATAAATCAAGTGCTTTCATAAAGTCGATTCCTTTGCAATGGACTGCTTTTTATCAATCGTTTAGAATATTTGTAGAATTGTTACTTCATGCTACATTTTTAAAAGCTATTGTTCCAATCGAAGCTACCTATCTTGGTCATAATTTTGATGTAGTCATAGGAATTACTGCCATCTTTATTGGATTCCTTATTTTACGCACAGGAAAAACGTATATAAACTTGCTTAAAGCTTGGAATGTCTTAGGAATAATAATGATTTTAATTGTCGCAGCAACCATTGCCAGTTCGATTTACAACCCATCTTTTTGGGGATATGAATCAGTACCTGTTGATCCTTCTTTTTTAAGATTACCATTGGTGCTTATTCCAAGTTTTTTAGCTCCATCTGCGATTTTTATGCATGTGGTAAGTTTGATACAACTAGGCAACAAAAAGTCAGTTTAATGGGTAGCGCAAGATTCCAAACTTTATGCTATAGCGAAACTTCTAAGCGGATGACAAATCTATTTTTTGGTAAACGTTTAAAGACTGTCTACAATGAAGTAAGCATTCTGATATTGGTGTAATCAAAATAGATGAGACTAATTGCTACTATCCTTTTTGACCGGTATTGTAATTTCAAATAACGGTATATAGTTTTGCTACTATACTATTGATAGTATGAATATTCATTACTTCAATAAACTATCAATACCTTAATTAGCAATAAAAGTCAAGATTACCAGAAAGTGAGATAATAACCATGATTTAGATTAAATGATGGTTAAATAATTCAAATTTTAGTTTTTAGATAGACTTTTTTAAAAAATAAAGGGATGGTTCTAATCTTAGAATCATCCCTTTACTATCATTAAAATAGAAAGTATAACTTACCAAATCATCACTCTATCTTCATCTGATCGATACATTGCATCCCCTTCAACGACATCAAAAGCTTCATAGAAGCTTGTTAAATTTGTCAAAGGTCCATTTGCTCTAAATACACCTGGTGCATGCGGATCTGTTTTTATTTGATTAAGCAAAGCTTCATCTCTAATCTTTGTTCTCCAGATGGTTGCCCACGAAAGAAAATATCTTTGTTGCTGAGTAAAACCATCAATCAATCCCGGATCCTGCTTATCACTATAATATTTCATTAGTCCATCATAAGCTGTATTTATTCCACCAAGATCACCAATGTTTTCTCCTAATGTAAATTCTCCGTTGATAAATACATCGGGTAGCACTTCATAATTATTAGCTTGTTCGATTAGTTTTTTGTTTCTCGCTTCAAATTGAACCCGATCTTCATCTTCCCACCAGTTGGTCATGTTTCCATCTTTGTCAAATCGACTTCCTTGATCATCAAATCCATGTGACATTTCATGACCGATAACAGCACCGATACCTCCGTAATTTACAGCAGGATCTGCTTTGAAATCAAAGAAAGGAGGTTGTAAGATAGCCGCTGGAAATACGATTTCATTATTTAATGGATTGTAGTATGCGTTTACGGTTTGTGGTGACATTCCCCATTCCGTTTTATCGACAGGTTTATTCATTTTGGTTAACATATCTGCATGTCTCCATTTTCTTGCAGAAATAATATTACTGATATAGCTACCACCTTCCTCAGCCGTTGCAACGTCCATTGTGGAGTAATCTTTCCACTTATCAGGATATCCAATTTTAACGGTAAAGTTGTTCAATTTCGCAATTGCTTTTGGTTTTGTTTCATCGGTCATCCATTCCAAACCATTGATACGATCAGCGAAAGCAAGTTTAATATTATTGACCATATCTAACGCGACGGCTTTCGCTTCTGGAGGAAAGTTTTTGTCAACATATAATTTACCTATAGCTTCACCAATGTAACTACTTGCTGTACCCAATACTCTTTCCCATCGTGGGCGCATTTCTTTAACTCCTCTTAATTCAGCGCTATAAAAATCGAAATTTGCTTGTTCGACTTCGGCATGAGCATATCCCGCAAAGTTGTTCAATTCGTTCCACCTTAGCAATGCTTTGCAATCTTCGATACTGGAATTAGCCACAATATTTTGAAGGGCATTATTATATTTGGGTTGCAATACAATAATGGTATCTAATTTCCCTACACCTAAGTTTTCAAAGAAACCATTCCATTGCATAAAAGGAATATCTTTTTGAAGTTCCGAAATGGATTGTTTGTTATAAAGCAGGGTAGGGTTTCTTGATTCCTCTTTAGATAACATCATTTCAGCCATCTTTTTTTCCAATTCCATGATGGTCTGAGCTTGTTTTTTTGCTTCTTCTCCATCGATTCCAATAAATCCAAGCATCTTAGCAACATGCGCTAAGTATTTTACTCGTATTTCTTGTGAATCCGCATCATCATCTAAATAGTAGTCTCTTTCGGGTAATCCAAGGGAACCCGAGGTAATATAAGCGGTATTCATCGCACTATTTCTCAAATCTGGAAATATAGCAAAATCTAAAAATGAACGAGATCCTAAGTGAATCGTTTCTTCTGTATATTTCTGGATATCGCCAACGTTTTTGATACTTTCTATTTTATCAAAATAGGGCTGAAGAGCTGATAATTTAGCGGCATTAACCGCTTCGATATTCATAGCTGTTTGATAAAAAGTAGCAGCTTTGTATTGATCTGTTCCTGCTGGATATGAATTGCTTTCGATAGCCTCGTTTAACACAGCCAAAACATCGTTTGACGACTTTTTTCTCAATTCATCAAAACTTCCCCATCGACTTCGATCACCTGGTATTTCTGTAGATTCCAACCAAGAACCATTTACATAGCGAAAAAAATCTTCTCGAGGAGAAACACTTTGATCCATTAGGCTTAGGTCAATGCCTGAGTACTTCGTTTTTGTCATTTCTTCAATTATCGGTGCTTCAACTTCAGAAATATCTGGAGTAACTGCAGTTTTTGGTGAACATGAAAGAATAGCTATTGAGAATACGCCAACGATAGCTAAGACGCTCAAATGCACATTAGAAAAAGTATTTTTCATTTTAGATTGATTTATTTGTACAAATGTGAAAAAAATAAAAGCAATTGAAAGAATAATTAAGACAGAAAAGCCATAGAAAGCGACGATTTAGTCATTTCAGTCGTTTCTCATATACCTAGGTTTGATAATATTTCAAATTTATGTAACTTAATGTTTAAATCAATCTTAGACTGAACCCATGAACAATGTGTCCCCCCTCATTAGTACATTGGTCGTAGTATGTTTTTACTTCGCCAATATCCCTTTTTCATTTTGTGGTATTACTTGTCCAAACGATGCTATTGTCGAATGTACAGTTGATCCTTATGATTTTGAATTGTTAGGTGAAGCCAGTTGGGATTTTGCAGGTCCAAATGAACCGATTATCTATAAAGATGTCTACCGAGACTATATTGATGGTTGCAATGAGGGAACCATAGAGCGATATTGGATTATGCCTACCACTGAGGATACATGTTTGCAATTATTGACTTTTCAGATTTCAACACCATTTAGTGAAAGTAATGTTACATGGCCTCAAGATATTACCCTTGAATGCTGGGATGGAGATGTAGATCAACCGAATTATTGGGTGCCAAATCCTTGTGAGGGTGTAGGAATCAATGTGCAAGTTGATACCTTATTTTCTTCTAGTTCGTCTGCTTGTGCTTTACTCAAATTCAAATATGATATTTTTAATTGGTGTACCGATACTCATTATTTGCATACGCAAAAAGTTCATATTGTTGATGAATACAAGCCCGAATTATCCATTCAAGATTCTACTTATGCAATTACCAATAGCTGCTCTAGAACGATAGAATTGGAAGCCATAGCTTTTGATACGATTGGTAATTGTACATCTGAAAAAATATATTGGGAGGTGTATGTAGATTTATGGGGTGATTGGACGGATGACTATGTGTTTAGTAGTTATGTACCAAAACAAGATCCTAATTTTGGAACACCAGAAAATGAGCTATACATTGCTCCAACGATGAATGGTGATGTTTTACAATTTGAAATTCCATCATCGATCGAAAATTCTCCATACGCGCATCGACTGGTCTATAAGGCTTCGGATGGATGTAGCAATGTAACTTCCCACGAACAAGTATTTTACGTTACGGATAAAAAAGCACCGACGCCGTATTGTCTAGCCACCATTTCTTCTGTGTTAATGGAAAATAATGGGACGGTAGAAATATGGGCAAGTGATTATAATGTAGAATCTGTTGATAATTGTACAGCTATGGAATACTTGAGATATACGTTTTCTGAAGTTAGTCCTGCAAATGATATAGATTACAGTGAAGAAACGAAAAGTAGTTCCCTCACCCTTACTTGTGATGATATTACGACAAGTGATTCTGTTACATTAGAAATTTATGTATGGGATGAATATGGTAATAAGGATTTTTGTTTGACGACCATTCGTTTATCCGATAATAGTGGAATATGTGATGGTGATCCTGCCTTAGACTTAGAAGGTTTTATTAAAAATGAAATGGGTGAACCATTGACTGATGTGACGTTTGAAGTTATGAATTCACCTGAAGGATTTACGATGACAAATGATAGTCTTGGGTGGTATGATTATTTTAGTTTTGGTCATGTAAGTCTTGATTTAAATCTAAGAAGACAAGAGAACGCGCTTCAGTTTGTAAGTACCATTGATATTGTCATGGCTCAAATGCATATACTCGGTCTAATTGAACTTTCGGAGATTCAAAAAATGACGGCGGATGTGAATTGTGATGGATCAATCTCTGCCAATGATTTAGGTACGATAAGGCGACTTATTTTAGGAAATATTACTGATTTTGAGGAATGTGTCAATTGGCGTTTCTTACTTGAGGAAACCAATGATTACATGGAAGAAATTGGAACAAATCTATTTCAGATTCAACATTATAGTGGTGATTTAAGACAAGATTTTACGGGACATAAAATGGGTGATGTCAACCAATCATCATTGACAGAAGCTACCCAGACAGACCCTAGATCCAATTATAATTTTAC
>CALDTZ010000069.1 GCA_937924805.1 uncultured Saprospiraceae bacterium
TATTAAAATTGAAATACCAATTGATGAAAGTATTGATTCTTTAAAGTATCCAGAATGGGAAAAAAATGAAGAAAATAAATACGTGTTTTCAAAAGGTTCTAATTAAAAATTAATCACAACAAAGAACTGAGCTAAACCAAAATTCAAATAAAGGATAATTAAAATAGCAATAAATATGATAAAACCTCCAGTAACCCTTGCGCTTTTTATAAATGGAATACTTCTAGTAATGTATTTCATTTTAAAAAGGAATGGAGAAAAGGGTAGTTTTTACTGGGCACCAATTGTTAATCCGATAATGCTTTTCCGACTTGCCAAGCGAACAAAAAATATCGGATTAAAGTTGGTATATCTTGTTATGGTTTTTTCAATACCAATTTTAGTAGTTTTATTTGTCAAGGCTGCTTACAAGGAAATGTCTCATTTAGTAAACTAAAGTTCAAATAAAGGATGAGAACATTTTTTGCTCTATTGTTAAGCGGATTAATAGTTGCAATCCCAACTGCAATTATTTTTTATGTTTTCTCATATGTCATTGTTGAATTATTTGGTGGTGAAATGTATGTTGTAATTTTGTTTACTATAGCAGCGTTTTTTGTTTTAGCAAAAGTCTTAAAAGTTTATAGAAGAATTAAGGATTGGAATTCTTAACTAAAGTTCAAAAAAACGATTGATAAATATATGATTTCAAACGCTTTGCTTAAGCAAAAATTAAATACAACCATTTGAAAAAGACACCTGTTAAATATATTTTTTACGCTTTATTATTGTTTTGTATTAGTTGTTCATCTCAATCAGAATGCGAAAAATTTAAAACTGGAAAGTATAAAATAAATGATCTTGAACTAAAACACGAATCTGTAATTGAAAGAACTGAATTCCATCAAATTGAACGTAGCATAACAACAGGTACAGAGTCAAAATATGAAGTAAGTTGGCTTAATGATTGTGAATACACCCTCAAGCTTTTAAGTGGCTCAGAAGATTTAACCAAGGTTTTTAAGGACAAATTGCTTAGAGTGAAAGTAATTCCAATTAATGAAGATCAGTACGAATTAGAGGCAAGTTTTGAAGGAGGTCCAATTGGCAGACAAAAGATGGTGCGTGTAAAATGAAAAACCCAGACGGAACAAAACCTCTTTTGAAAAATATAAGTTCAAATAAACGATGTCTTTAACAACAGAATTTAATACCTGGATTCAAAGTATAAACGATTTAGAAAAACCAAATCCAGAAATAATTGCGTTCAATTTTGGGTTACTTGAAAGAAATAATGGATATACATTTTATTTAATTGGTTCACTTAAATTTGATTCGGAAGATGATGATTGGGCTTGTATTGTTGATTATGAACCCAAGCAAAAGTATTTAGATTTTCCATTGGAAGCTATTAAAGGGAAAGACTGGAATCAAGTATTAGAAGTTGCCGAAAATTTGCTTTTAAATTATATGAAATCAGATGAATTTGAACATTCCATATTTCATAAGGCGGTTGCTATAACAACTGGATTCGATGATGGGGACTTGATTCGAATAAAGTAATAAAATAAAGGATGACTAAAAACTATCTTAATTCAGTTAGGAGTTTCAATTACGGTCTAATAGTTCTCGGACTAATTCTTGCCTATGGAATTTTAGTTCAATTTTTAAAACCTACCCAATCTATTTTCTCTGAAATATTGAATTTAGTTTTTGTGATTGCCTTTATTACGTGTTCAATAATCGGTGTAAAGTATTCTTTTAAGGGCAGAAAAGAACCAAACTCGGTGAAGAAAATTATTGGAATTATCCTAAATTCCTTAATATTAGTAATTGTCATTCTTAGTTTGGGGATATTCATTTATGATGTTTTTCAACTTTTGAATGCTGGTACAAAGTTCAAATAAAGGATGAGTGAAAAAATACAAATTGTAAATGGTTACAAGATTTACGAAAATCTAGAGCATATAAGGATGCGACCTCTTGTAGTTTTGACGTCGAAATCAATTACTGCGTTAGAAAATTATCTTTGGGGATATTGGATATATGCTAATAAAAATTATAACGGTGACCAATTGTATAATGAAGGAGAGCCAGATTTTAATGAATTTAAATGGTGGATAAACGGACAACCAAATATTCCATTATCCACGGGTCCAAGATTTTATAAATTACTACTTGAAGAATGTGAAAACGATGAAGAAAAAGCTTTTGACTTATTCTTTTCGAAACTAGATGAATTTAAACGATTAAAAAAGAAGGGCTAGAAAGATTACAATTGCCAAAGTTCAAATAAAGGATGATTATACTTGAATTTTTAGGCAAAGTATTCGTTGAGATTATCTTTGATGGAATCATTCTTGGGTTTTTCAAAATGATTGGAAAAGGAATTAATTTTGTAAAACAAAAGTTCAAATAAAGGATGATAAATTCTATAAACTATATTAAAGATGTAAATGGTATTTTGTCTTTATTTTGGTATTATCTTTTTCCTATTATAATTTTTAGCTCTTTAATATCATTACTTTTATTTAAGAAGTTGAACGGAAAACTAAAATGGTTAAGGTACTTCAGCGGCAGTTTTATTTCCCTGACGTTAGTGTTTTTTGTTTATTATTTATTTCGGAATCTTACGGAGAATAGCTCTGGGTTTTACAGTATTTTAAATAGATTTTACGGTAGCGCATATTACGTTTCTTTTTATAATACATTATTAAGTATGCTATTCGCATCGTTTATGTATTTCTTTAAAAAACGCGCAAAGTTCAAATAAAGGATTATATGAAATATAGAAAAACCACTTTAAATCAATTGGCTGTTTTCATGCTAGTTGGAAGTTTGGTGTTTTTTGTTGCTCTTTATTTTTTTTCAGGTTCAGGTCCTTGGGATTTGTTTGCATATCTATCTGTTCTAATCATAATATTCTTATTACTTATCATTGATTTTGTTATTCAAGTAGTGAGACGCAAATAAGAATAGTTCAAATAAAGGATGAAAAAGCTATCCAGTTTATTGCTATTTACTGATTGAATCGTTTTCTAGATAGTCCTGCTAAGATATAAATAACAACGTTTGCGGTCAAAATCATAGCCGTAAAGGCGATAAAATAGATGAGTGAATTCATATTTGAGTAATTTTAGGTCAATCTAGTAACTCATGCTAAAAATAAATTGTAAAGTTGTGTGAAGTGTCTCAATAATTGTATAAAGGGTATGGATACAATACTATTGTGACTCTGATTAGTCGTGAGTATAATAGAACAAAAGCTCAAATAAAGGATAGTTAAATTTTGAACTAAAAGCTGAGGAATCTTCAGGTTTTTCTCAAATTGGTAATCCATTAAATTAAGTATTCATACAATAGCCTTTTTGCGCAAATCTATTGTAGTCTTATGGGGTTTACGGCGTAAGTTTTGTTTGTGACTATCAATTTTTCTTGGATTTAAAATTCTAAACTTCAAGTATTAGCATCACTTTTTTATGATTTCTTAATACATTATTGGTAATTTGACCCTATAATTGAAAAGATTGTGACTTATCAAAGCTTCGAAAAATATTAATTTCGAAATTCCCTTTTAAAATAGCCTGCATAGGTTGTATTTCCATTAGCAATGACCTAATTTGTTCTTGTTATTCAAATAAATAAGTTACTCATATGCCTAAAGGAATGTTGGATGAAATAGATCACCAAATTCTGGACATCTTAATAGAAAATACCCGAACACCTTTCACAGACATTGCGAAAAAACTCCATATATCAGCTGGCACCGTTCACGTGAGAGTCAAAAAAATGGAAGAGTTAGGACTTATAATGGGGTCATCACTAATACTTGATTATGAAAAGTTAGGTTGTTCGTTTGTTGTATATATAGGTATTCTTTTGAACAAGACAAACCAGATAAATCTTGTTATCGAACGGCTAGTAGAAATCCCTAATGTCACTAATGTCCACATTAGTACTGGGAAGTTTAATCTCTACTGCAAAATAAGAACAAAGAACACATCTGATGCAAAAAATATTATTTTTCAGATAGATGATATTAAGGGAGTAGACCGGACCGAGACGATGATTTCATTGGAAGAAAGTTTCAATGACAAAAATCGCCTAATGCATCAAATATTCAACGAACTCTAATTTTTCCATAGTGTTAGCTGGATAAACGACTTAAAGACTGACATTGCGGCATTCGATAAAAATATAATAATTAATTATTCAATATTGATTCAATCCTCTGCTCTTTTGTTCTTTTTGTTAAACACTATAAGATAAAAAAATACTAACTTAGGAAGCCTATAATTAATGCGGACTTGGGGTAAATACGCCAAGGTCTGTGTATCTTTATGAGGTCGCAAAATCTTTAGGATTTTGCTTTAGACAAAAAAAGAAAAAACAAAACAATCAGAAATATATGTATGACCCTGTTAAAAAAACAAAAACATTCTTTACACCACCTTATCCAGTAGTTTTACAACAAAACTTGTGTAATTCTATCTTTGAAATCTAAAGTTATACTTTACTTCCAAACAACCCATGTTAAAAAGAGTGTTGTCCATTCTTCTAAGAACTGGTATACCATTATATGGTATGACTGAACTTTGCTTTACAAATGCCACAGGCACAAGTAGAGATTAAGTTAATATCATACCCTTTTAATGATGGTTGTATCAAAATCATCGAAGCGGAATACACCAGGTCAATTATGAATGGGATTATCTGTAATAGGGAATAGAAAGATAGTTCTTATAACAGTTTTGAACTTTATAGATATTCAGAGACAATTGTTGAAAAGGAAGTGAGAAAGCGTTGAGAAATATCCATTATACAAAACTATTTAGATGAACCAGTTTTTACATTATCTCGTATCCTTCCGTAGGGAAGTCATTCTGGTCATTTCTTTAGTCTATAGTATCAGTATTTCGGCTCAGACTACCAATATATCAGGGGTCATTAACGAGTATACTGCAGTCACGGCTATCAGCTGTATATCTGGTGGAGAAATAGAAGTTTTATCTACTGCATCTTTATCTCTCGGCGATAAAGTACTACTAATCCAAATGAAAGGAGCAACCATAAATGAGTCTGGAACCGGTTCTTATGGAGATGTAACTAATTATGGTGCTTCAGGTCAATATGAAGTTCAAGAAATTCAAAGTATTTCAGGGAATACTATTTTCTTTACTTACGCGCTAGAAAATAACTATGATATTTCAGGTTCAGTTCAGTTAATTAGAATTCCTGAATATGACACAGCTAATGTTAATGGGACGCTAACAGCACAGGCATGGAATGGAACCACTGGAGGAGTGCTCATATTTTTCGCTAATGATGTATTCTTAAATGCGAACATAAATGTACAAGGATTAGGACTTAGAGGTGGAGCAATTTCAGCCAACAATGGAACAAGAAATCATGGTGGTTACTACTACCAGGGAGGTACAGGTAATGCTGGATACAAAGGAGAAGGAATAGCTGAGTTTATAGCCACTAAAGAAACAGGAAGGGGAGCTCAAGCTACAGGTGGTGGTGGTGGTAACGCCCATAATAACGGTGGTGGAGGTGGTGCCAACTATGGACTAGGTGGTAACGGCGGCACTTGGTCCAGCGAAACTTTTATTGGACTTGGTGGAAAACCAGTCACTAATCAAATAACAGATAATAGAATTTTCCTTGGTGGTGGTGGTGGCGGTGGACATCAAAACAACAGTGTTGCCGGTGCCGGAAGTGCAGGTGGTGGTATTGTTATTATCCAAACCCAAAACTTCATTGGAAATGGAAATGAAATTATAGCACAAGGTATAGCTGGTATTCAAGCGCCTAATAATGATGGTTCCGGAGGTGGAGGTGCCGGAGGAAGTATTATCATAGAAATCGCCAATCCTTTAACTAACGTAACTCTAGACGCTTCAGGTGGAGCTGGTGGAAATAATATTGCCAATCATGGAGCCGGTGGAGGTGCTGGTGGAGGGTTTATAGCAATATCAAGTACTGTTGGAGGGGCTGTAACTACAGATGTAACAGGAGGAACAAGAGGAACTTCTGGAGGTGCAATTCAAGCTACCGCGGGTACTGCAGGTTTAGTAAATACGTCTTTAAGTTTAGTAACATCTAATACGTCATCTGGTCCAATTACCGAAATATGTAATAACGGTATAGATGATGATTGTGATGGCTTTACAGATTGTTTTGATTCAGATTGTAGTGCAACCATTAGTTGTCTAGACAGTGACTTAGACGGGATTATAGATGTAATAGATTTAGATGATGATAATGATGGCCTACTAGACACTGCTGAGACTAATGGTTGCCAAGTCCAATTTTCTGAGCTTAATTGGCACGGGGCAGCAGCAGCAAATGTATCGGCCACCGGAGACCTTTTAAACGTTTCTGGCGCTGCATGGGCTAATGCTTATTCAGACGAAACGTTTAATTTACCTCTTAGAATAATTGGAACCGTAAATTCAGTCGGTAATGGTATGTTGGGTGTCCTGCCCACATTTATGGCTGAAACTACGAGTTGGAATGACCAGGGGTTTAAATTTCAGTTTAATGGTGGCAACGGAATGTATGTAAGACACGGAAATGTTAACACAGGATGGAACGCACCTTCTATTGTAGGAACACAATTTATACTATATATAGACGAGAACGGCAATATGACATACTCTCATGATGGGACTATCGTATATACTGGAACAGTTCCAGATACTGAATATGAAATAACACTAAGTAGAGGAGCATTTCAAATGAGTGATTTGAGAATAGAATTTTCAGACTGTAGTGGTGAACTTGATACCGATAATGATGGAATCCCAAATAGATTAGATTTAGATTCAGACGGTGACGGTTGTAATGATGTTAGTGAAGCAGGTTTTACAGATGATAACGATGATGGCCGCCTTGGACCAGCTTTACTTACTGTTGATTCTCAAGGTTTGGTAACTAGCGGTATCGATGGTTACACGGGCACCAATACTTCCGTTAGAGATGGAGAGTGTTCCGATTTGGATAACGATGGAGTACCTGATTTTCAAGATTTAGATGATGATAATGATGGTATTACAGATGAAGAAGAAAGCTGTATAGTTACGCCTGAAAACTTAACATGGCACGGCTCAGCTGCCGCTAACATGACTAATCCTTCTAATGGAATATTAGCTGTCACAGGCTCCGCATGGGCTAACGCTTATTCTGACCAAACGTTCTCAGCTCCATTTACCATAGAAGGTACAGTATCGGCCGTTTCAAACGGTATGATAGGAATTTTACCTAATACAGGCACTGAAACTACAAGTTGGAATGATGGAGGGTATAAGTTCCAGTTTAATGCTAGTAATGGAATGTACGTAAGGCATGCGGGTATTAATCGCGGATGGCAGCTACCCTCCATTTTAGGCACTACTTTCAAACTAGAAATTTTAGCATCTGGCACTATGAATTACTTCCATGATGGTTCTCTAATATATTCTGGAGTTATTTCTTTAACAGACTATAAGCTTACCATCGCGAGAGGAAGTTTTACGGTAGATAACTTTACTATTTATGAACCACTTTCTGCCTGTAATGATATAGACGGCGATGGCTTACCTAACACTATTGACGTTGATTCGGATGGGGACGGCTGTAATGATGTTATAGAAGCTGGTTTTACAGATATGGATGGTGATGGTGAAGTAGATGGTACCGGATACGCAACCAACGGAACAGTATTAGGTTCTAATGGCTATACAACACCTGTAGACGCTGACTCCAATAGCACCTTTGATTTTCAAGAAGTTGGCACTGCCCCTAGTTTCACAAGCCAGCCTGCAAATATTGCGATCTGTCTTGGTTGTAGCGGCTCCCTTGCCGCCATAACCACAGATGCGGATAGCTTTCAATGGCAAATTTTCAATGGCACAGTTTGGGACGATTTAACAGATGTTGGGATTTATAGTGGCACATCCACCACCTCACTTAGTTTAACACAGGTAACTCAGGCACAAAATGGAAACCGTTATAGATTATTGGTTTCAAATGCTACTTATAGCTGTCAAACAATATCCGATGAGGCTACTTTAAGCATCCACGTTAAAACAATTATTACCAATAGACAGCGAACCTATAGGGTGAAGAAGAACTAAAAATTAACTCTTCTCAGTTACCCTTGACTCTTTATGAAGTTGCAAAATTGATAGGGTTTTGATTTTGAAGAAAAAATAAAACTAAACAATAAGCTTTAGCTTCATGAGCAGACCGAAACGTAAAGTTTCTTTGCCTCAGCACTACGCTTAGCCCAACCGTTACCAAAGTTCAAATAAAGGATGAATATTATATCAGGTCGAAATATTTATGATATCCTAAAAGCACTTAGGGAGACACCAGAACTTTGGCTAACTTCTAGAACAATTAGTGCACTACAGAACTTTTTGAATGGATATTTTCTGTCTTCTAGATCTATATTAGAGTACAATGAAGATCAACCAGATTTTAATGAATTTAAGAGTTGGATTATTAATAAGAAGCCCGTTTTTAAT
>CALDTZ010000070.1 GCA_937924805.1 uncultured Saprospiraceae bacterium
ATTATCGAGAGACATCACATTAATTTATCTTATGGTAAGAAAATCCATAATATAATGAAAAAGATGTCAATATTGTAGGACATATTACAAATATTATTTATATGTTTGTAGTTGAAAATCATACGCAAAGATATTATGAGGTATTTAATAACAATTGTATTCCTATTTTTTTTCGGTCTTAGTTTTATGAGTGCTCAATCGATGGATCCTTTAGCTAAAGGAATTTCTGTAAGAGCGCTTTTTTTAGATTATCAATCCCAAAATGGAGGGGATATTACTAGTTTTAGATCTTATCATCGAGGTTTTGAATTAGGATACCAGCATCAAATTGCACAAAATTTCAATTTGTATGTACCTTTTAAAACAGGAGTTGTGACAAGCCACGATACAGAATTAAACTGTTTGCACAAAACCGTTTATGGTTTAGACGCTCAATTACAATATCTTATCCAGAGACAGGGTGCAAAAGTGATACCTTTCGTGATGGCAGGTGTCGGTGGTGCTTTAGAAGTGGAAGGAGAATTTAATGCACAAGTGCCATTAGGCGTTGGATTACAATTTGCAATTGCTGAACATGCTAGAGTTGTATGGCAATCAGCATATAGAGTTTCATTTTCAGAAAATAGAAATAATCTTCACCACGGTATCGGGTTTATCTATGGATTAAGAAAAGGGAATATCAAACCAGAAGAAGTAATAGAAGAGATAAAAGCATTAGATTCTGATGGTGATGGAATCGTAGATGATGAGGATTTATGTCCTTTAAAACCAGGTCCTGTCGAATTGAATGGATGTCCAGATTCGGATGGTGACGGGATTGCAGATTATAAAGATAAATGCCCAAATTATGTTGGATTAGCGACTTTCGATGGATGTCCTGATTCAGATGGTGATGGTATTCCAGATAATGATGATGAGTGTCCAAACATGGCTGGTCCTGAATCCTCTAAAGGATGCCCGCAAAAAGATAGTGATGGTGATGGAGTATTAGATGCGGATGATCGATGTCCAAGTATTAAAGGTACTGCTAGTAATGGTGGATGTCCAGAAATTAAAGATGCAGATGGAGATGGCATAGCAGATGCTGAAGATAAATGTCCAAATAAATATGGTTCAAAACTATACAACGGATGTCCTGATTCAGACGGTGATGGGTTAGATGATAGTAGAGATCGATGTCCTAATGCTGCCGGCCCTGTAGATAATAATGGTTGTCCTAAAATGACCCAAGAAGATAGACAGGTATTAGATTTAGCTATGCGTGCAGTTCAATTTGATTCTGGTAAGTCAACACTTAAAGGAGAATCTTATGCAATATTAGATCAGATTGTAAGTATTTTACAACGTTACCCTTCATACATTCTTTCGATTGAAGGTCATACAGATAATACTGGAAACGCTAATTCGAATTTAGTGTTATCCCAAAAAAGAGCAAAAGCATGTTATGACTACCTTGTCGGTCGAGGAATTTCAACGACAAGAGTAAGTTCACAAGGATTTGGTGAAACAAGCCCAATAGCAGAAAACAATACCTTAAAAGGTAGAACGCTTAATAGAAGGGTAGAATTTAATGTATTACTTCGATAAGAAAGATACATTAACTTAGCGTTAAACATCATACTTAAAAAGAAAATGGGTAGAAGAATAAGTGCTTCTACCCATTTTTTATTTTTCTCCTTCTCTTTTACAAATGTAGTAGGTTTCAATTTGAGATCTAACCATTAAATCCGGATTTTCGTGGCTATATTTATTGGTCTTTTTAGCATCTATAATTCTTGATTTTTGATTATCTCTAAGTTGGATTTTAATGATTCGTTTAATGAAAGATTTATGATCAGTATCATAAATTGGAACAATCGTTTCAATACGATGATATAGATTTCTAGTCATCCAATCAGCTGAAGACATAAAGATTTTTTCTTTCCCATCATTTCTGAAAATATAAACTCTTGCATGTTCCAAAAATCGATCAATAATACTGATACATGTAATATTATCACTAATGCCTTTTACGCCAGGAACGAGCGAACAAATACCACGAACAATTAATTTTATCCGGACACCCTTTTGACTTGCTTTGTAAAGTAATTTTATAATTTCTCTATCCTGTAGACTATTTAACTTTAATATAATCGATGCTTTTTTGCCCGCTTCAGCATTTTTAATTTCATTTTTAATGAGATCGTTCAACATTACATTTAGATTAAACTGGCCAACTCCCAGGTGCTGAAATGGCTTTGAAGGTTTAATCTTAGTCTCAAGATAAGTAAACAGGCGCATGGATTCAGCCGTCAGTTTAGTATTGTACGTAAACAAACCAAAGTCCGTATAGAGATTGGCTGTTTTTTCATGAAAATTGCCAGTGCTTAAGTAAACATAAATCTCGGGCACTCCCTCAACAATTTTTCGAACAATAGCTAATTTAGAGTGAACCTTTAACCCCGGCATGCTATAATTGACTTTAACACCTGCTTCCTCTAATTTTTCACCCCATTGCAAGTTAGCTTCTTCGTCAAAACGAGCTTTTATCTCAATGAAGGCTGACACTTGTTTACCATTTTTTACGGCTAACATTAAGGCTTCCATAATTCTCGACTTCTTAGCCACTCGATATTGAATGATTTTAATGTGTGTCACTTGTGGATCTATTGCCGCATCTTCAAAAAAGCGAATCGTGGATTCATAGCTATGGTACGGGTAAAATAGAAATTGATCCTTTTGTTTTATTTTATCAAAAACGGACTTCGTTTTTTCTAATGGTTTAAATGGAAGAGGAGGTAGATCTTTATCCTTTAAATTCTTTTTCCCAAAAGAAGGAAAAGTGAAAAAATCAGAGTTGTTGTGTTGCCTACCTTCAGGAGATAAATCATACGATGAAATATTAAATACTTTCATGAGATACGCAAGAAAATGCTTAGGCATTTTTCGATCATAGACAAGTCTTGATGCTGGTCCTACCTTTCTTTTGGCCAAACTTTTTTTCACTTTTGCCATTAAATTTCCAGAAAATTCATCGTCTATATACAACTCAGCATCACGGGTTAATTTTATTGAATAACTCCCCATAATATCATAGCCAGGAAAGATGAATTGAGCTGCATAACGAATGATTTCATCTAGAAAAATGATTTCATGTTGGTTTTTCGATCTGCTGGGTAATTCGATAAACCTTGAAACCTCTTGAGATGGAATTAAAAGTAAGGCATACGTAGGGTCTCCTTTGGGGGTTTCTTTATCTTGTAAATGCAATGCTAGATAGATTCGAGCATTATTTAAAAATGGTTTTACCTTATTGCCATTCAAGATTACTGGTTGTACAAATGGTTGCACTGAATCTTCATAAAATTTATAAATAAATTCTAACTGTTCTTGATTAAGCTTTTTTAGCTTTCGAATGACAATGCCTTCCTTAATTAGTGCTGGCGTTATATGTTTCTCAAAGATTTCACTAAACTCATATTGTTGTTCATTTACAATATTTAGTACCTGTTTTAACACTTCTTCAGGGCTAAAAGATAAGTCTCGTTGTGTTTTTTTACCTGCTCTTACTAAGTTTCTGTGATTGGCGACTCTTACTCTAAAAAATTCGTCCAAATTGGAAGAATAAATAGCTAAGAATTTAATCTTTTCTAATAATGGTACAGAAGGATCTTTAGCTTCTTGTAATACTCGATAGTTGAAGGCTAACCAACTTATATCTCGCTGGATGTATGGGATTACACTCATAATTAGAATAAAGAATTTTGCTGTGAAACTAAAGTATCCATTTTTTTTAACTCAATACTATCTGAATCTTTAAATAATTCAATAAATATCTTTACAGTGTCAGGCGCTTTAATATTATCGGGTTGATGTATCATAAAGTAAATTTCAAGATTTCCTTCCCTCGACCATTCCTTGCATTTATCTGCCCAATCGATGAGTCTAGCCCGATCCGTTTCTAGATCATCATTCCCTACAAACCGAACCATAAATTTGTCTTTTAAAATGGTCCGTCTAGCTAAATCTCTTCTACCTGCAACATCTGTAACGACCCATCCTAGATTCATGTTATTTAGTAGATCGATTGATGCTTGAAGATGGGAAGATTCATAAAAGGTTTTATTCCTAAGTTCAATTTGAACCGGAAAAGTGGAAGATAAGTGTCGTAATGTAGGCAGTATAGTTTTGATTTTCTGAGGAGTATAATATTCGGGGAGTTGTAAAAAACTGGTGCCTAATGTAGAGCCAAATTGAGTAAGTGCTTTTATAAAAGAATCTATTGCTCCGGATCCATGCCCAAAATCTTTGCTATGACTAATGGATTTTGGAAATTTTGGACAAAATTTAAATGTTGGATTTACCTGATCTACCCATTGGTTAATTTTTTCTTTTGACGGAATTGCATAAAACGTACTATTTAATTCGACCGTACTGAATAGTTTGGAATAGTAAGATAAATATTGATTTGTTTTTGCTTTTAAAGGATAAAACGTTCCTTTCCATTCTTTGACACTCCAACCAGTACAACCTATGTGGATAGTTGTTTTTGTTTTTTGACTACTTTGAAGTTTTTGCTTGTTTATTGGATGTTCTTCTTCAAAGGTATAATCAACTTGCTTAAAATGTTCCGTTTTACCAAAATTCAAAAGAATCTATTTTGAATCCAAATGTACTATTTTGATCATGGAAAGTCGAATTGAACTTTTCATCTCTATAATAACTTTTCGTTTTGTGCCCATTGAACCGTTTCTTTCATTCCACTTTTTAGTGTATGTAATGGAACAAATTCAAAGTCTTTTTCGATTTGAGTAACATCACATTCCCAACTTGTAGCAGTCAACTCTTCAACTTTTTCACTATTAAGCATCGGATATTTTTTTGTAACCATTGCAATAAAATGAAGTATTCGAGCGATCCCTTTTAGAACGGATTTTGGTATTGAAAAATGACGAATTTTTTTCTGAAAAATAGAACCGATGGTCTCATAAAAATTTGTCGTTGATATTGCACCATTCGATGCTACAAAATAGGATTTTTGTTCATATTCTGATAGCAAAGCAGTTATCGTAAGATTTGCTAAATCTTTGACATATATAAAGCTGAGCATTTGGTTTTTTGGACCCAAATGGATTCCTAAACCTTTGTTAAGCAATTTTAGGATTGGAAATAGCTCCTTATCTCCAGGGCCATAAACAACTGTCGGTCGTAAAATCAAATATGGTATTTTCTTGAGACCGATGAGAAAGTGCTCTCCTTGCAATTTACTTTTACCATAAACGGTCAATGGGTGTGGAGGGAATTGATCAGAAATGATGTTTGTAGGACTAAATTCAGCTGGACCATAAGCAGATAGACTGCTTATAAACAATAGTTTTTTAGGGATACAATGTTCTTCAATAAGTATTTTGCCTAGTTTTCTGACGAAATTTGCATTCGCGGCATAATATTTATTTGATGACTTTGCTTTAGTGATGCCAATATTTTGAATAATGTAATCAAATGAATAGTCGACGATTAATTGACGGATTTTGTCTTCATTCGATATTTCAAATTCATGTTTTGTCACATTTGCTGGAAGGGTAGCAGTCCTTTTCTTATTTCTATATGTTATATGGACATTTAAGCCTCTTTCTAAGGCCGTATTTACTAAATGTTGGCCTATAAAACCCGTTCCACCGATGATGAGAATTTTTTCCATATTACAATGCTACATCATAAATACGATAAGTTTTATATTTTTTTCCATTCAATTTTTTTGCAGCTTTGATCATCATTTCATTGTTTTCTAGAACCCATGAGGCTTCCCCACCAATAACACCACGTTGTTTCGCAATTTTTATAGTTTTAGCAAAAAAGATAGCTTCAATACCTTTTTTTCTAAAATTCTTTTTTACACCTAATAAAGCAACTCTTAGATATTTTGTTTTAGTCTTTTTTAATAATAATCGAACCAGACCAAAAGGAATAATACGTCCTTTTTTTTGATGGATCATTACCTCATTAATATTGGGCAATGAAATTGCAAAGCCAATCACTTCGTTTTTATATTCGGCAATAAATGCTAAAGATGGGTCGATAATCATTTTTAAACCTTCAGCCAAATGGTTAAATTCTTCAACAGAAGGGGGATTAAATCCCCAATTATTTTCCCAAGCGGAATCGTATATCTTTTTTATAGTGGCAACTTCTTTTTTGAAATGTTTAAGATTGATCGTTCGAATGGTTATATCCTGTTTTTTGAGGCGCTGCTCTAACCTAGTATATAATTCCAGTGATTTAGTCGATACTTGTTTAGTAAGAATCATGTACGCGTATAAATCCATTGTTTTGGTAAATCCATAAGCTTCAACAAGATGCTTGTAATAAGGCGGGTTGTATGTCATCATTACAATTGGAGGTGTTTGAAAACCATCAATTAGTAGTCCACCCGTGTCGGTTGTTAAAGAAAAATTTGTTGGACCAATCATTCGATGCACCCCTTTGGCAATTAACCAATCTTTTGCTTGATTAAAAAGGATAGTACTTACCTCTTTATCATTTACACAATCGAAAAACCCAAAAAATCCTACATTACACTTGTGAAATTCATTATACCTATGATTTAAGATACTTGAAATTCGCCCTACGATTTTTTTTTCATCATAGACTAAAAACGAGCAAACTTCGGAATGTTTAAAAAATGGATTTTTCTTTGGGTTATGAATTTCTTTTTGGCTTAAATATATTTCTGGTACATAATTAGGGTCGTCTTTATGTAGTTCATGAGGGAAATTAATGAAAGATAAACTTTGCTTCCATGATGTCACGATTTTTACAAGTAAAGCCATGCTTATTTTTTATTGAATGGCAGAATACCTAATTTGTGTGCTAAGCGAGCCGTTGTAGAAATTGCACGATCAATTTGTTCTTTAGAATGCGTACACATCACTGTGAATCTGATTAATGACGAAGAACTCGGTACAGCTGGCGATACCACTGGATTAACAAATATTCCTTCATCTAGAAGCATTTTTGTTAATTTGAAAGTATGAAAATCGTTTCTAACTAAAATAGGTAAAATTGGTGTTTGTGTTCTACCTATTTCAAATCCATATTCTTGCAACATTTTTTTTGCGTATTCCGTATTTTCCCAAAGTCTTTCTAGTCTTTCAGGTTCTTGTTCCATTATTTTTAACGCAGACAATACGGCGGCAACACTACCTGGTGCAATGGAAGCACTAAACATTAACGCTCGAGCATTATGTTTTAAATAGTTTATTGTACTATTATCAGAAGCAATAAAGCCACCAATGGATGCCAATGATTTACTAAAAGTTCCCATAATTAAGTCAACATCATTTTCAACACCAAAATGATGGGAAGTTCCTCGTCCACCTTTACCCATAACGCCAATTCCATGAGCGTCATCAACTAATATGTTTGCTTTATATTTTTTTGCTAGAGCAACAATTTCGGGAAGCTTTGCCAAATCTCCTTCCATACTAAATACACCATCGGTAGCAATTATTTTTATTCGATCGGGATCACACTTAGCAAGGACTCGTTCAAGATAATCCATATCATTGTGTTTATATTTCAAAACTTTTCCAAAAGAAAGTCTTGCGCCATCAATAATACATGCATGATTCATATCATCTAGAATAATGTAGTCATGTCTTCCCGGAATAGCAGAAACAACACCAAGGTTTACTTGATAACCGGTAGGAAAAATGAGTGCATTTTCTTTGTTAACGAAATTGGCTAATTTTTCTTCGAGCTCTAAATGGATATCAAGCGTTCCATTTAGAAATCTAGATCCTGCACATCCTGATCCATATTTTTCTACGGCGGATTTAATATCTTCAATAATCTTAGGATGATTAGTTAAGCCTAAGTAGCTATTTGAACCAAACATCAGGACTTTTTTACCACCGATGATAACTTCGGTGTCTTGTTCTGATTCAATGGTTCTAAAGTACGGATACAAGCCTAAATCTTGAATCTTTTGTGGCGTATTATAATTACGCATCTTTTCTTTTAACATAGCCTCTTTGTCATTTAATGTAATATTAATTTCAAAAAATTCTTCAGCGTAACGTGCAATTTAAATGCGAGATAAGTAATTGAATTATCCGAAAAGTAATATATTAAGAAATACTTTAATTTGAAAACATTCTGACATAAAATTGAATTATATATCTATACGTTAAAATCATACATTTGTGATGAACACAAAACAGAATTTGAAATGGTAAAAATAGCTTGTGTAAGTTACCATAATACAACGCCCTACATTTATGCATTTGATCATTTTTTAGATCAGAATCTTTTTGAATTAGAAAGAGATGTACCCGCTATTTGTGCAGAAAAATTTAAACAAGGAAAAGTTCAAATTTCATTGTTGCCGGTAGGCGTTCTTCCTGAATTAGAAGAATATACCATCCTGGATAATTACAGCATATCTTGTGATGGTGAGGTAAGGACAGTGTGCATATTTAGTCATGTTCCCATCGAGCAATTAAATACTATAATTTTAGATCAAGATTCGAGGTCATCTAATTTACTCGCTCAAATATTGATGAAAGAACATTGGAAGGTTGAAGCTAAATTTAAGCATGAAAATGAGGAAGCATTCGATCAGCATTGTGGCCGAATCCTAATCGGAGATAAAGTGTTTGAAGCAGAAAATAAATATGCTTACAAGTATGACTTAGGTACCCATTGGAAAATACATACTGGATTGCCTTTTGTTTTTGCAGTTTGGGTTTCCTTAAAAGAGGTTGATAAGCAAGTAATTATTGAAATGGAAAGAGCTTTCGTAAAATCTTTCAATAAACCAGAGCAATGGTTACCTAAAAAAGAAAATGATCCATTAAATTTAAGTTCCTATCTTACTAAGCACATCAAATTTGATTTCGATGACCGGAAAAAGGAAAGCTTAGATTTATACTTATCCAAAACAAAATCTCTTTAAACTAAATGATTACATTCGAATGGAAGATTTACAAGCGTTAATTCAATCCTTATTAAAATCTATTTTGGAGTGGTCTCCAAGATTTATATCTGCTATTATCATTTTTATGATAGGTTGGTATTTGATCGGGAAGGTAGAAAAAATGACAAAAAGCAGGATTGGGAAATCCAACTTAAATGAAACACTTAAACCCTTCACTTTTTCAGTAATTTCAATTGGTCTTAAATTAATCTTATTGGCTATTTTGGCCTCGGTTATTGGTATAAAAACAACAAGTTTTGTTGCCGTTTTAGGAGCTCTTGTTTTTGCGGTGGGGATGGCATTGCAAGGAACGTTGGGACATATCGCTTCCGGGTTATTATTGTTGATTTTTAGACCCTATTCCGTTGGAGATTTTATAACCATTGGAGACTATCAAGGTTTTGTTCAAGAGATACAAATTATCAATACCATCATCTTGAGTTTAGACAATGAAGAAGTGATTATTCCAAATGGAATGGCGATCGGCGATGTTATTATTAATTCGACAGGTGATGATGGAAATATGAGATTTACAGTAGAGTTTTTTATGCCTTATGAAGAAAAGTTTAGTACGATACAAAAGGTGACTCAAGAGGCGGTTTCAAATTGTCAATTATTAGAAAACAATGAACCCCTTATCGGAATTTCAGCTTTTGAAAGCCACAGTATTAAAGTGGATGTTAAAGCATTTTGTAAAATAGAAAACTATGAAAAAGCTTTTTTTGAACTTTCTGAAAATGTAAAAGCTTCCATGGGTAAAAATGGAATTAAAGTTGCTTATTCTGAGGCTGTAGAATTGGGACCTATTGGAGAAGCTTAATGAAACAAAAATATTTTAACTTACATTAAAATTGACTTATGGCTGTTCAAACAAAAATTGCAGGATTAGGACATTATGTTCCAGAAAATATAATTAAAAACCAAGATCTAACTCAATTTATGGATACCTCAGATGAGTGGATTCAAGAACGAACAGGAATAAAAGAACGTCGGTATGGAGCCAAGCATAATGAGACGACAACGACGATGGGCGCTCAAGCTGCAACGATGGCTATTGAAAAAGCAGGTATTTCGAAAGAAGACATAGATTTTATCATTTTTGCTACATTGAGTCCGGATTATTATTTTCCTGGATGTGGTGTATTGTTACAAAGAGAACTAGGCATTACTAAAACAGAAATAGGCGCTTTAGATATACGAAATCAATGTTCTGGGTTTATCTACGGATTATCTATTGCGGATCAGTTTATTAAAACGGGAATGTATAAAAATATACTTCTGGTTGGAGCTGAAATGCATTCAATGGGGTTAGATTTTACGACAGAAGGAAGAGGGGTCACCGTTATATTTGGAGATGGAGCAGGTGCAGCAGTTTTGCAGCCCACAGAGGAAAGTGGTAAAGGTATTCTGACAACTCATCTTCATTCAGACGGTACACATGCAGAAGAACTTGCTTTCATCAACCCTGGTTCGCATGGTGGTTATCATTTAAAGGACAAAGACTTTGGATATCCGCCAGAAAACGAGCCTGGAGGAATTTTTGTAACTCAAAAAATGGTCGATGATGGGCAACTGTTTCCTAATATGAATGGTCAAGTTGTATTCAAAAAGGCCGTTGTAAAGTTTCCTGAAGTTATAAAAGAGGCATTAGAAAAAACAAGTTTATCTTCAGAAGATATATCATTATTAGTTCCACATCAAGCAAATTTAAGAATTTCAGCTTTCGTGCAAAGGTCATTAGGATTGAGAGATGATCAAGTTTTTAATAACATCCAAAAGTATGGTAATACGACGGCCGCATCGATACCAATTGCATTGAGCGAAGCGTTCCAAGAAGGTCGAGTGAAAGATGGAGATTTGATTTGCTTAGCGGCATTCGGTAGTGGTTTTACTTGGGGAAGTGCATTGATAAGATGGTAAATTAATTGGATTTGAAAGTAGATATTTTAGCAATAGGGATTCATCCAGATGATGTAGAGTTAGCATGTTCTGGAACCCTACTTAAACATAAATCTTTAGGCAAAACTTTTGGTATTTGTGATCTGACACAAGGAGAGTTAGGAACTAGAGGAACACCTTCGTTGCGGATCAAAGAAGCTGATGCTGCAAAAGATATTTTAGGAGCATCATTTAGAGTCAACCTAAAAATGGCTGATGGATTTGCTACTATTGATAAAGACCATTTGCTTAAAATATGCCGTGTCATTCGGCAATGTCAACCCGATGTTATATTGGCAAACGCAATAAGAGATAGACATCCAGATCATGGTAAAGGTGCGGAAATGGTTAGGCAAGCCGTCTTTTTATCAGGATTAAGAAAAATTGAATTATTTGATGAAAATCAAGTTGAACTAGCACCACATCGTCCAAGTGCTGTCTATCATTATATTCAGGATTATCATATTGAACCTCACCTCGTGGTCGATATTTCGCCTTTTATGGAAAAGAAAATTGAATCCATCATGGCGTTTAAATCTCAGTTTTATTCGGAAGATGCATCAGAACCCGAAACACCAATATCCACCAAAGATTTTATTGAATTCATTAGGTCTAGGGCTAAAACGTTGGGGAGGCCAATTAAAGCATCTTACGGGGAAGGGTTTCTATCAGACCGATATATTGGTGTTGATAATTTATTTGATCTTAGATAATGAGTGGCCTGCCAGATAACATCATCATTATTATTGCAGATAGTTTGCGTTACGATTCAGTCTACCAAAATCATACGATAGATCTACCTTATGCGACAAAGTATAGTACTCAGTTTTTAAATGCTAGCTCGGCGGGGTGTTGGACATTGCCAGCAACTTCAAGTATTTTTACAGGATTATTACCGCATCAACACGGAGCAACAGCACAATCAAGAAATATTTTCAACGTACCTACACTTGCAGAAAAATTAAAAGAAAAAGGATATAATACATATCAGATAACATCTAATGTCGCTACAACTGAAATTTTCGGTTTAGATAGAGGCTTCGACCAAGTTTTCAAAGCTTGGGAGCTAAAACCAGCACACCATGCAAAATTGTTTACCTTATTAATGATGTTGGGAAAGCCTAGAATAAGGAAAAAAATTGTCGATGGAGATTTTATATCGCAAAAATTTTCAGAAGACCTTAAAGCTGGTTCTGTTTGGTTAGAAAGTTATATGAAGACAAATTTTGATAAAGCACATCAATTGTTAGCAGATGGGAAAAAGAGCGGGTCTAAAAATTTTATTTTCATAAATTTAATGGAAACCCATTTTCCTTATCATATAAATTCACTTTTTAAGTTTTTATCAAGTGGCTACATTAAAAAGTTCAAAGAGGCGAAAGGATTGTTTAATATGGTAAATCAATCATTTTTAAAAAACGATCGAAAGAAAGTATCATCGCATGTTTTAAAAGCTTTTAAAGAACGTCAAAGACTCAGTTGGAATCTTATTAAAAAACCTTTGGACACCTTCATTGAATCCATTCATAAAGATCAAAATAACCTTGTTGTTTTTGGTGCAGATCACGGCGAAAATTTTGGCGATCAAGATTGGGTATATCATTTTTCTAATGTTACAGATGCTTGCACCAGAGTACCTTTACTATGGCTAGATAATGAATCTCTAACATCAAGTTTAAACACATGTCCAATGAGTTCTAGAGGTATTTATCATTCCATATTACAAAAGGTCGGATATCAAAATCATTCCCATCAAAGTTTATTTTCAAATGAAGTAGAAACCATTCCTGTATCTCAATCTTACTGGTATAACCACCAAGGAAAAACGCAAGAAAAATATAAGTATAATCAGTTTGTATTTAATGTGGATGGCAAACGATATTTGAAGCGAAATGACGATTGGTACCGAGGAGAAATGACACAACTAAATAAAGGGGCAGAGATTCCTTTTGAAAGAATTCAAGCTGATTTTCATGATATTAGTACAACCTTAAATCCGCAGGTTGCATCCTACATTAAAAACCAGCTTGAATCATATCATCAATTTGAAGTCAAATTAAGGTGATTATTGTTTGACACCGATAAAGACGCAATCATCCATCTGTGGTAATGGCAGTCCGCCGACAGTTTGAAGGTGTAAATCAGCCGTTAATGTATTTGTTGATTCTACAATTACACCGGTCCCTGTAACTTCTAGATCTGTTGTAAACATAGTTCCTCCTATATCAACCATATAGTCTTCTACATACGTGCTAATATAAATGGAATCATTTGATATTCTGGATGGGGTAGGTATCACTAATGCATCTGCAAAGATTTGAACATTTACAGAATCTGCGCTATTAAAGAATCCTTCGGTAATTTCGAAAGTTACCGAATCACTATCTAATTGACTAAAAAGAACACAGTCAAACCCACCAAAATATTCGCCTAAAAACTTGTCTTTGTCATAGGTGCAACAATTATCGCAATCATTATCAAAGACACCTGCGTTATTTGCTTCTTGGTCATTACAACCCGTTGTTCCGCTTCCTCCATCTCCATCATCTGATTTGGTGCATGAAGAAACCAATGCGATTGATAAAATCGCAAACATTAAGAAAGTAAATGGTGTCCATTTTGTAATTTTCATGATTTTGAATTTTATTATTGAATAATAGTTTTTCCTTCGTATTTATTGACATAATCTAGGTTACCTAACCGCATTCGTAAACCCATTTTTTGTCCTTTATCTCGTTTGTTTTCTTTTTTGCAAAAGTATCCTTGTTCAATTGTTTTTAGTTGGATATCTACGGCTGCTTTTAGAGTAGCCTGCTGAATCACATGCTTATTAAGTAATACTATGGATTTAGTCGTATCTAATGGCAAACTATATTGCCCATATAAAGGTACTAAACCTAAAGTAAATAGAATCAGACTACCTACTTTTAAAATCTTTCCGCTTGCCTTTAAATATTTCATATTTTAATAATTTTGCTGCAAGTGGACCGTTGTATAAGTTCACTCTTTTGTCAGACCGGAGCCCGATTTTTTTTATTGCATCCATATTTGCAGAAAGTAACCAAAAAGTGTTTCCTGGTTGTTTCTGTTTCATTGTGTCCCCAATAGTGCCATAGAACCCAAATAGGTCTTCAACTTCGATACGCTCACCATAGGGCGGATTGAGGATGAACACCGCATCTTCCTGACTTTCTAATTCAAAAAAGTCTTTCTTTCTTATTTTTATATTGGTTGCATAGTCTGAAAACGCTGCAATATTGGCTTTGGTATCAGACAAGGCGTCTGATTCAAGGTCAAATCCCAAAAATGGATATGAAGAGGATTCTATTTCTTGATCTGCTCTTTCCTTAACATCGGCCCATACTTCTTGATCATAATTCTTCCAATGTTGAAAAGCAAAGTTAGGATCAAAAAAACGTGAAGGGATATTACATTCTTGCATAATCGCTTCACATAAAAAAGTGCCAGACCCACACATTGGATCTACCAACTTTTTATACGCTTGAAATTCTGATAAATAAACAATTCCAGCAGCTAAAATCTCACTAACAGGTGCCTGACCCAAATACTCTTTATATCCACGTTTATGTAGCGATTTTCCAGAACTATCTAATGAGATATTTGCATTGTCACCACTAATTTGAATATTGATTTTTACATTTGGATTCTTTATATCAACATTTGGTCGATCACCATATTTATCTCTAAATTGATCAACGATGGCATCTTTTGCACGTTGAGCAACAAACTGGGAATGTGTAAAATTTTTGGAGTTTAAGACCACTGAAATCGAAAATGTCTTTGATAGATCAAAGTAATCATCCCACCTAATAGTCGATATCAAATCATATAAGCTATTCTTGTCAGCAGCATACCCTTTTTTTACATGAACCAATAAACGAGAGGTACACCTTAGTTGGTAATTGCACTTATACAATAAATCTTTACGACCACTAAAGATGACAGCTCGTTTGACCACCTCTACATCTTCACCACCTAATCTCTCGACTTCCTTTGCTAGTGTATCTTCTAAACCTTCAAATGTTTTTGCTATTATCTTCATTAATTATGTTTGTATAACGCCTACATTAAATTTTTTAATTTCAGCACGACTACTCATTTCGAGTGCCTGAATAAGAACTTTTCTCGTATCTCTAGGGTCTATAATATCATCAATCCAAAGTCTTGCGGCGGCATAATAAGGCGTCGTTTGTCGATCGTAATTTGACTGAATCTTGTTAATTAAATTTGCTTTCTCATCTTCATCAAATGTCTCACCTTTAGCTTTTTTTGATTGAATTTCTATTTGAGCCATAACTTTAGCAGCTTGTGCACCACCCATGACAGCGATTTTGGCAGATGGCCAAGCGAAAATCAACCTTGGATCATAGGCTTTACCGCACATTGCATAATTCCCAGCACCATACGAGTTTCCAATAATAATTGTAAATTTTGGAACTGTTGAATTAGAAACAGCATTTACCATTTTTGCACCATCTTTTATAATACCACCATGTTCGGATCTTTTTCCAACCATAAAACCAGTCACATCATGCATAAATAATAGTGGAATTCTTTTTTGATTACAGTTTAAAATAAATCGAGTTGCTTTGTCAGCACAGTCAGAGTATATTACTCCTCCAAATTGCATTTCTCCTTTGCCGTTTTTAACAACTTCACGATTATTCGCTACGATACCAATTGAGAAACCATCTATTTTAGCATAAGCACATAACATTGTTTTACCGTAGTCTTCTTTATAGAATTCTAAAGAATCAGCATCAACGATATGATCTATGATATCTTTTACATGGTAGGGTTTAGTCCTTATAGAAGGTAAAGAGCCCAGAATATTAGATATGTCTTTACTTGGTTTTTTAGCCTTCTTCCTTTCATAGGATAAGGTTGGTGTAAGGTTTATATGGCTAAATATCGATTTTATTTTATCAAGTGCATCTTGGTCGTTTTCAGCTATATAATCTGTAACGCCAGAAATAGTCGATTGCGTTTCTGCACCTCCTAAGGTTTCTTTATCAACCGTCTCTCCAATGGCAGCTTTTACTAAATATGGACCTGCTAAAAAGATACTTCCAGTTCCTTTTACAATAATCGATTCGTCAGACATGATCGGTAAATATGCCCCACCAGCCACACAGCTGCCCATAATTGCAGATATCTGTACAATACCCATAGATGACATGACTGCATTATTTCGAAAGATTCGACCAAAATTTTCTTTGTCAGGAAAAATCTCGTCTTGCATAGGTAAAAATACACCAGCACTATCTACTAAATAGATTATCGGGATTTGATTTTCGATGGCAATTTCTTGAGCTCTTAAATTTTTCTTTCCGGTAATAGGAAACCAAGCACCTGCTTTTACTGTTGCGTCGTTAGCAACAACAATGCATTGAATGCCATGGATGTATATAAGTTTTACAATTACACCACCACTTGGACATCCGCCATAGTTTTCATACATTTCAAATCCCGCTAAAGAGCCTATTTCAAGACTAGTAGAGTCTTTATCTTGTAAATATTCAATTCGCTCACGAGCGGTCAGTTTTCCTTTGGCGTGTTGTTTGTCAATCTTTTTTTGACCACCACCCAAGGCAACTTTGTTTTTAATCATTTGCATTTTAGATACCAATAGACTATTCGCATCTTCGTTTTTATTAAATTCTATATCCATACAACGTATAAGTTACTTGCACAAAATAGAAATATTTGAGGTACTATTATATATTTTTAAATTGGGTCGAAAGTATATGGAAATTCTCCCGGATAATTTTCGTAAAACCCATTTAGGAATACCCTTGATTTTGTGGACTCAAGGATGGTAATAAAAGACTCTACATCTTTGATCATTTTATTATTTACATGGGTAATTATATAACCAGGATCCATATTCGTATTAGAAATAACCGTCCCTTTTTTTACAGAAACGACATAAATACCTTCTTTTTTTAACCTCGTTTTTTCGTTTGTATCCAGATTCCTTAATTCAAATCCCAAGTCTTTCAAAATTGGGTTTTTGTAAATAGAAATGTAGTCAGTAGTATTTAATTGATTTCTTAAAACCACTGTCTTTTTCATTTTTTTACTCCCTCTCAACAATTCGATCTCCAACTTATCGCCAGGGCGATACAGTGCAACTTGTTCTGAAAAGTGTGATGCCGATTTTATATCAAAGTTGTTGATTGAAATGATAATATCCTTTTTGAGTATTCCACCATCACTTGCTGCTCCATTTTTATCGACAAGATCGATTAGAACTCCGTTATTTACTTTGTCACTGAATTCATTTGCATCCAAGATGTGTACACCCATCCATCCCCGCTGGACAACGCCGTATTCTATTAAATCAAACACAACTTTCTGAACTAAATTGGAAGGTATAGCAAAAGAATAACCTTCACTATTGCCAGTTTCGGTCATTATCGCTGTATTAATTCCGACAAGTTCTCCATTTGTATTAAGCAATGGTCCACCGCTATTCCCGGGGTTGACAACGGCATCCGTTTGAATAAAAGATTCTATGCCTTGGTTGTGAAGGATATTAATATTTCTAGCTTTTGCACTTACAATACCTGCAGTGACAGAAGATTGTAAATTAAATGGACTACCAATGGCTAATACCCATTCGCCGACATGTAAGGAATCAGAATTTCCGATCGGAATATAAGGAAATTGGTTGCCTTCAATTTTTAATAATGCGATATCTGTAGATTCATCAAAACCGACAACTTTCGCTTGGTATTTTTGGTTATTATCAAGAGTGATTTTTACTTCACTTGCGTTTTCAATTACATGATAATTGCTAACAATGTATCCATCTTCCGTAATTAGGATCCCAGAACCAGTTGATTTTGAAAAGTGTTGATTTTCATTCCAAACTTTGTTTTTCGTTTGGCTCAAAACATTTACTGTCGCCTTTGTTCCTTTGCGAGCAGAGGTTATAAAGTTATCTGGTCGAGCAGCAGTGAAATGAGACCTCAAACTGCCATTAAGATTTAATTCTTTGTTACTTACTAAGGTTGAAAATTCATTGATAGAGGTCTTTTGAGATGAACCAAAATAATGATGATATAGAGTAAGGCTAATTACACAACTTAGAAAACTTATAGATAAAATGTATAATGACTTCTTCATATTCCGACAATGAGTTTCTTAATCCGTATTTAAAACACAAATTGTGTAATTTTGATTCGTTTAAAAGTAAAATTTACAGATAAGCTATAAAATTACATATTAATTTTATTTCTTATTTGAAATTAATTGATTTTGTTATTATTATGAATGTAGAATTCGAAAAATACCACGGTACAGGGAATGATTTCATTATTATTGATCTGATTAAATACGATTTTAAAGTAGAAACGCTTCAAAAATACTTTGAGAATATGGCATCAAGACGATTTGGGATTGGGGCAGATGGGATTATTTGTATTCAAAAAACAGATGGGTATGATTTTAAAATGTTGTACTATAATGCGGATGGAAATGAAAGTAGTATGTGTGGTAACGGAGGGAGATGTATTATTAAATACGCACATGATAATGGTTACATAGATAACAAATGCGAGTTTTTAGCAATAGATGGACCTCATGAAGGTCGTATTGAACAATTAATTTCACTAAAAATGTCAAATGTGAATCACATTAAGAAAGATGACGATGCTTTTGTAATGAATACTGGATCTCCCCATTACGTGATTTTTAAAGAAGAAGTAGATAAAATAGATGTCAAAAAAGAAGGTCAATCAATTCGGAATAACACAAAATATAAATTGGAAGGCATTAATGTAAATTTTGTAGCATTCAATGATCAAGTGTTAAAAGTAAGAACATATGAACGTGGGGTAGAAGATGAGACTTTTTCTTGTGGTACTGGGGTGACTGCGGCAGCAATTAGTTATTCACAAAAATTTAATACAATCGAAATTCCTTTAATTGAAACATTGGGTGGACCTTTAAAAATTCGATTAAATCGAATCAATGCAAATCAGTACGAAGATATCTGGTTAGAAGGACCTGCAGTTAAAACTTTTGAGGGGAATTATATCATTTAAACATCATCAAGTGATATTTCCAAGTTTAACTTTGCTGAATTTAATTCTGATGCGGCATGAAAATCACCGATATTTTTAGCAATCACTAATCCTTCACTATACATGATTTTAGCTTTGGAAAAAGCATTCATTTTTTCATATAATTTCCCGAGATTGTAATACAAGCCAATGTAGTCGGATTCTAAATTTCGAAGCGTTAAATAATACTCTTCTGACTTGGCGAAATCTCCTTGTTTTTCATATTCTTTTGCAATTGCAAACAAGATGAATGAATCTTTCGGGTCATTTTCTAAAAAAGTAAAAAGTCGTTTTAATCTATCCATACGTATGTAAATATAAGGGCATATTATTTTCTATTTATTCAAATGCTAAATATTAAACTAATATCATGTTTTACCTGTTTAATATTTTATATTTGTGACTTAAAAATTAAGGTAAATTATATGAAATTATTAGTTTGTATAAGCAAAACGCCAGATACCACGGCTAAAATTTCGTTTGTAGAGAATAACACAGCATTTAATACCGACGGAGTACAATATATCATGAATCCTTATGATGAATGGTATGCTTTAGTAAGAGCGATTGAACTTAAAGAAGCTGCCGGTGGGACCGTTACGGTTATTAATGTAGGGCCTGCTTCAAATGATATTGTAATTAGAAAAGCTCTTGCCATAGGGGCTGATGATGCTGTAAGGATTGATACCGATCCAACTTCCTCAATGGATACAGCTTCTCAAATTGCAAATTATGCAAAGGATCAAAACTTTGATATCATCTTTACGGGTAAAGAAACCATTGATTATAATGGTGCAGAAGTCGCTGGAATGATTGCTGCAATGCTTGATTTACCTTTTGTTTCTTTTGCATCAAAGTTAGATCAAGATGGTGATTCATTTAAAGTCACCAGAGATATTGAAGGTGGAATTGAAGAAATTGGAATCCAAGGTCCATTTGTCGTTTCTGCAGCAAAAGGATTAGCTGAGCAGAGAATCCCAAATATGAGAGGGATTATGATGGCAAAACGAAAGCCAATGAATATTATCCCACCAGTAACCGTTGAAAATCACGTCACGGTTGATGATTACACTTTACCTGTTGAGAAGGCAGGCGTTAAGATGATTGATCCAGAAAATATGGATGAATTAGTTCGTTTATTAAAGGAAGAGGCAAAAGTTATTTAATTAGAAAATTGAATCAATGAGTGTATTAGTATTTGCGGAAACGCAAAATAATAAAATAAAGAAATCTAGTTTCGAGCCTATTGGGTATGGACGTAAACTAGCTGATTTGATGGGAGTGGAGTGTCAGGCAATCATTGTAGGCACAGCTGAAAATGCATCAGATGCTGGATTGTACGGAGCTCAATCTGTGATCCATGTCAACCATGGAGCGTCAGTAAACTTTGACTGCATCAACTACAGTAAAATTATTTGTTCAGTAGCAAAGGAGAAAGGAGCAAAAGTGATTGTATTTTCTCATAGTTCTTCTGGGAAAGGATTGGCGGCTTATGTTGCTACTAAACTTTCTGCTGGGATCGTAAGTGGTGTAAACTCTTTACCTACCGTTGAAGGTCAAGTGCTTAAAGTAAGTAAATCTGTTTTTTCTGGTAAAGCATCCGCAAATTTTAGTATTGATTCTGAAATCAAAGTAATAACACTCGCAGGAAATACCATTAAACCAGATAGCGGAGGTACACCAGCAACTATTGAGCAAATGGAAATAGTGCTCGATGCACCAAAAATGAATGTGTTGAGTACGAAAAGACAAGAAGGTACTGTGCCTTTACCTGAAGCAGAACTTGTTGTTTCAGCTGGAAGAGGAATGAAAGATCCAGCGAATTGGAATATTATAGAAGATTTAGCAAAAACAATTGGAGCGACGACAGCATGCTCTAGACCTGTTGCAGATACAGGATGGAGACCACATCATGAACATGTCGGTCAAACAGGAGTTGCTATAAGACCCAACTTATACATAGCGATAGGAATTTCAGGTGCCATTCAACATTTGGCAGGAGTAAATAATTCGAAAACAATCGTTGTTATTAATAAGGATCCTGAAGCACCTTTTTTCAAAGCTGCAGATTATGGCGTTTTGGGCGATTTGTTTGATGTTGTACCAAGATTAACAGAAGCACTAAAAAAGTTAGAAAGTTAATTTTACCTTTAGGGAATCATTATGAATAAAATTGAATTAGAAATCGTAGCTCTTTCGCACAGTGTGACTAAATCTCATAACTATGCAGTAGTTCTTGGTGAAATGGAAGGAGATCGAAGACTACCTATCGTGATTGGTGGTTTTGAAGCGCAAGCCATAGCTGTGGCTATGGAAAACATGTCTCCAAATAGACCATTGACCCACGATTTGTTTAAAAACACCCTAAGTACCTTCAACATCAATTTGAAAGAAGTGATTATAAATAACCTGCTCGATGGGATATTTTACGCTCAATTGGTCTGTGAACAAAATGGAGAAGAATTTCTTGTTGATTCAAGAACTTCTGATGCAATAGCTCTCGCGGTTAGGTTTAGTAGTCGGATTTTTACCTATGAATTCATTCTCGATCAAGCAGGTGTTGTCTTTGAAGGAGATGAAGATATTGAACCAATCCGACCCGAAAAAAAGCCGACACCAAAAAAACTTAGATCTTTTAGCGATTACCAAGTTTCTGAATTAGAAACGATGCTTGAAAAAATGCTTGAAGAAGAAAATTACGAAAAAGCAGCTAAAATTCGAGATGAAATCAAT
>CALDTZ010000071.1 GCA_937924805.1 uncultured Saprospiraceae bacterium
CTGCATCTGCATTGAATACTTCAACCTTATCCATATCACCATAGACCATTTCTGCGGTATTGGTTAATTCTCCTACACGTTCTCTTACTTCTTCGACTTGTGCTTTAGATGCTAATGCCCCCATACGCACTTCTTTTTGCCTAGGATCACCAATGGTGATTCTTTTTAAATCTTTTGATAATGCTTTTTGAACATCTTCAATCAGGTTTTCTGGCACCATGATACGACGGATTGCGGTACATTTCTGTCCACATTTGGTTGTCATCTCTTTACGGACTTCTTTGATAAATATATCAAATTCGGGTGTGCCTGGTACGGCATCCAATCCTAACACCGAACAATTCAATGAATCCGCTTCCATATTAAATGGAACCGCATTATTTATAATATTAGGGTGTGCTTTCAACATTTTTCCTGTAGATGCAGATCCTGTAAATGTAACGACATCTTGAAAGTCAACGCCATCTAGAATCGTTCGCGCCGAGCCACTAATAAGTTGTAATGCACCTTCTGGTAATATTTTAGATTCTATTATGTGTCTTACCACCGCTTCAGTCAAAAAAGAAGTAGCTGTTGCTGGTTTTACAATAGCTGGTACACCAGCCATCCAATTAACAGCACATTTTTCTAACATGCCCCAAATTGGAAAATTATATGCATTAATATGAATGGCTACTCCACGTTTAGGGACCAATATATGGTGTGCCATAAACTTACCTCCTCGAGATAAATCAACAGGTTCGCCTTCTACATGAAAGGGTTTATTAGGAAATATTTTTCGTAACGACGCATTTGCAAATAAATTACCAAATCCACCTTCAATATCAACCCAACTATCTGCTTTCGTCGCTCCCGTTTTGTAACTTATTTCATAAAATATATCTTTTCTTTTGGTTAGATATAAAGCTAATTTTTTAAGCATGTTACCACGTTCCTGAAACGTCATCTTACGAAGTGCTGGATTACCAACTCGTCGTCCATATTTGATTATTTCAGTAAAATCTAACCCTTTGGTTGTTGCATACGCTACAACATCTCCATTGTATGCATTGTATAGAGGACTACCCTCTCCATCTCCTTCGATCCAATGACCTAAAACATAGTTACCTAACTTTTTCATCGTTGATTTTTTAAGCTCGTTCTATAATACATGCATACCCTTGACCGACACCGATACACATTGTCACTAAGGCATATTTTTTATTGGTTAATCTTAATTCCAATGCTGCTGAATGTAACAATCTTGATCCGGTGACACCAAGTGGGTGTCCAATCGCAATCGCTCCACCATTGGGGTTTAATCTTGGATCATTATCCTCCAATCCCCATGTCCTAATACACGCTAATGCTTGTGCTGCAAAGGCTTCATTCAATTCAATAATATCCATATCTGCCATTGTTAATCCCGCTTTAGCCAACGCTTTATTTGATGCCTCAACAGGGCCTATTCCCATAATTCTTGGCTCTACACCAACGACTGCCGATGATACGATACGAGCCATCGGCGTAAGTCCATATTTGGCTACAGCCACCTCACTCGCTATCAAATTTGCGGATGCTCCATCATTTAATCCCGAAGCATTCCCTGCGGTAACGGTTCCTCCATCTGCGGCTTTTTTAAAAGCAGGTCTAAGTTTTGTGGCCAAGACTTCAAGGGAGGTATTGGGTTTGATAAATTCATCGGCGTCAAAGATGATGGGATCTTTTCTTCGTTGTGGTATTTCTATAGCAACAATTTCTTTCGCTAACCGTCCATTTCTTTGTGCCTCCGCTGCTTTCATTTGAGAGTGGTATGCAAAAAGATCTTGATCTTCCCGAGTAATTTTATGTTTTTCGGCTAAATTTTCAGCCGTAGTTCCCATTCCATCGGTACCATATAATTCAGCCATTTTGGGATTGATAAATCGCCATCCAAAACTAGAGTCATACATTTTCGCATCACGACCGAATGCTTTCGACGTTTTTGATATGACCCATGGACCACGACTCATATTTTCAACGCCACCGGCAATAAATATATCACCATCTCCTGATTTAATCGCTCGATTTGCATGAATGGCTGCTGACAATCCTGAAGAACATAGACGATTAACCGTTTCTCCTGGTACAGACCAAGGCAATCCAGCGAGTAAAAGTGACATCCTAGCTACATTACGATTATCTTCTCCAGCTTGATTTGCACAACCCATGATAACATCATCATAGGCTTCCAAAGGAATATTTGGATGCTTTGCAACTACGTTTCTTATCACATGTGCCCCTAGATCATCTGTTCGGATTGAGGCTAATGTCCCTGTAAAGTTACCAATGGCGGTTCGTACTCCATCGATGATAAATGCTTCTTTCATTTTATACTTTTTCTATGACAGAGGAAGACGTTCTGTAGACTGTTCCTCGAAATAAACTTACGGTTTCATTTGTCGACTCTTGGAATACTAATACATCAAAGGTGGCTGTCTTATTTCCTAAGGTGATCATTTTAGCCTCAGCAATCAAGCAATCTCCCTCCTTCGCCGATTTCGAATAATGCATTGTGCCATTCATAGAAACACTCAGACGATCGTAGGAATTGGATGCAAAAGCGAATGCACTATCTGCAAAGGCAAAGGTTACACCCCCGTGTAAAATATTGTATCCATTTAGCATGGTTTGAGTTATTTTCATTCTAAGTTTACAATATCCTTCCTTGATGCTTAAAGGCTCTATTCCCATCCACTGACTAAAATAATCCTTTTCCATCATCTTTTTATAAACAGCTAAAGCAACCTTATCCGACTCATTCATATAATAAATTTTATTAATATGATTTAGCTAAAAAACGATGATCCATCTTTTGCCATTTTTCGCAATAATGGACTGCATCGGTACCGATCTTCATGGTACATATCATAAAGTGCATCCATTTTTTGAACACATTTATCAATCCCGATCTCATTTGCCCAAGCTAAAAGCCCTTTGGGGTAGTTCACCCCTTTCGTCATTGCTTTATCTATATCCTCTGCAGAAGCAACATGAAAGTGTAATGCATCTGCAGCTTCATTAATTAACATAATCACGATTCGATCAGCGACGATTTCCATCAATGATGAATCAGGAGTATATGGTGCTTCTTCTACATTATCCCCATACTCATAGAATCCTTTACCACTTTTCCTCCCCAAATATCCAGCTTCTACTAATCGTTTTTGTGTGAATGATGGCCTATATCTTGGATCATAATAAAATGCTTTAAAAACGGTTTCTGTCACTATATAATTGACATCATGCCCAATAAAGTCCATCAATTCAAAGGGTCCCATTCTAAATTTAGCTATATTTTTCATCGCCCAATCAATACCTTTTGAATCACAAATCCCCTCTTCAAGTATTCGTAATGCTTCACTGTAAAAAGGTCTAGCTACACGATTCACTATAAAACCTGGTGTATCTTTTACGACTGCCGTTAATTTGCCCCAACCGTCTATTGTTGCTTTTGCTTTTGCCAAAACATCTTTAGACGTTTGAATCGCTGGTATAATTTCAACCAATTTCATCAAAGGTGCCGGATTAAAGAAATGAATCCCAATGAATCGCTCCGGCTTTTCTAAACTCCCCGCTAATGAAGCAATAGATAAAGAGGAAGTATTGGATGCGATGATACATTTATCTGAAACTAGGGTTTCTAAATAGTTGAATACTTTTTGTTTGATGGCTGCATTTTCGACAATCGCTTCAATCACGAGGTCACAAGACTTCATATCTTCTATATCTGTGATATATCGAATACGCCCTTGAATTTTTATTTTTTCATCTTCCGTAATTCGTTCTTTTACTATGAGTCTAGCCAATATCTTTTCGAGCTTAGCTTTGCTGATATCGAGTGCTTCTTTCTTGTTGTCAAACAAATAAACGAGCTCTCCAGCTTGAGCCGCTATTTGAGCAATTCCGCTTCCCATCGTTCCTGAACCAATAACCCCTACTTTCATTCTTTATTTTAAACATTTAAAATAGTCGAACGGCTCAAGACACTCTTCACACTGAAACAGTGATTTGCAAGCGGTCGAGCCAAACTGACTGATCATTTTTGTATTTGTTGATTTACAACGGATGCAAGGTACTAATCGCTCACCATCATATAATGCTCTTTTATCTTGACTATCATTGAGTGGCGGTGCAATCCCATAATCTAAAAGATTCTGTCTTCCTTTTTCAGTGATCCAATCGGTTGTCCATGCTGGCGATAAAATAAGCTCAATTGTAGCCTGGTAGCCAGCCGCTTCTAGCGCCAACTTGATATCTACAGCGATCGTATCCATTGCTGGACATCCTGAATAAGTGGGTGTAATTTTTAAATGAATCGATTTGCCTTCAAGGATCACTTCACGTACGATTCCCATATCCATAATGGACAATACTGGAATTTCCGGATCAGAAACAGCTTCTAAAACACTATAGATCTCTGGGTCAATATGAATTTTTCCTGCTACCATTGCATATTGGGATAAGCTCGCTGCATATATTGTAAATCAGATAAGATAAAACCCATATGTTCTGAGTGGACACCTTCTTTTCCGCCCTTGTGGGCAAATGTATTATCGGGCAATGTCAGGGTAGATGTTACCATCAGATCTTTTAAAGTATCCTGATATTTTTCTTTTATTATATGCAAATCTGCACCGATTCCTTGTTCTTTCATATCCGCTTCAATCGCATTTTCATTCAACAAATCAAATGAATATGGATGAAGCGTATCCAGCGCGTATTGAGCCTTTTGATGACTTATTTCAGTACCGTCACCAAGTCTTTTAACCCATGATGAGGAAAACCGCTGATGGTATTTCACTTCTTTAATAGATTTAGTAGCAATCGCTGCAATTTGGGTATCTTTTGACGATTCTAATGCTTCCAATAAATACAAATGATAGATATCAAAAAGTGCTTGACGCAGGATAACAAAAGCAAAATCTGTATTTGGTTGCTCGACCAATAACCCATTCAAGTATTGCCTTTCATACCTAAGAAATGCAATTGAGTCCTCAGTATTTGCCGGATTACCACTTACTTTTGCTGCATACTGAAAATAACTACGCACTTGTCCATATAAATCGAGGGAGATATTAGTCAATGCGATATCTGTTTCCAAATTAGGTCCATGACCGCACAATTGTGATAGACGATGACCTAGGATCATCGAATTATCACCTAACATTAAAAGGTAAGTATATAAGTTATTCATCCTTAAATATGTTTTAATTCATCTGGTAAATCATAAAAAGTAGGGTGTCTATATATTTTGTCGGCTGCTGGTTCAAATAACTCACCATACTCTTTAGGGTTCGAAGCAGTAATATCCGTAGATGCTACGACCCAAATGCTTACACCCTCCTGTCTCCGCGTATATACATCACGGGCATTTTCCATTGCCATTTCTGGATCACTCGCATGCAAACTGCCCATGTGACGGTGCTCCAATCCATTTTTACTTCGTATGAATACTTCAAATAAAGGCCAATCTTTGCTCATAATTATGCGACTTTTGATTTTTGGATTTTTTTCTCACCGTAAGCTACGGCGGCATCTCTTACCCATGCACCTTCGTCCCATGCTTTGACTCTAGCGTCGATTCGCTCTTTGTTGCATGGCCCGAAACCTTTAACTACCTGCCAAAACTCATCCCAATCGATTGCTCCAAAATCGTAATGTTTGGTTTCTTCATTCCACTTCAAATCTGGATCCGGAATAGTAAGCCCCAAAAATTCGGCTTGTGGAGCTGTTATATCTATAAATTGCTGGCGCAATTCATCATTCGTTTTACGTTTAATCTTCCACTTCATACTTTGCTCGGTATGGGTAGACTCTGCATCTGGTGGTCCAAACATCATCAATGATGGCCACCACCATCTGTTTAGTGAATCTTGTGCCATTTGTTTCTGGACTTCTGTCCCATTGGTAAGTGTCAGCATGATTTCAAAACCTTGCCTTTGATGAAAACTTTCTTCTTTACAGATTTTAACCATAGCACGTGCATAAGGTCCAAATGAAGTCCTTGTCAACATCACTTGATTTATGATTGCTGCACCATCGACAAGCCAGCCTACAGCACCCATATCTGCCCAAGAGACCGTAGGATAATTAAAAATACTTGAATATTTAGCCTTTCCTGTATGTAGCTGGTCAAAGAGTTCATCCCGACTAATACCGAGTGTTTCTGCTGCGCTATAGAGGTATAATCCGTGCCCAGCTTCGTCTTGAACTTTTGCAAGTAAGGCTACTTTCCTTCGTAGGCTTGGCGCTCTAGAAATCCAATTCCCCTCGGGTAACATGCCTACTATTTCGGAATGTGCATGTTGGGAGATTTGACGAATATGTGTTTTTCTATACTTTTCGGGCATCCAATCTTTCGGTTCAATACTTTCACCGTTATCAATTCGTGCTTGAAAAATATCATTTAGTGCTTGAATATTATCTTTCATACTTTACTATTATTGGTCAAAATCTATGATAATCTCTGCTGAAGTCGGAATCGATTGACATGTCAATATATATCCATCTTTTACTTCTTCTTCTTCTAAAGCATAATTTAGCAACATGTCTACTTCTCCTTTTACTAATTTAGCCCTACAAGTACAACATACACCACCTTTGCAGGCAAATGGAAGATCGGCATTATTTGCTAATGCTGCATCTAGGATGTTTTGACTTCCTTGATCGATGGTAAATTTAAACTGCTTTCCTCCATCAATGATCGTTATATCGGCTGCTTTGTCACTTAACTTTGCTAGGGATTCCTTTTTCTCTTTTGAAATCGTCCCTGTAGTATTAAACAATTCAAAATGAATTTGTTTTGCTGCAAGGCCTTTTTCTATCATAAAATCTTTTACTAGAAAAATCATCGCTTCTGGACCGCAGACAAATACTTCATTTATTGTAGCTAAGTTGCAAAACTGATTTGTAAATTGTTCTAATTTTTCTTTATCTAATCGACCATCAAAAAGTGGGATATTTCTAAACTCTCTTGTCAGAAAGTAAAATATTTCCAATCTCTCCAAGTATTGATTTTTGAGCGCTTCAAGCTCTTCTTTAAGTATGATACTGCTTACCGATCGATTGATATAGCACAATTTAATTTTAGCATTGGGCTCTTGCTCTAAATGAGTCTTAATGATCGATAAAATAGGTGTAATACCGCTTCCTGCTGCAAATAATAAATAGTTTTTTGCATTCGAATTATCTACATCAACATAAAATTTACCATTCGGAGGCATTGCCTCTAGTATATCACCCTGCTTGAGGGTTTGATTTGCGTAGGTAGAAAACAACCCTGTAGGAATTTCCTTTATAGCTACTTTCCACTCTCCATCATTTGGCGATGAACAAAGTGAATAAGACCGCTGCACTGATTCTCCGTCTATCATTGCTTTAAGTGTTAGGTATTGACCTTGCTTAAATTGAAAATGTGGAAGTAAGAAATCAGGCATTTCAAAGCTAACAACACTACAATCCGATGTGGTTTTGTAGATGTCTTTAACTAAGAGTTTGTAAAATGTGTTTTTTGAAGTCAAAACTATCAAGTTGTCGTATAAAACTAACACTTGTTCGTATTAAAAGCAAATAATACTGTATTAATTACATAAAGATCCTATTCATTGATTCAAACAACGATGAAAAAACACCTTCAATAAAAAAATATTTTTTACATTTAGTACGAATACATAAGTACGTCAAAAGGAATAAATTGATCCTAGATCTAATCTACATATTCCTCAAACAAATAAACGATGGTGTATGCACTCCTATCATTCTTATTAGCCTTTATCATTAGCTTTTGAAGGCAAAGTGCTGTATTTGGGAAAATAAATTTCATCCTGAAACAGAAATTTGGGATGGTAAAACAATCACTTTTTCTTAATGATAGATGAATAGACAAAAAATTATAATGAAGAATACATTTGTTCATTTTAGTGCATTATCAAACATTCAATTATCGTTATACGAGGAGGCGATCCATTTAGCTTTCCCTCCGATTACGATCGCTTCTGCTATTAGTCAAAAATATTGGTCACGACTAGAAACCTACTATCCAGACTTTCAATTTTTTCTTTTATCAAAGAATGGAGATTTAATTGGATTTATGAATACCATCCCCTTTCATTTTAATGAAGAGCTATCCGAGTTATCCGATGATGGATGGGATTGGATGTTAACAAAGGGTATTCTTGATTTTGAAAATCAAACATCACGAAATTATTTAGGTGGACTTCAAGTGATCATTAGAGCAAAATATCAAGGTCAAGGATACAGCAAACAAATCCTACGTTATGCGAAAGAGGTAGCTAAAACAAAAGGTCTGCACCAGCTAGTCATTCCCATTCGACCGACTAAAAAACATGAACATCCTGGAATGTCAATGACTGATTATATGAAACTAGAAAATCAGTATGGAATCGCTGATCCTTGGATTCGAACCCATGTCAAAAATGGAGCTATAATTATCAAAGTTTGTGAAAATTCGATGAATGTTAAAGGGGATATCCCTTTTTGGGAAGGTATCCTCAAGCATCGAATATCTGCGTCTGGCAACTATCTTGCTGAAGGAGCATTAAGTCCTGTATCGATTGACATTGAAAAAAATAAGGGAGAATATAGAGAGGCCAATATTTGGTTGAAGTATAATTTAATTTAATGGTTCGAAATCGAGAATAAAGATTTTCGAATATTCAAAACAACCTTTTAATTCAGCTTTCAGCTCTGTTTTACCGCATGTTTACATTAATAAAACCTAAAATTGTTATGAATAAATTGCTGCTTATATTTTTGTTGTGTTGCACTCTTTGTTCTTGTCGAACACATCTAAAAAGCGGCAATAAAACAGTAATCCAAAAGACCTTTGATAAAACCATAACTGACTTAAGAGATCAACAAGAATATGGTATCGTAACGATTGGTAATCAAATATGGTTTGCCGAAAATTTAACATTCGAAACGCCAAAATCTAAATGTTATAAGAGAAAAAAAAGGAATTGCCAGCGGTTTGGAAGGTTATATCCATATGACGAATTAGATATGGCATGTCCTAAAGGCTGGCGTGTCCCGAATAACCAAGATTGGAAGCGCTTAAAATCAAATTTCGAGGCTGATTCTATCTATGCACTTTTGGACACAGCACAATGGAATAACGTTAATCACCATACCAATGAATCAGGATTGTCGATCAAAGGTGTTGGCTACCAATTGGAAAAGAACCTATTCATGGGTAATGGCACAGGCACCAGCTATTGGTCAAACCAGATTAACAAATACGATGAATATTTCCATATTCATTTGTATGGCGGTGATGGTATACGATTTGAAAAATCAAACTATACGACCAATGAGGTTTTTCACGCACACCCATTAGACGATATTGACAATAGACGATTTACGATACGTTGTATGTGTGATAAAAGCGATCCAA
>CALDTZ010000072.1 GCA_937924805.1 uncultured Saprospiraceae bacterium
ATATTTTAGTTTTTGAACATGATATTTTAATAGAAAGTGAAGGAATAGAGATTGTAGCATTCCAGCAATGGGATGGTTCAAATTGGAATAAGGTAAATAGTCTCGAATCTAAAGAGGAATACATAGGTAGCTATATCGCAGATCTGAAAGTGAGTGATAATGGGGAGTTTGTTGCACTAAACTTAGGTAGTTCTTTTGATTTTAGTGATGTGGTTATTTTGCACTATACAGATCATGTTTGGGAAGAAGTAATGATCTTTGAAGATGTTTTGTATTGCGGTTCTTTGGAACAGTGTTTTAATTTTGAATTTTTTGATAATGGTAAATCAATACTTGTAACTTTTTGTGAAGGGCAAATAATGAATAATTATTGTCATTTAAAGTTTGAAACCTATGAATTTAATAGCCAAACCAATTCCTTTCAGGAAACATTCAGTTTTGTAACAAAGAATACTGTACACAAAAGGCATTATTCGAATTATTTTGAAAATGATTCAATTATATTTTTAGGTTCTACTCGAGGGCCAACTACCTACTTCAAAGAACAAGATCAATTTTTATTATCGGAAGAAACATTCCATCATGAAGAAGATTTTTATATTGATTTAAGTGTTGGTGCTATGTCAAAGAATACGGGTGATTTGGTTTTGTCCACCGAATTTAAAGACAGCTTAACCAAAGTACGGTTGTATAGCAAAGGCGAGCAATTAGATTGGATTGAAAAAGGGATATATCGTTCGACAGATATCAATTGTGGTGTATATGATATGGATATTACCAATAATGGGCAATATGTGGTAGTTGGTTTTATTAGATGCCAAGAAAATAACGAATCCTATATTGATTTTCTTGAGATCCAAAATGATTCGTTTTTTTTACTAAAACGATTTGATTTTATTAACCCTTCTTCTTCTACGGGAAACTTAACAACAGATGCAGGCATATCTGTAGAGTTAAATGCTGATGGAACATTATTAATGCTTAATACCGGGAATAATGAAATCCATGTATATGATATGTCCGATATTGTATCGAGTACACATCAGATAACGGCTCAAAACTTTACGATTTACCCTAACCCTACAGATGGCAATATTGAAATAGTGTTACCTGCAGATCTGAGTTGTGACAACTACATGATACATGATATGAATGGTCGACTGATTGTTGATGGTGATTATACGAGTATTTTGGATTTACAGACCCTTACTACAGGTATTTATAACCTATCAATATTATGTGACGACTCTATGTTGAAGCAGCGATTTATTAAGTTTTAAATGAGTTAGTATAAATTGAAAAGAATCAATATTTTTCACAAATGGCCCCTTGGTTCAAGTGTTCTGCTAAAATATCTTCAATAAATGCAATATCTTCTTTAGTTTCAACAATTTCGTCTTCACAGTAAGTAATAATCTCGACAACCATTTGCAGCGATTGTTCATGTTGGCGCAGCACACATGTTTCATATGTAAATGAATCACATTCAGTTTGAAACATTTGGTCATAGACACATCTATAACATTCTAAATTTTCCGTTGGATTCTGTTTTTTGTCGCAGCCAAACAACAAAAACAGGAGCGAAGTGCATATAGAGGCCAGTATAAAATGAGGTTTCATAATCTAAAGTTAATGATTATCATTATTGCTGACCACGTTTAAAGCCATATAGGTTTTGTTCGATAAATCCTTTAGGAAATTGATCATCACCTTTAAACCCGATTTCAATCGTTCCACTATCTTCAGGTACGTAACTTGTTCTAAATATATAATCCCAGACACTCAAACTGATCCCATAATTAACCCCTTTTTTACCTTCAGGTAAGGTATAAGCATGATGATATAAGTGCATCACCGGATTATTAACTAAATACTTTAATGGTCCCCATGTCAACTTAATATTGGCATGGTTCAAATGACCGATGGCAATGGTTATAAAATGGACAATATAGGCTTGGTTAGGTTCAAAACCACCAATAATCATTACACCTATCGTCTTAAGAGGTTTATAAAATACGTTTTCCATCCAATGGTATCGAAGATGAGCGGCAAAACCCATTTCTTTTACACTATGGTGCACTTTATGAAACTTCCAAAAGAATGAATATCTATGGAGTAATACATGCGTAAACCATTGGACAAAATCAAGAATAATAAAGAAAACAAGTAATTGTACCCAAGGTTGCCATTGTGAAATATCAAAAAGAGCTAAACTACCATCCGTAATATGCATGGCTTCAAAAGTAAGCGCAAGGATTTTATAAAACCCAGCGATACAAATAGAGAATATGAAAAAGTTGAAGAACATATAAAAGGTATCCAACCAAAAATCTTGTCGAATAACTGCTTGGTTTTTACGCCAAGGAAAGGCAATTTCTAAACCCCATACAGCTAAAGAGATGGCAATTAAACCCCAAAAATAATTGGTGTACCAGGGTACTTCGAAAATGATGGATTTCCATGTCCAATTTACATTGCCCATAAATGCATTAAAAAACGCTTCTAAATATTTCATAATCAATTATTATTCGTTGTAAAGATCATACCACTCTATATCCTTTAATACCATTCTTCGTCCTTTTGTTCTGGGCGGGTAGTTGGTAACTAAATAATCTACTATAGGTTTTTGATTTTCACCAAGATCCCACAGGTTTTGAGTCTCTTGCATCCATTTAATTGTTTGATTCCATCCATCTTCATTCATACGGTTTTGAATGACCAGTTTTGAAGAATGACAGTTTGTACAATTATTAACCACAAGCATAAGTCCTTCTGCTTCTATGAGTCCTGTACTTACATGGATTCCGTTCTCAATTCGATCATCATCATCAATGTAGGTCGGGACTTCCTTGGAATTAAAATCTAAACACGATGGATTAAATAGATAATAAAAGAAGCCGCAGGTATATAAAAACAGCGCCGCGATAGCTATTTTAAGAATGCGGTATTGTTTTTTAAGTGATATATTTTCGATCTCTCTTTGATCCATTTACTTTACTTTGACAGCAATGCGATGACAAGCATTATTAAGGTAACCTTTAGGGTTCCAACCAGGTAATAACATGGGTTGTGCAGTACCATTGGTATCTGTTGCTCTCGCCCAAACCTCGTAGTATCCCTTTTTAGGAAAATCAATTGAAGCCGTAAACCGCTGCCAAGCTAACCTGTTGGGTGGATTGGCAACAATACAATTGTTCCACGTAGACCCAAAATCAATGGAATATTCCATTTTGGAAACTTCAAGTTCTCCCGCCCAAGCATGTCCGCTTATTTTTAATGATTCCCCTTTCTTGATAACAGCACCAGATTTTGGAAAAGTAATGAGCGATTTTACGGGCATCGATTCGATGATGCACATATCTTCATCTTTTACTTTACTTCCTGGAGCCACCGATTCACATGGAACTCGATAGGCTGTACCCATCATTTTTGTTCCATCATGGACTTTATTTCGAATACTAATACGATTAATCCATTTTCCAGAAACCGATGCTGGCCATCCACCAGCAACTAATCTCAACGGATATCCATGGGCTATTGGAATATCTTCACCATTCATTTTAAATGCTAAAATCGTTTCATCTTGGATTGCTTTGGAAATAGGACAACCTCTTGAAATAGGCTCTTTAGTGGGATCTAAACTTAGGTGTTGATCAACAGCATGATATCCTATGTATATCGCATTGTCTTTAATACCTGCATCATTAAGGATATCTCTTAATCGAACGCCTGTCCATGTTGCACAATGCACAGCACCTACTGTCCACTGATTTCCTTTTGCTGGTGGATCAAACTCGCTCCGACCATTTCCACCACACTCTAGGGTTAGTTGATATGTATACTGCTCAAATTTTGATTTTAATTCTGCTAATGAGTACGTCTTTTTATTGATAACAGATTCGCCATCAACGGTGAGTGTCCATGTTTCAGCGTTTATTTTTTGAGGCACCAAACCATTATTTCTTATAAACATCTTAGCATTTGGTGTAATTGGGTCATCTAACAAATGAGCTTGTGCCTCGATATTCCATGGTTTATCATTGAGAACGACCATGCCTTTGTTTTTATTAAATAATTTGAAAGGATCAGGATCTTGTAAGGCTAAAGGAATATAACCATCCACCATTTTTGATGCAAAAACGATCTCTGCGCCGATTAGGGTAGCAAAAGAACTTAATGATGCTTTTCGTACAAAATCTCTTCTTTTCAAAATATTGAATTAGGCGTTCTGAATTTTTCTACAAAATCGGGATAATATTCCAAACCCTTTGTAACCCAAGTTACACATCAATACATAATTAGGCGTTATTTTGCATTCAAATGAATCAATCGAATATGGATTTAATGAAAAAAGATTTTGAAACGAGTTTTACTGGATGGGCCTTTATTCTAGCTGCAGTACTATTGTGGTCTGGCTGGATGTTATCACCACATAACTTAGGCGAATATATTGTAGCTTCAGATTTTGAGAAGGTTGGTGAGCATGTATGGTTTTGGATTTGGATGTATCGAATTCATATTTTCGGGTGGGTAACAATGGGGATTTCAATCTTTTCTTTAGTGTCTATTATAGGAAGAAATCCATATCGAGTCGTTATACTTCCAGCAGCAGGAATGCTTATTATTGGTACGTTTACTTTAGCGATTGCTGCCGCCTTTTTCTATAACTTTGGAGCATGGGGAGTAGGTGAAACATCAGGAAAATCGCCTGCAGAAGTCCAAGCTTTTATGGACAGTATCTTATCTACAAATCAATACGTTACTTGTTTCATTCGTTTCGGTAGAATTTTTTCTGGAGTCGGCCTTGTACTTTTAGGTTTTGGCTTTTTAAAATGGAAAATGGTCCACCCTATTTTGGGATGGTTCACCTTGTTATTAGGTCTTATAGCGATGTGTATCATCTTGTTTATACCTGATAATTTTGAAATTTACAAACCAATTTTTCATATTAAAGTTCTTTGGTTAATAAGTATGGGTGTTTACCTATTGCGAACTGGCATTTTCTTATCGAAAGAATAAGCACTTAATTAAAGGAAAAAGTTAATAATTCGTGGTTTTTAAGGGAGTTCCATAGGTTTTTACCTATTTATGGTATTCTCAAATATCATCAACGTATTACCGTTATATCGCCTGTTTTTATAATTTCAGTTTGATCTGAAAATAGACCTTTTAAATACCAAACATAGACACCCGAATTAGTATAATTACCATTAAAAGTACCATCCCAACGGAGGTCTTCTATTCGCCCTTGATATTGATATATAATATTTCCCCATCGATCGTAAATTTGGAAATGAACATCCATAGGTTGGCTGCTATATAGATAAAATGTGTTGTTTTTACTTTCGTTACCAGGAGAAAATATATTTGGAATAAAAATGGATATTTCATTTTTATCATCTTCGAATTGAAAGTATGTGCTTGCCAAAGCTTCGCAATATCCATTGCTAATCATCACTTCTACACTTGTTTCCTCTTGCATAGTCATCGTAGGTTCTGGGCAATTAGTGCAATCCAAAGGATTATCCGAATACCAATTGAATGTGATGCCATCAACCATATTATCAGGAAAGCTAAATGAATAATTCTCCTCGAGCCCTAATGTTATGGTATCAGGAAGAGGCAGATTAATTGATTCGACTTGGTGAATAATCACTTCCTCATTTGTCATACAACCGTTTTTATTTATCATATCTACTTGATAGGTACCAGCAGGTAAATTATCAATAATGTAAGGGGAGGTAATTTCTATTTCATTTACAAAAGCTTGGTAAATATCTTCACTATTTAGAATTTCGATATAACCCAATGTATCCTCAATACAAAGTGAATCCGAAAACGAAATATTTCCGATAATAGCTGGAAATTGAGCTATTTCTATAGTAAAAATCGAATCACAGCCATCTATATTTTGGATGTAAACTTCATATAACCCATGTGATAAATCATTTATAATAAAAGGCGCTTGAACGGTTTGGTTATTGAGCAGGATTGTTTCAGCATTATTTAAATTTGAAAACTCGATATATCCGCTGTTATCGTTGCTACAAAGTGAATCTGAATAAAGTAAATCAAATTGTACATCCGGCAGATTTAGTATTTCGAAAGAGTATACAAAATTGCAATTATTATAACTGATCGTTACGCCATAAATACCAGGTTCTAGGTTGTGAATATCATGTGATGTACTATTATTATTTTCCCAATCAAAGGTATAACCATCTATATTTTCACTGCCAAAATCAAGCACGATCGCCCCGTCGTTTGATCCTTCACACGTGTGTGTTAATATAGGGTTCATATTGATATTTTCGGATGCATCAATCTCTATAGTTGCTTCATTTGATTTTCCGCAATTGTTTGTAATTGTTAAAGAATAAATGCCTGGGGTATCAATAAATATTTCTTGTTCGGTAGACGCGGTATTCCAAGAGTAAGTATAACCGGATGGTCCATTAAGAACTAAATCATCTTCACACAAACTTCCCGTAAATTCTATGTCGAAAGGATCGATTATTGGGATCTGAGCAATAAAGTAATTGTTTTTATTATCGCATTCCAACTCAATATTATCATTGTCATCCAATTCAGAAAAAGTGTTAATTATTTGGTTGTTAATGACAACAATAAATTCTTCATAAGGACTGAAGTCAATATTTGATGTAAGAAAGGAGCCATCGATGCAATTTGAATTAGGATTGGGTTCGATTACGCCCGTATGAAGTAAATTTAATTGACCGTTTGATCCTGGAACAATTCCATAAAAGTGTAAAATAATATCTGCGTTCGAATTTAGTACGTTGATTTTGCACACTTGGAAAGAGAAATAATTGCAATCAAAATTATTGTCATAATCAATTCTGTAATCGCTCGTAATATAATTGATAGTATAATGGATGGTGGAATCGCACCCTTTAGTATTTAAATATTGGTAGCTTAACTCTTCCTCTGTAGGAACAAAAGTTAGACCTTCAAGAGTCAATGAGTCACCCTCACAGTGGGTAATGTCAAAAATAGATACACTAAAACAATCATCATCCTCACAATCAATAAATCCATCATTATCATCATCTATTCCATTCATACATATTTCAATCTGTACACATGATTCATCTTCATAAAAAGCTAAAAAGGTTGTAACCAATGAATCGCAACCTAAAGATGAAAAGAGTGAAGACGCATAAGTTCCAGGTTGATCCACTATTTCACCACTTGGCAACCAATATTCATCGCCTTCACAAATGGTATCTTGAACTTGGACCTCAAAAGAAGGAAACACAAAATCATAAGCACATACGAGCTCGCATCCTTGCTCGTTCCAAACATATAAATGATAGGTTTCTATGTTTTTGCTAAGATCAATATCCAATGTATTATATATTTCTCCTTCTAGTTTTATAGAATCTCCATACCATTGAAAGGCTAAAGAATCGGTAAATGGAACGGTCAATTGAGGGTTTAGACAATTAGAATTAAAGGAAATATCTTCATCATAGTTCCAAAATTTGGTTTTCTGAATTCGGATTGAGTTTACAGCCCAATAGCTAATATTATTATTTGTAGGATCATCATAAAGTTTACAATCAGTATCAATTATAATGGCATTCATATCGGTTTGGGCAACGAATTCAAAAAATCGAGTTTCCCACTTTAACGGAGTCGTATGATTATCGATGCTTGCTAGTTCTTGATAATTATCTAAAACAGAAATTTCACAAATAGATGGTGTATTTAGATTTTCTAACCCCAACATTCCACACTCTGCGTTTCCAATATTAAAACCATAAAGTGAAAAACCTGATAGACTAGAAATATTCGAAGTAGATGACAATGCATAGCTTAACGCTACTTGGTAGGTTTGTCCTTTTAGTAAAGGTTCATCCAAGCACACAGCCATACTTTCAGCCCATTCTGGAGTTGAGATAAACGCTAAAAAGGAACTTTCACAAATATTTAAAAAATAAGAACCTACTTCTGCATCACCACAAACAGGAGAAAAGTAATCAGGAGAAATGTTGATTCTTTCCCAATCAACAATGCAATTTTCATCTTGATTTGAAATAGCAGTACAACATCCATTTGTTTCTTCAAAAGTATAATTAGGAACAACATTTTGACTTGCATCATAGCATTCGCAATCAGGATCAAATACGTCAATTTGACCATCACCATCGTCATCGATTCCATTATCACAGATTTCTTGATCAATGCATTCAAAATGATAGGGTCCAACCAAAATACATCCATCTATCGTTGAAACAAATACAGTATAATAACCGATGGAGGGAAGATCATTGAGATCTAGAATATTCGATGTAGCTCCTTCAATTTCAATTGAATCTAGGTACCATTGATAATTTAGTGTGTCTGTAAATGGGACGGAAATTGATGGGTTTTCACAATCTTCATTGAAGACAATAGCTTCGTTATATTCAAAAGGAATCACATCTTTTATTTGAATGTAATCAACGGCCCAATAGTTTAAATTACTATTGATCGTTTCACATTCTGGTCCAATAATAATAGCATTCATATCACTTTCAGCAATAAAAGTAATTCTAGTTGTATCCCATTCGGTTAAACTATTATCATCTTGAATGGTTATCAATTTTTGAGCCGAATCAAAAAAAGGATTAGCACAAGTTGTATTCTTTAAAATCGGATTATTATAAAGATTTCCACAATCGTTGGTACTAAATCCATAAACACCAAATCCGCCAACAACGTTACTAAAGGCACACCAATCGCAGTATGCGGTAACCATGACGATTTCATAGGTTTTGCCGGTAATTAAGGGGTAATCTAAACAAATGGCCATACTTTCTGTAATCGAAGTTGTCACACCAAAGGCAATGAAAGAATCATCGTATTCTTCAATAAAAAGTGCAGCGTCTCCTTCATTACCGCATGATGGAACTAAATAATCAGGGGTCCCATTTATGATTTCCCAATTAGAAATACAATTTTCTGACGGCTCCCCAATATTTGTGCAGCATCCGCTTGAAAGATCAAAAGAAGGATTTGGGACAAGACCAGTTGGATTTGTAACTATGCCACAATTACAATCGGGATCAAAAAAGTCAACGAATCCATCAAGATCATCATCTATATTGTTATCACATATTTCTTCGATGGCAGTGCTTGGAAAACTTGCGAAAGCAGGAATTGAAAAATGAAGTAAAAAAAATACTAGAACCAGATAGAGGTATTTATACTGAAAGTCAGAAATGTTCATTTGATTGGATTGAAAGTCTTGTTGCCTTATTTATTAAATGACAAAAAGGAATACTTTCGTTGCACCAAAGCACAAAAAATTTGATTTAGTTGAATGAATTAAATTGGAAAAGGTTGAGTATCCTTTTATTGAAAAAGTAAGTTTTATCCAAAATCTTTCAGCATGATTTCTAGAATCTGAATCGCTGCTTCGGATATTATGGTTCCAGGTCCAAATACTCCCATTACGCCTTCATCAAATAATGTTTGATAATCTTTAGGTGGAATTACCCCACCAACGATAATTGCGATATCTGGTCTTCCAATTGCTTCTAAAGCTTTTATGGTTTCTGGAACGAGTGTTTTATGTCCTGCTGCTAAAGATGAAATCCCTAGAATATGTACATCGTTTTCAGCAGCTTGCCTAGCAGCTTCTTCAGGGGTTTGAAATAATGGTCCTATGTCTACGTCGAAACCTAAATCGGCAAAAGAGGTAGCTATTATTTTGGCACCTCGATCATGTCCGTCTTGACCCAGTTTAGCAACCATTAACCGTGGTCTACGCCCTGCTTTGGACGCAAAATTATCGGAAAGTTTCAATGCTTGCGCAAATGTCTTATCGTTTTTTATTTCTTTTGAGTACACGCCTTGAATAGAGTTAATTTGTGCTTTATATCGTCCAAATACATCTTCTAAAGCTAATGAAATTTCACCTAAAGTAGCTCTTTCTCTAGCTGCATTTACAGCTGCTTCTAAAATGTTTTTATTGGTGTTTTTAGCTGCAACTCGAACGTTTTCTAATGCTTCTTGTACAGCCAATTTATTTCTTTTTTGTTTAAGACGTACGATTCGATCAACTTGAGACTTTAATACCTCAGCATTATTTACTTCTAGAGTATCAATAATGGTTTCTTCCGTTGGTTGAAATATATTGACACCAACAATATTATCAATGCCGCTGTCTATTTTTGCTTGTTTGACTGCAGCGGCTTCTTCGATTCTCATTTTAGGAATTCCTTTTTCGATTGCTTTTGTCATTCCACCTAAGGATTCTACTTCTTCAATAAGCTTCCACGCTTCTTCGGCGATTTGATTTGTTAAGTTTTCAATATAATAGCTACCACCCCATGGGTCTACTACATCTGTCATGCCTGTTATTTCTTGAATGTATTTTTGGGTGTCTCTAGCAATTTTAGCTGAAAAGTCAGTAGGTAGTGCAAGTGCTTCATCCAACGCATTGGTATGAAGTGATTGTGTGCCGCCAGCTACTGCCGCCATGGCTTCAATGCATGTCCTACCAATATTGTTGTACGGATCTTGTGCTGTCAAACTCCAGCCAGATGTTTGGCAATGCGTTCGTAAAGACATTGATTTTGGGTTCTTAGGATTAAATTGTTTGACGATTTTAGCCCATAACATTCTTCCGGCGCGCATTTTTGCTATTTCCATAAAATAATGCATTCCGATACCCCAAAAGAATGAAAGTCGCGGCGCAAAAGAGTCTATATCTAATCCAGCTTCAATTCCGGTACGAATGTATTCTAACCCATCGGCAAGTGTATAAGCTAGTTCAATACTAGCGGTAGCTCCTGCTTCTTGCATATGATAACCACTAATACTAATTGAATTAAATTTAGGCATTCGTTTTGACGTATATTTAAATATATCTCCAACGATACGCATAGAAGGGGTAGGTGGATAGATGTACGTATTTCGTACCATAAATTCTTTAAGAATATCATTTTGAATCGTACCACTTAATAATGAAGGGTCAATTCCTTGTTCTTCAGCTGCTACAATATAGAAGGCCATAATTGGTATTACCGCACCATTCATCGTCATAGATACAGACATTTTATCCAATGGTATTTGATCGAATAAAATCTTCATATCCTCAACAGTATCAATAGCAACACCTGCCATTCCTACATCACCTTTTACTCTTGGATGATCAGAATCATAACCTCTATGTGTTGCTAAATCAAAGGCTACTGATAATCCTTTCTGTCCTTGTGCTAAATTTTTTCGATAAAAGTCATTACTAGCTTGTGCAGTAGAAAAACCAGCGTATTGTCTTATTGTCCAAGGTCGTACCGAGTACATTGAACTATAAGGACCTCGTAAATAGGGCGGTAATCCACTTGCAAATCCTAATTGCTTAAGGGTATTCGGTTGGTGTTTTTCATAGAAACGGTGGATGGGTATATTTTCGGGTGACATCCAAGGATCTGTGTTTTCTAGGGTGACCTGCGTTTTTTCAGATTCATTTAGGGCTATATTTTTTATGGCTATAGCCAAATATGCATCTGTCATTTTTTCGACAAAATAACTTCCAGCACCCGCATCGATTACTTTTTCCAAATTACTTTCCATCGATAGGATGTGTTGGTAATTTCGGTGGAGTCTTTGATCAAAATCAAAATGGGTAGAATATAGCGTAGAATCACCCATAAGGTGATCAATACCACTAATACATGCCGCTAAAAACATCGAAGTAGGTGCGATTTTATGATAGTCTTTATTTAGAGTATCGCTCATGTTTAGATGGCAATCTAATCTAGGAAATTGTAAATCAACACCAAAGTGATGATGAATTTTTTCAATTCCCCGTTTCAAGGCTCTTAATCGAATAATAGAACCAAAAAAATGAGTATCAACAAAACAATCGATGCTTGTTTTACTCAGATTAGAATCTTGTTTGTTTTGATCTAATCGAGCATAATACCATTCAAAAAATGGCGCTAGAGGATTTGGTAAAACCGGATTAAGGGTATAATTATCGTCTTCAGACTTAAAGTAAATGCGAAGATCTATAGTATTGGTATTGGATTGTTTTTTGAATTGGTTAAACAGATTTTGATTCGCTCTACCGAATGATGAATTATCTCGAATGATAAGAGTGATATAGGCAAGTTCTACATTTGCCAAAAGGCATGAAAGATCGTCTAAAGAAAGTTCAGTGGTAATGATGAGTTCTACCGTTTGCGCCCCTTGGAGCAGAGCATCTAGTATTTCTTTGTTTGTTTGTTTTAATTGATCATGGATAATATCAAAAGCAACTCCTATATTCCAAGCATTACTTTTTTTATCACCGACAATAGGCACGTAGTTTTCCGTAATATCATCAACATTGAAAAAAGGAGTATGGTCCAAAGCACCAAGCAATCGTTTGTTTAGAGAGCTGATTTCTTTTCCTTTTAAGTCAATGGATACTTTATCCAACCATGCTTGTTTATTTATTTTGTTAAATTCAGAAAAAAGTCCCTTAATCATACTCTGTTAATTAGTTACTTTTGCAAAGTAAAGTAATTTGTTTGCAGATAAACAAAAATGCTAAAATAATAGTCGTCATAACTAAAACAGCTGTATGCATAACGTAGCCACACCGTATACTTTAAAAAACAAAGTACGCCTAGTCACTTCGGGATCCTTATTTGATGGTCATGATGCTGCCATTAATATTATGCGAAGGATTTTACAACGAACAGGCGCTGAAATTATTCATTTAGGTCATAATCGATCGGCAAAAGAGATTGTTGATACTGCAATTCAAGAAGATGTTCAGGGTATTGCAATTACTTCATATCAAGGAGGTCATAATGAGTTCTTTAAATATATCTATGATATGTTAAAAGAAAAAGGCTGTGGACATATTAAAATATTTGGCGGTGGTGGAGGTACCATATTACCTTCAGAAATAGAGGACCTACACGCTCATGGTATTACGCGTATTTATTCGCCTGATGATGGACGTAAACTAGGATTACAAGGCATGATTAATGATGTTTTAGAATCTTGTGACTATCCAATTGGTGAAAACATCAATGGAGAATTAAAAGCAATTGCTAGTCAAGATAAAAAATCGATTGCTCGTCTTATAACGGCGGTCGAAAACTATCCAGAACAAAATGAAGATTGGTATCAAACGTTGCAAACAGAAATGAAAACGAAAAACACTCCTGTCCTTGGTATTACAGGGACTGGTGGTTCGGGTAAATCTTCAATGGTTGATGAAATTATACGTCGATTTCTGCATGATTTTGAAGATAAAACGATAGCTATTATTTCTGTTGATCCGTCCAAAAGAAAGACAGGAGGTGCCTTACTTGGTGATCGAATTCGAATGAATATGGTAAACAATGATCGGGTGTATATGCGATCGTTGGCAACACGACAATCTAATTTGGCTTTGTCGAAATACGTTCAAGCAGCAGTTGATATTACAAAGGCGGCAAATTTTGATTTAATTATCCTAGAAACTTCAGGTATTGGTCAATCAGATACAGAAATTGTAGATCATTCTGATTTCACCTTGTATGTTATGACCCCTGAATTTGGAGCAGCAACACAACTTGAAAAAATTGATATGCTTGATTTTGCAGATCTTGTTGCTGTCAATAAATTTGACAAAAGAGGGGCACTTGACGCGTTAAAATCGGTCAAAAAACAATTTCAACGCAATCATGATCTTTGGGAGGAAGACCCGGCAACGATGCCTGTATATGGAACCATTGCTTCTCAATTTAATGATCCTGGAACCAATACATTATATGCTGCCGTTGTTGAAAAACTGAATGAAAAATTTGATTTATCGTGGAAAAGTAAATACAGCAAATCAAATAAAGAAAGTGAAAAGCATTTTATAATTCCCCCAAGTAGAGTCAGGTATTTATCTGAAATTTCTGAAACAAATAGAAGTTACGATCAATGGGTCAAAAAACAAGCAATAATAGCAAGTAACCTTTATGCAATTGAAAAGTCGAAATCTCTTTTAGTCGAAGAACAAACGGTTATTTCTAGTTTAAATGATAAACAAAAAGAAATCGCATTAGATTTTGACGGAAAGGTACAGCAGGTAGTTGAAAGTTGGAAATCTAAAGTTAATGCTTATAGCCAAGATACCTTCATCTATAAGGTGAGAAATAAGGAAATCAAGGTAGATACTAAAACGATGTCATTGTCAGGAATGAAAATTCCTAGAATTGCTTTGCCAAAATTTTCTGATTGGGGAGACATTGTTCAATGGTCCTACCAAGAAAATGTACCCGGTGAGTTTCCTTTTACTGCAGGAGTATTTCCATTTAAACGAAAAGGAGAAGATCCAACAAGAATGTTTGCTGGTGAAGGTGGACCCGAAAGAACGAATAGACGGTTTCATTATTTGTCAGATGGTATGCCAGCAAGTAGATTATCTACTGCTTTTGATTCAGTAACATTGTATGGGGAGGATCCTGACCATAGACCTGATATTTATGGTAAAATTGGAAATTCCGGGGTTAGTATCTGTTGTCTTGATGATGCTAAAAAACTGTATAGTGGATTTGATCTTTGTAACCCCAGTACAAGCGTATCAATGACAATAAATGGTCCTGCGGCAACGATTTGTGCTTTCTTTATGAATGCTGCTATCGATCAGCAGTGTGAATTATACATTAAAGAACATAACCTACAATCGAAAGTTGAGCAAACATTGAAGGAGACCTATGATGATAAAGGCTTAAGTAGGCCTGAATATAGAGGCGGAATTCCGAAAGGTAATAATGGGTTGGGGTTGATGCTACTTGGAATTACAGGAGATCAAATCTTAGAACCAGCTGTCTATCTAGAACTAAAAAACAAAGCGCTTAATTCAGTAAGAGGGACAGTACAAGCAGATATATTAAAAGAAGACCAGGCGCAAAATACATGCATATTCTCGACAGAGTTTTCCCTAAAACTGATGGGCGATGTTCAAGAGTATTTCATTTTGAACAAAGTAAGAAATTTTTATTCTGTATCTATATCAGGATATCACATTGCAGAAGCGGGAGCAAACCCTATTTCTCAATTGGCATTTACACTAGCCAATGGATTTACTTTTGTTGAGTATTATTTAGCTCGTGGTATGAATGTTGATGACTTCGCAGCGAATCTATCTTTCTTTTTTTCTAATGGTTTAGATCCTGAATACGCCGTTATTGGTCGAGTAGCTAGAAGAATATGGGCTAAAGCAATGAGGGAAAAATATGGTGCCAATGCTAGATCTCAGAAGCTTAAATATCATATTCAAACATCAGGAAGATCGCTGCATGCCCAAGAAATTGCTTTTAATGATATACGGACTACATTGCAAGCTTTGTATGCTATCTATGATAACTGTAATTCACTCCATACGAATGCATACGATGAAGCGATTACAACACCTACAGAAGAAAGCGTGCGTAGAGCGGTTGCTATACAGATGATTATCAATCATGAATTGGGGCTTACTAAAAATGAAAATGCGCTGCAGGGATCTTTTATCATCCGAGAATTAACGGATTTAGTAGAAGAGGCGGTATTATATGAATTTGATAAAATTACAGAAAGAGGCGGTGTCCTCGGGGCAATGGAGACGATGTATCAACGAAACAAGATTCAGGAAGAAAGTATGCATTATGAAATGTTAAAACATACAGGTGAGTTTCCAATTATTGGTGTTAATACTTTTTTATCAAAAGATGGTTCACCTACGATTATTCCAGAAGAAGTAATTCGAGCAACAGAGGAAGAAAAGTTGGATCAGATTAAAAGCTTAGAGAATATGCATCAATGCTTTAGTGATGTTTCTGTTGGTTTATTAAAGACACTTCAGGATAAAGCAAGAGCCAATGAAAACCTATTTGAAGCATTAATGGAAGCAGGTAAAAAATGTTCGCTAGGACAAATAACCCACGCATTATTTGAGGTAGGTGGTCAATATCGAAGGAATATGTAAAAACCTATTTGATAAATTAAAAACTAGCAAAAACGAATGATAAAAAAGAAGGTCATACTTGCCTTATCTAGCGTGGTTTTTTTATACGTCATTATCAAAGCGTTCCAAATAGGACATGATATCAATGTGTACCTGTATGCCTCGAAACAACTTTTTAATGGAGAAAACATCTATACCTCAAACCCATATAACAACTATTTATATAGTCCATTTTTTGCATTATTATTAAGACCTTTTTCTCTTTTTGATTTTTCGATAGCTAGGGTTTTATGGGCAATCGTAAATTTTTGTGTTGCTATAAGATTGGGGAAATTGTTGATTGATTTAATCGTACATGATCTAGTTTTACCTCCAAAGATTTTAAATAAATGGACAATCGGTTTGTTTATCATTTCTATTGGTTTTCTTAATCACAATTTAATTTTAGGGCAAATTACAATCGTTATTCTTTGGTTACTTATCGAAGGTCTCTATCAAATTATACTTAAAAATAAATGGTTGTTTGGATCCTTATTATTAGCGGTGGGTATTGTAATTAAGATAATACCGATTATTAGCTTGTTTTATCTATTTCTAAAGGGACGATTTAAGGCTATGGTGTTTGTTGGAGTCTTTAGTGCAGTATGTTTACTCCTTCCTTCTGTTTTTGTAGGCCATGATTACAATATGGAACAAATTGAAAACTGGGTTGATACAATAAACCCTACGAATTCAAAATATGTATTTGAAAATAATGATGGTAATCAATCTTTCAATGCGATATTACCCGCGTATTTTTTTGATTTTGACGATGATAAAAGAAAACCATTCCAGTTAAAAAGAACAATCTACCCATTACAGGAACAAACATTACTTTATATAATGCAAGTACTTCGATTGGCATTGCTGATTTTATTTGCTTGGATGATCTACCAATCCTATCAGATTAATCGTAATAAATATTTATACTTCTATAAAGAGATATCTTTTCTTTGTTTGATAAGTATCTTATTTTTTCCTCATCAAATGAAATATGCTTTGCTATACTTTGTACCTGCTGGAAGTTTGATTTTATTGGAGGCAATCCTAATATTAAAATCTAATCGTCATTTTCAACAAAAACATAAAATAGCAGCCTATTTTTCATTGATTCTTTTGATTCTTTCTTCAATCATGGGCAAAGATATTGTAGGGCGTCAAATCGCTAAAGTTTTTGATTATTATCATGGATTTGGGCTTGTTGTTATAATTAGTATAGGATTGCTGCATAGGATTAATGTCGATAAGTTCAATTCCTTAAGCACCTCATAAATGTATTTTTTTACTTGATAAGCGCCAAAACTATTCCCAATTTTATTGGTTTTAGTAATGTATATTAATAAATAAAAATGAATAATAACATCAAAAAAACAGTATTGCGTTTCACCATTCTTGGGTTTCTTGTCGCTGCTTTAATGATTTTTGGGTTATTTAGATTGGAAGCACCTATTATAAAAGGTGAGCACCAACATTTTAACTATAAAAATGATTTAAGCTTGGATGTATATATGCCTACAAAGGTTAAATATGAAAAAGCTCCAGTCCTTTTCTTTATTCATGGAGGTGCTTGGATTATAGGTTCTAGATTATCTATTAATAATACTCGATTTCATACATCGGTAAATGAACTTAGGGATAAAGGTTATGCTGTTATAGCTCCCGATTATACGTTAGCAGAACAAGGGAATTCTCCTTTTCCAGCCTGTATTGAAGACGTAAAGGATGCCATTGCTTGGACATATGCCAATGGAGACTCCATAGGACTAAATATGAATAAGGTCGGTATTTTAGGAGAATCAGCAGGTGCTCATATAGCTATGATGGTCGCTTTTGATGAAGAATATATAACACAATACCCATTTGATTATCTAGTTGACGTTTATGGTCCTACATCACTTTACCAACTGTATCTTGATCAGATTCCATTAATAGAAGAAATACAAATGAGTGTTGCCATTATGCCGGATTGCATTTCAGATAAGTTCGACCTACCTTCTTATTTGTTTGGATATCAACCTGAAAAAGATACGCTTAAGGCACGAATTTTTGCTGATACTTTTTCACCAATTCGTCATGTTGAATCTCATATCAATTTTCCTAGTTTGATTATTCATGGTGAAGAAGACAAAATTGTTCCTATAGATCAATCTAATCGTCTGATGGACACTTTATCTGCCTATAATTTGCCATTCGAATTTCATTCAATTAAAAATACGGATCATGCGTTTCGAGGCATTTCGAAAAGTGATAAAATGGACGTCCAGCAATGGATTATCGATTTTGTTTTGGAAAATAGCTAGCCGGTTAACCACAAAAAAGCAGTCTTTCTCAATTTAATTCAATTTTTTTCATAAAAGTTGTAACGTTTTTCTCCCTCTTCTCGAATATACATTTGACAACAATAATTTATCTAAGCTTAGAGATAACATTCAAACAAAAAAAATTATAATTATGAAATTATTTAGGTATTTGGGAATCGTTTTAATGGCAGGAGTACTTTTTACATCTTGTAGTAAAGAGAATGATGTTACAGAAGAAATAAAAGAAGAAAGTATTGAAACGACATTAACCATTGAAGTAGGAAATAGAAGTATTACAACTGATGCGTATGCTTTGTATTGTAATTTAAATGGAAAAGAATTTATTTCTCTTTCGAATAATACGGAATTATTAGGAACAGAGATTTCAGCAGAATTAGTAGAAGATGACTTTCTATTTATATATGCAACAGACGAAAACGAGGTAGAAACAGTTGCAATTGGAGCAGGCGTTTTTGGAGAAAGCACATCGGGTATTCCTGGTTTAAACTTTTCATTAGCGGAAGTAGATTACACATTAGATAATGTATCTGAATCAACAGTAGAGGGAAGTATGGAAGGCGATTTTACGGTAGTAGATGCAGAAGGAAATACAGTGATTTTACCATATTCAGTTTCATTCAATGCAGAAGTTGTTGGAACTTCAGATGTATGTGATTAATTATTAAAAGCTAAAAGGCAATCAAGTGGCGTTTACTTGGTTGCCTTTTTTTCTATGAAAGATCTTACTATCATAATAAGAAAGTGTAAAAAAGGAGATGATAGGGCTTGCAAAGCTTTGTATGACCTTTTTTTGCCTTATTGTTATGGCATTTGTCAGCGATATGGGGTGCCAAATCAAGAAATAAAGGACGTATTACAAGTTGCTTTTTCTTCCATGTTCTCGTCTATTTCATTGTTTGACAGCAGCAAAGCAAGTTTTAAAACATGGTTCACAAGAATCTGTATCAACAAGATTATCGAACAACGAAGAAGTCGTTATTCAAATCAAGATTTTGCAGCTATCGAAAATGTGGATAACCTAACTTTTATAGAAGAACGAGATTCATTAGATAGTCAAATGGATCGTGATTATATTCTTAAGATACTTGGGCAAATGCCTGAAAAATTTCAATGTGTTTTTAATTTATACATTTTGGATGGATATTCGCATAAGGAGATAAGTTCTCTCTTAGGAATATCAATAGGATCTTCAAGAATTATTTTAAACAGAGGACGACTTTGGGCGAAAAATGCTCTAACCTCATTTTTACAAAACAGCTGATTATGAGTGTAGAAAATCATAATAATTTTGACGAATACATCAAAAAATTGATGTCTCAGGATCCGATTGTTCCGTCTGGACTTGATTGGGGTCAAATGAATATTACAACTCCACCTAAACGTTCAAAACGATATAGATGGGTATGGGTTTTTCTGCTAGGTGCTCTGTTTGCCTCGATTATAATAGGCGGTTATCATTATTTTAGCGAAAGCACATATCAAGCGCAAATTGTCGAAAAAGAGATTAAACCTAGTACTTCAAATGTAAAAACGGATCAGAGATTAATCAAAAAAACAGAAAGTCGTATACCTGTATATTCAAAAAATGAGACGAAAGGATCAAACATTTCTTTCGATGATGGCATTGGCATTGGCATTGGCAAAAATCAAAAATCAAAAAAGAATACAAAGGAGACTTATTTTATACATAAAGATGTTTTGACATCGACATTTACCAGTTCACGCCCTCTACGTAAAAGAAAGACAAAACAAGATTTGACCAATTTAGCTACAAGCAATCTTCAGATTCTAAAACGACCAATCTCTATTTTAAACCGAATTCGAACTGGGCCATTAAATTCCATAATTGAAGATGAGTCGATTCAATTAGAAGGAACAATATGGGATTTAAAAAATAACAAAACGAATAGTAAAGATTGGTTAACAATGTATCTTTTAGGTGGTCAAAATATAGGAAACTTATCCTATGAAAACTCAATAGATCAAGATAAAACATCCTCTTTTCTCGGGTTAACGTCTGAATTTGGAATAACTTTCCCTATTAGCAAAAAGTGGTTTGGTTTAGCTTCTGTTCAATTTGTTCAGATACATACTGTATTCCAACACTCGAGAGAATTAAGTTCTATTTATGATTCGGAACTGAACATAAAGAGAACGGTATGCGAACATACTTATCATAATAATTATAGTAACCAACTCTCAATTGGAGTTGGTGTTGGAAGGTTATTTCCGATTAGTCACAAGGTTATTTTGGATGTAAATGTTCGTTTTTCATCGTCGTATTTGGTTTCTTCAAATGGTAAGATGTTGGATAACAATGATATTGTGAGCTATACAGGTACGCCTGAATCAAATAACTTGGAATTTGGGTTATCTCCTGGTTTGCGCTTGAATTATACGATATCTCCTAAAGTGAAGCTTATAGGGTCTCTAAAGTCAATGATAGCTTTACAGAAAGGATACTTTGTTAATGAAGATATAAATGCTAATCTACTGATGTATTCAGGTGTAGGGGTTTCATATTCTATGTAAATTAATTTGCCTCTTCGTCAAAAATTAATAAACAATCGTATTGTTTTATACTTTTATATAAAACGATATTATGAATATAGTTAAGGGATCTAAAGATTTGCTTTATGCTGTAAAGTTGAGCACAGATTACCAACCAATATTGGTGCTTTTTCAAAAAATTACGACGAATGATTTATTAAATCAATTAAATACGGATAGTAAAAAAAATGCTTTTTGGATCAATATTTATAATGCCTGTTTTCAGATAATGCGCAAATTTCAATTAGTCGATAAAGCCAAAGTTTATAAGACAAAAATGTTTCAAATAAGAGATCATCAATTTTCTTTGGATGACATGGAACATGGGATACTTCGAAAATATAGATATAAATACTCATTGGGGTTATTTCCGAATGTATTTACCCCTCAGATTATTAAAAAATTATCGGTAACAAGCGTTGACTATAGAATACATTTTGCGTTGAATTGTGGGGCTAAAAGTTGCCCTCCGATTGCATTTTATAGTGAAAAGTTGATTGATGAGCAGCTTGATTTGTCGACGTTGTCTTTTTTGGAAGGAGAAACGACTTATGATCATCAAAGCCGATTAGTTTATATATCAGCCTTATTTAAATGGTATAAATATGATTTTGGATCTAGTAGAGGTATCCGAAAAATATATAAGCACCATTTAAATAAAGATATATCTGATTATGTCATAAAATATCAAGCCTATTCTTGGGAAGAATCATTAGATAATTATCGATAATAACAGGTTAAAACTGATTGCCGTCTTCTTTATAAATGGCTGCTGTAACAACTTGACCTACAACTCGTAAAGTACGTTTAGAAATGATACTCATATCATCACCGTGGGTATGCCAATGAGTGCCAAAACCTGTATCCGAACCAGGAGGTTGATTGATAATATCGATCATTGGAATTCCAGCAATAACATTTACGAAATAATGGTCGTCCGTAAGAGCGCCTGTATATTGGTCAACAAACATATCACTGTAGCCCATATTTTGAGCTAAGGACCAAACCTTCTCTTGTAATAAGCCTGCGTACTCTTTTGAAACCTGATCTTTTCCAAACCTTGGGTTCTTCGCACCTACCATATCCAAAAGGATGCCGTATTTGGCTTTGTACCCTTTGTAATGCTTGTTTCTTGACCAATGTTGTGATCCAATACACCAATTGGTGATCGGTTCTTTTGGCCCTCGTTTTCCTTGATCTTCGGCGTCAAATAAAATGATGTCGATACCAAGATCAACAGGATTGTTTTTTAAGATTCGACCTATTTCAATAAGAACCCCGACCCCAGAACCACCATCATCCGCACCAAGGATTGGATCGTTTATCTTTTTAACATTATTATCTTCTTCGGCAATCATTCGACTATCCCAATGAGCAGCTAGAATAATTCGTTTTTTACTCTCAGGATTGAATTGTGCAATTATATTGGTAGAAGGCCATACATCTCCAGTATAAATCCTTGCATCAAAATCTTGTTGGATTACCTCCGCACCATAAGATTCAAATTTTCCTACCATCCATTCTTTACAAGCTTTATGTTCATCCGTTCCTGGAACTCTTGGTCCAAAATCAACTTGTTTTTTGACAAAAGCATATGCAGAGTCTTGAGAAAATGCAGGAATTACAACTTTTTTTGTGGCAGTAGTTGCAGTTGGTTTAGAGGTTGAATCCTGCTTACAACCAACGAGTAGCAATACGAGAAATAAGCCAAAAATGCTTATAAATTTTGTTTTTATCATCATTACGTTTCTGTCTAATTAATTGAAAGTCCAGCTAGTCCCATCTTTACCATCTTTTACTTGGATCTTTAATTCGCTGAGTTTATCTCTAATTTTATCTGAGGTACCCCAATCTTTATTTTCTCTGGCTCCTTGTCTCAAATCCGTGATGAGCTCCATTAATCCATCTAAAGCTGCTTGATCATTGCTTGAAGATGCATCTTTAAGCCCAAAAACATCGAATACTAATGCATAAAAATCATCTCGGAGCCTTGATAACGTTTCATTAGAAAGGGTATTGATATCAATATGTCCTTCTTTGAAGCTATTTATCTTTGTTACCAATTCGAATATTCGACTTAAAGATTTGGGGGTATTAAAGTCATCATTCATATCTGCAAATGCTTGATCTAACAAGGCGTTGATTTCATCATCAGCAGTATTACTCGTTGCTTTTGTTTCTAAAGCATTTAAAACTTTGTATGCTTCCATTAGTCGCTTATATCCTTTGTCGGCAGCTTTTAATGCATCATCGGTAAGATCCAGGGTAGAGTTGTAATGCGTCATTAACATAAAAAACTTAACGACCATTGGATCGTAGCCTTGGGAAACATGTGGGCTTTCTCCAGAAAATAATTCATCTGGAGAAATCGTATTACCATCACTTTTTGACATCTTTCGACCATTCATTAGTAACATATTGGTATGTAACCAATAGTTAGCTGGACTGCATCCACAGGCACCTACGTTTTGAGCAATCTCATTTTCATGATGGGGAAATTTTAAATCATTACCACCACCATGAATATCGAATGTTTTACCCAAATATTTGGTACTCATCGCTGAACACTCCAAATGCCACCCAGGAAACCCTACAGACCAAGGTGAGTTCCACTTCATAAGATGCTCTTCACTTGCCTTCATCCATATAGCAAAGTCTGAAGGATGGTTTTTCTCAGATTGATTTTTTAATTCTCGAGACTCAGCAATAAGATCTTCTATGATTCTACCTGATAACTGACCATAACTTTCTTTTTCTTTTGCAAATTTAAGTGTATCAAAGTATACGGAACCGTTAACAACGTAAGCTAATCCATTATCTAATATTGCTTGAACCATTTCTATTTGTTCCAAAATGTGTCCTGTAGCTCTCGGTTCAATATTTGGTTTTTTTGTATTGAAAATACTCATCATGTGATGGAATCCATTACTGTACTTTTGAGCCACTTCCATAGGCTCCAACTTGTCTTTTTTAGCACCTTTTGACATTCGATCCTCTCCATCATCCAATAAATGACCTACATCGGTAATGTTTCGTACATACCTGATTTTATATCCTGCATGAAGTAAATATCGATACATGATATCAAAACTAACAAAGGTTCGAACATTTCCTAGATGTACATCACTATAGACAGTAGGCCCACATACATACATCCCAATGAACCCTTCATTGATAGGTTTAAAAACTTCCTTTTTACGAGAAAGACTATTATAGACGGTAATTTCATGTTTTATGCTCATCATACAAAATTACATAATACCACATTAGATATTATGATTTTTACTAATTTATTCAATCGTATAAATGTTGTATTTTCATTTTTATGAAAATGATCCTTCGAATATTTCTATTCTTATTATTTGCAATCGTTCTAATTGCCTTATTTAACTATAAAACCATAGATAAATTATGGCATACGATACATTT
>CALDTZ010000073.1 GCA_937924805.1 uncultured Saprospiraceae bacterium
TCCTTTCAGTCCTAATAATACTTGATTGTTTTCATAATGGATACTTAAGTTGACTAATTCATCAGTAGGGTATTTTTTAATTAATTTGCCATGAGTATTGTAAAGAAAAAGATATTTTTCTGAATAAAAACTTATTCTTTCTTCATTAATAGTAAGATTTAATTGAAATTCTTTATTAAAACATGCTTGTTCTAGCGTATCAACAATGACAGATTTTTGATGATTAAAATGAACTAAATTACAACCATCTCTAAAAAATAAATTTTCGTTGGTGGTTACAAAATTATAGTTATTTCGGTTATCCACTTGAATGCTTAAAAATGATTCTGTATACTCTCCATGAAATAAATGATTACACTCTGATTTGTAAAAAGTTAAAAAATTACTATCATCTATCGTGTTATAATAAAAGTCATTTTCAATGATATGAAAATCAACGATTTTCTCAGATGTTTCTTGAAACTCAATCAGTATTATTGAATCGTTTCTTATAGTTCCAAATTGATTGAAATAATTTCTAAAATAAATTTGATCAGCATTGTCTACAGCTAGTAGTGTAATATAGCTATCGATTAAATATGGACTCTTATAATGTTTAAATTCACTGCCATTAAATTTTGATATTCCATTATCATGACCAATCCAAATTGCTCCTTTAGAATCTTCTACTACCTGAAAAACATTATCAGATAGCATGCCATTAGATAAATCATATTTATGATGGATAGGAATAGAGCTGTATAAAGGAGCTATGGAAATCATGAAAACAAAGCCTAAAAATCCTGTTTTCTGTTTGATTCTTATAAATATTTTTAAAAGATCCTTCATTCAGTGACAAATGTAACTTTAGATTTTTCTAAAAACGTCACGCTCAATCATGAAAATACACGCTCAGTAAGAAATACACATCCTACATATTAAAAAAATGTATCATACGTATGTTTGCCTCAGGGTATTTTTTCCTAATATGTCGTCTAATGAAAAATGTATATCAAAACTTTTTATCCTTGCTAAACAATAGTTGTTTAATGGAATGTTTTACTTTATTCTCTTCAGAATCTTCTTTAATTGCACAAAGTTATGCATCAACAAATACTGATTCTAAAGTAAACTTATACAGCTATGATGCAATTAGACTGTCCCAGAATGTTTATTGCGGCAAAACATTAAATGTCTATTTAGGCAACTTTGCTTTGACAGAAAGCATGATGGCTCTTTTCTTAATCATGAGTATTCTGTTTCTATACTAAGTGCAAAAAAAAAATTATGAATCATAATGATAGTTTAAAAATTAAATCTGCAATTCTAAAGTTTATACTTTTACTTTTTCTTGGGAACACATCGATTATTTCTTTTGGACAAAATTGTCCAAATTGTTTAGCTGTGTCGACTGCTGAAGTTATGGCAAATCTATCTGCAGATCCAATATTATTAACAGGAGGTAATGTTTGTGAAGGTGAAAATAGCTTTAATTGGTCTGTCACTCCTTTTGGAGAATGTCATCAAATTCGAACAACATTTTGTTATGGATCTTGTCCAGATGAAGTTCTAAATGATGGAAATGGGGCTTCAGGATCTGCAACACTACCTTTAGGTGTAACTGCATTTTTATGTGTGTATGTGGAATGTTTACAAGATGGCGAATTTCCGCAAGTTGTCTGGGAAATGCACTGGCCAACAGTTACAACTATCGCGTGCTGTACTACACCACAAGATCCTATTATTTCTTCTAATACAAACGACTGTTCAGGTACACCTGGAAGTTGGAATGTTGATTTAGATTGTAGTGGTAATAGTTACATAGGATATAGTATTACCGGAGGACCACCTTATTCTACAGAACCACCGCCTTGGACCCCTTTTACTACTTTGACAGCTATTTGCATAGATTTTAGTGATAATACTTGTGTTAGTAATCCATCAAGTGCAACTGCTACTGAAACAGAATGTTGTGCTGATTTGACACTAAGTTGTGTTAGCGAGAATCCCACTTGTAATATGACTAATGGCTCGGCCATGGCTATGGGGATGGGTAGTGATGGTAATTATACGTATACATGGAGTAATGGGATGACAGGGTCTGCTATAAACAATATCGGGGCAGGTGACTATACTGTAACTGTAACAGATGGCAACAATTGTCAAGCTGAATGTATGGTTAGTCTGATGGATTCTGGTAATGGATTGACTTCAGTAAGTTGTGTTTCTACGGATGATTTTTGCAGTTCAGGAATAGGAACAGCAACTGTTACTCCTAATAATGGAACTCCTCCTTATATGTATTTGTGGCAAAATGGACAAATGACAGCAACAGCTACAGGACTTGTAGGTGGTAATTTATATACAGTAACAGTAACTGATGCTAATGGATGTATGGCCATTTGTGGAGCATCAATTATGGATTCTCCTGGCCCATCAGTTAGTTGTGTAGGTCAAGACCCTAATTGTGGTGCTAGTGATGGAGAAGCTACTGCTACTCCAAATGGTGGCACTTTTCCTTACACTTATTTATGGAGTGATGGTCAAGATACTCAAACAGCAGTAGGATTAAGTGCTGGGGATTATTCAGTGACTATTATGGATGCAAATGGATGTCAGGCTGAATGTAGCCAAATGTTGATGAGTGTAGGAAGTATTACAGCTTCATGTTCTGGGACTAACCCAGCTTGTGAGACTGCAGATGGTACCGCCATAGCTTCACCTTCAGGAGGTTTAGCACCTTATACATATTTATGGGATGATCCATTAAATCAAACCACAGCAACAGCTATAAATTTAGGAGCGGGAACATTTACTGTAATGATAAGTGATGCAAATGGTTGTATGACAATGTGTGAAACCACTTTAGTGGAACCTGGAGGAGTTATGATTGATGTGATAGTGGATAATGAACCAAGTTGTATGGGGAATGATGGACAAGCTAGTGCAACAGCGAATGGAGGAGCTCCACCATATAATTATGAATGGAGTGATGGACAAATAACGGCTACAGCCATTAACTTAAGTGCTGGTATGTATACAGTGACAGCTACAGATGGTAATAATTGTGCGGCAGTAGGAAGTATCACTTTGACAGATTTATCTGGTCCTATGGCAGATTGTAGTATTGTCAGTGAACCATCTTGTGGAAGTGCTGATGGAAGTTTGACTGTTGAAGGTAGTGGAGGCACAAGTCCGTATGTTTACGAATGGAGTGATGGACAGACGACACAAACAGCTGTAGGACTTGTCCAGGGTACTTATACTGTTACCCTAACAGATGCTAATGGATGTCAGGCTTTTTGTATGGAGATGCTAATGGATCCCAATCCTCCGATGATCTTGACTGAAGCTTCTTGTGATCCTGATAATTTAACATATACTGTTACTATTATGTCAAATACAGCGGATGAAATTTCCTATGATGCTGGAACATTATCAGGTGTTGCCGGTGATTGGACAATTTCTGGCTTAAATGCTGGTGTACCTGTAAATATTACAGTTAGTGTTCTAGCAACAGGATGTAGTGCAAGTGCTCAAGAAAATGCTGATTGTTCAACATCTTGCAATGTGCTTGTTATGGCATCAAGTTCAAATCCAACTTGTTTAAATGGAGTAGTCCAACAAAATGGGCTTATTACTCTTTCAAATTTTACTGATGAGTTGTATCAATTTTCTACTGGAGCAAGCTTTGACGGTGGTTCTGCAGAACCAGCAGCACCAACTGTAATACCTATAAGTGGTATAATTTCAAGCACACTTTCAGGAGGTAATTATACTGTTAGAATTTATGATGCAACTTGTTTTGAAGATAGAAATATATTTTTGACAGATCCTGATTGTGAATCATGTATAATAACAATAACAACATCAGAAGTGGGACCATGTGATAATAAAGGAACGCTTACAGATCCAAGTGATGATACCTATACCGTTACTGTAAATGCAAGTGCTACAAATACAGGAAGCAGTACTCAATTTATAGTAAATGATGGTTTAACAGATTATGGACCCTTTGATTATGGTATTGGTGGAGTAATAACCGACCTTCCTGCGAATGATGAAACAATCACTTTGACATTTCTAGATGCTGAAGATCAAAGTTGTACAGCACAGCAGGATGTAACCCAGAGTCCATGCAGTGATGCATGTATAATAACAATAACTTCAGCTGAAGTAGGACCATGTGATAATAAAGGAACGCTTACAGATCCAACAGATGATATATTTTCTGTAATTGTAAATGCATCTGCATTAAATGTAGATCCGAGCTCCCAATTTGTAGTAAGTGACGGAAATAATGAATACGGCCCTTTTGATTATGGTGTAGGAGGTTTAATCACTAACCTATCAGCTAATGGAGCAACAATTACGTTAATATTTACTGATTTTATTGATTCAAACTGTCCAACAAGTATAGATGTTTTACAAAACCCATGTAGCCTATGTCCAACTAATAATTGTTTTGATATAAAAGTGACTAAAGAGAAAAAATAAATTTAGTCGAAGCTAACATATTAATCGTTTAACTCGATAAAACGGTAGCTCCATTTAAACCCATTTGGAGTCTACCGTTTTTTTAATGTAACCAACGGTTAATCCTTCTATCATAATACCGGTACCATTAAGATGTTCAGTAGATTTAAATGGTGCGATTTTATTAAAATAAAATTTATAATTGCTTAGCTTTTTTGAAACACAACAACCAAGAATAAGTTGATTTGTAGTATTATATCTATCGCTCCATTTCAATATTGAATCCTAAAAACAAAGAAAATTCCATTTCAATCATACAAATCCAGTCCTTTTTGAATCTAGTGCAGCATCACAAAACGTTTCAAATCAGCATTTCGCTTTAGCTCGTGGAGGAAATCGCTTTGCACTTATCGATTAATGCCTAATTTATTTAGCAATGTTAACTGGCCTCCGTATGCATTCGAAATATTTTTATTCGTAAACACCTTTTCCGTATCACCACATGCGACCAATCGTTGATTTAATAAGATTACTTTGTCAAAATAGTCATTGACGGTTGATAAATCATGGTGAACAACCAACAAGGTTTTACCATCTTTTGCTAATCGTTTAATCGTTTTTATAATTTTGTCTTCTGTGGCAATATCAACACCCACAAAAGGCTCGTCCAAAAAATATAAATCTGCCTGCTGACATAGTGCTCTAGCTAGAAAAACTCGCTGCTGTTGACCACCAGACAATTGTCCAATCTGTCTATTCTTTAAATTTAAAATGCCTAATTCATCCATTGCCTCATCTGCTAATCGATCGTCTTCCTTATTTAACCGTTGAAACACTTTTTTAAAAGGATACCTTCCCATTAATACAATGTCCTTTACTGTTGCAGGAAATGTCCAATCAACTTCATCTTTCTGAGGAACATAGGCTATTCTTTTTCGTACTTCCTCAATATCCTTATCCCATAAGGTTACATCACCAAGGTCAAATTCTATGAGTCCTAAAATTGCTTTAAATAAGGTCGATTTTCCTGCTCCATTTGGACCAATAACCCCATAAACACTTCCAGCAACTACCTCTAAATTAATATTGGTTAAAACCCGCTTGATTCCAAATGAAACGGAAAGACTTTTAACATCAATGACAACTTGATCCATTTTTATTTATTTAATTGTCTAACGACAAAAATCAAAATTAAAAGCATAAAAACGCCCAACAGAATGTATACTAGATTTGAATTACCTTTTGTACCCTGCTCTACCATTGCGGCGTCATTTCTCAAACCATTTACGATCGTATCCGTATTATATTTAATCATACCAAGGTAGGTCCCTGCGGGATGATCTTTTTCTGCAATAGAATCCGCAAATAATTCTCCACCTATAACAACCTTATTATCACTGGCTATTTGCTTTAACATTTTAGGATTAATCGTAGATTCTACAAATACTGCTGGCACCCCATTTTCTTTAATAATTTTATTTACCCTTCTTATATCTGAAGTCTGAGCAACAGCATCAGTAGAAATTCCAATAATACCTTCTACTTGTATTCCATATTGATTTCCAAAATATTTAAATGCATCATGTGATGTGATAAGGTATCGTCGATTCACTGGAATCGTCATTATTTCCTTTGTTACATAATCATGAAGTTCCATGATTTGTTGGATATACTTTTTATAATTTGCTTCATAAACTGAACCATTTTCCGGATCTAATTCGACAAGCGCATTCTTTATGTTTTCAGCGTATTTCTTACCATTAAGAAGGTTCATCCAAGCATGTGGATCACTTGCATTTTTATAGGTGTCGCTAGTGATAGCTTCTACACCTTCTGTAATTAATACAGTTTTAGCTTTTGTTCCACTGTTTTCAATTAGCTCATTAATCCAACCTTCAAATGTCAAGCCATTGATAAGAATTAAATCTGATTCAATCGTTTTTTGAGCATCTCGAGGTACAGGTTCATATATGTGTGGATCACCACCAATAGGAACAATACAATCCGTGATAACAAGTGATCCTCCAATATTTGCAGCAATGTCCTCAAATATGGATGCACTCGATAATATTTTAATCTTTTCTGCTCCCAGTAATTTTGTATTTATAAAACAAAAACTTACTACAATCAATAAAATGGCGTTTACTATTTTCATCTTAAATACGTTTTACAAGAAGATTTTTACAAATTTTTTGACTCAACTGACTTTCATTATTCGTATCAATCTTAACTTTCATAGAATGATCAAAATCTATCTTAGAAATTACTTTTAGTTGGGTTCCTAATTCTATGTTTAGGGAATTCAAATACGTTAAAAATGGAGAATCGTGTTCCTTCACCCCTACAAGTGTTCCAATCTGGCCAGGTCTCAATTGATCAAGGGATATCTGATTACGTAACATAAATTTACCTTCAGCATTCGGAATAGGGTCTCCATGGGGATCAAATCTAGGATTACCAAGAAAATTATCTAGAGAATTTATTAATCGATCTGATTTAATATGTTCTAACTCTTCCGCAATATCATGTACATTTTCCCAACTAAAATTTAGTTTGTTGACAAGAAAAACCTCCCACAATCTATGCCGACGAATAAGGTTCGTCGCAATTTTGTTCCCTTCCGGTGATAAAGTGACTCCTTTATATTTGATATAGTTTATTACTTTTTTTTCAGACAATCGCTTTAGCATATCCGTTACTGAAGCTGGAGAGGTATTCATCAAAGCCGCAATCGAATTTGTATTAACCGCTTTGTTTGTGCGCTCATTAATTTTAAAAATAGCTTTTAAATAGTTTTCTTCTGTAGCCGTAACGTTCATACTACAAATATACTATAATTTTTAGGTCACCCTAAATATTAATTTTACACTACCTAAACTATTTGGTTAAACCCTCAACAACGACTACAAACTCTCCTTTAATGGATGGTTTCGCTTCTAGTGCCGCTTTAACTTCCTCCAATGTTCCACGAATAAACTCTTCATACATTTTTGAAATTTCTCGTGCAGCACATGCATTACGATCTGGACCGCAATGTAAAATTAATTGATCGATACATTTCTTTATTCGATGTGGTGATTCATAAAGGACAAATGTGTTTGGGTAGTTTGCCAGTATCTCTAATCGCGTTTGCCTCCCTTTTTTATGTGGTAAAAAGCCTTCAAAATGAAATTTATCGCATGGAATTCCAGAACAAACGAGGGCAGGAATTAAGGCTGTTGCCCCAGGCAAACATGTCATTTCTACTTTGTTTTCTGCACATGCTCTAGCCAATAAAAATCCTGGGTCAGATATAGCAGGGGTTCCCGCATCACTTATATATGCCGCATCAAAAGACGTTAGATATTCAATTGCCTTATCTAATATTCGATGTTCATTGTTTTGATGAAAACTTTGAATTGGCTTATCAATTTTTAAATAGGTTAATAATCGCTTCGCCACTCTAGTATCTTCAGCGTATACAAGATCCACGCTTTTTAAAACTTCGACTGCTCGATACGTAATATCACCTAAATTACCGATGGGAGTTGGTACAAAATATAACATCCTAAAGTGTTACTAAATCATATTCATACTTTTCCATTATGACATTTGCAAGCAATTTTTTACAAGAAGTTTCAATCTTTTCTTTTGCTTGATCCACTGAATCTGCTTCTAATTTTACGGTAATAAATTTTCCAATTCGAACGTCTTCTACCTTTTTAATATCGATACTTTCAAGATTTTTAAGGACTGTTTTACCTTGTGGATCCAATAATTCAGCATGAGGCATGATCCGTATATTTGCTAAAAATTTCATTAAAATGATTTTATAACTGATGTAAAATGACATTTATCTCTTATTTCGTCTAAAAAAATAAGATCTATCAAAAATCCGAAGAATAATCTAAACGTTATAGTCTAGAAACTATTAATTTTAAAGATACTCGATAATTAAGTATAAGAACATATATGCGTCAAATATACATCTTCCTTTTTCTTTGTATAACCACCATTGGTTTTGCTCAACCAGCAAATGACAATTGCAATGGTGCTTATTTTTTACCTAATATAGATAATTACTGTTCGGATCCCGGAGAGTTTACAAATATTGGAGCGACAGCAGATCCTCCTTCACCTGATCTATGTTTGTTGAATTATTCAAATGGAGTATGGTTTGCTTTCCAACCTCAAAAGTTAGGGGTTTTTATTGAAGTTGTTGGAAATGAAAATGGCGTTGGAACCATGGAAAACCCAGCAGTGGCTCTTTATGCTGGTTCTTGTTCAAATTTAATCTATGATAATTGTAGTCCTGGTCAGACAGTCGGAAGAGCTGAGTTTTCAGTACCTGATTTAATCGTAGGAGCAACCTATTATTTATTAGTAATGGGTGGTGGTGGGAATGAAGGCACCTTTCAATTATGCATGAGAGAATTTAATCCAATTCCTTCGCCAGAATCAGATTGTCCAGATGCAGTTGTCCTTTGTGATAAGTCTCCTTTTTTTGTAGAAAACTTAGGAAACGAAGGCTTAATCCCAGGAGAAGCCGATGGGACTTGTATTAGTGGCGAAAAATCTAGTGCATGGTATAAATGGACTTGTGATCAATCTGGAACTTTAGAATTTACATTAACGCCTAATAATTTCACCCCAGGAACCCCTTCGGATGATTTAGATTTTGTTGTTTATGAATTGATCAACGGCATAGACAATTGTTCGCCAAGACAGTTACTGAGATGTATGGCATCTGGAGCAAATCAAGATGCATTTGGTAATTTGGAGGATTTCAATACTTGGTCACAATGTAGCGGACCAACAGGCTTATTAAATGGAGATCCTGATATTCAAGAATTTGGTGGTTGCCAAGGAACTAATGACAATAATTTTGCAGATGCTGTAGATATGGAATCTGGAAAAAGTTATGCAATGGTTATCAATAATTTTAGTAATTCTGGTTTAGGTTTTAGTATAGATTTTGGTGGAACAGGGACGTTCTTAGGTCCAGAAGTTGATTTTGACCTCGTTTCGCTTGACAATTTTGAATGTGACAAAACGGTAGAAGTAACCAATACTTCTAGTTCCACAACTGATATGATTGTTGAATACCAATGGAGCTTTGGCCAAGGATCAGACCTTCTTATTTCAAATGATATAGGACCTCATACGATTATCTATGAATCTTTTGGGCAAAAAAAGATTGCATTGACGGTTACAACAAGTAGAGGATGTACGGTAACTAAAATACTAGATGTTTTTATTAATCCTTGTTGTGCAGATACTTCAAATCTAGCCGTTCAAGCAGTGGGGACAGATTTAATTTGTGCAGAAGACTTAGATGGCTTGATCCAAGCCAATGGGGTAAATGGTAATCCTGAATACAGTTATAGTGTAGATGGCATTAATTTTTCACCCATCAGTAACTTTTCAAACCTCGGCGCAGGAGAATACACCATTTTCATTCAAGATATTAAAGGTTGTGTAAACTCTGTTGATGTTACAATAGAAGCTCCACTTCCGTTTATTATTGATGCTGGAGAAGATATGGAGGTCGCACTAGGGTGCTCTGTGCAATTAGGTGCAAACTATGAACCGTTTAGTGATCAAGCAAATGTCACTTGGACTCAAGGGACTGTATTAACATGTAATGATTGCTTAGATCCAGAAGCGACACCTTTTGGTACAACCATGTACGTTATTGAAGCCATAAATCAAAATGGGTGTGTTACAAGTGATTCACTAGTTGTAAGAACAGAAGCTGATCGATCAATTTTTGCACCTAATGTTTTTTCACCATTAGCTGGAGGTGGTAATGATCGATTTATGGTAGGCGCAGGAAAAGGTTCTGATTTAGTAGAAAAAATCTATGTATATGATAGGTGGGGTGAATTGATGTGGTTAGGGTCTAATATTCCTACCAATGATTTTACCCAAGGTTGGGATGGGACTTTTAAGGGTCAAGATGCTAATATTGGTGTATATACTTGGTTAGCTAAAGTCCATTACATAGATGACCATGTAGAAATTGTAACCGGTGATGTGACCCTTATTCGATAATGAAGATAAATCAACTACCATTTCTTATTATTTTGCTCATCGTACTATCATGTACAAATGACATGAATGAAGTCCAGTCTTTATTTTCTGAGGAAGATCTTTCCATTGAAATGGCAAAAGACGTCAAAATTACTTATAGTGATTCGGCCCGTGTTAAGATTATAATAAGTAGTCCATTAAGAAAGAGGCTGATTGAAAAAGGCAATGCTAAAGATGAATTTCCTGAAGGTATCTTTGTTGAGTTTTTAGACGAAATGGAAACACCTAAATCCTGGCTTGAAGCTGATTATGCAATTCTAAATAATAAAGAAGGGAAAATATTTGTACGTGAAAACGTAAAATTCTACAATACAAGGAACGACAAATTAGAAACTTCAGAATTGACATGGGATCAGTCTACAGGACAAATGTATACCGAAAAATTTGTTCGAATATCACAGCCCTCAAAAAGAGATACGAGCTATGGGTATAGTTTTAATTCTAATGAAGACTTTTCTAAATTTGAAATTTACAATTTTCAAGCAGTTAAAAATGCAAAAACCATAGAATCGAGCCTGCGTTAATGATTATCTGGGCAAGGTTGAATATTCGCTTCAAAACTCGCTCCTTTTTTTACTTCAAAATCATTGAGTAGTTCAATTTCTTTACCAGCAAAGTAATCAAGTGATTGGTCAGGTGCCACATTGCCATGAGATTCAATTCTATTTAATGCCCAATATTTTGTTTTGGATTGATGGTTTTCGTCAAATACTAAATTAGGTGAACCACAAGGCTTATCCATCAATTCAATTTTAACTTCAGAAAAACCTACGCACCCCCAGCCCCCTTGATTCGAAATAGAACTAATAATAATATATTTGGCTTCAATTCCATCTAAATTACCAACAACTCCACCCTCGTAAATAGAATGTCCATTGGAAACTTCCAATGTACTAGATAATGCCTCAACCCAATTAGTACCATCTACAGATACATCAACGGTAAAATCTTTTATTCCATTTTTTAAATCTTCAGGATCATTAAGATTCCACAATTGCATTTCTCCCAAATATTTGGATTCTTCCAATGAATACATGATCCAATGTGTAAACCCTCGATCTTCATTTGGACACATAGATCGGATACAAGACTTCCACATATTTGAATTTGAGGTGTTGTGCCTATCTGGATAGCACTGACCTAGACTGATCGTGGAGAAAGCAAAAAACAATGCGATACCTATTACTATTTTACTATACATCGAGAAATCCTATTGGTGGCTCTGAACCTGATGAATAAAAATTATTGAGCGTAGGAAATAAGGTTATTAATTCGGATGGTGCTACTCCAAACCACATGGCCAATTCAGCCATATATTCATCTGTAGATATTCCTGGAATTAAAACTCCACCACCTAATTCAATATTTCCAAATAATTCAAGTGAAGGGTATGTACCAAAGATTTGACCTCCTTGAACACTACCACCCATTACCATCGCATTACCACCCCAAGCATGATCCGTTCCATTACCATTTGAAGTTAATGTACGTCCAAATTCAGAAACAGTAAACGTAGTTACACAATCTGACATGTTTATTTCCTCTAAGGCTTTATTAAACTCTAGTAATCCAGAAGTTAAATCATCAAGCATTTGATACTGATCTTGCAATAAAACATCATGATGATCCCATCCACTATATTCAATAAAAAAGATTTGCCTTTTCATACCTAAAGAATTACGAGCGGCAACTGTTTTTGCAATTAATTCAAGCCCAGCATGAAAACGCATTCTACTGTAATTATCATTTTCAGTATAAAAGTTCGTTGTTTCGAAATCTGGTATTGGGTTAACCGCTTCTGTAAAATCGATAAAAGCATCTCTTGATATTTTCATCACATCCACATACGTCTTCTTAAAAACATCTTGATGAGCCGCATCGATGATATTATCAATTGATTGCGATAATAATTGATTATATAATCCTTCCTGTCCATAACCTCTAATGCCCGATACATTTGTTGGATTTAATACATATTCAATGGATTCAGCACCACGCTGAAAAATATTCCCATTATTCATAGATATATTCATGGAAACATTTTCTGCAGTATTCATATCCCCCATCATGTCTGCAAGCTTTCCTCCCCATCCAATACTTCCTCTATCCGTTGTAATACCAGTTTGCCATTGTTGCATTTGATCCGAATGTGAATATAAACCTAATGGAACAGGTACTGTTTGATTGTAAAATTCTTGTTTATCAATGGGTTCGACGAGCGTACCTACATTCGTAACAAATGATAATTTATTTTCATTGAACAGTGTTTGAGCACTGGTCATTGACGGGTGAACGGCTAAATTTGTATTATTTAATGCAAGTAAATCTTCTCTAGGAATAGCAATATTTGATCGTGTCGTAGCATACGTTTCATAAGCATCCTCACTATTAGGAATAAGCATATTCCATGAATCACAACCACCACCCAGAAGTACACATACTAATGCTTTGTAATCATCGCCTCCAAATACGGTAGAATTCGCCATACTTGCAGCATTCATAAACTTTAAGCTATTAAGTGTAGAATAAAGTGTAGAATACCCTACGGTTGCACAACTCACTTGACCTAAAAATTTTCGTCTACTTATATCTTTTATAATCGTCATAATCTGTTAGGTTTATTTACTTCGTAATAGCAAAATCTGGAGAGATCATCAAAAGATAAATCATTAAATAAGCTTCATATTCATTATTATTCCAAGGCGCTAAACCTTTTGCCGCATTTGTGATAATTTCTCGCATTTCCTCACTTAATTGCCCATAGGTAAGAAATATATCCATTTGATTTACAAAATCTTCATGTTTGTCATTTTCGACTTGCGAAGCAACCCAATCGGTATTAAGTCTTGTCCGGGTATCTTCTATATATTCTGGCCAATCCTCATAATTTTCAGATCCATCATCACATACCCCTTCCCAGTCGTTCAAAACTGAATTCCAGGTAGTCCAAGCATATACCATATTGGTGTATCCAGGAAGCGTTATCGTATTCAAGATTTGAAACTCCGGAGCCTCAATATTATCCTCAACTCCAGCTAATAAGTTGTCAGGTTGATAATAATTAAAAACAGATGGAGACATCAAAGGACTTTGAAACATATATTCATTGAGATCATATCCGTTGTGCCAATAATTTCCAGTTTCATTTGTCAATTCAAATGCTTTTAAAAACTGAGTAAGTCTTAGCACTGGTTCCCTTAATCTTCCATTTGTAGGTTCTGATAAAGCTTCACAGGTTCGAGCTTCCGGATCTAACAAAATAGCTTTAACCATCGCTTTCATGTCTCCTCTAACACCATTTCCATCATTATTAAAGATCGTTGCGACACGCTCAATATAACCTGATGAAGGATTTGACTTTACTAACCTTTTGATCATTCGTTCGGCTACAAAAGGCCCTACATTGGGGTGATTAAAAAGGAATTCGATAACCATATCAATATCTTCCATCCCATTTTGGTTAGCAGGAATAGAAAGAGCACCATCAAAAATAATTTTTTCACTTGTTTCATGCCAATCTTCAAACATGGTCATAGGTTGACTGAAATCAGCACAATAGATTCCTAAACCAAAATAAGGCTCATTTACCCAATCACAACCTTCATCTTTACTGGCAGCACCGGGAGCTAAACCCGTAAATACTTTTGCCATTTCTTTAATATCAATATAATCGTACGTTGGAATCCAATTTCCATTCCCATCTACTTTACGGGTACCATCTACATTTAATTCGTAAATACCAATACTAAAAAGTTGCATTATTTCTCTTGCAAAATTCTCATCTGGATGGATATTGTTATCAGGGTCTGCCTTTGGATTATTGAGGTGACTTAAATAATAGCCCATTGGGACGGATAAAGAAACATCGTATAGCAAGTCTCTATAATTACCAAATGAATGATCCATTAATAAATCATAGTAAGAAGAAAGTGCTTCACCATAACCTCCAAGATCCGTTACAGAAGAAATAACCAATAACTGACTAAGTGCAAATGCTACACGCTGACGTAATTGATCTTCGCCGTCCATCATATTATCGAACCATGCATATTGAAAATGGACAGAAAATGGCCCAAAAGCATCCATTGTATCACATCCGACCGAAACCATACCATTCGTGATTTCAGCCCATATATTATTCATTTTGCTTAAATATTGACTTTGCTCAGCTTCAAATTGATTATCTATCCAAGATTCAAAATTCAAATCACTGGCAACCAATGAATCAACAGCAACTGGTGTTGCTCCAAAAGTTGCTTGACCTAAAAAACGAGCAGCTTCCATTTTTGCTCCATCTAATCCCGAACCATTAATAGTATTCACTGGATTTGTACCTTGATAAGTATCGCTAGCACTAACAGTAATTCCTTCAAAGTGACCCGCACCAATATAATCATCATATTCTTGACCAAACAAGAAACTAGACAAGCAAAATAAAACGATTAGTTGAATTAATCTCATACACTTTAGATTCGTTAATGACGATGTGTTAAAGTTGCAAAATTCTTTTAATAATTTCATCAGGGTTTCCAATGAAAAAACGCAATAAAATCAAAGTTTATAGCTAAACTTTAAAAAATATCGATAAAAACGTTTTTGGTATTAAGCTATTATGATATATGTGCCTTCTATCCATTACAGATTATAAAATAAATATTGCGATTAGAAACAATAACAACCTATTGCTTACTCAGCATCCAATTCGTCCCAATATTCGACTGCCCTACGAGTGTGCGGAATACAAATAGATCCTCCAACCATATTTGCGACACTCAAAATTTCAAAAACTTGATCCGTGCTAACCTTCATTTCATGACACTTTTCCAAGTGGTATTTAATGCAATCATCGCAACGTAAAACCATAGAAGCGACCAACCCAAGCATCTCTTTTGTTTGCGTAGAAATGGTGCCTTCTTGATACGTTTGGTTATCCAAGCTAAAAAAACGCTTCAGGACCTTATTATCTTGAGCCATGATTCTTTCATTCATCTTAGCTCTGTAATCATTAAATTCTTTTACTTGACTCATTTTAAAATATATTAGTTTATACGGTGTTACGGTGGCGCATTCTCCATAGAGATACGATCATTCTTATTGGAATTAATAAACTAGTGATAAAAGCGCCTGCCCAAAAAAACATCATTTCTGATTTTATATATTTAGCGTAACCTCCTTGGTTTTTGCCATTTAATTTATCTAAAATGGAATAGATCCCTTCCTGGTCTAAAAAAGATTGGAAATCATATACATTATCGACCAAATAAAGCAAAAGAGGTATAACAGCAAAAATCATAATTACCTTGGGCCATGATAAATGAGCGAACCAATGAAATCGTAATAAAAACAGATAACTCATAAAGAACATAAAGACAAAAACGAAGATTCCGTTTTCAAAATAAAAGGGGTAATCGTCTCCAATCGACAAATAGATTGGAGCCAAGACCAGCGCGGTTACTAAAAAACAAATACCCAATATTATTGCCTCAAAAGTCAGTTTGCTTTGCATATCTTCAATTCAATTCTCACAAGATAATTTAAACACTTGAAATCTAGTAGAAGTTTAATAATGGATCGTATTTACAGATTGTATTTTAATCCTACGTGCATTCGATAACCATTTAGTTTTTGACTTAATGAATGTTCATCTTTCGCAATACTTGAATTTGCAATCTTTAATGAAGGACTCAATGTTAAGGATACCTTTTGGTTCAATCTGTATGCAACGTTTAATTGTGCAGCCCAACTTAGTCCTATATTCGTTTTGAAGAATGTCGGGTTTTCCTGTAGACTTTTTCGCTCATTGATAAGGTGTCCTTTAAATAAAAACAGCGCATTAATATGCATGCCTAATTCTCCACCAAAAGCCCACTTTTCCTTCTGAATTTCATATCCAACGGTAAGAGGAATATTGAGGGAATAGTATTGATTATAGAAATGGTAATCGGTTTTAGCAAATGAATATCCCTTTTGTGCTCCTATCTCTGTAACCGAGGAATCACCTATCGCATTGATAAAAACTTTCTTTACTTCATCTTCTATCATAGTATCTCTACTCGTTATAATGGTTTCCGAATAAAGCAATCTAGACGTTATTTGAGACCATTCTACACCCGTAGAAAATGTAAATCCATTGGTTATTCGATGATTATACTTTATCCCCGCAAACCAATCATCTAATATCGTTTCTGATTCATTTCGTAAGGCGTAATACCCTGGCACAATAGAATCTTTTGTTTCCAAATTATTTGAAACAAGGCCATACCCTGTATATATCTCAAATGATCTATTTGCTGGCTTCTTTACCATTAAATCTTCATCCTTTTGAGGTGGTAACAATTTTTCAACAAAATTTAATTTCATTGCAATCGGTACAACTACCCATTTAAGCAAAAGGGCGTTTGTTGATAAAAAAGGGATGGTAGTATTAATAGTTTCATCATCAACGATACTCCTTTTATTTAACCTTTCTGTTGAATTTAGTCTCTCCGAAATGTTCTGGTTTTTACTATTATTACCGTTTTTTATGGTCTTTAATTCTTTTGAATTTTCAAAAAATGGTCCATTTTCCCTTTTAGATATGATACCGTCTGCATTAACCTTATTCGACTGTTTTGAATTTTGAAGACCGATGGTTTTGGTTGCTTGATAATTACTTTTACTTGATAATTTTCGATTGGTCGTTATCTTTTGAGCGTTAGATTTCTCTGCTTTAGTTGTTATAAAATCTTTATGGCTTTGATGGTTTCTATTTTCTGATAAAGAAGAATTTTTAACGTTAGTATCTAGATCTTTTATGGGCTCGATTGACCTTTTAATGTCATTTGAAGTTGAATTCCTTTCGATTAAAATATCCTTAACATTTTCCTTTTTATCTGATTGACTAAACGACGTTTTTCGCTGATTTAAGCCTCCTTGGTTAAATAACCAAAACCCAATCATAAGTACTAATAAAAACATAGGCAATAGCCATAGATATATACGATTCTTCTCTTTCTTTTGGGCTAGGACTAGGTCAGCCCAAAGCTTCTCCTTATCGAGGGATACTTTATGGTTTTTGATTTTATCAATTTGATCTTTAGGTGTAAAATTTATACCCATGATTCATGATTTTTAATACTATTAATTTTTTGTCTCATCATTTCTTTTGCTCGTGATAAAATAGAACGACTTGAGCCTACTTTTATATTCATCATTTCAGCGATTTCCTTGTGTGCATAGCCTTCAATCACATTTAAGTTGAATACCATTTTATAAGGATCTTCTAACGTTCGAATCATTTCATAAATGGCTTCTGTCTTTAAGTTTTGAATGACAATAGGTGCTTCTGAAGCTTCTTGAAAATATTCATTATAACTTACCTTTCCTTTTGCTTTATGCCAATGTTTTAAGGATTGGTTTATAACTATTCTACACATCCAAGAAGAAAGCGAACCTTTATTTACATCAAATTTGTGAATCGACTTAAATATTCTCATAAAACTATCCTGAAGCATATCTTTTGCAATATCCTCATCTTTGACATATCGCTTAGATGTTGCAAATAGCAACTCTGAATATTGCATTACCAATGCTCGCTGAAATTCAGAGTTACTTTTTTTGCAACCGTTAACTAATTCTATATCTGAATAAATTTTATTCATTTTGAGTTCTTACCTACTTCAATCCAAAATTATATGTGTATGTCCCGCAGTTTGCTGGATCAAAAAGATCTGTCTTACCCGTACTAGGGTCAGCATCAGATGCTTCATAATCATTCAGTTCAACTCCTTTCTCTACAATTGTATAAGATTGACTATTTATTTTTAGATAAAATGGATCACTTCCTGATGCTATATTTTCAAATGTATATTGGCCATTTTCATCTGTTATTGTTGTACTTAACAGATTGTCGAATTCATCAAACAAATCGATTGTAATGTCTTTTAACAGCCCATCTAATTCGTCAAAAACACTTTCAAATCCACCTGAATTATCATCCCAAACTCTACCTACAATCGTTACTAAGGCTTCAGGCACAACAAATGTTTCAGTATTGCTACAACCATTAAAACTAGCTTCAAATGTATAGGTGCCAGCAGTAGCTTCTAAATACGGTCCAGATTGAACAACATTATTATCACTATCATACCATAAAGGAGAGAATGGATAAACACCACCATTTATAAGCACTTCGATATCCGCTCTTACAATCCCATCATCACACCCAATAAAAAAGTTCTCTACTGTAATATTGATATCCTCTTGTATAATCGTTATTTGATCAGTATAAACTACTTCACCAAAAAAGAATACGTTAATCTCATACGTACCTGCAGGCATCTCGCAAATCGTCTGAATACCTGTTGCTTCTGGAGACGTGTAAGAAAATCCAGTATTTTGATTTGAAACCGCTACTACATACTGCTGAAATTCATTCCCTTCATATTCGGTTATGATACAACCATTTTCTCCTTCACAATATTGAGGAATAATTTCGATGTTCATAGGGACATTACCATTTGAAATAAACCCTGCATCAAAATTTACATTTTCATTTACGGTATAATTGGTAATTTGAGCTACATTGTTAAAATCACTATCAACGGTATCATCAGATCCTTGATCTTGCGGAGACATTTCATATTGTGCAAGTATTTGTAAAATGATATCTATTGTTTCTCCATTTGGAACAGATATAACATAGTTACCTTGAGAATTGACGGTACCTTGATATGTTTCACCTGCAGAAGTAGCAAATATTCCAACATCTGTTATTGGTAATTCATTCGTTTCTCTAATTCCATTCTCATTTTCATCTAACCACATCATTCCTCTAATTTGATTCGTGTAATTGATTAGTTTAGTTTTAAACTTAATATCTAATTGTTTCGTAGAACCGTCATTAAATTCTAATGTTCCAGAAATAGTACCTTCTAAGAAATCATTAACGGCTACTGGTAATGAAATAATATTTACCACTACATTATTACAATCAACGTTTGAACAAAACGAGCCCGAAGAATTTGGGTAATCTACTTCTACCACACTGGGGCTATTATCTCCAAGTACGGGATTAAACAATATGATATGATTGTAAAAATCCGTTCCATTTGTGTTTACAAAAACTTCTAAATCTTGACCCGAAATGACTGAAAATACATCTGCGTATAAATACATCTCATTGTCTTCAGAAGTAATCTCCCAATACTCTTCTAAAGAATCACATGCAGATATTTCGCCTAATTCAAAAGGCTCCATTCCTGGCTCTAGTTGGTAAGTGAAAATTTCACTCTGTGTTAAATTATTTTCATCTACACCTTGTATTGTAATCGTAGAATTATTACAAACTATAATTTCACCACTAAAAGAACCTCCTTCACCAACTTGAATAAGGTCGACTAAACCAAAATCATCCTCAACAATAACATACCCATTTTCCACTGGGGTTCCATCACAATTTAAAAAGACTCCAAAATATTCAACAGATTGATCGTCAGGTAATCCAATGATAATTGGATCAAGTTCTGTGTCTTCACTAAATGGTCCAACTTCAAGTGTTTGTAAATTAAAACAATCTCTAAAAAATGTTAATTCTAATAATTCATCCGCTGGCACTTTGCCTCTAAAAGCTCCTGAATTATCAGTAACCCCATAACCAGACCCTAAACCATCGACAATTTTAACTTCAATAAAAACATCTGAAACTACTTGTCCCGCAGCATCCTTGATAAAGCCAGATATTTCAATCAAAGGGTATGGCCAGTCACAATTCCAAAACGAGAAATGACTAACTTCACCTACATAAACTCCATTTATTAAATCTGCCATACCATCCTCAATCCATATACCAGTATTTTCATCCAGAGACCACAAAGGAATTTGGAGGGGCAAATCAGCAACTTCACTAACTAAAGATACCTGCCAAGTTGCCGTAGCACCATCTAAAAGGTTTAACTCTTCTCCAGCCAAAGAACGTAATTCAACGGCCATCATTCCATACGATTCTAATTGCACCGGATTCCCTTCTTTGTCTGTTCCCCTTAAATCACCAGGTATCGATTCCATGTATCCAGTTTCACGAGAATCATAGTAGTGGATTAAAACTTCATAGTCTCCGGAATAAGCATTTCCATTTGCATCAGCAATAGAATTCGCTTGGAATGTTATTTTAGTATCGGGATCACTTATATTAATGGTTTTGGTTTCATTTGTATTTAATACTCCCAGAACTTTTTCTTTTACCATTTGAATTTCTATGTAGGTAGAATTACCTGGAGAAGGCATTACAAATTTAAAAGCATCAAAATAGCCTGGCATTTCAACTTTGATCAAACTTCCTTCTTGACTTAAAGCAGAAGGGCGAATTGTGAAATAACCAAAATTATCAGATGTTATGGTACCAGTTTCAGTAATTAATGTTGCACCTGATAGTAACTCTCTAGATTCCTGATCCATTACTACACCATAGTAAGAACTTTCCACCTCAATGATTGGAGGATCTACTACTGTGCCTGTTGTTGTGATAGGGTCATCATCTTTTCTACAAGAAGAAAACATGAATATAAAAGCGACTAAGGAAAAAATGATTTTATGTTTCATTGTATTTTGTTATAAGAAGTTACGAAATAAATAGAGCTCTATATTAATTTCCTCTTATATCTATGTAAAACAAGAAACGTTGCAAACAAGTGCAACTTTATTTTAAAATACTATTCATATCTACGTATTTCACGTCAAAATAAATACTCTGGAAGATTTTCCTTTAGCAGGATTGTAAAGGTCTTAGGATATGTTAAATGGATTTGGTAGGATATTCTATAAAAAGGAGAAGCCTTGCAAGATTTCTCTTACAAGGCTTCATAAAAAAAGGCGGCGACCTACTCTCCCACAAACGCAGTACC
>CALDTZ010000074.1 GCA_937924805.1 uncultured Saprospiraceae bacterium
ATATTGCTGATTTATTAATCAAAATTAAGTTCTTTAACTCCAGTACTAGGCCAGTAAGAAGCGGATATTCCAATATTAAAGCGTCTTACGAATAAATGTTTAAAAGGCATTGTATTTATACCGTTTACATTTTCCTTAAAATTTTGATTCAAGTAGGTTGAGAAATATTGTTCATAAAAAATTCCTATTCCTCTTTTTGACCCTATCATAATACGCCCGTATGGGTTGATTATATTTACTTTAGTTGAATTCCATTTACTTTCAACAATTACCTTATTTTGTCTTACACCATTATTGAAAAACATTTCTTTATAATGAAAATTGTAATCGACACCTACAGAAATGGTTACTACGCATTTATTTATAAATAAATATGAAAGTCCAGCCTCAGGCGAAAATGCAATTGTTCGATGTTTATACTTGTCTTCTCCTCGTTTGTAAATAATCCCTTCGTTTTTCAAAACCAGACCTCCTACACCAATGAGCTTGTTAGATAATCGAAACAGTTTGCCTCTTACAGGTATAGACCATGAAAACCTTGGTATGTTATTCAATTCTTGACCAAAATCTGAAATCTTAGCAAATTGTACTTTTTGTGCTTTCAGATTTAAAAGACAAAAAAAATAAAAAGCAACAAAAAGAAGAATAGGTTTCATAAATACACAAAATCATTTTTTAGCTCAGAAGATGTATTGCTTGAAAAGAGAGCGAACTATTTAAAATACTAATACAATAAAAGTTCGTCAATTGCTTTTCTGACCTTATCCTTATTTGGCAACATTGTAAACTCTAGTATGCTATTCAATGGTATGGCAGGCATGTTTTCCGATCCTATTGTTACTACGGGAGCATCTAGTGATTTGAAACAATATTCTTGGATCTTACCAGCTAAGCTTCTTGCAAAAGAATTATCCACAGGCTCCTCAGTTAAAACGATACACCTATTTGTTCGGCGAACAGACTCAAAAATCCCTTCTTCATCTAATGGAGCTAATGTTCTTAAATCGATAATCTCAACTTTCTCTGATATGTCTTGACTTGCATTCAAAGCCCAGTGTACGCCCATGCCGTAGGTAATGATCGTAATCGCTTGCTGCGCTGTAGATGATTGTACGATATTTGATTTGCCAAAAGGTAAAATGTATTCTTTATCCGGTTCAATTGTTTTTGCTTGAGCAGTACCAGGTACTTTTGACCAATATAGACCTTTATGTTCTAAGATAACAACAGGGTTGGGATCACTATAAGCCGACTTAATAAGCCCTTTTAAATCCGCACCATTACTTGGATATGCTATTTTAATTCCTCGAATGTTGGTTAGAATTGATTCTACACTGCTAGAATGATAAGGACCTCCACTACCATAAGCACCTATAGGGACGCGAAGGATCATGCTTATTGGCCATTTACCATTCGAAAGATAATAAGACCTACTGACCTCTGTAAATAACTGATTTAGTCCTGGCCAAATGTAATCTGCAAATTGAACTTCTACAATAGGCTTTAATCCAACAGCTGCCATACCCACTGTAGACCCAACGATAAATGCTTCTTGAATTGGAGTGTTAAAAACTCGTTCATTCCCAAATTTTTGTGCTAAGGTCGCAGCTTCTCTAAAAACACCTCCCAGCCGACCTCCAACATCTTGACCATAAAGTAAACACTTCTTATCTTTTCTCATGATCTCTTCAATAGCATGAAGAGCAGTATCAACCATGACAACTTCTTCTCCGTCTTTGGGTGATCGAACTCCAAGCTCTTCTTTGATTGGTGTTGGAGCAAGATCATGCGTAAAGAGATCTTCAGGTGAAGGATCTTCTGCAGTCAGTGCATTTTCGAATTGTAGTTGAACGGATTCTTTTACTTTTATTTCAATGTTATGAAGCGTCTTTTTTGTAATACCAATATCTAAGCATTGCTGAAGCATAATTGGATATGGATCTTTTTTTTCATGATCTTCTAAATCATCACGGTACCATTCTTTCCTAACACCTGATGTATGATGATTCAATAAAGGTACATCTGCATGGATTAGATAAGGTTTTCGATTTGTTCGAATGTAATCGAACGCTTTTTCTACTGCTTTATACGATGATACGAAGTCATAACCTTTAATTGACTTTGCTTTAATTCCTTTAAATCCCTTAATAAATTGATATGCATTTTGGGCTCTAGTTTCTTCGGCATTAGCAGAAATATCCCACCCGTTATCTTGAACTAAATACAAAATGGGTAATTGTTTAAGGGCTGCCATTTGGAAAGCTTCTGACACTTCACCTTCAGTTACAGATGCATCTCCTAATGAACAAACAACTAAAGGCTTTGATTTTATTCTTTTATTGTCAATGCCAATAAGTTCTTTATATTGAATACCTAAGGCGGCTCCTGTTGCTGGAATTGCTTGCATTCCTGTTGCAGATGATTGGTGTGGAATTTTTGGTTTTTTCGGATCTTTTAAACTCGGATGAGAATAATAAGATCTGCCACCCGAAAATGGATCAGCTTTTTTAGCTAGTAATTGAAGCATTAAATCTTGGGGTGTCATACCAAGACTTAATAACATAGCATCATCCCTATAATATGGATAGACATAATCTACGGATTTCAATTGCATTCCTAATGCAATTTGAATCGCTTCGTGTCCTCTTGATGTCGCATGAACATATTTGGAAACTAACTTAAAATTGGATTCATATAATTCTGTAAGTGCTTTGGCTTCGCACAATTTTGTAAAAGCTTTGAGTAATATTTTTTGCACTTATTCTATGGGTTTGTATTGCTAAGATAAAAAGAATAGATGCTTGATTACTATCAAACTTAAAAAACACAATGATATATGCATAAAAAAAGGGTTGCTCTAAAAATAGAACAACCCTAAAATTCAATTATACGTTAACTTAATGTTTGACTATGAATTTTTCTGATAGTGTTTCACCATTTTCTAATTTAACATGTATCATATAAATACCCTCTGCAAAGTTTTGAACATTTAATTTAATTGACGTATTTAAACCATCACTCGGAATGGTTTTATAAACACGTCCTCTTACATCATATACATTTGCAGAAACGACATCAACGTTAGAAGCAATTTCGACCGTTAACTCTAACCCAACTGGATTCGGAAAGACATTGATATCAGAAGCTATTTCAACATTTGAACCAAATAATTCAGTTGCTTCTTCACTCTCTCTATTCTCCGTAGAATTGCCGTTTTCTGGTGCATCTCCTCCTCCAACAACATGAACGCAATAGTCTTCTGTTTCACCAAAAGCAAATAATTCACATGGTGAGGTAGGGTAGCTACCAATTTTCATCGCAACTCTCATCGTCGTTGTACCATTCCATAACGTTTGTGGCATCGTTATATCTCCATTTATAGATCCAGGGCCATTTCCGTAAGCAATAAATTCTCCTGAGTCTAAATAATCACCATCCATATTGAAATCGATCCAGATCATCCAGTAAGCTAATGCATTAGATGAAGCATATCCAGGTGTCAAACTAATCGGGTAGGTATTACCTTGAGTAATTGTTGCACATTGATCTGTATAATCTCCATAACCACCATCATCCCATGAAGTGTTATCAATATTTGCAAATTGAATGTTTTCGATCCAAGTAAGACCATCATCTGTACCACCTGAGTTACAAGCACTCTCTTCGACGGTGATATCAAATGAACATGATTCCCAATTTCCACAATTATCAGTAGCTTCATAGGTAATCGTCGTCGTTGTACCTGGTTGGAAAACAGATCCCGTAGCAGGCCCGCCCGTTTGTTGTATGTTTATACATCCAGGGATTTCCATAATATATTCTAATTGAGTCGTTGCATATTGATCATTCCAAGTACCATCTGACATCATTTCAACATAATCTTGATTGCCATTATAGTTGTTTGGTTGCCCAGCATACCAATTTGAGTACGTTAATGGATCACCATTTACCCATTCAAAATTACCTTCAATTGTTGCATCAGATAACCCAATATATGCCGATTGAATCGTTAAAAGATTGGCCAAATAAGCGTTTTCTTCTGCATTGTTTACTACAGCTAAATGACCTCCAAGGGAAGCGCAATGTGATTGTGCTGTATTCCATGTTGCTGGAGCTGTCGAACAATAATAATGATGTCCTTGATAACTTCCCATGTATACAAATCCAGAAATTCCAGAACCTGATGTACAATCATCACAACAAGTACTTGCATGTGGTGTTTCCCAATTTACAGTCATACCACTATTAGTAGGACATGTAAGGGTTACATCATCTGGACATGTGATCGTGATAGCGGCATTAACACAAACATCAAAACTACATGTCTGTGGTGTGCTACAACCATCATTTGCCGTATACGTAATGGTAGTACATCCTTCACTAAAGAATGAACCTGGAGAAGGACCACCCGTTTGAACAACATATGAACAAGGGATTTCCATGATATATTCCAACTGACTTGTCGCATATTGATCATTCCATGTACCATCACTTAACATTTCAACATAATCTTGATTGCCGTTATAATTATTTGGTTGTCCGACATACCAATTTGTATAATCTACTGGGTCTCCATTAACCCATTCAAAATATCCTTCATTCGATGCATCCGAACATCCAATATAGGCTGACTGAATCGTTAAAATATTTGCTAGAAATGCATTTTCTTCAGCAGAATTTATAACGGCTAAATGACCACCAACACTTGCACAATGTGCTTGTCCAACTTCCCATGCTTTTGGAGATGTAGAACAATAATATTGAGAGCCATTAAATTCACCCATGTACATAAATCCTGAGATTGGTGCTCCTCCAGAGCAATCTCCACAACTACTTGTAAAGGTAGGTGCATCCCATGTTACATGTTCTCCACCTCCAGGGCCACAATCAACATTTATGTCATCTTGACATGTAAAGGAGTTTCCTTCATCTGGAACAGTAACAGTAAAAGAACAAGTATTTGTATTTCCACATTCATCCGTTGCTGTACAATTTACAGTTGTTGTTCCAACTGGGAATACAGTTCCTGAAGCGTAGTTGCAACTTACAGTAACGGTACTGCAGTCATCACTAGTTGTTGTAGTCCAAGTTGTTGGTTGACCATATTCACTCTCAACAATATTTGCTGGACAATGAATAATTGGATCACCACTATCACCAATATAAATAACTTGTGTACAAGTACTTTCTAAAGTTGCATCATCAGGATCTGTTGAAGTCCACGTACGTACTATTTCTTTAGCACCTGGACAAGGTCCAGTCGATACGATTACATCACTAAAATTCAATATTGGAGGCCAGCAATCAGGACTTGATGGTGTTGTCACAGCATATCCTGTGATAGAAGGCCCGTATGATGAACTCAAACACAATGATGCATTTGGTGGACATGTAATATTCGGAGGTTGAACACAACCTTCTGTACACTCAATTTCAACCTCAAAAGAACAAGTAGATGTATTTCCACAAGCATCTTCTGCTGTATACGTTACTTGAGTGACTCCTTCGTAAAAAGTATCGCCAGACATATGCGTAGAAGTAACGTCTGCTGTCGAACAATTATCGGTAAAGCTTGGAACTGTCCAAGTAATTTCTTTTTCACAATCACCACCGATTGACATAAAGATATCAGCTGGGCAAGTATTTGCTAAAATTGGATTTGTATTATCTTCGATTGTAATCGTCTGAATACAAACAGTCATTAAACTTGCATCATCAGGATCTGTTGATACCCAATTTCTTTCGATAACTTTTGTGCCAGCGCAACTCCCTGTACTTACAACAACATCCGTATATGTAAGTATTGGAGGCCAACAATCAGCACTACTAGGTGATGTAGTTGCTTCACCAGCTACAGCTGGACCATATGGTAATCCTGGGCAAATCGTTATGTCTGAAGGACATGTTAGATTAGGTGGAGAAGTACAACCTGCATCACATGTAATATTTACAGTAAAGTAACATGCATTTGCATTTCCACAATCATCTGTTCCTGTTATAAATACATTTGTAATTCCTTCAAAGAACGTATCTCCAGAATCATGACTTGAAGTAATTGTAACATCAGAACAGTTATCTTCAAAAGTAGGATTTGTCCAAGTAATGACTTTCGAACAGCCAACACCACCGATTGTCATTACAACATGATTTGGGCAATTTGATGGTACTGGATCTAATTCATCTGCAAGTGTAATAATTTGTACACATTGAGAATATAAAGAAATATCATCTGGATCTGTTGCGGTCCATGTTCGCTCTATTACTTTTGCGCCTGCACAAGGTCCAGAACTAACTATGTCATCAACATATGTTATGATAGGAGGCCAACAATCAGAACCAGCTTCAGTACCTACAGCTGTTCCTGTTATAGATGGACTATAATCTTCTCCAGGACACAATGTTGCATTACTTGGACATGTAATTGTTGGAGGGATTGTACATCCTTCCCAAATTACATTTACAATGAATGAACAAGTTTCATTTTCATTTCCACAATCATCTGAAGCTGAATAAGATACTGTTGTAAGCCCAATTTCAAAATTATCACCAGAATTGTGAGTTGAAACTATATTCACGGATGAGCAATTATCCGAATAGCTTGGAGCTGTCCATGTAATTACAATAGAATCATCACCACCTGTTATTGTTTCCGTTATGTTTGATGGACATGCTGTCGTTAATTCAGGTGCAGTATTGTCAATTCGTGTAATTAACTGCGTACATGAAACGGAAAGAGTATTATCAATTGGATCTGTTGCTGTCCATGTTCGCTCTATTTGAGACGCACCAGAGCAAGGTCCGGTACTTAATATATTGTCAACATAGGTTACAATAGGCGTTTCACAAAGGGCTCCAGCTGCAGTTCCTGTTGCTTCACCAGCTATTGATGGGCCATAGGAATCATTTGGACAAAGTGTAATATCTATTGGACATGAAATTGTTGGTGCAGTTGTACAACCTTCCCAAAGAACATTTACAATAAAAGAACAAGAGATATTTTCATTACCACAATCATCCGATGCAGTGTAAGATACTGTTGTTAACCCAATATTGAAACTATCACCTGATGCTGCAGATGACGTTATTGTCAAACTTGAACAGTCATCTGAATATGTTGGTGCTGACCAAGTCACATTAGCAGTTTCATCACTACCTGAAATAGTAGTTGTAATATTTGCAGGACAATCACTCTCTAAAATAGGTGCTTCTTCATCGATTAATTCGATCATCTGAGTACATGATGATGTTAGGTCACTATTGATTGGATCCGTCGCCGTCCAAACTCTTTGTACCATTTTAGCTCCAACACAAGGACCTGTTGTGATTACATTATCAAGATAAGATACAATAGGCGTTTGACATAAACTCGTAGCAGCTGTACCTATTGCTTCGCCACAAAATGAAGGACCATATGATATACCAGGGCATTTGACATGGTTGCCTGGACAAGCAATCGATGGTGCTGTAAGACAGCCTTCACATACAACTGAAACAATAAATGAACAAGTAGAAATATTTCCACAATTATCTGTACCAGTATATGAAACATTTGTAATTCCTTCATTAAATGTATTACCAGAAATATGCGTTGATTCTACATCTACCGATGAGCAATGATCTGAAAATGATGGTCCTGACCAAGTTACATTTGAGCTACAATTTTCTCCCATTGCAATGACCTCAATATTATTAGGGCAATTTGATACAACAGGATTTGAAATATCATCTAAAGTGATAGTCTGAACACAACTAGAAAATAAGGAATCATCATCAGGGTCTGTTGAAGTCCATGTTCGTTCTACAACTTTAGATCCTGCACAAGATCCAGTACTTATTAGTTCATCTTCATAAGTTACTACTGGAGTCCAGCAGTTTTTGTGCGCAGCAGTACTTATAGCAACCCCTGCAATGGATGGACCATAAGAAGTACCAGGGCATAATGTAATATCATCTGGGCATGTTATAAGTGGAATACATCCAGCATCGCATATGATCTGTACTTCAAAAGAACATGAGCCAACATTCCCACAAGGGTCTGTAGCTGTATATGTTACGGTTGTTGTTCCTTCTGTAAAAGTGTCACCTGATGCATGTGTACCGATTGGAGAAACTTTTGAACAATTATCACCAAAAACAGGTGCCATCCAAGTTATTTCTTTCGAACAATTTGTTCCACCTACTGTCATCACTATATTGTCAGGACAACCGATTCCAGTAACGGTTGGTGCTTCTACATCATCTAATGAAATTAGTTGAATACAAGAAGTGAAATTTGTAGGATCTGTAGGATCAGCGGCTAACCAAGTACGTTCTACGATTTGAGAACCCGCGCAGTTTCCTTCTCCAATAATTTTATCAAGATACGTAACTATAGGTTCATCACAATCAATACCTGCAGTTGCTGTAGGTACACCTGCAATAGAAGGTCCATAAGACATTCCCATACAAATTGTAATATCATCAGGGCATACGATACTTGGTGGCTCTTGACATCCCGTAAGACATTCAATGGTAATATTAAACGAGTAATTTGTTTCATTGCCACAGTCATCAGTTGCCGTATATGTTATGGCTGTTGTTCCCTCTGGAAAACTATCCCCTGGGTTATGAGAAGATGTAATTGATGCCATACCACAATTATCAGTAAATATTGGTGCGATCCAATTTACAACCATTGGGCAACTTTCTGAGGATAAGCTTATATTGGAAGGTGCAGTACCAACGACCGGCCCAATCTTATCTCTCAATTTAATCATTTGTTTACACATCGTATAGAGGTTAGGGTTGTTTGGATCTGTTGCTTTCCAACGTCTTCGAACTCTTAATTCTCCGGCACACGGTCCTGTAGAAATGATTTTATCTTCATATGTAATAATAGGCTCTCCACAACCATCAGCTCCTGGAGATCCTGTTGCATATCCAGCTACACTTGTATCATAATTAGCTCCTGGACAACTATAGTAATTTGGAGGACATTCAATATTTGGCGCTTGTAAACAAGAGCAATCGACATTTATAGTAAACGAATAATTTGCACTATTTCCACAATTATCGGTAACTGTATAAATAACTTCAGTTGCTCCAGAATTAAAGATATCTCCTGGTTCATGTGTTGAAGTTAACGTAGCAACACCGCAATTATCATTTGTTGATGGAGGCGTCCAATAAGCAGCTGTTTCGCAAGTAGAACCACTTCCTGTTAAAGTCATGTTTGATGGCACATTAAAAAACCACGGATCATCAACATCCATTAGTTTAATAATTTGTTTACAAGTATTCGTTAAAGCACTATTATCTGGATCTGTTGCTGTCCACATTCTTTTCACTTTTAGTTGACCATCGCAAGGACCTTCTTCTAAAACAGTATCAACATATAACACGATTGGGTCACTACATCCTGAACCAGTCATAACGGTTGGAATTCCTGATGCGCTTGGTGAATAATCCGTAAATGGACAAGCATAATATTTTGCAGGGCATGTTATTTCTGGAGCAATTCCACATTCACATTCTACAATTACATCAAAATCAATAGAAAATGCCAAACCACAATCGTCAGTTACAGTATACGTAACAGTCGTTATTCCCTCATTGAAAGAATCTCCAGGTTGGTGAGTCGAAACAACCTCGTCTACAGTACAATTATCAGCAGCAACTGGAGGCATCCATTCCACATTTACAGCGCATGATGAGCCACTATTCGAAAAGCTACCATTAATATATATATCTTCTGGAATATTTGAAAATGTAGGATTTTTATTATCATCGACCATAATAATTTGATCACACGATGATGAAAGTCCAGTTTCTGGATCTGTCGCTGTCCATGTTCTTGTAATTTCGTATCCACCACAAAGAGAACCCGAAATTGGAACTATTACGTCATTATGGCCTATCGTTGGTGAAGCACACATGTCCCCTGATGGACTATACGTTGCTGTTCCTGAGTCATTTGGTAATGTTGAACTTCCGGGGCATAACATAAGAGCAGGTGGACAAGAAATGGATGGAGGATCTGTACAACAACTACCCACAACATAAACTTCAAACACACAATCCGTAAATTGGCCACAACCATCTGTTGCAATATATACAACAGTATTCGTGCCTTCATCAAAGGTGTCACCTGGCTCAAAATTAGAAGTGAATGAAGTCACACCGCAATCATCGGATGCTTCAGGTTCTTCCCAGGTAGCAGTAAAGTCACATCCATTTGTACCTAGATTTACACCGATATTATCAGGACAGTGAGAAATGGCAGGTGCCCCTGAATCTGAAAGAAAAATAGTTTGGGTGCAAGTTGAAATTAACCAAGGACTTGCATCATCAGGGTATTCAGCGGTCCATACTCTTTTAATTACTTGTTCACATGGTGTATCAGTCATTAACACATCTTCATAGGTAACTACAGGCGTCGGACAAGTAGGTTCTCCTGGTACAGCAGTTGTAAAACCAATTACAGAAGGGTCAATGTCGTCACCTGGACAACCAAAGTAGACGGAAGCACAATCCATCACAGGGGCTGTAAAGCAACTAAGTGGATTCATGTTAAGATTTTCAAGATTGGCATCTATGCAAATGTTTGTTTTTTCAGCATTCATTGCTTGACAGCAAAAAAGGAAACATAAAAAAACAGCACTTTTTACAATGGATGTAAAATGACTCATATTATTAGTTTTAGTTAAGTATTCGTTTAAATATTAATCCGAAATCAAACCTGTGATTAGTAGATTTAATAACTTTGTAATTCAATTAATTATCATTTCCGGGCGTAGAAAGAGATAGGATTACGATTGTTACCTTTATTTATACGAACGAGAATTGCAATTCGCTTCTTTTTAATCATTAAACAAATGTTAAAATTTTAATATATTATAAATAGATATATACTTGGACACTTTTTTATCTTCTAGATTTACCTATCATTTATTCACATATTCATTGTTTGTTTTGTGTCTACTTCAACTTTGCAGTTGTGAAGAGGAAGTTAAGTACAACGTTTTTAAATACAATCAAACCAATCCAATTACGTCCTTAGATCCAGCTTTTGCTAAAAGTCAAAACAATATATGGGCATGTCATCATTTGTATAATACTTTGGTACGATTTGATAGTTTACTAAATATTGAAGGGGACTTAGCAAAAGATTACTCCATAAGTGAAGATGGATTGATTTATACCTTTAATTTAAGACCTAACATTCTGTTTCATGAAAATGATTGTTTCGGTCTGAGTAAAACGAGGACATTCAATGCACATGATGTTGTATATAGTTTATCAAGAATTCAAGATGGAGAAATAAACTCACCTGGATCCTGGATATTTAAAGATAAAATAGTTAAAAATGGGTTTCAAGCAATTGATTCAATGACGTTTAAGGTTGAATTAAAACAGGCATTTGCACCATTTTTAGGCCTTTTAGCCATGAAGTATTGTTCAATTATACCCAAAGAAGCACTCGAGTATTATGGGGCTTCATTTAGAAATAATCCAGTTGGTACTGGACCGATGAAACTTAAAAAGTGGTTGGAAAATGAAGCATTATTTTTAACACGAAATAAGACATACTTTAGAAATAATATTTTTATTGATGGTGTCAAAACTTCTTTTATTACTGATCGAAAAATGGCCTATTTAGAGTTGTTAAATGGAAATTTAGATTTTGTATCTGGATTAGAATCATCCTTTATTCACCGTTTATTAGATGAAAATGGTCATTTGAAAGAAGAAAATAAAAGGGACATTAAATTGTACAAGTCACCCTACCTTAATACAGAATATATTGGTATAAATGTAGATGCATTAGACAAAGCTTCTCCGCTGCAAAAGGCTGAAGTAAGGCGAGCTTTAAATATGGCTATAAACAAATCGCAGTTATTAGAAGTATTAAGAAATAATGTTGGAATTGCTGCCACCGAAGGGATTATTCCATTTGGTCTTCCAAGTTTTAAACTAGAAGGGAAGGGTAGTAGCTACAAACCGAAAGAAGCAAAAGAAATATTACAAAATGCTGGATTCTTACCTTGGCCATCAAATCAAAAAGTAGTGGTTTATACCAATGCTGATTATCAAGATATTATTACCTATGTAGGACGTCAATGGCAAAATATTGGCATTGATGTAGAAATAGAAATTTTGGAATCATCCCTGCTAAGAGCAGGAATGCGGTCTGGCGAAATTGGTGTTTTTAGAGCTTCATGGATTGCTGATTATCCTGATGGAGAAAATTTCTTATGTTTATTTTATGGGGAAAACCCAGCACCGCCAAATTATACTCGGTATAAGAATAATTCTTTCGACCAAAAATACAAAGCATCTATCCAATCTCCTGATAAAGATTTTCGGAATGCGTCTTATAATGAAATGGAAAAAATTATGTTAACATCGAGTCCTATTATACCATTATATTATGACCAATCTTCGATCTTTACTTCGTCACGAGTTGAAAAAATTACAACGAATGCGTTAAACTTGTTAGAAATAGAAGGATTGAAATTGTCAAACTGAAATTATGATTCAATGGCTAAAATCCCTGGAAGTTTTTTTCCTTCCAAAAACGCTAGCAATGCACCACCACCAGTACTAATAAAACTTATATCCTCTGACCGGCCAGATTTATTTATTGCCGCAACAGAATCTCCTCCGCCAACTAAGGTGTAAGCCCCTTTACTACTCAAATTTGCTATTTCATGCGCTATAGACATTGTTCCCTTTGAGAAGTTTGACATTTCAAAAACACCCATTGGACCATTCCAAATGATCGTACTTGCTGATGATAATGCAGATTTATATGTTTGAATTGCATTTGGACCAATATCTAATCCCATCCACCCATCGGGAATTTCATTACTTAAACACGTTTTTATTTCTGCTTCATTAGAAAAATCATTTGCAATAACGGAATCCTCAGGAATTAATATTTTAACTCCATATTGGTCAGCTCTATCCAAAAGGTCTTTCGCTAAATCAGTTTGATGATCTTCACACAATGAATTTCCTATGCTTCCATTCATTGCTTTTATAAATGTGTAGCTCATGCCACCACCAATGATGATCGTGTCAGCAAAGTTGATAAATTTTTCAATTAATTTAATTTTGTCACTGACTTTGGCTCCACCAAAAATAGCGATGCAAGGTCGACTTGGACTATTAAGCACTTTCTGTGCATTTGCAATTTCATCTTGCATCAATAGTCCTAGACCTTTTTGTTTCTTATCAAAAAATTGACCGATGATTGCAGTTGAAGCATGAGCTCTATGCGCAGTTCCAAAAGCATCATTTATAAATACATCGGCATAATGAGCTAATTTACCAGCAAAATCAATATCTCCTGCAGTCTCTTCTTTATAAAACCTTGTATTTTCCAATAGAATGATAGATCCGGGTACTGCATCTCTACAAGCTTTAATTGCTTCTTCACCAATACAATCTGAAACAAAGGTTACCGTCGTTTCAAAAATTTCGGATAAATGATTCGCTACAGGCTTAAGTGAAAACTTCTTTCGATTGATAGAACCATCATCTAATAATTTTTTTAGTGGACGACCAAGATGGGATATTAAAATTACGGTTGCATTTTTATTTAATAAATACTCAATGGTCGGAACTGCTTTACGGATTCTAGTATCATCTGTTATCATTTGATCCTTATCAATAGGCACATTGAAATCCACTCGCACTAGTACTTTTTTACCAGCAACTGTAACATTAATCATATCCTTTTTTTAAGCTAAATAAGTTAAGTCTGCCATTCTTGCTGAGTATCCAGCTTCGTTATCATACCAGCTGACAATTTTCACGAATTTGCCATCAACAGCTGTTAACATCGAATCAAAAATAGATGAATGTGTATTTCTAACAATATCCGAAGAAACGATCGGTGCTGTTTCATATTGAAGTACTCCTTTCAGAGCTCCTTCAGCATATTTTTTAAATGTTGCATTTATTTCTTCTCTACTAACTTGTTTGTCAAGCATAATATTCAATTCAACAAGTGAACCTGTAATCACGGGAACTCTTACAGCCATAGCGAATAGTTTATCTTTAACAGAAGGAATTACCTTCGCAACTGCCGCAGCAGCTCCTGTAGACGTAGGTACAATATTATAAGCAGCAGCTCTCGCTCTACGTAAATCTTTATGAGATCCATCTTGAATTCTTTGATCACCGGTATATGCATGAATTGTCGTCATTGACCCTTGGACTAATCCCCATTCATCTTCAACAATTTTCATTAGTGGCGATAAGCAATTTGTAGTACAAGAAGCATTGCTTATATATATATCATCTTTGGTAAGTTCGCTATCGTTGACACCCATAACAATCGTTTTGATACCGTCACTTTTTGCTGGAGCAGATAATATTACTTTTTTTGCTCCCGCTTGAATATGTTTGTCAAGTCCATCTTTAGTTGTGAAGAATCCTGTACAATCAAGTACAACATCAATATCATTTTCTTTCCAAGGTAACTTTGCTGGATCTCGATCCGCTGTAGCTAATATTTTTTTGTCGCCCACATAAAGATAATCATCATCCGAACTAACATCGTGGGGTAATATACCGTGCGCACTGTCATACTTTAATAAATGTGCTAGTGTATTATTTGGCGATAAATCATTTACGGCAACTATTTCTACCTTGTCATCAGCCAATAATTTTCTAAATGTTAATCTTCCAATTCTTCCAAATCCATTGATGGCAACTCTAGTTTTTTTCATGATAATAGTTAATGTGTAATAATTATATTTTTTGATTTATTGAACCCTTGATCTGTTTTAAGTGTAATCGTATGGAGTCCAACCGGAATATTTGAAACATCAATTTCTACTGAATGTTTACCTCGTGTAAAAAGCTTATTAGAAATATTATGCAAATGTATATTTCCTTTCATATCTGACAAAGTTAAATGTACTCTTTGTGTTCGATTTAATGAAAAGTTAATATTGAATATCTCATTAGTAGGGTTAGGAAATGGATCAAACAATTGGTTATCACCATAATCTAAGCCCAAATCAACAAGTGGTGTATTTGAAATCATATCATCAAATACGATATCTTCATCTCCATCTTTATAAAAGACATACTGAATCGGTAAATAATACATCTCATCCGTTGTTTTTTCACCCCAACTAACTTGCTTTGGTGGATTACTTGGATTTGATGGGTTATTTGATGTGTTATCATAGGACGCTATTGCATGAATTTTAGAACCTGCTGTTGCTATTTTAAATTTATCAAAATAATAGGCACCTTGCCAATTGAAATCCCATTTAGGAATGTTAATTAATGGAGTAATCGTTCCATCAGGTTCTTCAATATATACTTCCCAATGTTGACCAAGCAAATGTGAGTGTGGCGCAATACCTAGTATCGATACTTTTGTTGGGATTTCATAGGTTCCATGAAAGGTGATTTCTTGATTTGCAGGTAAAATGAAGGGTTTATCTAAAACTGTATTTGACCATGCAAATGGTAACATTATAAAATCATTAACTTGTCTTTCTACAGGCTCTTTTTTGAAAAAGATATTTACAGTTGAAGAATCTAATTCATTCGTAGAAGAAGGTGCATAATGCATCTGTACTAATAAGTCAGCATTTGCAGGTAGTTTTTTTCCTAAGCTTTCTGGATATAAATACGGTCGTTGTCCTGGGACATAACCTGGTAATTGTTTGTCAAAAACCCCGTTTATGCCAAAACCACCAAATCCGTCATATCCATAATCTGGATCCTGGTTGTCAAGTTGTTGACCTTCACCACTCGTATCATAAGCAAATAGTGCGTGGTGCACAATTTGCGGATTTCCCGGTCTTAATTCAACACCCGCGACTTCTACATCTTCATTTAAATTGGTTGGAAGTACAAATACTCGATAGTTGTCCTCGTTGTTTCCTTCATGCATAAATGCTTCTTCGAATGTCAATACTAAGTCCGGTTCTCCGATTTGGGAACCTTCGGGAAAAGACGGTAATTCAGGAATTAAATCTCCATTACCTAGGGCATATCCATTGTCTACCCATGTTGCAATTTTATTTATTTCTTCATCAGTTAAGCCTCTTTCACCTAAAAATGAACTATAAGATTTTTCGGGAGACCAAGGAGGCATATATTTTGTCTGCGTTACATGTTTTATTGTTTGACCCCAATTTTTAATTTCTTCGTAATTAGTAAATGAAATGGGTGCGATTTCTCCAGGACGGTGGCAAGATGTGCAGTTGTTAAATATTATTTCTGCAATATCTTCTGAAAATGTTACTTGAGCTTTTACGTTTGGAACAATCAGAAAAATAAATAGTCCGAAAATAAGAAGTGAATTTTTCATAGATTATATTTTTTGTTGCTGTTTTTCAAGAGAGATTTAAGTCAAAAGCAATCTTAATACAGGAATAAGTCAAAATTAAGTATTTTTTTTTCACAACAAATCAGATAAATTAAATATTTAACTTATCTGACTTAAAATGAGTTACATCTCATTTGAATGAGCAGTGAAAAATGAACCAAATTTATTCTAATTCTTTTGTCTTTTAATCATAGGGGAAAGCATAATTAGGTAGTGTCTTAAAAGTACAAATCGATTAATGAATACGATTTAATTTAAATTATAAAGGAGCTTATCT
>CALDTZ010000075.1 GCA_937924805.1 uncultured Saprospiraceae bacterium
TCTTGATGATGCTGTTAATCACGTAAAAACTGAGTTAATGCCAGATTACGACTATGAAATTTTTGAGAAACGACAGGAGGAGTGGGAAAAAATGCAGTTAGAAGAAGCAAAGAATAATCCTCAACAAGCAAGTTCAGAATCAACTGCTCCAAATGATACGAGTGCTGAAAGCCCATCTACTGCTGAAGAGGCTTCAAAAGAAGTAGATTCTGAGGAAGATATGTCTTGGTAATAAAAAGATATTTATTTAAAATACAAGTATTAAAAAAGCGTGATATAAAATTATACCACGCTTTTTTAATATTATTTTTTTCGGTTAGCCTATTTAGCTAAACTCTTTACTTTCAACGTTAGTTTACGTTTCAAGTTATTAGCTTTGTTTTTATGCCAAGTATTTTTCTTAGCTAATTTATCAATCATACTAATAACTTTAGGTAAAAATTTAACAGCTTCTGCTTCTTCTTCCATTTCTCTAAGCTTAGCAATTGCCGTTCTTGCAGACTTCTTATAATATCTATTATGAAGTCTTTTCTTTTCGTCCTGTCTGATTCTCTTTAATGATGACTTATGATGCGCCATGAATATTATTTTTAAATTGGATTGCAAAAGTAAACGTTTTCTTCTTATAACGCTACAAATGAAGTGATTTTATTTTAATTATTTAATTTTCTACTTCAAATTACTAAAGTAGCCTATTTTTGGTGCTAATTTGTTATTTATAAAAACGCTTTAAAAAGAAGATGAAAGACTTATCTTATATATTCAATGCAGATGTCAATTATATAGACACAATTTACCAGCAATATGTCGAGAATCCGTCTACCGTAGACGCAAATTGGCGTCTATTTTTTGAAGGATTTGATCTTGCTGACAAAGAAACTGGAATTGCTGGTGAAATTGGATCGCTAAATTCCAAAGAACTTGGTGTATTATCCATCATTCAAGGATTTAGACTCAGAGGTCATTTACTATCTACAACAAACCCTATACAACAGAGAAGGGATCGCAAGCCACATTTAGATTTAAATGATTATCAGTTGAGTGAGGCGGATCTTAATGAAAAATTTGAAGCAGGAAAATACTTAGGGCTAAAAAATGCTACACTTAATGAGATCTTAAATAAATTAAAACAAATTTACGCTGGGACAATAGGTTTTGAGTATGCCCATATTGAATCGAGAGAAAAAAGAGTTTGGCTACAAGAAAAAATTGAACAAAGAACCTTAGATGGTAGCTTTGGAATTAGCCAAGAAAAGAAAAAACGGATCCTAGAAAAATTAAATGGTGCCGTAGTTTTTGAAAAGTTTCTACATACCAAATATGTTGGGCAAAAGAGATTTTCATTAGAAGGTGGAGAAACCACGATTGCGGCATTAGATGCGATTATAAATATAGGATCTTTACATAATGTAGAAGAAGTCATCATAGGAATGGCTCATAGAGGTAGGTTGAATGTATTAGCTAATATCATGGGTAAAACCTACGAACATATATTTAATGAATTTGAAGGAGTTTCAATTCCAGATCAAAGTTTTGGCGATGGCGACGTAAAATATCACCTTGGATTTGAAGCGCAAGTTACATCTATTCACAACAAAAAAGTACAACTCAAGCTCGCACCAAACCCTTCTCATCTAGAGGCTGTAAATACGGTTGTGGAAGGTCTTTCTAGAGCCAAAGCCGACTTGCTTTATGACAGTGATTACGATAAAATATTGCCAATACTCATACACGGAGATGCGGCAATTTCGGGACAAGGAATCTCGTACGAAACGGTACAAATGAGTCAACTTGAAGGCTACTACACAGGAGGTACCATTCATTATGTTATTAATAATCAGATTGGATTTACTACTGATTTTGATGATGCACGTAGTTCTACTTATTGCACTGCAGCTGCATCTTTAGTCCAAGCACCAGTATTTCATGTAAATGGAGACGATCCAGAAGCTGTTATTTTTGCTGTTGAACTAGCCACTGAGTATAGACAAAAATTTAATAATGATGTGTTTATCGATATGGTTTGTTATCGGAAACATGGGCATAATGAAGGGGATGATCCTAAATTTACCCAACCAAAAATGTACGATGCCATAAGTAAGCATAAAAACCCTAGAGAGATTTATGTAGAAAAACTAATCTCCAGGGGCGATGTAGATTCCGCATTAGGAAATGATTTAGAAAAGGAATTTTGGGCAAACTTACAAGATCGATTAAACAGCGTAAAAGAGAAACCACTCCCCTACATATTTCAAAAACCAGAAAAAGATTGGAGTAAACTTCGTTTCTCAACAGATGATAAAGACTTTGAAAAATCACCTAAAACCGGTATAACAAAAAAATCGGTTGAAAAAATATTAAAGCATTTACAAACACTCCCTGAAGGCTTTACTCCTTTATCAAAAGTCAAAAGACTCCAAAAATCAACTAATAAACTAATTGATCAAAATAAAATGGATTGGGCTCTTGCTGAACTTACTGCATACGGCTCAATATTATTAGAAAACAAAGATGTAAGAATTAGTGGGCAGGATGTGAAGAGAGGAACCTTTTCGCACCGTCATGCGGTATTTCAAGATGTAAATACATTCGAAGAATATAATAGATTAAGCCGATTAGATAAAAAACAAGGTAAATTTAGAATATTCAATTCGTTATTGTCTGAATTTGGTGTCCTTGGATTTGAATATGGGTATTCATTAGCAAGCCCAAACAATCTTGTGTTGTGGGAAGCACAGTTTGGAGATTTTTACAACGGAGCTCAAACGATCATTGATCAATTTATTTCAGCAGCTGAAAGTAAATGGCAACGTATGAGTGGTATTGTCTTGCTCTTACCACATGGAAATGAAGGTCAAGGTCCAGAACACTCAAGTGCACGATTGGAGCGTTTTCTACAACTTTGTGCACACAATAATATGTCCGTTGTCAATATGACAACTCCTGCCAATTTATTTCATTGCTTGCGAAGACAACTAGCACGACCATTTAGAAAGCCTTTAATTATTATGTCGCCAAAATCAATGCTTAGACACCCAATGTGTATTTCTGATGTGAATGATTTTGTTGGAAACACTCACTTCAAAGAAGTTATTGAAGATAACACCGTGGTTGCTAAAAATGTTGATCGACATTTGGTTTGTACAGGAAAAATTTACTACGATCTTTTGAAATATCGAAATGAAAATCCTTCGTTTAAAAATACCGCTATCACAAGATTAGAACAGTTATACCCATTCCCTGAAAAACAAATTAATACCATCTTTAAGAAATACAAAAAAGGAATTCCTACAGTGTGGGTGCAAGAAGAAAACATTAATATGGGAGCATGGAGTTATCTTATGAGATTTTGGAGAAAAGAGGCCATAGAATGCGTAGCAAGACCAGAGGCAGCCTCTCCTGCAACCGGATTTAAAAAAATACACGAAGAACAACAAAAGCAATTAATCAAAAAAGCGTTCAGTTAAACACAACGATTTGACTACAAATAATAAAGGGAGTGAAATAAAATTCACTCCCTTTAAATAGCATACAATTTATTGTTTCTTTACTTTATTGTTAATTCACTTGAAAGGATTTCACCATTCAAGTTTAATTCTAAATCATAAGTGCCTTTATCAAAATCATTCAGTGCTAGATGAACGGTCTTAGATGATATAGGCATTTGGAATTCGACAATATTATCGCTATTTATTACAGTAATAAAAGAAATCATAGCATTTGATGAAACAGCAAAGTCATTTGATTTATCATTATAACTTACTGCCAACATTAGATCTGTTGGTTGAATGCTAAATAACACCTCTGAAGAATCATAAATAATTTCAGGGGAAGTTGATAGAGGTACAGCAGGATTATTAGCTAAAAGATGAGTGGCGATAAAAGTGAACAAGCACATAACTAGTAAATTTTTCATAATCCTGGTTTTTGTGGTTAGAGATAATTTATTGTTTCAATATCTCAAATATATAGTACATAACACTGATTATCAAGCATAAACATTCAAAAAATAGGTGTTAACACCTAGCTCTATTCATATATTCATTTTGCACTACATGTAATTACTTCGTCTATATGGTGCTATATATATAAATTATAAAAAAATAAATATAAGTTTTATTTAAATAATTTTTTATTCACCTACTTTTAAGCTCTAAATGAAATCAAAAAAAGAATACTATTTACGAATTGCAGAAGCAATAGAGGCCGAAAGAGCAGGTGAAGAGGCCTACTACTCTAGCATTCTAGCCGAAAAGTCGATCGCAAAAAGAATAGAAGCTGGCGTTTTATGGTATCCAGCATTATTAGTATCGAGTCATTATTCGATTGGTGAATACTTAGAACTTACGTTTGAAAAAATAAAGCATTTACAAGTCAACCATAAATTCAGAACAGGAATAGCATGTCGAATATTTTTGGAAGGTGATCCAACATTTTCTGTAGGAGGAACTATTTCATTTGTAAGAAAATATAAGATTAAAATTTTATTAAATAGTCAATCTATAATAAAAGAAGACATAGAAAAGCATACTCATTATGGTATTGAAATGGTCTACGATGAAAGACCATATAAGGTAATGAAGGAAACTACAAATTCTGTTTTAAAAAGTCAATTACCATTTGTAAATACAATTACTGATTCAATAATAAATAGTACTTCTCCAAATTATATTGATCAAAACATGATTCCTTTTGAAACGGCTTCATTCCAAAAACTCAATATCTCTCAGCAGCTGGCCATTACAAATTGTTTACAAGAATCACATATCTCGATTATCCACGGTCCACCAGGTACAGGAAAAACAACAAGTCTCGTTGCTCTCATTGAGCAGCTTACAAAAAGAGGATTAAGAATCCTTGTATGCGCACCATCAAACAACGCTGTTGATTTGTTAACCATTCGATTAGATGCAATCCAGATTCCTATTTTACGAACTGGAAATGTTACCAGAATAGGTGAAAAAATAAGTCATTTAACCCTTGCAGAAAAAATTCGAAACCATAAAGAATGGGCGCATATTAAAAAAGTAAAAATAGAAGCAGAACAGGCAAAGCGCTTAGCATTAAAATACAAAAGAAGTTTTGGTAGAGATGAACGAATGGAACGGAAAATGCTATTCAAAGAATCAAGAGCATTGTATGACTGGGCAAAAGACCTTGAACGTACATTGGTTGATAACATCATGGAAAAGACAAAAGTGGTAGCTTCTACACTCGTAGGCGCCGCACATTACTCCTTAAACGATTATATATTTGATGTTGTAATTATTGATGAAGCATCTCAAGCATTAGAACCAGAATGTTGGATTGCATTTTTGAAGGCAAAGAAAATAATTCTGGCCGGGGACCACAAGCAATTACCTCCAACTGTTAAATCTAAAAAAGCGATAGAACTAGGATTTACTAACACGATTTTAGATCAATTATCTCCGGTTAAAGAGATTAATCACTTATTAGATACTCAATATAGAATGCATCCCAACATTTTATCATTTTCAAATAAAAGGTTCTACCAAAACAAGTTGAAATCAGATGCGACGCTAGTAACCAGGCAAGTATCGAGTCATTTATATCCGATTGTTTGGGTTGACACTGCAGGATGTGGCTTTGAAGAAGCCTTTAATGATGAACATAAAAGTTATTCTAATGAAGGTGAATATTTTATACTTAGAGAATATATCCTACAAATAAAAGATCATCTTGAAGGTCTTGAAATCGGCGTAATTGCTCCTTATTCAGGCCAGGTGAAATACATTAGAGATCAAGCTCACCAGGAGGAATTATTTAAAGGGCTTGATATAGAAATAGATAGTATTGATGGATTTCAAGGTCAAGAAAAAGATGTTATATTTCTGCTCTTCACAAGATCTAATGCGAATGGAATCATAGGATTTACAGCTGATGAACGTAGATTGAATGTTGCATTAACTAGAGCAAAACACAGCATCGTTACTATAGGAGATAGCGCGACGATGTGTCAAACGAAACTGTATGACGATTTGTATAGCCACATTGAAAACACAGGAATAATCCAAAGTGCTTGGGAATACATGAAGTATTAATTATTTTCTTTTTGGAATAGGCGAACCATGTGGGTCAGATTTAGGAAATCCAAGTTTCTGATCAACCTCTCTTAGCATTTCTTCATTCAAATAATGCTCTTGCGAATCTGCTTCATTATGAACAAGATTTGGATCTATCCCCATCTCAGAATACTGATACGTTTCCCATAATCGATGGGCTCGTTGAAGATTGTTTGCTTTAATTAATCCTTTTTCTGTTAGATAAATGATTTGATCCTTTTGAGTTAAAAAATTATCATTCTTTAAATGACTAATTGAAGTATTAATTTTTGATTTCTTCATACCAATAAATTGATAAATTTCACTTACTGATACTTGATCATGGGGCGTCTTTTCTACAAATCGAATGATATCCTCAGCTAAAATTCGTCGAGATTCTCTTCGTCGTATAAAAAATCGATTTACTAATCCCTGTTTAGGCGCAAATAGAGCAGCCGTAAAATAGATCAATGTAGCAACGATGCACATAGCAGGACCTGGCGTCGTTTCTAAACCAATCGACAATAACAATCCTAATATTGCTGAAATCATTCCAATTAATCCAGCTATTACTAGCACTCTTTGTAATTTATTTGAAAGTAATAACGCGGTTGCTGCTGGTGTTATCAGCATTGCTACTACCAGGATCACACCTACGGTCCGAAGGGATGCGACGACTGTAAATGATAGCAATAACATTAAGAAGTATTGAATCGTTTTTACAGAAATACCCATTGCTGAAGATATCGTTGGCTGAAAGGTAGTAATAAAAAGATAGCGATATAGGATAACGACACTTAACAATGTGAAGATTAATACAAATAAGGTTAAGTAAATATCTTCATTTGAGATACCAAGAATATTACCAAATAGAAAATCTTTTAAATCTAAATGTGCTCCTTCTTTTTGATTCAACCAAGAAATCCCCATAACTCCTATTGAAAACATCGCCGTAAAAATGATTCCAATGGCAGCATCGTTTTTTGTTTGAACATTTTGTTGAATCCATGATATTAATACCGCCGCCAAAACACCTGCAATCGTTGAACCCAGAAAAAACCCAATCGTGGAATATCCAAATAAAACAAAAGCAACAAAAATGCCCGGTAAAATAGCATGTGATAGAGCATCACCAAGTAAAGACATATTTCGCAAAACGATAAAACAACCTAAAACACCGCACATCAATCCGACCATACTTGATGCAATTAATGCTCTTATTGCCCAATCTTCTGCTAGTATTTCAAACATAACTCATATTATTTAAGCAAATTTAATAAAAAATTTAGGTTAATCTAAATTTGCATGAATAACCCCTTCTTTCATCGCAAAGGGAGAAGCAAAACTTGAATCAATGTTAATCTTGTTTTTTACAAAATTGATTAAAAGTAAGGCAACAACAATATATTTGGCCCTTTGTTTAGGCAATTGACTAAAGGCTAGTCTTTCTTCTAAAGTCGCTTCCTGTGATTTATTCAATAGATTACCAAACATGGCCCAATCAATTGGATTCAAATGAATTCCTTTTCTTTTCATTTGAATAACATCAAAAGTCCCTGATGCACCAATTAAATTGTAATGATATTTATCTAATTCATCAAAAAGAGTTGCAAGCTCTTTTTCTAAATGTTGATACATAGCCTTGATAGACAACGTAGGCATAGGATCAATCTTATGGAACAAATTAAAAAGTACACTAATACCTATTGCGTAACTCTTAAACCATGTCACCTTTCCATCTACAACAATGATAAATTCAACACTCCCACCTCCTATATCCATTATTAAATTATACCCTTTAAGCGGATCTAACCATGAAATACCTTTGCTTATTAATTGCGCTTCTTTGTCACCAGAAATCACTTGAATTTCAAAACCAATCTCTTCCTTTACTTTTTTGACGAAGGATTCAGAATTTGAAGCCTTACGCAATGCTTCGGTTCCAAAAGCATAAATAGAATCAACACCAAATGTATCTATGATTTTCTTAAAGGAAACGAGGACATCAAATCCGCGCTCAATTGCTTTATCCGAAATGGTTTCAACACCATTTTCGCCTAAAAAGACATATTGTCTTTCCTTATATAAATGAGAAAAATTTAGTTTAAACTCTTGAACATCAACAATCAACAAATGAAAGGTATTAGTACCTAAATCAATGACTGCAATTTTTGAATCTTTCACTTATTGTTGAGCCTCAAGCGCTTTCTTTTGATTTAGAGCTTGATTGATAATGTTATTGAAAAAATCTACGCCCGACGAAGTCATTTTATTTGCATATTTAGGTTGATTGTTATTTACAACAAAAACATAAAATTGACAACCATCAGAAAAATAAACATCTGCTTCGTATTTTATATCGCCATCTACTTGAAAAAACTGACGTGCAATCGGCTTACAATTTGAAGGGATTGATGATATCGATTCTTTAGAGATATAATTTAGATTTGTACGAATGCTTTCAACATTACTTTGATTCATACTAAATGGTAAATCATGAAATATATAATCTACTAAACTACACTTATTCCATAATTCATCCATCACTTCAGAAGGGATACCCGAAACATTCTCAAGTACATTTGCCTTTGATTTGTTTCCTTCTATTTTAGTATTGTCTGAATTCTTACATGATGTTATAACTACCGATGCTGAGAATAAAAGACATAGGCTAAAAATTAAAAAATTTAGCTTTTTCATATTGACACTTTTTATAATGTAACCAAAGTTACGTATTCCAAAATTAAAATAGAAATTCTGCTCGGACCGTCCAATTGTAATTTAGTAAGCCACCAGTATTTACATTTGGACTTTTATAGAACTTATTAAGTCCACGAGAGTATCGAATCAAAAGTTGCAGTCTTTTTGTAAATGCATAGGTTGCTCCTAATAAAAAAGAAATTTCTGTTCTAGTAAACTGACTAGATTCCACAAGATTATCATCTAAATCAATGATACTTGAAGTACCTTGATACAAATAACTTCCTGCAAGACCAGTATGAATTCCGATTCTAAAATAGTCATCGATTGGCCAGTCTTTAACCTCTATAAAAATGGGCAACTCAAAATATTGAAGATGTGTTATATATTTATTTGTCGGAACATTAAAAATTAAATTCCCCCTACTCCCTTTTTGAGTATATCCAAATTCCAACCCTAAATGAATCTTTTCTCGAATAGCAAACTGAACAGCTAGCCCTGCATTGAGTCCTAGCTTATCAAATCCTGCCAATCGATCACCTTGAACCTGTGACAAGGTAAATCCAGTAAAAGCTTTGGCTTTAAATCCTGATTGACCAAAAACAGTAAATGACAAACAAAAAAAGCTAATAATGCAGATTATGTTCTTTAATAACATATGATTAAAATGAGTATATATGAAAATAAATTATATTAGCGTTAATATTAGAACAAAGTTAGTTTTTAGAAACGGACTATGTTCAACTTTTTAAAGCTATTGTCACCAAAAATGATTTAAAAGCATGCGTTATACAAAAACTACCCTTGAAAAACTCGAAAAAATCCTAAAGCAACAAGGGTATACTATTCGCTATGAAAAAGGAAATTTCCAATCGGGTAGTTGTGTCGTTATGTTAAAAAAAATGGTTGTTATTAATAAATTCTTCCCAATCGACCAACAAATTAAATCACTCATAAATACTATTTATTCTGTCGATTTAAATGAAGAAATATTTACCGACGAAACAAAAGATACATTTAACAAAATTCAACAATTCTCCCTATTTCAACCTCAAAATGCCTAATTTTTGAACATTACATTCTTAGGAACCGGAACGTCAACTGGCATTCCCTTAATTGGGTGCAATTGTAAAACATGCATCTCTACTAATCCTAAGGATCGAAGACTACGATCATCGGTTTGGGTTAAAGAAAATGAGACAAGCATTATTATTGACGTAGGTCCTGATTTCAGACAGCAGGCGATTTCAAATTCAATCGAAAAACTAGATGCAGTCCTCATCACACATGAACATAATGACCATATTATCGGATTGGATGATATTCGTCCATATAATTTCATGTCAAAAAAAGACATCCCAATATATGGCTTACCACGTGTTCTTAAAGATATAAAAGCCAAATTTCATTACGCGTTTAATAGCGAAATACCTGGAACACCTCGAATGGTTGATAAACCATTATCCAATGAACAATTCCAAATTAAAAACACCAAAATAATCCCAATTCAAATTATTCATGGACCATTGCCCATTCTTGGTTTTAGAATCGGTCCCTTTGCATACATCACAGACGCCAGTGATATAGAAGAAAATGAAATGTCTAAATTAGAGAACCTTGATGTTTTAGTAATAAATGCGTTGCGTTTATTTGAACACAAAAATCATTTCACTCTTGATGAAGCGTTGGAAAAAATAAAAAGACTAAAGCCCAAAAAGGCATTTCTTACCCATGTTAGTCATCATATGCCGCCAATTTCAGAAGTTCAGCACTTATTGCCTCCAAATGTTTCGTTTGCATTTGACAATTTGACCATTGAAGTTTAATTGTCATTGTAATACTTCTTATAAAACTGTATATTTAGAAATATGCGTTTACCTAACATTATTGTTTACCTACTTCTTATTAGTTCCACCTCTTTATTTGGTCAACAATCGCCAAATTACACCATGGATCTTTTGAATTTATATAAAGTAAATAAAGCGTTTGCTGGTATAAGTGATCAACTAACTGTTTATTCACACTATCGCACACAATGGGCTGGCATTGAGAGACAACCCAGGCAATTTAATATTAATGCAAATATGCCTTTTTACAAACTTCATGGTGGAATCGGTATTGAACTTGAATCTTTTAGAAGTGGTCCTGAAGTTCATTCCAGTGTTAAAATGAGCTATAACTATATACATCAACTAAAAAATGGAGTCCTTTCTGGTGGATTGTCTTTTGGTGCTTCACAATTAAATATTAACTCAGATTATATTGTTACTCCCGAAGGAAACTATCAATCAGGCATAGATCATCAAGATTTAATTTTGGATAATTCTATTTCATCCACACTTTACCCAAATTATGAATTAAGCTTGTTTTATTCAAATGCGAATTTTGATACTGGAATAAGTTTTCAAAATTTTGTAAAGCAAAAAACTACGCTAGATAATACTATAAATTATGATCTTAGTCGATATACTTCTTTCTTATTTGTTTATTTTTTAGAATTAACAAATAAAATTATTTATCAGCCAGGGCTGCATGTACAAAGTAATTTAAAAGAAACTCAAATAAAATTATTGAATACAATAAAATATGGCAATATTTTTGGTGGTATAGGGATACGAGGATACTCAAATAAAAGTATTGAGTCTATTTCCTTGTTTAGTGGAATAAAATTTAATAGAAACTATACTATAGGGTATAGCTATGACGTTTTATTAAACGAGTTAAGGAACACATCCGAGGGTACACATGAAATCCTTTTTAGGTATGACCTAAATAGAGAAATCAATACAGGTCTCCCCCCTAAGACCATGTATAACCCAAGAAATTTATAAATGAGTTTTTATTTCTGTATTTATGCAGAATAAAGTTTTATATTCTACGTTTGACACAAACCATGAGAAGACTTATTGGTAGAATGTAGATAAATAAGGAGATAATTATTATTGTTAATTGAATAACAAAATTATATTTACGTCGCATTTAGTATAATTGCATCTGAAAAACACTTATTAAGAGATGAAAAAAACAGTAAACATTTTTCTTGTTGCCCTCACAATGGCTATTATTTTTAGCTCATGCGGAAGGGAACAAAACGGAGAATTAATTGGAGCAAACGACAGACCAGCATGGAATGGTATCAATCCATACGGAATGGTATATGTCCCTTCTGGTACACTTCACATTGGTGCAAGTGATCAAGAAGTTTTTAATTCTTACACGCAAAAACAAAAAGCCATTTCAATTCAAGGTTTCTTTATGGATGATACAGAAATCACAAATAATGAATATCGTCAGTTCGTTCATTGGACACGAGATTCAATTGCGCATACCATAATGGGCGATTTTATTGAAGATGATTATGGTAATGAAAAAATAGACTGGGATTATGAGCTAGACTATGCAGATGAAACTTTAGATGAAATGTTTTACCAAGGTGATATGATGATCAACGGTAAAAGAGAAATGGACACAAGAGATTTCAACTATGTATATGATTGGGTCGATTCAAGAAAAGCTGCAAATGCAGGGAAAGATGTTGTACGTTCTACTCTTATCAACAAAGATGAAGCTGCCATTTATCCTGATACCTTAGTTTGGATTAGAGATTTCTCTTATTCATACAATGAGCCAATGACACGAAATTATTTTTGGCACCCAGCTTTCGATGATTATCCTGTAGTAGGTGTTGACTGGAAGCAAGCGAAAGCATTTTGTCATTGGAGAACTAAACTTTGGAACGACAATAAATATGACGAACCAAATAGTGAAGAATTTAGACTACCTACAGAGTCTGAATGGGAATATGCAGCAAGAGGTGGAAGAGATATGGCTCCATACCCATGGGGTGGATACTACGTTAGAAATGCAAAAGGTTGTTTATTGGCTAACTTTAAGCCAGGAAGAGGTAATTACCCTGAAGATGGTGGATTTTATACCGTTAGGGCTGATGCTTACTTTGCAAACGACTACGGACTATACAATATGGCGGGTAATGTTGCTGAATGGACAGAGACAGCTTACCACCCAAATGCATATGCACACGTTCATGATTTAAATCCTGATTTAAAGTATGATGCAAAAGATGATGACCCAGAATCTTTCAAAAGAAAAGTTTTAAGAGGTGGATCATGGAAAGATATTGCATACTACTGTCAGACAGGTACAAGACATTGGGAATATCAAGATACAGCTAAGTCTTATATCGGATTTAGATGTGCACTTACTTTCTTAGGTAGATCTATGAACGACTTCTAATCAGAATCACATTTTATTTGAAAATACGCTATACTTATAAAGCGGCAGCTGAGTTATACTTTCCTGTTACTTTATAACCTAGAACATCCATTTAGTTGCTTTTTTAGAATCAAATTATTAACAAAAATTAAATCAAAGTAAAAATGAGTTTTATTAAATCAAAAGGTTTTAAATACTTCAAGAATTTCGTAATTGGTGTGGGAGCCGCAATTGTAATGCTAGGTGCCCTATTCAAAATCCAATCATGGGAAGGTGGATCTGAAATGTTAACAGCTGGACTAGTAACAGAGGCTTGTTTATTTTTACTTTTAGGAATATTACCTCCAGACAAAGATTATTACTGGGAAAAACTTTATCCAGGATTAGAACAATATGGTTCAAGCATTACTCCATTGACAGCTGGTGCTACATCAGGTCCTTCTAGACCTCTTGATGCTGACACAGTAGAAAATAGACTAGGTGGAATGTTAGACGAAATGCAAGTAATGTCTAAAAGTTTAGGTTCATTAAAAGCACTTCAAGAAGTTGATTTTTCTCAAACTTCAGATCAAATCAAATCAATGGGTAATTTTTACACAAAAATGAATGAAGCAATGGCAACATTGAATGATACTATTGATGATACAAAATTATATAAAGAAAACGTAAACTCATTAAATCAAAATTTATCTTCTTTAAATTCAGTATATGGAAATGTATTGAGTGCATTTAAAGGATAATCTCGAACTAACACTTTTAAATAATCTTAAAAAAGAAGATAAATGTCAATACCTAAGGAACCCAGGCAACTGATGATTAACATCATGTACCTGGTATTAACAGCGCTCCTCGCATTGAACGTGTCAGCAGAAGTATTTAACGCGTTTAAAATGGTGGACAAAGGTCTTGTAAAATCTAATAAGGCGTTAGATGATTCAATGACTGCCCTACCCGAAGCAATTCGTACTGGAGCGAAGAAAAAAGCATCACTCGCAAAGTATGCTGATCTAATAGATCCTGCCAGAGATCTTTCTGGAAATATGAATGATTATATTCAAAATTTAGTAGATCAAATGGTTAAAACACCAGAAGAAGGTGGTGTTGGACGTGGATATGCTATCGATAAAGAAACAGGCGAATTTACGGATGAACTTTTGGACAAGAAAAATTATGATATAACAACAAGAATACTTGTTGGAAATGATAAGCAAGATGGTTCAGGAGAAGAACTTAAAGCGAAGCTTCTTGAATATAAGGATTCATTATTAGCACTTGTAGATGATGAAGATAAAGAAGAGTTTGAAAAAAATATCGCGGTTCAAATCGATGATAAAACATGGCAAGAGAAGAAAAAGCTTTCTTGGTCGCAAATGAATTTTGGGCACATGCCACTTCAAGCTGTTTTACCATTGATGAGTAAGTTTCAGAATGATGTTAAATCTACAGAATCTGCTTTCTTAAATTACTTAGCAGGTAAAGTAGGTACGACAACTGAAGTAGTACTAGATAAATTTGCTGTTGTTTCTGCACCTGAGAAATCATATATCATCAAAGGTGAGAAATATAAATCTGAACTATTTTTATCTGCAGCTGCAGGAGCTGATTCAAAAACAGGAATTACAATCTCTGTTAATGGTCAACGATTAAAAACAAATAAAGATGGTATGGCTGTATTTGAGCAAAATGCTTCTTCAGTTGGTATTAAAAAATATACTGCATCAGCATCTATCAAAAATCCAGCTACAGGTGAAGTAAAAACATTCAAAAAAGAATTTTCTTACGAAGTTGGAGAAAGATCTGTAGCAATTTCAGCTACAAAAATGAACGTATTTTATATTGGTGTTGATAACCCAGTTGAAGTATCTGCTGCTGGTGTACCCTCAAAAGATGTTAAAGTTGGTATCAATGGTGGTGGCGCTGTGATCAATAAAAACGGCGATGGTACTTATACGGTTAGAGTTAGTACTCCTGCACCAAAGGTAGCTGTGAATGTAACAGCACCCGGTATGAATGCAAGTAAAGACTTTAGATCAAAAAGAATTCCAGATCCTGTACCAAAGCTATCTAAGAGTAGAGGTGGAGCAATGGGAAGTGGTGAGTTTAAAGTTCAACCAGGTGTATTTCCAGTGTTAGAAAACTTTGATTTTGATGCAAAATGTAATGTGGTAGGATTCCGTCTTGTAAGAGTAGCAAAAAGACAAGATCCTCAATTTGCTGTAAACAGAGGTGGAAAGTACACTCCTGAAGCAGGTAGCTTGATTAAGAAAGCTACGCCTGGAGATAAATACTTCTATGAAGATATTAAATGTAAATGTCCTGGAGATCCAGCACCAAGAGATATTGGTACTATGGTCTTCAATATTAGATAAAAAATACTATTTAGAAAAAAACACTTATTATGGCTTTCAAACAATTAATTTTAACAAGCTTTTGCCTTCTTCTAGTAGGAAGCATTTTTGCGCAGGATCCTGATGATCGAGAAATCATGACAGAGTCCGGAACTGTTGTAGAAGATACCTATATCGATGATATAGTGCAAAGGGAGTTAGTTGAACAAGGAATGGTTCTAGAATATGAACCTATCAGAGAAGCTGATATAGCTTGGGAAAAAAGAATATGGAGAGTCATTGATACGAGAGAGAAGATGAATTTACCTTTCAGGTATCCTAACAAACCATTCTTTAATATTCTTAAAGAAATTGCTGAATCTGGCGAATTAACCATCTTTAGAGATGAGTACTTCAAAGAGCCTATGACTTTGGAAGAAGTTAATGCTCAAATGAATAAAATAGATACAGTAGTAACGTTTGATTATGATACGTACGAAGAGAAAATTCAAGTAGTACAAAATATCATAAATTGGGAAGACATAAACCAATTTAGAGTTAAAGAAATGTGGTTCTTTGATGAAGAAACTTCAAGAATGGATGTTAGAATCTTAGGAATTGCTCCTATAAAAGATGAAATAGATCCTGAAACTGGAGAATTGAAATACTCAGGTCCTTTATTCTGGTTGTATTACCCAGAAATGAGAGAACCTTTAGCAAAGCACAGAGTCTTTAATGAAAAGAATGATATTGCACCTATGTCATGGTATGATTTATTCGAGCAACGATTTTTCTCTAGTTACATAACTAAGAAATCAAATTCTTTGGATTTGAGAATCAAAGATATGTATGAAGGTTATGATCGTGCCGGTATTGATAGATTATTAGAGTCTGATAAGATCAAATTAGAATTGTTCAATTTTGAACATGACCTTTGGACTTATTAAACCAAAAAAATATTTATTTAAAGCCCTTTGTTCATTCAGAGGGCTTTTTTTTTGTCTAGTTTACTACCCTCTTTGAAAATTAATATACCTTAATGATCGTTTGATTGTAGAATTATACATCTCTAAAACTTGTCTATGCATAACGAAGAAATTGAGCAATTAAAACAGGCCTTGGATGCTTCACCAAAAAATGAATACATAAGGTCAATGTTGATTGAAAAAATGCAACAACATAATGATTATAACACAGAATTGATAGCGCTACTTAATGATTCAATAAAACTTCAACCCAATCAGTTATCATACAAAGAACGATTGATTACGTGCTATTTTAAAGAAGACAAAATTTCTACTTGCATTATTATGGCTGAAGCTTTAGATCTTGATTCACTCTCTTTACCAACTAGATCAATCATTGCTAAATGCTACTTAAGAGAAGGAAATAATGCACAAGCAAAACTAATTTATGAAAACATCTTAGATGTTGACCATGAATTTGAAGATACTGAACTTGATGAATCCTTTCGATTAAAATCACTTTTTCAATCCTTAGAAGATGAAGATCAAGATATTTTATTCTCTAAACCAACCATCAATTTCTCAGATGTCGGTGGCATGGATGATGTAAAGAGAGAAATTGATCTAAAGATTATTAAACCACTCGACAATGTTGAATTATACGCCCAATATGGAAAAAAAATAGGAGGTGGTATCCTACTTTACGGACCACCAGGGTGCGGCAAAACATATATTGCCAAAGCGACAGCAGGACAAATTAATGCGAATTTTATAAGTATTGGCTTAGATGATATTTTGGATATGTGGCAGGGAAACAGTGAAAAAAACTTACACAATTACTTTGAATTAGCAAGAAGTAAAACCCCTTGTGTCGTATTCTTAGATGAAGTAGATGCATTAGGAGCCAAGCGATCAGATCTAAAACAATCCGCAGGAAAAAATATTATTAATCAATTTTTAGCTGAACTAGATGGTATAAATGCGAATAATGATGGGTTACTAATTATTGGAGCAACGAATACTCCTTGGCATCTTGACACCGCATTTAGAAGACCTGGGCGTTTTGATCGAATTATTTTTGTTCCACCACCCGATTCAACAAGCAAAGAAGCTATTCTAAAATTAAAACTAAAAGGCAAACCTCATGAAAACATTGACTATAAAAAGATAGCAAAAAAAACATCTGGTTATAGTGGTGCTGATATCAATGCAATGATCGATATAGCTGTTGAACACAAACTTGAAGATGCTATGACTACAGGAATTCCAAAACCGATAAAAACCAAGGATCTATTAGAAGCTGCCGCTAAACACAAAGCAAGCACCGTAGATTGGTTTACAACAGCAAAAAATTATGCGCTATTTGCTAATAAATCTGGTCTTTATGATGACATACTAAAATATATGAAATGATTACATCAGCTATTTTAGAACGTATCCAACTCCTTATTAATCAAAGTAGGTATAAAGATGCTCAATCCTATTTGGAAAAACATCTAAGTCAATACCCTGCGGATACATATGGGAAGTATTGCTATGCATTAGTATTATTTCTTGATGGTAAAAACAATGAAAGTCGAAAAATTGTAGATCAACTTCTAGTTGAAGACCCTGAAAATGAAGACATTATTGGCTTATCGGTTGATATTGACATTTCGGATGATCGATTAAATCCAGCGGAATCTAAAGCAAAGATTCTTATAGAAATGGACCCAGAGTCTAGCGAATCACATTTAAAATTAGCCAGAGTTAAACTTGCACAAAAAAGTTATGACTTAGCATTAGAATCAGCAAATAAAGCTCTTTCCTTTGATGCAGAAAACGTGAGTGCGCTAAATTTAAAAATTTTAATAGAAGGATTGTTAGGCCATGAAACTACAAATGCAACGATTCAGGATGCATTGCATTTGGATGCAGAAAACCCATCATCCATAGCAAATCATGGCATACAATTATTAAGAGAAGGTAAAGTAAATGAATCTTTAGAAAGACTGCAATATGCTTTAAGCCTAGATCCAAATAATTATTTAGCTCAGCATGGAATGCAAGAATCGTTAAAATCCAAATTCTGGCCTTACCGCATGTTTTTTAAATTTAAAGAATTTACAGCCAGATTATCACAAAAAGGTTCTTGGCAATTCATTATTGGTACGTATATTTTATTTAGGATTATTCGAACTATTGCAGCAAAAAACCCCAGTCTCGAACCCTACCTTATGCCTGTCATTTATATTATTATCTTTTTGTTTTTATTGACGTGGGTGTTGGATCCAATCATGAATATTTATTTACTTTTTAATAAGTTTGGTAAAGTTCTACTTGGCGAAGATGAAAAAACAATGGCCATATACTGCTCCTACGGACTTATTGGAGCTCTATTTAGTGCAATTATGTACTTTGGGTTTGGAATGACCTATTTTGCCATGGTAGGCATTGTATTTGGTCTAAGCATTATTCCTTTAGGTACATTTTTGAATCCTGTAAAAGAAAAGAATTTACAAACAACAAAAATATATACCATTGCAGCCATTTGCATAGGATTAATAGGTTCATTCTTTCAAATTACTCCACTTTTTACCGTTTTTCTAATTTCCATATTTATATATCAATGGGTAATCAATGGAATACTCATTAAAGAAAATAGTAGAAGCTATGAATAAATAAAAAAAGCGATCAAAAATTTGATCGCTTTTTTTATGATAAATCATTAAATCTTATGAATCGAATAATTCGTTTTTCGATTTGTAGTCAACGAAACAATTCGCAATCTGTATAACCCAATTGGCAACGATTGTAAATCAATAATGCTACTTTCATTTGCTATCATTGCAGTTTTCACTTTTCTTCCTTGAACATTATACATTGTGATTTGCACTTTTTCGCTGCTTTGGTTTTCTATGGTTAAAAAATCAGATACTGGATTAGGATATATTGATATATCTAAATAAGATAAATTATCGGTTGAAGTAACAGTATCCATTCCATCACAATCTTCATCAATACCATTATTCGGAATATCTTCCGCCCCAGGATTAATTTCAGCATTCGAATCATCACAATCTTCATCCGAATTGTACCCATCACCATCATCATCGATCATTTCAATAACTCCATCACAATTTTCATCGATATCATTATTGACAATTTCCATTGCCCCAGGATTAATGCCTGCATTCATATCATCACAATCTTCATCCGAATGGTAGCCATCACCGTCTTCATCAATAACTTCTACTACCCCATCACAATTCTCATCGATATCATTATTGATAACTTCCATTGCTCCAGGATTAATGTCCGCATTCGAATCATCACAATCTTCATCTGAATTGTAGCCATCGCCGTCTTCATCAATAACATCTGCTACCCCATCACAATTTTCATCAATGTCATTATTCGGAATTTCCATAGCTCCAGGATTAATTTCTGCATTCGCATCATTACAATCTTCATCCGAATTATATCCATCCCCATCAACATCAATCATTTGAATGATGCCATCACAGTTCTCATCAATGTCATTATTCGGAATTTCATCTGCTGCTGGATTAATATCCGCATTTGCATCATCACAATCCTCATCTGAATTATATCCATCCCCATCAGCATCAATCATTTGAATAATGCCATCACAGTTCTCATCAATGTCATTATTCGGAATTTCCATAGCAGCTGGATTTACATCTGCATTTGTATCATCACAGTCTTCATCTGAGTTATAGCCATCATTATCTTCATCGATAATAAGAACCTCACCATCACAATTTTCGTCAATATCGTTGTTAGGGATTTCCATCGCGCCAGGGTTGATATCTACATTGGTATCATCACAATCTTCGTCAGAATTATAACCATCCCCATCGCCATCAACTGCGCCTAATTCTCC
>CALDTZ010000076.1 GCA_937924805.1 uncultured Saprospiraceae bacterium
AAGCATTGGCAGCTAAATCCAAGCCTCTTGTATTAATATTACTCAAATCAGTTCCTCTCAGATTTGTATCATCACTAACACCGACAAAGCCGACACCTCTTTTGGTATTATCAATAGTATTACAACAGAAAGCTGTACTTGTAGAGTTAGCAACTTGTATACCCGTCAGAGGTGAAGTGGCCCCCAGCCCAATAATATCATTATCTCTAAGTTGACAATCCATGCTACCAAATACACCTATCCCACAGTTATAATCAGTAAGCCATGGGAATGGTGAAAGCTCGGTAATATCGTTATTTTTCACCGATAAAAACTGAACATTACTCATACTACAACCCAGATAGGTATTAGTCATAAATATTTCATTATCTTCTATAAAACTTTCACCAGGTAAATAAAACGAATTAAACGAAATAATACCTGCACGACCATATTCGACACCTCCTGTACCTGGGTATATATCATTATCTGACACATTCAAATAAACATAATCCATATTGCTTAGCCAAATCCCAAAGTCTTGTGCATAGATATCGTTATTCGTAATGTTGTTCGTTGTAAGAAAACCCAGTTGCACCCTTACTCCAGATTGTACATTTTCTATCCAACAATTGTCCAACTGATCTAGGTTTGATCGTTCGGCAAAAACACCTCCATAAGCATTATTTATATCACTGTTACTAAACTGTAACCTACTGTTATTCGTATAAATTCCTATACCTGAAATATTAGGCCACTCCCAAAAAGGAGATTCTCCTTCTAGATCATCCATATCAACATGATGCACATTCACAATTGAGTTTATCCCAATAACTCCATTTCGAAGCAAAGAAAAAGTATTTACGTTTCCTGCCCAAAAGGGACTTCCAATATTGAGACCTACTGCGTCGTTCATCCAAACACCTGCATAGCTCGTTGTCCCTAGGTCTTCCGCTTCATAATTAGGAAGCAGGTCCTCTGTGCAGGTAAATTCGTTGTTCATTACCGCGCTAAAAATTGTATTACCATTCAGGTTCTCAGGTACAAAAATCCCTACATAGTTACGATCAAAAACATTATTAACGATACGCATTTGAGCACCATTTAAAGCCCTGACAGCTTCACGTCCATCAAAAACATCACTATCCTTTAAAGTTAATCGGGCTCCATTTTGTACAGTAATACTTTGCCAGAGTTGTTCTCCACAACTTTCAATTTGTGAATCTACAATATTTAAGGTTCGACCGGGAAGAACGATAATTTCTGCGCCGGGGTGCATATAAATATTGCAATTAACAAAGCTGAAAGTGACATCAATTATTAAAGTTCCTTCTATACTCACACAGCTATTGTATATAAATTGTTGATTAGGCGATTCTGTGCTTATGTTGGTTGAGCTGTTTGGAGCTGTTACTACTAAGCCATCAAGGCACTCGCAGTTATCGTCTAAGCAGTCTTCGATTGTAATTGTAATGGTTTCTTCCGATACTCCACAATCGGATGTGATCTGATGAACAACATTATAAATACCTGGATTAATATAAGTATTGTTGGTGTTAATGTCTGTACTTGAGTTACCATCTCCAAAATCCCAGCTATGTTCTCCGTTTTGGTCATTCGATGTAAAAGTTACATTAAAGGTGCAAAGCTCAATATCAAAATTAAAAGAAGGATCGGCTGGCTCCTCAATAATGACTATAATAGTTTCAGTATAAGATTCTGGCGTACCGCAATTATTAGTTACAACGTGAGTAACTGAATAAGTACCCTCTGTCAGGAAGTCAAAGGTGGGATTTGGCATGTTGCTATCAGTGTTACCATCAGTTTCAAAATCCCAACTGTGAATTAATGAATTATCAGTAGTCAAGCTGGTAAAATCTACAATTGTTCCACATTGATCAAATGTAAAACTGGCATCTAAAGGAATATCACAACAATAATCTAAATTGAGTTCAACTGTAGATTCCTCAAAATCCATCCAACAAGCATTTAGTAATTCAACTTCTATTGGAATAGACACTGTCGTTCCTGGTTGGAAATTATTACTAACTAACACCTCTAATGTTACAGTCTCGCAGGAACCATTAGGAACAAGGCTTTCAATTAAAAATTCTCCATCGACAAAATCCCCTCCTGTTCCAAAAACAATCCCAGTAGGTAGGTTATCAATTGATAAGATTACATCAGCAGATGCCGTTCCACTCCCTGTATGACAGACAAGGTATTCGATTGTATTGGTATTTCCAATACAGACTGGATCTGGAAATGAAGGTATAACCGACACCTGATTTTCACAGCTTGAAATAATTTCGATATCGTCGATGTAATAATGTATGGAACCTTCTGCTGGGGGACTTGTTGAGCTGCCAATAATCGTTATAAAATTAATTGGTTCATTAGTTTGATTGGTCCAGTTAAAAGAATATGAATTCCAGTCGTGTTCTTCAGTAAAATAAGTTATACTTCCAATATTTATATCAAAAGGATAAGGAACAATATTGTTAGGGCTTCCAAATATTAATGAGGTTTGAGGAGGTAATGGAAAAGTAGTATAGCCAATCTCTATTCCTTCAGGTTGATCTATATCGCTGTTAGGCGGGATAGTCATGCAATGAAGAAAATAATCTGAACAACTTTCAAATCCCAAAGGGTCACAGGTTGGTAAATTAGGGTTGGGACAAGGAGCATCATTACTTGCATAAAACTGTATCGTTGAATTTTCTAAATCTGAAGTAGCTCTAAAAGAAACCTCAGCAGAGCATCCTGGTGCTAAAGGGTTCGACAATGGGAAGTATAGCGATTCAAAATCTGCAATAACACCATAAGGTCTAGCAAAATGCACAAATTGATTTTCGGGTTCTCCGAAGTGAATATCAGGTGTATTGTTAGATGTAGGGCTTCCATTAAATACAAGAGGATCTAAATCGAGTTGTTTGTAATAGGTCCCTCCTACCCTTGGGTTAAAATCTTCAAAGTTTCCAGCACAAAATAAATTACACTCATTATCACATTGGCCCAACCCATGATTTAAATACACAATACCCTCATTGCATACTTCTCCATCACAACTAAACAAGGTATAGCAAAAGAAGTAAAGCCCTGATGGAGGGGGGCTAGACGGTGAAATAGTAGTGGCTCCTCCTCCATTGTAAGTGTATGACCCTGGAGGTAAATTCCCACACTCGAGGTCGATTAAAAAATCAAATTCAAGATCAAAATCCGAAGGTAAAATGTCGTTTTCTAGTATATCTGCAATGAATATAACGTTAGCTGATGGTGCATACCTTATTATATAATCATTTTGAGCAATAACAACACATTCGTTTTCACAAGAATTATTTACATTATATTCTAAGTCACAAAATATTTCTAATTCGGTGCTTGAGATTACTCTGTTTACTCCATCTGGACCTAGAGATATACTAGGATGCATTACATAGTCTTCGTTTAAAGGATTGTTACAGTCCTCGTATATGTGACTCAATTTGTTAGCTACCTCACCATCAAGTTCAAGTGGGTCAACCTGACTTAAATCAGCCAAATTATTTACGTTTGGTGATACTGAACTTCCATTAAAAACGATACCATTCAAACAATCTCCATCAATAGGATCGGGCATATTAAAAAAATCATCTGAATTGAATAATTGATGGTTACAACAATCGATTCCGTTTGGATCTGACTCAACAATATATTGATTGTTTAAGGTGGAATAAATATGTTTATCCCATCTGGAATAAGCATCCATTTCAAATAATAAATCTCCATTGGCGTTGTAAATATCTCTTGGCATCCCATCTGCACCTATTCGAGAAGCGAAACCTAGAATATGCAAGGCCTCGTGTAATACTACACTATATAAATCTAATTCTCCTTCATCTAGATCTGGACCTGTACCACCATCTTCGCTTAATGTATGCCAAACATCATCAGTGATATCAGCGTCAATTCTTATAATACCATCTAAAAAGCCAAAGGGTATATCTTGCCCTCCACCCAAAAGTTTTTCGAGTATAGTACTATTGGCAATTCCACAAGAAGCATCCCAATTTGGAGAACCCGTACCTGCAGTTGGACCAGGCAAAGGCACATTTTGTACAAAAATTGTTATAGGATAATTTGTCGTAGAAACCCCAAGCACTGATTCCAAATATCCAAAAACTTCACAAATAGTTTCTTCTTCTTCAGAAGTAAAACCAGAGCTGAAGCTCAGATTAAAAATGCCACTATTACAAGTAACTGAAGTTGCTCCAGCATTTTCTAAAAGTAATTCAGAAAGCAAATAATAATTGCCAAAGCGATCTACATAAACTTGTTCTCTATTCTCATCTAAAGAAGGAGGGTTAGGTCTTATATAATTCCCACAAAAATTTATTTCTTGGGCTAATGTTTGAACAGGAGCTGATATTGTTAACATAAAAAGAGAAAAAAAGAGGGGTAAACACAGAGCTCTTTTTAGTTTGTCAAACTTTTCCATGATTGAGGTATTTAGTAGAATTTAAACAAATTTCATTCTAGTGTAGATTAATTTATTTGATACGAGATCATCCTTTGTAAACAAATATTGCCTTTTATCAAACCACTTGTTTAGAATTACTTTCACTTTCCCATCAAGATTGAAAACTACATTACACGAATCAATGAGTGTGTATTTATTAAGCTAGAGTAATATAAAGGGGCATAAAAATGGCTATCAAAATGAAGGCATCTAACTTCATATGAGCAAAAAAGACTAAAAATAGTCAGGACTGTTTATACGACTAGTACTGATGTAATAAACGTATTACAATCTTAATGTAAGGTTCCAATAAAAAATAGTTACCGTAGAGTACGCGCTCAAAATGATTAACAGCTACATTTTGATGAAAATTATTTGTTAACCGAGTGTTTGGCTTATTCGTTTTGTAAATGCAAATTTTGTAACCTGCAAAGCAGTCGAATGGTTCGGTTAAATTTTAAATGACGCGCTTAAGGAATTAATGATTCTTTTGTTAGTAAGAACTATTGAGATAAATGTAACATTATTTTTTCATATACTCAAAACAATGAATGTTAAATTTTTGGAATATGTGATTTTTTTGTTGGAGGGGTTGCGATTCGTGAGGTTTCGTTTTACTGAGGACATATAAAATAACCGACTAGCCATCTGTCATGATTAACAAACAGTATGTTATCTATTCTGAGAAGTAAGCAATCACATTCTTTCGCATCGACTGCCAGTCATACTGGGCGAGATCAGTATCATTACACAATGACAAACCGGTTATGAATAATTCTTTCATTAAGGTGAGGCTGGTTGTAATATCTACTTGTTGTATTTTAGTATAGTCTAGCTTTAAGGAGATTTCTATTTCCTTTTCGGATTCGGTGTAGATAATGTGTGGCTCGTGGATCGCATTGTTATCGGGTACAGCTATATAAACAAATATTAAAATATCAATGGTCCGTGCAGGTTTTTGCTCGCCTGTGAACGGATAAAATTTGGTAATAAATAAAAAAGGTCGTAAAGTTGGAGTTCCTACACAACAACAAACGACCTAATGAGCACTACAAGAGCACTCGAACAAATATTCAATAAATTAACTGGAACCACAAAATGGCAGCTAGATTTTTTCATAGAAATCTTCAATTTAATTTATTCGATACAAGGTCGGTTCAATTTTCAGAACCTAACACGTTATAGTGAGCTGAACGAATCGACGTTCAGAAGGAATTTTCAAAAGTTCTTTGATTGGTTGGATTTTAACTTTCAGTTGCTACAGCTAGCAGGTCTTGATTTAGAAGGAGAAGTCATAGCAGCTTTTGATTGTAGTTACATCCCCAAATCGGGATCAAAGACATTCGGAATTGATCGATTTTGGTCTGGATGTATGGGTAGAGCTGTAAAAGGACTTGAGTTAAGTTTGGTTTGTTTAATTGACGTAAGAACAAAAAGAGCTTGGGCATTAGATGCGATGCAAACACCTTCAGGCTTAAGTAAAAAAGAAAAAGATGAGAACAAAACTCGTATTGACTTTTATCTTGAACAACTCGATAAATGCATTGATAAACTGTTGAAAATCAAATACTTTGTAGCAGATGGCTATTATGCCAAATCAAAAGTATTTAAACATATAACTGCAATGGATAAACACCTGATTACAAAATTAAGACCGGACGCCAACCTGAGGCATTTGTATAAAGGAAACAAAAGAAAGGGACGCGGACGTCCAAAGCAATATGCAGGTAAAGTTAATTTTGACACCCTGAAAAAATGGACTTTCGAAGGCTGTCTACAAACCGATATTGAGATTTATTCGATTGTCGTAAATAGTCCAAGGTTTTCAAGAAACCTAAAAGTGGTTATGTTTTACAATACAAAAACATATAAACACGTACTGCTGGCATGTACTGATTTAGATTTAGGCGCTTTTACTATTGTCGAATATTATCGATTGAGATTTAAAATCGAATTCCTATTTAGAGATGCGAAACAGTTTACTGGATTAACGCACTGTCAAGCTCGCTCTAAAGAAAAAATTGATTTTCATTTTAATCTCAGCTTAGCAGCTGTAAACATGGCTAATTTTCAAATGGATAATAATCCAACCATCATGTCAATGAACTCATTCAAACGAATCGCTTACAATACTAGATTCGTTGAATATTTATTTAAGCAACTTAGCCCACAAGCTAAGTTTGATATTAATTCACAAAGTATCCAAGACGCTATTCAGTTCGGCAAAATGTGGGCTGCGGTCGCGTGAAAAGATGCATGAACTATTGATTTATAAATCTATCTATAAATGATATTGCCTTCTCATGCTTCTCTGTAAGCTCAATTTCAGGTTCCTCCCCAATCGGATATTCAGAATACTCATGAGCAGAAGCTTCATCCCAATTAGATTCTTCAATTACATTTTTTTCATCTTTCAAAACACTCAATTCTTCCAATTCCTTTTCACCTAGTTCCGTAAGTTCCGCAGGAGTACTCAAATGAACATGAGGGAATTCTCGATTCATTGGGAGAGGGTTATTAACATCCAAACTTGGAACATGAATCATCTTTAAAAAGCATCGAATAAAGTCTACATAACTCTTAATATACTTGTCAAAAACTGTTGT
>CALDTZ010000077.1 GCA_937924805.1 uncultured Saprospiraceae bacterium
AGCCTGTTTTAAGGATGTCTAGTTGAGCCATTTTTAACTAATTTGTACAATTTGAATGAATGTATCCATAGATAATGTTAGAAGATACAAATAGTGCGAAAGAATACTAACTAAGAATTCTATCTATTTTGGACATTGCTCTAATCTTAATGTTCTTTTTTTAGTCTTATTTTTTAAAATTCATCCAAGAATCTAATGTTTCTTGGTATAAGGTAAACGTATTTAGATTTTTATGTTTACCTTTTTCGATAGTTACAAATTTATCTTTCATATCTAAATATTGTTTAAGTTTGATACACTCTTTATATGGGGTGATTCGATCTTTATCACCTTGAATAATTAAGATTGGGATTTTTATTTTTTGGATATACTTGTAGACTGGAAAAATGTTTTTCTTCCATCTAACAAAAGCGGATAACGGAAAAAATCGGCGATCTACAAGGGATGGCATATCATAAAAACTAGTTTCTAAAATAACAGATTTATATTCTTTACCTTGGCAAATGTAGGTAGCTATAGCACTTCCCAATGATCTGCCATAAATGATAATATTTTCAAGAGCATATTTTTCTTCAACCCACTCCATGATCGTTTCTGCCGATTTGATAAAACTTATTTCTGAGGGCTTGCCTGTACTTTTACCATAACCAGGATAATCAAAAACGAGAATGTCATATCCATACTTAGCGAGTGATTGAGCTTCTTTTCCCCATCGATCTAGATTATCTGAATTGCCATGAAAGTAGACGATAATTCCATTTGAAGTTTTCTTTGCACTTTCAAATAAGATAGCACTAAGTGAGTCCTTACGATTCGTTGATACAATGTTCAATACTTTAAAAGGTTGATCAAATGCAAATGAATGCGATGCAGGGAGTTTTTTATTTTGATAGATAAAAGATTGAATAAAAAATGGGAAAATGATCATCATAAAGATAAAACCTAGAATTACGGAAATGATTTTCTTTAGCCACATAGTTAAAAACCTTTGGTTTTTATCGTTTTGAATTGCCCAGCCTCATCGTTAATGATAAACAGACCCTCAATACCATCCATTGCTTCAATAATTTGGATTGACTTTTTAAGACCCATTATCATACAGCCTGTAGCTAAAGCATCTGCTTCCATACAATTTTCTGCTTTAATAGAGACAGATAGTATATCCGTTTTTTCTGGAAAACCAGAAACTGGATTTATTTCATGGCCATATTTTTTGCCATCGATCTCATAAAAATTACGATAGTTACCAGATGAGGCAATGGATTGATTTTTTAAAACAACAATCTCTTGAAAATCAGTTAATCCTGCTTTTTCACTCGGTGTATTAATACCAATTTTCCAAATATTACCTTTTTCATTTATTCCTATTGCTTTTGTTTCTCCACCGATTTCAACCATTGCATTTTGAATGCCACAATATATTAGGTACTCCATAACAAGGTCAACAGCATATCCTTTAGCTATAGCACTAAAATCAAGTTCAATAGCTGGATGTGCCTTTTGTACATTTATACCACGATGAACGGGTAGGAGAGTTAACTTGTCTAAACCTACAAATGGCAAAATTGAATCGATCGCATTTTTATTGCCATCTAAGATCCTAGGCTTTTTCTTTTTATATCCAAAGCCCCAATAATTTACGAGAGGCATACAGGTCGGGTCAAATAAGCCTTCCGTTAAATCGTAAACATCATAACATGCTCGTAAGTTTGTCATGAAATGGTGAAAATGATAAGAAGTATCTAAAATACCTTTTTGAGTAAAATTATATTTTTCAAAAGCTAAATCTTCAAAATAAGCGCCTGTTGGAGATTGATTAAAGACAGAAATTTCTGATGATGCTATGTATGTTGATACAGAATTATTTATATCAATAAGAAGTTTATCAATTTCACTTTTTTTAGCATTTTTGTTACTACCGTTGATAATCACGTTATAACGTGTGCCCATTGTTTTACCTTTCCAATGTGTTTTCTTGGAAGTTTTTGTTAAATCGCTGGATGGTTCTTGCTTGCAAGCGATAGCAAACAAAAGAAATGAAAATAGTAGAAAACGCACATTCAGCATCATCGGTGATAATAATATAAGGTTACGTTAAATGAAAAAAGGCAAGTGATATATCAATTGCCTTTTTGTTTTACTTTTTATTGAATTGATTAATCAAAAAGACCATCGTATTCAGAATCTTTATTTTCACGCATCAATGGATCCGCTTTTCTGTCGTCTAAATCTAAGATATCATCTGCTTGCTCAGTTCCTCCCAACAACATAAGCGTACTTTTCTTTTCATATTCTTCAAGCATCTTTAGTCCCTGTTCTTCAAACATTCCATTTTGTAAATCGATTGAATTCATAAAATCAGAACTCATTTCCATAAACTGTTCCATTTCACCAACTTTATTTGCAACATCATCAGCAATATTTTCCATTGCCAAATCAAACATAGCTCGTTTGTCTGGATCTCCTTTTATGATACTCATCGCTGATTTCATTGCAGAATGTGATGCTCGCATTGCTTTTCTTTCTTGTTCTTTTACCCGAACTTGATCTTTGGTATCTTCAAGCAAAATTTCAGAATTTGAGTACATTCTTGTTAGTACTCGATATAGAATACCCATTTTTTTATGTAGAGCAACATATTTACCATTGGATTCCTTTAATCTAGCAGCTTTTCTAGTGGCTAAAACGATTTGTTTTTCATCACCCATTTTTTTAGCTTGACGAGCAATAGCCAAATTCTTTTCAATATCACCGTTGTTTTTTCCTACAATATTTTTGAGTTCTCGCATTTGACCTTTGATATTGCCAATCTGTTTACCCATTTTTTTCAAGTTATCTTGAAGGTCAGAGACATAGTTTTTAAGAATGCCTATTGGATCTATCGTTACAAAGATGCCTGTTATCCATCGCATCGTACTTTTGTACATATAGCTAACCAATGTCCTTGTTTTTGGACTTATAGCTATATATATTAAAACACCTAAAGCAGCTAAAGCAGCTATGGTACCAATTGTTCCTGTTACAAAACTGAGAATTGCTGCTAAATTGGTTATGACACTAAAACCAAGTAATGCAGCGGCTCCAATTAGGAAAAAAGCACCAGTTTTACCTTCGGGTCTGCCCCAAAATGACTTAGGTTTTTGTGGGTTAGAATATTGACTCATGTAATATCAAATTATATTTAAATCTAATGTAATAATTTATAATGGCTTAATCGCCATATTTAGATTAAGGAAGGAAAAAATTCGAATTAAAGTTCCTTGATTTTTATTGTATCCAATAATCTTGTACATTTCCTAAGGAATGTAAGTCATCTCCATTCAAAGCAATAAGCTCAAATGTTATACTTCCATCTTCTTGCATAAAGACAATTACGATATTGTCTTTTTCACCAGCTCCCATACCACTGCCAATAATTTGAACATTGTCAACTTTATCATAAGTAATAGAGCATCCCCCTGGAACTGCACCATAATCACCCGCAAATAAAACAACTTGATTTGGTAGATCATCAAGAATTGGAAAAATATCAGTCCAAAAATTTGACTCACCTATTTTACCTTCATAGCTATTAGGCATACAGGCCATGTATTTATTATCTTCTTCTGTCCAAACTGGATGATGCATAAACAAGAAAATATGATTATTTGCATTGCTGTTTTCGCTAATTGCTTGATGAAACATAGATAATTGTTGATCGTCAATATTCCATTCACTTTCAAAAGGACTAAGAATGATATAAAGATCTTCGAGCACATAAAAACGTTGATAAGTTGGCCCATTGTGTTTTATAAAAGTATCAAGCTTGTATAAATCATGATTTCCAGGAGCAATTTTTACTTCAGCGTTTAAGTTTTGAAGATCAGCATGAACGGCGTCCCATTTTTCTGTTGTGGAATTATCTACAACATCCCCAGTCAATATTCCAAGTTTTAAATTTGTAATCGAATTTAAAAATGGGAATACTTTTCTAAAAGGGGTATATAACCCTATATTTTCAACACCAGGCTGACCGTACGTATGCCCCGCAACAAAAAAACTATATTGATTATGTGGTGGAATTTCAAAAGTGTTTTTTTGGCACGCTATCATCGAAAAAGTAGCAATTAATAGTAGTGCGACTACTTTGAAAGGTTGGTTCATGACATAATCATTTAAGGTGATTTATTTTCGAGGATATTAAATCTTAGGGAAGATAAAATTATCTTTAGGTTTTTTATCAGTTTCGTTTACAAAATAAATCATTTGCAAATGGATTTCGAACAGTATTTAAGTGATTTTAATAGTACGATTAATATTCTTGAATTTATCTTGAATATTGCAATAGTTACAGTATTGGCCTTTATTGTCAAGTTGTTTTACATTCGATATGGGACGGCAATATCCAATCGTAGAAAATTTTCAACTATTTTTATTCCGTTGGCACTTGCAACTCTATTGATCATCACGGTTATTAAATCTTCTATTGCCTTAAGTTTAGGTTTGGTTGGAGCATTGTCAATTGTTCGTTTTAGAGCGGCTATCAAAGATCCAGAAGAGCTAACCTATTTGTTTTTAGTGATCGGACTTGGTTTAATCGGCGGTGCAAATAAACCCATATTAGCCATTGTGAGTTTCGCAATTTTTCTTCCCCTTTTATATTTTAATAACCGGTATAAAGGGAAGTCAAATACAATCGAAAACAAAGCAAGTATTTATATCGAAACAAATATAGAGTCAGTTGAAAAGATAAGTAATTTAATAGAGGCACATACCCACTATTTAGAATTAAAAAGAGCAGATATCAATGCTGGAAAGATGCAAGCAACCTACTATTGCACTTTTAAGGAAGCATCGTCTTTAGACCATTGCTTTTCTGCGATTCGAAACGAAGATAGTTCAGCTATTTTATCATTTGTAGAACAACCTGATTTGCTTTTATGATTATCAAGCAAATAGAAAATAAACCTAATTTTTCGAAAAAATACGTAGCCATTTCGCTCGTATTTTTATTGGTTGGTTTCATTTCATACCTTTTTATTACTAGATTTAAATCCGATTCTAAAAGGTTAAAAATGCCATACATTACTTGTGGGGCAGAAAAAATTGTAGGTAATCAATTTTTAAATGATGGGCATTCATTTGAAGGAGCTAAGTTGCAATCGTCAGACGTATCTTTTGAAGGTGGACATTCGGTATTTGTTGATAACGAAAATCAATACGCTTTTTCAACGAACATTGAAGAAATTTACCCAAAGCAAGTGTTCGAAGCAAGTGTTTGGGTAAAAACTTCGCATTTAGAATCTGTTTTTATTGTTGCCAAAGCATCGAACCCTGAGCTTTTTTATAAGCAGTCAGGAAAAGTAAATGAAGTGAAAGATGGCTGGAACAAATTGTCTATGCAATTTGAAATACCGAAAACCAAAGAAATTGATAAGATCATAGTGTATGTTTATATTTCAAATGGAGATGAAGGTGCATATTTCGATAATCTTACGATAAAGGATATTTCTGAAGATGTTAAAGTATCAAATTCTTATTTGCAACAATTTGAAGAACTAAAATTATATGTGGACCCTAAAGGGTATGATAAACTTCGCACAAAAAGGAATGAAGCAATCCACAGAGGACTTTTAGTAAAAGGAGATGATGATTGGGTGAAAGCAAAATTAAGTGGAAAAGAGATAAGTCAAACTGAAGTTAAAATTCGATTAAAGGGAGATTGGACGGATCATTTAAAAGGTTCGGATTGGTCTTTTAGAGTGAAAATGCCTTCCGACAATGCTTGGAATAGGATGCAAACCTTTTCTTTACAGAATCCTAATTCACGAGGAAATCTTAGTGAATGGATTTATCATAAAATGCTAGAAGAAGTAGATGTCTTAACACCTAAATATGATTTTATCAAATTTAAAATTAATGGATTACCAAGTAAGGTTTATGCCTATGAGGAACATTTTGAAAAACATCTGGTAGAATCTAGAAATCGAAGAGAAGGGGTTATCCTTCGCTTAGCTGAAGATGATTTTTGGGACTATAGGTTAGTAGATAAAATAAATGGGACTGAAATAGAACAAAAAGTCCAAAACAAAAAAGGAAATGCAGAAATAACCCCTTTTATTGCCTCTAAAGTTGCAAAGACTGCCAAACTCAAAAATCAGTTTGAAGAAGCCAGAGATCTTCTTTATTCGTATCAACAAAACACCTTAAAACCAAAGGATGTTTTCAATCTTGAAAAGTTGGCTAAATTTTATGCAATTGCGGAAATAACCCACGCTTTTCATTCATTAATTTGGCATAATATGCGATATTATTATGATCCAATTATACGTAAATTAGAACCTGTAGGTTTTGATGGTTTTGCGGAAAATGGAGAATTTAATTTTCATAAAAAATTATTCTTCGGTGCTTACATGACATCTGATTTTATTGAACAGCGATACTTTTTTGAAAAAGCGCTGTTTACCGATATACATTTTAACGAATTGTATAGCAAATATTTATTTGAGTATTCCAATCCAGTATTTATAAACGCATTTTTGGAAAAAAATAAGAATGGTATAGCATCAAGAGAAAATTTATTACAAACTAGAAATGAGAATTATTTCTTTGATGAAGGGACGTTTAAAAAGAATGCTCGTGAGATACATACAGCCATCAAACCAAGGGATGGCGTGCACCTCAAAGCTTATCGAGATGATTGTAAAAATGCCACTAATTGTAGGATAATGGTTAGTAATTTTCACCCTCTTCCTCTTGATATAATTGGCAGTGGTAAAAGTGAAAAAGATACAGTTCTTTTTGAAGAACCATTATTTGTATTTGCAAATGGTCGGTGGCATACGCCAGAATATTCAGAGCTAGAAATTCCAAAAGATCACGATATTGTTTTTTATAAAGTGCCTGGTATCGATGGGGTAGCAAATACCCAAATAAAAAATTGGAATTCCCCGACAGCATTAAATCAAAGAAGTATTGAGCCAGTTTTATTGGATATTCCTTTATCAAATGATAAATACAGTATAACAGATAAAATAATTAAAATTAATCCTGGCAATCATACGCTAAATAAAGCATTGAAAATTCCTACTGGGTATAAATTGATGATTGATGGAGGTACGACGATTGATTTGATTGAAGGGGCATATATTTTAAGCTATAGTCCAATCGACATGAATGGAATGCCAAATGGACCTGTAACTATAAAATCTTCAGATATTACAAGCCAAGGAATTCATATTTTGAAACCGCAGCAAATGTCAAAATGGGCCTATGTTTTTATTGATGGTCTAAATACATTGTCTGTAAATAATTGGCAATTAACAGGGGCAGTAAGCTTTTATGAAACATCTATAAAAATGAGTCATGTCACAATTTCTAATAATAAATGTGAAGACGCTTTAAATACGGTTAGAACTCAAATTGATATCGATTACCTCAATGTTAACCATACATTTGCCGATGGTTTTGATGCAGATTTCTGCAAGGGAGATATAAAGAATAGTTTCTTTAGTCATACTGGAAATGATGGTTTAGACTTTTCTGGTAGTGATCTTACAATTAAAAACTGTACATTTTATGAGATTGGTGACAAGGGAATAAGTGTAGGTGAGCAAGCGACTGTTCGCCTTTTTGATATCGATATTGATGGAGCAGAAATAGGTATTGCATCAAAAGATTTGTCGCAAGTAACGATTGAAAATATTTCGATTGCAAATGCGAATAAAGGATTTGCAGCTTTTCAAAAGAAACCAGAATACGGACCTGCTCAAATTACGGTAAAAAATTACCAAATAGAAAATGTAGATTTTCTTCAAATAGCAGAAAATGAATCTACAATTAAGCTAGAAAAAGAGTGAAGCGGTTTGAATATAAATATGGTATAGATCAAGTTGAGTTGGATAAAGTATTGAACATTATTCGACTTCATCCAGCTGGTTTTAAAAAAGCGTTTCCTAACCGAAGGATAAATAATATTTACCTTGATACGTCATCATTAAACTATTTTTACCAAAATATAGACGGTGTTCCTCGTCGGACAAAGTACAGATATCGATGGTATGGAGACGACATAACATCTGATCTTTTGGTACGATTAGAAGCAAAGCATAAAGAAAACGAGTTAGGTTGGAAAGATCATATTGGTTTAACAATTCATGATATTGAAAGCAAAGAAAAACTTGAGAAACATTTTTTAAAAACCCAATGGTCGCATGCTCGATTATCAGCTTCCATTTATAATTGGTATGAGCGATATTATTTTATTTCGGCAGATGGCTTATTTCGATTAACATTGGATTATAACCAACATTTTGGGAAAGCCTATTACGGAAGTGATTTTGTTAAAACGCTCCACAATATTCCTAAATTAGTATTAGAGGTTAAATTTGATTCTATTCATTCCGAACGATCTGATGAAATCACTCAAGGATTACCATTTATCCGAACAAAAAATTCCAAATACAGTGATGGTGTTGTCGCTATAATGGGGTAAACTATTTTTTTTACTTGAACTCAACATCATCTTTGGTAGGGTAAAACACCAATTTATCCAAGGCTCTTTCGATTGGATATTCTTGATGAATTATATAATATAGCATATTGCTAATTGGAATTTGGATGTTTAATGCATCCGCCATTTTTTTAACTGTTTTAAGCGTACGTACCCCTTCCACGGCTTCACCTAAGTCATTGACTGCCTTTTCTAAAGAATCACCTTGTGCTATTTTGAATCCTAAGCGATAATTTCGACTCTTGTCGCTCGTTGCGGTTGCAATCAAATCTCCAATACCTGCACTACCTAAAAATGCAGAAGTGTTGGCACCAAGTGTCGTACTTAATTTTATTATTTCGTGAAGACCTCGAGTGATTAACAATGCTTGGATATTTTTACCGTAACCAGATCCTGCTAGCAACCCTGATCCAATGGCAATGATGTTTTTAAAAGCTCCAGCAAGCTCTGTTCCTAATAATTCATGAGAACCAAAAACAAAAAACCGCTTGCTTGTCAGTAATTTTTTGCCAATCTCAATTACTTCATCAAATTCTGAGGCAATGACACTTCCTGCAGGTTGATTTTCCATTATTTCAATTGCAAGGTTTGGTCCAGACATACATCCGATACGGATAACATTGGTTTCTTGTTGAAATACTTGGGAAATTGTATAAATATCTTCAATTGCAAATGTCTCCAAATCTAAATAATCCAAACCTTTCATGCAATGAATGATATAATGAGCTGGGGTTAAGTGCGGGCTCATACTTTTTGCCAATGCTCTGGCATTTTCTGTTGGAATTACAGGGAAAATGACTTGACATTGGGTGCAAAAATATTGAATATCAGATGTTAATTCGATGGTAAATTCTCGTTGATCAGAATCTAGACTTTTATAAATCAGGTCAAGATCTACTTTTGATGGATTACGAGTAAATAGGAGTACGTTAGAATTAAGTACTAATAATTTAGAGACCGTTCTTCCGAAGGATCCAGAGCCAATAACACCAACTTTTTTAGTAAACTCCAATATGAATTATTTCTTTTTCTTTTTGGATGCTTGTTGATTATCACGTTTCTTCTTAACCTCTTGTTGCTGTTTCATTGCCTCTTCAAGCCTGGCTTGAAAACCACTCTTCGCTTTTTTAGGTTTGTCTTTGGCTTTCATCAATTCAGCCCTTATTTTATCATTACTAAAAACGAATTTTTTGGTGATTACGGTTTGCATGATATTAAATAAATTACTAAAAAACATATAACATGTTAGTCCTGATGCGTAATTATTAAAAAAGACTAAAAACATAATAGGCATTAAATATTGGACATAAACCATCGCAGGATTCGCCGACATATCCATATGTTTTGTATTATAGTAGGTATATGCTACTGTGGATATTGCCCAAAGAATGGTAAATAACGATATATGTGCGCCAAATGCAGGAATTTCAAAAGGCAAATTGGCTATTACATCATAAGATGATAAATCCGTTGCCCAAAGGAAAGGTTCTTGCCTAAAGGTTATAGAAGCTGGAAAAAATCTAAACAATGCATACCATATTGGCATTTGAAGCAACATAGGCATACATCCACCCAATGGACTAACACCGTATTCCCGATAGATCTTCATGGTTTCCATTTGGATCTTTTGAGGTTCATCTTTGAACTTATCTTTTAATCCTGCTAATTCCGGCTTTAATGCTTGCATGCTCGCTTGAGATTTCAACATTTTAAACATCAATGGGTAGAGTAGCATTTTAAGAATGAAAATCAAAACGATAATTACTACACCTTTACTTCCTATGTAGGTGGATAGAAATTCAAATGAAGGTCTGATGACCCATCGGTTTATAGATCCAAATAAACTTCGACCAAATGGGATAACTTCTTCAAGTCCTACTTCTTTAGATCTTAATAAGTCAAAATCATTAGGGCCAATATACATATTGAAACCCATATTCTCTGTTGAGTTACCTCCAAGAGGTAATTTAACTTGACTCTTGGTTAATTTCATATCATCAGAATCCTCAATCATGACAACTTCAAAATTGGCATCTTTCATTGATGCATCTTTTTTGATGAGTGATGTATTGAAAAATTGATTCACATGAGAGAACCAGTGAATATTATTTTCTTCTACCTCTTCTTCTGCATCGCCTCGACAGTTACAATAGTCTGAATCATCATCCTTTGTTTTAAAATAAACACTAGAATAATACTTTTCAAAATTTACATTCTTTTCAATTTTATCCAAATATTGGTGCCATCGCAACGTGATATCTTCGGTGCCAGCATTTATAATTGATGGTGCATTGTTTATTCTGAAATTATAATCTAAAAAGTAATTTTCACCGATTGTGTATTCTTGTACAATGGATGCCCCATTACCAGCATCAGCTGTAAAGACTAAAGAGTTACCATTTACAGCACCATTAAAAAATAAAGCATTTGTACTTATATTTCCTTTTCCTTTGATTGGTAAAATATATTCGAATACATTTTTATCATCATCAAGCAGTTTGAGAGGAATAAATTGATCTTCACCTTGTTCACCATCTACTTGCTTTTTGAAATCTTTGAGGATGGCTTCCTTTATGACTCCACCTTTAGAATCAAATTGAATTTTGAGTTTTTCATTTTCTAAGGTGAATATTTTGGATTGTCCTTGTGCAGCATTCGCTAAAGAACCAAAATTGGATTGCAATTGTGCTTGCTTCACAGAATCCGGCACTTCAAATGTTTCTTGAATTCCCTCTTTATCCGTATCTGTAAGTTGACTTTTAGGGTTTTGTTTTACAAATGCAATAGAGTCTTGAATCCTTTGTTGTTCTACAATTTCTGCTTCTGAAGGAGCCGTAATGTAGAACCATGTCATCATAATTCCCAATAATAAAACCAGCCCAATACTTTGATTCTTGTCCATTAAATTTCCAGATTGATTTAAGGACACAAAGGTACATTTTTGTTTGAAGCTATATACTATATTTAGATGAATCTATTCTTTATCGCAATGAAGAACAAAATTTAATCTGTTTTAAGGTTAAAGCGGATAACTAATTTTATGTTTTAGGCTACCTTTGCATCAAATTATAAACCATGATTAAGGATTTATCAAAACGACAGGATCGTTTTTTCTTGTTAGCAGGTCCATGTGCTATTGAAGGTAGAGATATGGCTTTGACGATTGCTGAAAAAGTGAAGACTATTTGTGAAAAGTTAGATATCCCTTATGTCTTTAAAGGTTCTTATCGTAAAGCAAATCGATCGAGTATACATTCATTTACTGGAATTGGAGATGACAAAGCTCTGAAAATATTAAGTGATGTAAAATCTCAGTTTGGATTATCTATTACAACAGATATACATACAGATCACGAAGCAGCAAAAGCCGCTGAAGTTGCAGATATATTGCAAATACCTGCTTTTTTATGTAGACAAACGTCATTAATTCAAGCGGCGGCAAATACAGGTAAAGTTGTAAATATTAAAAAAGGTCAATTTTTAAGCCCTGAAGCAATGAAATTCGCCGCACAAAAAGTTATTGATTCTGGAAATAATGAAGTGATGCTTACAGAAAGAGGAGTTACTTTTGGTTACCAAGATTTGGTTGTTGATATGCGAGCAATTCCTAAAATGAAAGAATTTGGACATCCAGTAGTGATGGATTGTACACATTCATTACAGCAACCTAATCAATCCTCAGGAGTAACAGGAGGCCAGCCAGCTATGATCGAAACGATAGCAAAAGCCGCCATAGTTACAGGAGCAGATGGACTATTTATTGAGACACATCCAAATCCAAGTGTAGCAAAAAGTGATGCAGCAAATATGTTGCCTTTAGATCAACTAGAAGCGTTATTAGTAAAGCTAATAAGAATTAAAGAAGCTATTGTTTAGATCACTATTTTTAAATTGCCTATGATGCTTGTAACTATTGTAAAAATATAAACAGTAACTGAGCATAGACAATTTTCAGTATCAAAGCAATCGGCATCATCATTGTAAATCCTAAATTAGGCACTTTGTTTTTTGATAAATTTAGATTGAAATCTAAAATTGCTACTTGATTAGATACAAAGCCTAATAGCAACGAAAAAGGAATTTTTACAAGTTTATACCCAATTATTAGTGTAATTATGGTTGATGCAATTGTCAAAAATCCTGCACCAAGAATCATATACAAACCATTTAAACTCATATTGTCAGCAAAGGCACTTCCAGAACTTACACCGATAGCAGCTAACAAAAAGGTTAATCCTATTTGTTGTAAGGTAAGATTTGCACCATAAGGTAGAGTCCAATCGATAGGACCTGTTCTTTTGAGTGTTCCTAAAATCAAGGAAATAATCAGCGGTCCTCCAGCAAGGCCTAATTTGAAAGTGATACCACCTGGTAATGTAAATGGTATTAGACCAAGTAATACACCACATGCAATACCTACTCCAAATGAAAAAAGATTTACTTGGCTTGATGCAGTATAAGAATCACCAAACAAAGCGGATAATTTTCTTAAATCTTTTCGTCGAGCAACGAACCGGATTCGATCACCCATTTGTAATACTGTATGTCCTTTGGCCAACATTTCCATATCGCCTCTACGTATTCGTGTGATAATCGCTTGGTATTTTCTGTCAATTTCGAGTTGAGCTAAACTTTTACCTGCAATTTTAGGATTAGAAACAAAAATTCGTCGTACATCAAACTTTGACCGCGCATAATTTAACTGTGAGTTTTCATCGATTTCACCCAACGTTTTAGCCACTTCATGGATATCTTCAATGGAACCAACAACCATCAGTAAATCATTCATTTTGATGTTATGGTTCCAAGTAGCAAGTTCTACATTTTTATCTTGATCTTGGGTTCGCCCAAATACAACGTTCCAAGAGTGTTCAATATTTAAATCGCGCAGACTGGAATTAACAACATCTGGATTGGTAACAATAATCGATTTGCTAGTTAAATTTTCGTCTAATTGATACTTTTTTGAAAGTTGCTTTTTCTCTTTTTCAAAATCAACTTTCAACATTCGCTTACATATTAAAATGGCAATCATAACACCAATGATACCCATAGGATAAGAAAATGAATAACCGACAACCATGTCTTTGATAAGTAGTTCACTACCTTTTAAGTTTTGTTGGTTGATTAAATCAATCGCGCCAGCCAAAGCTGGAGTATTGGTCGTTCCTCCAGCATAAATTCCAGTAACCTCACTTGGATTAAAACCAAAAATAAAAAAGAGGAAAAGAGCAAGAATACTAGATATCGTTAATGATACAGTGATAAATAAGATATCTCTAAATCCATTTTTCCGAATCGATTGAAAAAAGGCAGGTGCTGAACTTAAACCGATGGCATAGATAAATAATACAAGACCAATTTGGAAAACAACATCAGGAATACTTAGCCCCTCACCAAGAGCGCCAAAAAATAAACCTACAAATAAAACAGAAGCAACACCAAATGAACTTCCCTTATAAGAAATATTACCCATCAAATAGCCGAAGGCGGCAATTAGAAATAGCAATAATATTGGATTTTCGACTAAAATTTGATTAACCAAACCTCATTTTTTTGTAAGCCACAAAGATATGGCTATAATACTGGCAAACTATTTATTATGCGTAATTGTCTGAAAATTAATGATAATTTAACGAATTGTCTTTTTAGTCAAGTCAAACCTATTTCTTTGCAGTATGATTAAGTCGCTCGATATCAATATTACACCAGATTATATTTATGACAATGCTTATATCCATGGGCTTGTTAGCAAGAAATTAAAACTTAGCGCTCATTCAATACGGCATATAGAAATAAAGAAGCGGTCTTTAGATGCTAGAAAATCTCCCGTTTTTAGGCTGAAAGTCGATGTTTATGTCAATGAAGAATATAAAACGCCTAAAAAGTATATTGATACCTTCAAAAAAGGCGCAAAAGAAAAGGCAATCATTATTGGTGCAGGACCTGCAGGGTATTTTGCAGCATTGAAATTAATTGAATTAGGCATTCGACCTATCATACTTGATCGAGGAAAAAATGTAAGAGAACGAAGAAGAGATCTCAAAGCAATACAGCAGGATGGAGTGGTTAACTCAGATTCCAATTATTGTTTTGGAGAGGGTGGTGCGGGTACATATAGTGATGGTAAATTATATACACGTTCACATAAGAGAGGAAATATAAAAGAGATTTTAGCATTATTAGTTGAGCATGGCGCAAATCCAGATATACTCATCGATGCACACCCGCATATAGGGTCAAACAAATTACCCCAAGTAATTAAAAGAATCAGGGAAACCATACAAGCTTTTGGAGGAGAAGTTCATTTTGATACTAAAGTTGTAGATATTGAAATAAAAGATGGTAAGATTTTAGGTGCCATTGATCAGCATGGGAAACAGTACAATGCTAAGGCTTTTGTTTTTGCAACGGGACATTCAGCTAGAGATATTTTTGATCTTTTTGAAGCAAAAGGCCTACTTCTAGAAAAGAAACCTTTTGCTTTAGGTGTCCGTATCGAGCATCCTCAGCCGCTTATCGATTCTATTCAATACAAACAAAAAAAGCGACATGAAAATCTCCCCGCATCATCCTATAGTATGGCTTGTCAAGTAAATAATGTTGGGGTTTTTTCATTTTGTATGTGCCCAGGAGGTCTCGTAGTACCTGCTGCTACAGAACCTGGTGAAATTGTAGTAAACGGAATGAGTTTGTCTAAAAGAGATTCGCCTTTTGCAAACTCTGGTTTTGTAACAGCCGTAAGCAACGAAGAGATTGAAGCCTTAGGTTATGAAGGAACAATGTCCAATGTGGATTTTCAATCAGATATCGAACGAATGATGTTTGAAAATGGAGATGGTTCACAAAAAGCACCAGCCCTAAGGATGACTGATTTTGTTCAAGGGAATATTTCCAGTGATTTAAATTCTACCTCATATATTCCAGGTGTATATGCTGCCCCGTTATTTGAATTGTTTCCTCCCTTTATTTATGAACGTTTAAGACAAGCCATGCTGACGTTTGGCGGACGAGCCAAAGGGTATTTAACAAGTGAAGCAAATGTGATAGGAGTTGAATCAAGAACGAGTAGCCCGATTAGGATACCTAGAAATAAAGAAACATTGATGCATCAAGACGTGGAAGGTGTTTTTCCTTGCGGTGAAGGAGCAGGCTATGCAGGTGGCATTTTATCAGCGGCGATGGATGGCCAGAGAGTTGCGAATGCTATACATCGTTATTATAATGCTTAGTTTGTTATCACATCAATTATTTTCTTTTCTAATTCTTTTTCTTTGAGTTTATGACCCAATCCTTTTGTTTGAATAAAATGAATAGACGGGATTGCACGGGTAATTTCTTGACTGTGAGTAAACGGTAATATCTCATCATCGATATCATGAACTAAGGTAATTTCGGATGACACTGACTGCAAAAGATCTTCAGTAGAAATGTCAGCGAGAATTACGTCGGATTTCTTTTCGATTCGCCGTACTAATAGTTCTCTAGATTTTTTACCAAGGTTAATCATATCTCCAAATTGATGAATAATAAATAACATTGAATTATTTGGGGCCAACAAAACTAGTTTTTCAGGTCTATGACTCGAAACTTTGGAAAGTAAATACCCTAAAGTGTAAGCTCCTACAGAATGACCTACCATAATATCTGGTTTGATTTTATCTATTTGATCTTTTAAAAGTTCAGAAGAAATATTCGCAGCAAATCTGTTGCCATCTGATTTTCCATGAGCAACTGCATCAACAGCATAGATATTGTAATCAAGTTTTCGTAGTGCTTTAACATAATGTATCCACCGACTAGAATTTGATTCCCAACCATGAAGAAAAAAAACAGTTTTTCCTTTTCCTGTCCAATGATACCATTGCAAACCATTTTTTTTTGGCGAATGATCTGCACTACTTAAAAAGCCTTCTTGAAAATCTAAGTATTTTTTTCGTCGTGGTCTGTAAAAGATGTAAAAGGCAATTCTAGCAGCAAGCCAAGGAAATATTTTTTCTAAAACCCTAAATATGGATTGTATAACTTTTAACACAAATAGATAATTTAATAAGCGATCTTGGGAAAATTAAGTTTGATTGCACAAATCTACACATAGAATTCAAAATCGCTAGTTGAAATTAGATTGTTAGCATGATTTTTGACTATTGTAATGTTTGAAGAGGTTGTATTTGAATGTGAAATAATAATATACATGAAATCATTTTTTGATTTATTTGGTAGAATTATCATTGGGTTGGTCAGTATTTTTGAAGCTATAGATTCTATTGTTTTCTTTAATGATACAAAAGAAACCTTACTAAAATATAATGTAGAATGGTCCCTTAATTTTTTAATGGTAGCTTCTATTTTATTACTATTAATTGGTGGGATTCTCGTGCTAATTGGTTATCAAGCAAACCTTGGAGCAATTCTGCTAATTTTATATTGGATACCCTATATATGTATCGTTTACTCATTTTGGAATGATCCAAGTGATATTCAACGAGTACAATTATTAATGTTTATGCGAATGATGGCTTACGTCGGAGGATTATGCATTATTGCAGCAAATGGGGCAGGAAAGTATAGCATTAAACGAATGTTTCATGTACTCCGATTGCCAGATTAATGATGAAAAAGATAAAATACAAACATATCTGGTTTGATCTTGACAATACAATATTTGATTTTAACCGTAGTAGCAAAATTGCCTTTAATCAATTAATAAAACATATTGGGCTAGAAAATTCATCCACATTATATCAAGATTATCAGGTCATTAATCATAAGGTGTGGGAGGAAATGGAAAAAGGACTTATCACACAAACGGCTTTACGAAGCTTAAGATGGGATCGATTTTTCACTAAAATTGGTATTGCTTTTGATCCAGCGAAAGCCAATGATTTATACCTATCTTTTCTAGCTACGAATAACACATTTATACCCTTTGCTGTTGAGACCGTCCACCGGCTATCTAAAACGTATACCTTGGTTGCGGTAACCAATGGACTTAAAGAAGTACAAAAGTCTAGAATGGAAAATGCAAGTCTTAATAAATATTTTGATAACCTTATTATATCTGATGAAATTGGTGTAGCTAAACCAAACATTGAGTTTTTCGAAATAGCACATCGTTTTTATCCAGATCTCAAAAAAGAAGAAATTTTAATGGTTGGTGATCGGTTGAGTTCCGATATTTTGGGGGCACAGAATTATAATATTGATTCATGTTGGTTTAATCCAAATGAGGATGAAAATAATTTAACCCTTAAACCAAGGTTTGAAATCAAGGATATGAATGCATTAGTCAATATCCTCCTCATTTAGTATCTCTCCACAAAATTTACAATATTCTGCGTTTGTATCGTGGCCTTCTTTCGAACAATATCGACAGGCCTGAGTTGATACATTTTTATCTTGCTCGTTTTGGTTCTGCGTTTCATTCACAATTTCAGCAGATACTATTCCTGTTGGTACCGCAATGACAGCATAACCAAGGATCATAATGATAGCAGCAAGACTTTGTCCGATAGGGGTTAATGGGTGTATATCTCCATATCCAACAGTGGTGAGCGTAACAATTGCCCAATAGATACTTCGGGGGATACTATCATACGCAGGATTAATTCCACCTTCTACCAAATACATGATAGAACCAAAAATGCAAACTGACACCAAAATAAAAAATAGAAATACAAAGATTTTTTGCATCGAATCCCTAAGGGCTTTAACAATAATTTGACTTTGAGACAAGTAGTTTCCCAGTTTAAATATTCTAAACACACGAAGAAGCCTTAATGCTCGAATCATCATTAGTGACTGCGTTCCCATTAAAAATACAGACAAATATGTTGGAAGGATGGACAATAAATCCACAATTCCATAAAAACTCTTTGCGTATTTGAAAGGCTTTCTCGTAATATATAATCTTAGCAAGTATTCAATAGTGAATATGATCGTAAACCCAATCTCTATAGTATAAAATAGATCACCATATTCGTCATGTAAGGATGGAACAGTTTCCAACATTACGGCAAGTACACTCAATAAAATAAATACCAGCAATACAATATCAAAGTATTTACCTGCAGGTGTATCTGCTTCAAAAATGATTTCGTGTATTTTATCTTTATGGTTCATTGTTACACTAAGCTTGTGAATTATTTGTGGGCTTTTAGAATGTCCAACAGGTTCAAAAGTAATACTTTTCCTTCTTTTGAATAATTCAAAAATATCGGGTTTTCATTTTCTAACATCGCAATCGTAAAATTGTCAGCCAAAACTTCATCAGGATGAATGGTATAAGTGGTGTTATCTTTGATTTGATCAAAAAAGTCTTGATAAGCATCCACTTGAATGGTTGGGCCATTTTCAAGATTACTCGTATATATATAATAGCCGTCTTCGGATTTTTTTACTGGATATAGATCAAATTCCATATATGAAAAGAAATCGGGCATTTGGGCTTTGTAATTAGAGGACTTACTGGTTAATAGAGGAATGCAATCAATCGTTTTTCCATTTCCATTATCAAGTGTAATTAGATAATTTGAAGCTAATCCATCTGGGTTAAGAAGCAATCTGTCTTTAAGGTTTTTTGGAAAAAAAAGGGGACCTTCAATTCGGTTAAATCCAATCAACTTATAACACCTCGTTTTAAAATTTGGGTGATTCCTACTAAGAATATGGAATAACTCGTGAAACATAACGGCTAAGAATTGATCAAAAGTCATATTTCTAAAAGCAGCTTCTGGAATAATAATTTGATGCTGCCTCGTATAAAAGGCACCTTCACTTACAGTGTAATCGCCTATTTTTATTAATTCAATCGGTGCGATTGAAGGAAGGTTCACGCCTGTTGCGAGCCGATTGATTTCTTTAAAAACACTGTCTAATACGGTTTTTTCCGTGATCTTAAAACCTCGTGTTGAAGCTTGAAGACGCTGTTTAAATTTTGATCGTAAAATGGACTTTTCTTGATCCACATCTTCTTGGATTTGTATCGCTAAATCTACGTTGCCAATAATGGAAAAGTAGTCTTCAACAGTGTCTTGTACGATTGCTTTGCTAGCTCTGATACTATCAAGGTAAACCCAATGAATCGTTTGACCAGTGCTATCTGTACAAAAAGCGAGGATAAAAATAAGATGTATAAAATGTTTGATATTGAATCCCTTTGTTCAAAGGTATTGAATTGGTCTATTTTAAGAAAGAAAGCTGCACTTAGTTTTTTATTGATTTCGGTCGAACAAAAATATCGGTTTTTAGAATGACCTCTGCGAACGAAGTGCAGCTTACAAATAGACCTTCGTAATCAATAGTTGTATTGATTCGTCAAATGTAATTCAAATTTTAACATATTAAAGATTTATTTAATATGTTTTTTCATACTTTTTTAATAATATATATAATAATCAGATTATTACATATTAATATATATTATAATGTGATATTATATTTTAAAAAATAGATAATCATTCATTTTATTATATAATATTCAAAAAAACAATGCTTATAATTCTCCTAAGTTTACTTTTTTAGAATTAATTTCGAATATCATATTAATCAAAAACATCATTCTGACCTATCACTTAATGTATAATCAGGTAATCGCCTTTCTCAAGGCTATACAAATATGAAAATTGTAATTGCAGGAGCTGGTTCAGTAGGGTATCATTTAGCTAAGTTATTATCTAGAGAGAATCAAGACATCACGCTCATTGATAAGGATGAAGAGATTCTTGATCTTGTTGCATCAAAACTGGATGTAATGACCATTCATGGTAATGTTTCTTCAAAAGAAATATTAAGTCAAGCTGATATTGGTCAAGCTAAATTATTTATAGCAGTTACGAAATCAGAAGAAACAAACTTATTATCTGCGATTCTAGCAAAACAAGAAGGTGCTACCAAAACTATTGCTCGAGTAAATAATGTAGAGTTTTTATCAACCACTCAAAAGCAATACTTCCATCAGATTGGTATTGATAAAATTATTTCGCCCTTACAGCTTGCTGCTTATGAGATTGAACGACTAATTCATAGAGCTTCACTTACAGATAATTTTGATTTTGAAGGTGGGCAAATTAGCATTGTTGGCTTTTCGATTGATTATAATTCAAAATTGGAAGGTAAAATGGTATCTGAAATCAATCAAGGTCAACTAGATTTTAATTATCGTGGTGTTGCTTTGTTAAGAGATCATTCGACAATTATTCCTAAAGGTCGAACAAAACTTCAAAAAGGAGATCATCTTTATTTGAGTATTCGAAGTAAAAACATAGAAAAAGTTACTGAATTTCTAGGAATAGAATCAAAGCCTATTAAAAATATTATGATAATTGGTGGTACAGCACTTGCACATCGTACAGCAGAATTGTTACAAGAAAACTATAATGTTACCGTTATCATGAAAAAGAAGAAAGATGGTAATGAGTTTTTGAAATCCCTGAATAAGAGTTTGATTATTATAGGAGATCACGGTAATGAAGATATTTTAGCTCAAGAAGGACTTTCCAATATGGATGCATTTATTGCATTAACAGAGAATTCAGAGTCGAATATTTTAACGAGTTTGGTTGCAGATAATAATGGGGTATTCAAAACGATCGCATTGGTAGATAATGATATGTACACTCATATTTCTCAAAAAATAGGAGTCGATACGATTATCAATAAAAAGATCATTGCCGCAAACAACATATTTAGATTTGTCAGAAAAGGAAATGTAGAGGCCATTGCAACACTCCATGGAGTAGATGCAGAGATTATAGAGTTTGAAATATCCAAATCCAATCGAATTACAACCCATACTCTGAGTGAATTAGAATTACCAGATTCATCTATTGTAGCTGGTGTTATTAGAGGCGAAAAAAGCATGATTCCTGGAGGAGATTTTATTCTTCAGAAAGGAGACAAGGTGGTCATTTTTGCATTACCAGAAGCCATTCGTAAAGTCGAAGAAACATTCAAATAAGCGATGATTAATTTTAAAATTGTACTTAACGTTTTAAGCATTATTTCATTTTTTATTAGTCTTTTAATGCTAATTCCATTGTCTTATGCGGCAATCGTAGGAGAATCAACACAACAAGCATTTGCGTTATCTTTTGTTTGTACTATTGTCTTATCAGCTATCCTTTTTTTTAGCATTAAACCTAAATCTAAAGCGATTGGAAAAAGAGAAGGATATTTAATCGTTTCACTTGGCTGGATTTGCATTGCTATATTTAGTAGTTTGCCTTATTATTTTAGTGGATTAACCAATGGGGCTGTTGATAGCTTGTTTGAAAGTGTATCAGGTTTGACAACTACTGGGGCTACCATTTTCACAGATATTGAAATACTTCCGAGGTGTTTATTACTTTGGAGAAGTATGACTCAATGGATAGGAGGTATGGGGATCATTGTGTTAACAGTTGCATTATTTCCACTATTAGGTATCGGAGGGGTAGAGCTATTTGTAGCAGAATCACCAGGTCCTACATCCAATAAAATACATCCTAGGATTAAGGAAACAGCAAAGCGATTGTGGCTTTTATATGTAATGTTGACAGTTTTGTTGATTGTGATTTTATGGTTTGAAGGGATGACAGCTTTTGATGCGTTTAATCATGGTTTGACAACCATTGCTACAGGAGGGTTTTCTACTAAAAATGCAAGCATCATGAATTTCTCACCATTGATTCAGTATACCTTAATGCTCTTCATGTTTATAGCAGGAATCAATTATTCGTTGATCTATGTTGGGATAAAAGGCAAGTTTGGGAAAATTTGGTCGAGCGATGAATTTAGAGCATATGTTTATTTTTTGTCTTTAAGTATACTTTTTGTAACAAGTGCTTTTTATGTGTTAGATCAGGGAAATGTTGAGGTTTGTTTTAGAAATGCAGGATTTCAGATTGTTTCAATGGTTACCACTACTGGATTTGTTATTACTGATTATACATTGATACATCCATTGATTACATTATTCTTTTTCTTCCTTTTGTTTGCAGGTGCATGTGCAGGATCTACGGCTGGTGGAATTAAGTTTATCCGTCATATCGTATTTTTTAAAAATTCAACCCTAGAATTTAAGCGATTACTACACCCAAATGCATTGATTAGAATCCGCATTGACAATAAAATTGTCGCTCCAAGAATTTTGACTCACGTCTTAGTATTTCTCTTGATCTATTTATTGATATTCTTGATAGGTACTTTTTTTATGACATTTATTTTAGCGGATTTTCAAGAACCTTTGTTAAGTGCAGCTGGAGCTGTAGCAACTACCTTAGGCAATGTCGGTCCAGCAATATCACAACTTGGGCCTACCGATAACTTTGCCTTGATTCCACCCTCAGGAAAGATGTTTTTATCCTTAATCATGTTGCTAGGCCGATTGGAATTGTTTAGCATTTTAATTCTATTTACTCCTTATTTTTGGAGAATCAATTAGCCGTTAATTTCTATAACGAATACCAAAATTAAGCGTTTGTGCATTTTGAGTTTCTGTTTGAAAGTTAAATAGGGTACCAATAAATTCTAATTCAATTTGAGGTGAAATAAAGTATTTTGCACCGAAACCCAATTGCCCAAAAGGACTAAAAATAAAATCACGCTCAGTTTCATTTTGGTTAACACCATATCGAAGAATGGTTAAATTAAGCAAGCCATAAAGTGTAACTTTATTAACAGGAAAATAGTTAAGAATAACGGTATTCCCATTTCCAATTTGATAAAAGATTGGTTCATTATTAAATGTTGCACCCCTTATATTTTCAGCAAATACTGAAAAGTCGTAGAAGATATTGAATTTAGACCCAATATCTTTATCAAAATAGACTTGTGAAGTCCATTGAAGTCCGTTCCAATCAAAGTACCCAGATTCATTATCACCTTCTAAGTTTGATCCTGTAGGAAATAATACGGTATGAATAAATAAGAACGTCGTGTTTTTAAAAACCATCGCATGTTGGATAGCTGGTCCTACACCTGCAAAGCCAATTCTTGAATATCGATTGTAACGCTCAAAATCGTTTTTAAATAATAAACCTGAAAAGTAATTGGTCTCATCTGTTGATCCCACATCGACGGTCCGATAACGACCTCTTATTCCAATATTGATTGGAATATTTAATCCAAAAGTTGCCGAAAATGTATTAGTAAAGAAACTTTGCCTCAATCGTGGTTCCGTACCAGAAACAATGGATTGTGTATAATAATTTGCAAATAACTTTATCTCAGCTTCCCCCTTTTCTAATAATGCGGAAGGTCTGTATCGTAGCAGTTGGTCTCCATTTTGCGCGGTATATTGATTCAGTCCCCAATTGTACCCTTTGTATTGAACAGTATAACTACTTAAATCTGTGTTGTTATAATCACCTAGTGCTTCAAGAATAGCTTCAATACCCCCAAAATCATCTTCATACCATTGAAAAATTCTGGACAAGGTTAGCACCTTTGATGTCTCATTGATACCAACCCATTGCGGATCAGAATATAAATCTTGCTTCATTGATTTAATGGATGCTGTTGTATTGTCAATATCAAAGTGACGAAGGGGAGGGCAAGACATGGCTGCACATACCATCGCAAAATGGGCATCTGCCAAACCATCAACCTTAATAACTTCATCTTCTAAACTTTGAAGTGAATAGGGTTGAGCATTAAAGGTGATTTGTGAGTCGAAAAAGCCTGCAATTGCTTTGGGTGATTTAACGGGGTAGTTTTCTAAAATGATGCGGATTGCATTTAAGTTATATGCATGAATTTTCAAGCCTTGCAACACATTTTCATTTGTATTTATTGACTTTTCAGTAAAATAAATTAAATCAAATAATGGTTGATTATCTTTTTTGATTAATTCATATTTCACTAATCCATCTTCGGTATGAATTTGATAGAAAGAAGAAAGTTTAGATTTGAAATCTTCTAAGTTGTTTATTTGTGCAAAACTGGTTTGTGTAAATATGCATCCAAAGATAATGGATAAGACTACGGTGTATTTTTTCATTTTTTTATTTAGTAAATAACCAATGGGTATTTGTTGATTTAGATTCATCAAAGTGGTAACCTTCTACATCAAAGCCTTTCAGTAATTCAGGATCATTAATTTTATGTTCAATTATAAATCGTGTCATAAGCCCTCGTGCACGCTTTGCGTTAAAACTTATTACTTTCAACACTCCGTTTCGGAGTTCTTTAAATTCAATATTTAAAATGGGATATTTAAGTGCTTTTTTATCGATGGCCGAAAAATATTCCTTGGATGCTAAATTAACGAGAACCTTATTTTCTGTTCCTTTAAGATCTTTCGTAAGCTTTTTTGAAATTGAGTCACCCCAAAATTTATATAGTGTATTGCCTTTTTCATTTTTAAGAGAAGTACCCATTTCTAAGCGGTACGGCTGCATTTTATCCATTGGTTGAAGTAAACCATATAAGCCAGAGAGAATTCTGACATGCTTTTCAGCAAAGAGCAGATCTTTATCATTCAAAGAATGAATATCAAGTCCACGATAGACATCACCATTAAATGTATAGATTGCAGCACGACTATTTTTTTCTGTGAATCGAGATGAATAGTTTTTAAACCTAGCTACATTTAAATTTGCCAAATCTTGGCTAATGCCCATGAGTTTCATTAAGTCATGATCTTTCTTTGGCTTGACTAATTCTATGATTTCCAATGATTGCTTCCTGAAGTATGGAAGCTGCAGACCTTGAATATCATGATCATAATTAAGGGACTTGGCAGGAGAAAGGACTAAAAGCATTTATCGTAATTCAATTTGTTAGTAAATATGTAAAATAAAAAAACCCTTGGCGTATACCAAGGGTTTAAAAATATGTCGTATTTATTCTTTTTAGTTATTTGCCACCTTTTAACATCGTTGGCTCACCAGTTGGTACACTTTCTGTTGCTTCTGGTTTTAATACTTTTCCGATTACCTTAAGTACGTGTGGATCTCCACCTTCATTCGTAGTTACTTTAATCGTTTTGTTAATCGAACCTAATCTATTGGTTGCATATCTTACTTCAATTTCAGCTTCTTCTCCTGGCATAATTGGTTCTTTCGGCCATGTAGGCACAGTACAACCACAACTTCCTCTTGCATTCTTTATTACTAAAGGCTCTGTTCCTGTATTAGAAAAAGTAAGCACTTTTAAAGGATCTCCGTTTTGCTCAATCGTTCCGTAATCAACTGTCTTTGATTCAAAGGTCATAATAGGACCATCTGCAGTTTGAGATTGTGTGTCTTCTGCAACAACTTCCTCTACAACTTCTTGTAATTGACCTACTTGAGAGATTACAAATGATGAAGTGAAAGTCATTAATAATAAAAGAAAGATATTCTTCATGATGAATTTTGTTTTTATTTGTAGCAAAGATAAACCTAAAATTACAATTTAAAGTAAACTAAAATATAATAATGTGTTAATGAATGTTTAAAACCTTTCTATAATGTGTATAATTCACGTTTAGATTATCCCTAAAATTTAAAAAAATAAAATAGTTTTACATTTTAGTTTTCAACCAACCCGATTTGATGCAAGAATTTACCGATTTGAAGAACAGTTATATAGAAGATTCAAGCTCTGCACAAGATAATATGACTGCTATAAAAAAAGACTTCTGGATTTGCCTTGTTAGTCGAGAAGCTAGTCTCTTAGCTAGAAAAGAAGTGCTAGGTGGTAAAGCAAAGTTTGGGATTACAGGAGATGGAAAAGAACTTCCGCAAATAGTAGCTGCTCGATTTTTTGAAAAAGGCGACTTTAGGTCTGGTTATTATCGTGATCAAACGATGGTCATGGCTTTAGGATTATGTACTATCCAAGATTATTTTGCACAACTATATTCGGATACTCAACATGATCCTTTTAGTGGTGGACGACAAATGAATAATCACTTTGCGACACCATTTGTAGACGATGAAGATAACTGGTTAAACTTATCCAATAAGTACAATATTACTTCTGATATATCTCCAACAGCAGGACAGATGGCTCGTGCATTAGGGTTAGCTCTAGCATCAAAAAAGTTTCGAGATAATGAAGCGCTTCATGATATGAAAGGGCTTTCGACAAATGGAAATGAAGTAATCCATTGTACCATTGGAGATGCTAGCACTTCGGAAGGTATATTTTGGGAAACCATGAATGCCGCCACAGTTATGGATGTGCCCATGGTTGTTTCGGTTTGGGATGATGGATATGGAATATCTGTGCCTAAAGAATTACAAACAGCAAAGGGAAGTATATCTGAAGCTTTATCAGGATTACTCATTGATGATGAAGGTAAAGGAATCTACATTTTTAATGTGAAAGGACATGATTATGTAGCCTTAAATAATGTCTATGACCAAGCCATTCGATTAGCAAGAAAATACCATAAACCGGTACTAGTTCATGTTGAAGAATTAACACAACCCCAAGGGCATTCGACATCAGGATCACATGAAAGATATAAGTCAAAAGATCGTTTAGAGTGGGAGCGAAACCATGATTGTCTAAAAGTATTTGAAGGATGGATTCTTGATAACAAAATCATGGATCGGGACGAAGTTGAACAAATGAAGGCAAAGGCAAAAACCTATGTAAAAGAGGAAAAAAAGAAAGCCTGGTCCAATTATATCAATGCAGATAAAGTTTTTAAAGCAACAGTACTCGAAGCATTAAATCAACATAAAAGCTCTTTCACCTTTGATATTGAAGAAATTATAAGCGAAGTCAAATCGATTTTGGTTCCTCAATACGAAGAAGTAATTAAGGCCGTTCGAAAGTTGCAACATCTAGCAACGGTCAATAATACTGGATTACCGCCATTCTTTACTTCTTTGTTGCAAGAAAGTAATATTACGAGCCATGAAAGGTGGAGTAAACACTTATATAGTGAAACATCAAAGTCCGCCATCAATCAGCCGATTGTACATCCTACCTTTGATGAGAATGCAGCTTCAGTAAGTGGCTTTCAAGTGATCAATGAATTTTTTGATAAGTCATTTGAAAAAGACAAACGAATGGTTGCTTTTGGTGAAGATGTAGGACAAATTGGTGATGTTAACCAAGGTTTTGCTGGCCTACAAGAAAAATATGGTTCGGTACGTGTTTTTGATACAGGTATTAGAGAGTGGTCGATTATGGGGCAAGCAATTGGTCTGGCAATGCGTGGATTACGACCCATTGCAGAAATACAATACCTGGATTATTTGATTTATGGCTTGGCCCCTTTGTCGGATGATTTAGCAACCCTTAGATACAGAACAAATGGGATGCAGATGGCACCTGCCATTATTAGGACTCGAGGTCACCGATTAGAAGGTATCTGGCATTCTGGTTCGCATTTAGGTATGATCGTAAATGCACTTAGAGGTATGTATATTTGTGTTCCAAGAAACTTAGTGCAGGCAGCAGGAATGTATCAGACATTACTTCAATCTTCTGATCCAGCATTGGTCATAGAACCACTGGCAGGATATCGATTAAAAGAAAAAAAGCCCAACAATATTGCAGAATATTCAATACCTCTGGGGGTGCCTGATATACTTACATCAGGGGATGATATTACCATCGTAAGCTATGGAATGACCTTGAAGATTATCGAAAGTGCAATGCCATTCCTTGAAGAAAGAGGAATCAGTGTAGAATTGATCGATGTACAAACATTTATTCCTTTTGATTTAGAAAACGTTATTTTAAATTCAATAAAGAAAACAAATAGGTTGTTAATCGTAGATGAAGATGTTCCAGGTGGAGGGTCAGCTTATCTTTTACAAAAAATTATAGAAGAGCGTGAAGGTTATTTTTATTTAGATTCAATGCCTCAAACATTAACGGCAAAAGATCATAGACCTCCTTACGGTGATGAAGGTGATTATTTTTGCAAACCAAATAGAGAAGATATAATTGAGAAGGTCTTAGAAATAATATTGGAAGCAGAACCAAATAAATTCAAATAAATAGAAGTTCTATTGACTTAAAACACAATCCTTGATTAAGACGCTTATCATTATTCCTACATACAATGAAATTGAAAACATTAACAAAATGTTGGATGCTGTGCTTTCATTGGGTGATTCCTATCATGTTTTGGTTGTCGATGATAATTCGCCTGATAAAACCGGTGAACTCGTCAAAGAGCGACAAAAAGAAGAGGAACGATTGTTTTTAATAGAGCGGTCAGGAAAACTAGGACTGGGTACAGCTTATATTGCTGGATTTAAATTCGGTTTAGAAAAAAACTTTGATTATATCGTGGAAATGGATGCAGACTTTAGCCATAATCCAAATGATGTACCAAGACTTATAGCAAAATGTGAAGAAGGCTATGATATTTGCGTTGGTTCAAGGTATACCAAAGGAGGTGGGCTTGAGAATTGGTCGAAATATAGACTTATGCTTTCATACGGTGCCTCTATGTATGTACGATTATTGACTAGTATGCCGGTCAAAGACCCGACGGCTGGATTCATTTGTTATTCTCAAAAAGCCCTTCGAAGCATTGATCTAAGCAAAATCAAATTTGTAGGCTATGCTTTTCAGATCGAAATGAAATATGCTTGCTACACTTCAGGGCAATCAATTACAGAAATTCCCATTATTTTCAAAGATCGAGAAGCAGGAACTTCCAAAATGAATACAAGTATCGTACAAGAAGCGATATTAGGTGTTATTCGAATGAGAGGAAAAGATTACAATGCATAATTTATTTAATTTGGGCAAACCCCGATCGGGTCGGGCTATCCGTACTCACTCTTTTCCTTTTTCAAGAAAAAGAAGTTTAGACAATCACTACTATCCCTTTTGCAAACTTGATTTATTGGTATTTTATTATTTATAAACATGCACCAATCAATACAGCAAAATGAAAAAGGGTATTTGGATTTGAGGTTTAAGAGTAAGGTTGTTTAATGAAGTAATGTGCGTTGTTTTAAGTATAAAAAAGGATTTATGTAAAACAAAATAGCACCGATCAATATTATTGATGGGTGCTATTTTGTATTCTTTATTAAGTTATTTACATTTTAGTAAATGCCTTTGTTAGGAGTACATTTTCACTGCTAATCGATAGTAAGTATTGGCCTTTTGTCAACTTTCCAGTATGTATTGAATAACGTTGATTTTCTTGAGCCGAAATTTGCTGTATGTCAATCCGTTTTGCTTCAATATTAAATATTCGGACCGTCAATTGACCTGCATTAATTCCTTCAACGTAAAAATCTAACTGTTGATCTACGGGGTTCTGTACGATTTGAAGTAAATCATTTTCAATAACTAAGTTGCTGGTCCCTACTGAAGTATTATACTCATTTGCGCCTTTATCCGGTATTCCAACGATAGGTTTACCTTTCAAATCAGTTGTGTGGGCTCCATCTTCTACACCTGTATCTATCGCTGGACTACCTTCAGTTAGTTGGTAGTTGGTGTTTGAAACAAATAAAGGATCAGAACCGAGGTCATCATTTGTATTATTCAAGTAGGTCGATAAGTTTACATCATAAGCTGAATTTCCACCTAGAGAAGTGAAACTCGGTGTACCTTCTTCAACAGCATAATCAGGAAATGTTTTTTGATGTAAGATGCAATTTGTTAAAAACAAAGCAGCTTGACTAGTATCATCTTGAAATTGCATGATGCCACCTGCTAGTAGTCCTTCATTATCTGCTAGGGTTGAATTTATAACTTGGAGGCTAGAGAACCCTCCAGCAAATGCATTGTTGGCAATAGCACCACCGTTACCATCTGCTTGAGCGGCATTATTTATAAATAACGATGAACGTACAATCGCATCTTGATTATTTAAGTTTAATCCACCACCTTGAGTGTCAGCATAATTAGTGTTAAAAATACATTTGTCAATTTCGAGTTTGAAAGTTTGTAAAGGACCACCTGTCGATGTGATCGCTGCACCAAAATCAGCTAAATTGATAGAAAAGTCACAGGACGAAAAAGAAATAGCATTATCACCACTAGAGTTAATAGCACCACCTGATATGACAGCTCGATTTTCAAGAAATACACAAGTATTAAAGTGTGCACTTGAGGTGTCGTTTTGTATATATACTGATCCACCATACTGGGCCGTATTTCCTGTAAATTCACAATTAGTAAACCTTATATCTGAGAGAAAGCCAACCATACATGCTGCTCCGCTTGTATTTGCTTCGTTGTTAGAAAAAATACAATTTTCATAGGTTCCATCCGAAGATGTATAGTTTGATATCGCACCTCCAAAATTTGCAGCACAATCTTGAAAAGTTGAATTCATAATTTCAAAAGTTGCTCCACCATTATATAATGCTGCTGCATTGGGGCCGATATTATCAGTGAAGGTACAATCATCCATATCGTAGTCACATTGCCAGCAATACACCGCACCACCATAATTAGTGCAAGCATTATCTTCAAATACACACTCCTTAAAACTAATATTATGGTAAGATGTATCTCTACCATCTATGTAGACAGCCGATGCACTTCCGGCAGTATGTCTCGTAAAATCACAACCTTCCATCGTAATATTCTCACTATTCCAATTAAAATATCCTGCACAACCCCAATCTCCTTCTGGAGATTCATTGAGATGAAAAATACAATCACTTACCGTAATATCTTTACAATATAAAGTATACAAACAACCTCGTGTCGCTAGGTTTTCTTGAAATTTGCAAGATGTGATTGTCGAGTTTGTACATTCGTTCAATAGAATTCCAGCAGATTGAGAAACACCTCTATTTCGAAAGAAATTACAATTCGAAATGGAATTATTACTCGTAAAGGCTGTATATATAGCTGCACCAGATATGGAAACATTATTTTCAAAGTGACAATTATTAATGTTTATACTACCGAAACTTAAAACAGCTCCACCTCTCGTATAGAAATCTTCTAAATCGCTATCTAGGCTTGTTGCACCTCCCCAAAAATGAATACCATCAATGGTGACAGGTTCAAGTCCTTGTTCTATAACTAATAAATGAATAGCATTGTCCGTACGATTGAGATTGAAGTTTGTTAAGTCATCATCATTATTGAAATCACCATTAATGATAACTTCATTGTTTACTAGATCTCGATCATCGAGAGAAGTCTCTGAGCCTTCAAAACCGCCATACATATTGTGTTGTGTCCACATGTTGAAATAGGAACCTAAAGCTTGTTCGGAAGGGTAGTAGGTACCACTAGCAATCCAAATGTCATTCGGTGATGTGTCATTTAGTGCATCTTGAATACTTAAATAGGCATTATTCCATGAAGTGCCATCATTCGAGCCCGTTGCATTAACATTAACATAGATCTGTCCATAACTAAGTTGAGAAAATAGAAATAATAATAGACTAATGTAAATTGATTTCATTATTCAAATATTTGTTTGTCTCAATATAAATATTAATTAATAGAATGTAACAGCCTTAGCGTCAAATGTTTAGGATAAAAATCATCTATTTTTTACGTTAGATTTTTGTAATATATATATAACGTTGCTATTGAATTAGTTATATATATGTAGTAACTTTATATATAAGAGAAATAACTAGCGTGTCTAACTGATTGATTCTCTTGATGTTAACCTACCTGCGTGCATGTTTTATGCACAGTTTTTCAACCAGAATGTATAATTAAAAAACTTTTACGAAGTAAGTGTTTTACTTATAGGGGTTAATAAATATGATTTTTTTTAATATAAAGAGTGGGAATAAGTGGAAAAAAGTGTGATTATATGTTTATACAATCTATATTTGATCTAGAAATCAGAAATGATGCACCAACTAACGGGAGAGTTTCAATGTAAGGTAGATACCAAAGGTAGGCTTAAGCTTCCTTCTGGCCTGTTGAAACAGTTAGACGGTATGGTGCAAAATTTCACAATAAATAGAGGATATGAAAAACATCTAATGTTATATCCTCGAGATGTCTGGGCAAAAAAGACGAACGAAATAAATCAGCTCAACATCAATATAAATAGAAATAGAAAGGCGGTAAGATACTTCTATAGAGGAGCATCTTTGGTTGATTGTGATGGCTCAGATCGAATTTTAATTCCAAAAGTACTTTTAGAGTATGCTGGCATTGATAGAGAGGTTGTTGTTTTTGCTTATCACGAACAAATTGAAATTTGGGATAAAAATCAATATTATTCGTTGTTGGATGAAGAACCAGAAGATTTTTCTGATTTAGCAGAAGAGGTTTTTGGGGGAAATGACAAGATCGATGAATAGTGAGTATCATGTTCCTGTTTTACTAAGGGAGTCTATAGATGGGCTGATTAAAAGTAAAGATGGGATTTATGTTGATTTAACCTATGGAGGAGGCGGTCATTCTGCATCTATTTTAAATTCAATAAGCACTAAAGGGTGTTTGTATTCATTTGATCAAGACGAAGAAGCAATTAGGAATAAAATTCCCGATCAACGATTAAGATTGTTTCAGTCAAACTTTAAGTATTTCGGAAAATTCCTTGACTACGAAAGAGTAAATAAAGTGGATGGGATTTTAGCTGATTTGGGAGTTTCTTCTCATCAGTTTGATTCTGAATCACGCGGTTTTTCTTTTCGATTTGATCATGCTCTGGATATGCGTATGAATGAACAAGCTGAAATGTCAGCGGCAGATATATTAAATAGTTTTGAAGAAAGTGAATTGGTAAGGGTGTTAAGTGATTACGGTGAAGTTCGTAATACGAAAACCCTGGCAAGAGCAATCGTTGCTTCTCGAGAAGTGAGGTCTTTTGATACGACGCATCAGTTTAATAGTTTTTTAAGGCCACTTATTATTGGTGAGCCGAAAAAGTATCTGAGTCAAGTATATCAAGCGCTTCGGATTGAAGTAAATCAAGAAATGAAAGTGTTAGAACAAACGTTGAGTGAGGTCTCAAAATATTTAGTCAACGGAGGAAGGTTTGTGGTTTTAACATATCATTCGGTTGAGGATCGATTGGTTAAACGTTTTTTAAAGTCTGGTAATATATCGGGTGAAGTTGTGAAGGATGATTTTGGTAAAATTTATAGGCCTTTCAAAAAAATTGGAAAGGCGATGATGATGCCAAGTGCAGAAGAAATTAAAGTAAATCCAAGGTCAAGAAGTGCAAAACTTAGGATAGTAGAAAAAATGGAAAATGAGTAAAAAAAAGCATAAGGTCAAAATAGGTTCGACTGCATTTTTTATAAAGAATGCTGGTTTTGTAAGCTTTCTGGCTATGCTAGGCTTGGTGTATATTTTTAATGCACATAATTCGGAAAAGAAAATAAGAAAGATAAGTGGTTTAAAAATAGAAGTAAGAGATGCACATGATGCTTATATGAAGGTTAAAAAGGATGTCATGAGAAAAAGTACGGCATCAGAGCTTGAAAAGGCATTGAATGAAAAAGGTTTAAAAGCGCACGGAAAGGTTCCTACTCTAATTGGTGAGGGATAGTAATTGGAAAACAATGGATAAGAAGAATGAATTATTAATACGAGTATATCTAGTCTTTGGGGCTTTCGTCGTATTCGCACTTCTTATTGTAGCACGCGTTGTAAAGATTAGTGTATTTGAAGGTGATAAATGGGTTAAACAAAATGGTGTAAATGTGAAGTGGATCGATATTGAGCCTGAAAGAGGTAATATATATGATGTGCAAGGAAATATTTTGGCAACGTCTATTCCGTTTTTTGAAATAAGAATGGATTTGCTTTCGCCAACAGATGAGAATTTTAATAAAAATATTGACTCTTTAGCTTATTGTTTATCTAGGGCATTCCCTAAAAAAAGCACGTCAAAGTGGAGAAAGGAGTTGGTGGATGATCGGCATCTTGGTAAAAAAGGTAAAAAAGCTGGAACGAAATATCATTTGATTGCAAAAAACGTAAGTATTGAAGTAAAAGAAGCATTACAAAAATTTCCACTTTTTAGGCTTGGAAAACATAAAGGGGGATTGATTGCAATCCGTGAAAACAAGCGTTTTCATCCTTATCAAGAATTGGGTGAAAGGACAGTAGGTATGGATAGAAGTAATGCTTCTAAGATTGGATTGGAAGGAGAGTATAATAAAATATTACAAGGTAATGTAGAGAAGATGTTGATGCAGAAAATAGGACCTAATATTTGGGTGCCAGTTGTCGATCCGTCTGAAATATCAACAAAAAAAGGAGACGATTTAGTGTCTACATTAAATGTGAATATTCAAGACTTAGTCGAGGGTGCTTTGATGCGTGGTTTGAAAAAGAATAAAGCGAAAGCGGGTACTGCGGTTTTAATGGATGTAAAAACGGGTGCTATTAAAGCAATGGCAAATCTTGGAATAGGTAAGGATAGTTCATATACCGAAGATTATAATTATGCAATAGCAAGATTAAGTGAGCCTGGTTCTACTTTCAAATTGGCAACATCTATTGCTTTGTTGGAAAATAATCAAGTAGAATTGAATTCGACAGCAAACCTAAATGGTGGAAAAAAATACTTTTATGATTTGCCAATGTTCGATTCTAGTCCTCATGGAAAATTTGAGACAACGTTTGCTGAAATATTCGCGATGTCTTCAAATATAGGGATGGCAGATTTGGCGATGAAACATTATGGGAAAAAGGATCATTGGATCAATTTCTTTGATAACCTAAATAGCATTGGTGTTATGGGGCAAACAAAGATTGATTTAGAGGGTGAAAGTGATCCCGTGTTCAAGCATCCATTAAGAGATAAAAAATCTTGGTATGGGACGACGGTGCCTTGGATGGCGCATGGATATGAATGTATGATGACGCCTTTGCAAACATTGAATTTGTATAATGCTGTAGCAAATGGGGGTAAAATGATGAGGCCATATTTAGGTCATGCTATTTTAAGCGAAGGAAAACTTGCTAAGCAATTTAAACCTCAAGTTTTAAACGAGTCGATTGCTAGTATTGAAACATTAAATGAAGTACGGAAATTGCTAAAAACAGCAGTTTGGGATGGGACGGGAAGATCTGTGCAGTCTGACCTTGTAAGCATATCTGGTAAAACGGGAACGACCAAAGTTAACTATAACTCTAAAGATGAAAAGAGCAAGTATAATGCATCGTTTGCAGGGTATTTTCCATCTGACAATCCGGTTTATTCATTAATCGTCATGGTGTACGAACCAACAAATGGGAAATTTTATGGTGGTTCAGTAGCCGGGCCAATATTTAAAGAAATTGCCGAAAAAGTAATAACTGTAGATGAGCATTTAATGAAAGGTGAAGATGACTTGGCTCTAAATAAAACGATAAAAAATGAATACGCTGGCTACGCAGGAGATTACAAAGAATTGTTTGCATATGTAGGAGTAACGCCAGTGTCAACAGTAAAAGATCGATGGGTTGAAGTTAAGCCAGAAGCAACAGGCTTAAAAGTTGAAAGAAAAAAAATATACAAATCGAAAGTTCCAAATGTAACAGGCATGGGGCTGAGAGATGCGACCTATGTGTTAGAAAATCTAGGATTAAATGTGAAGCCCCATGGGTTTGGTAAAGTATCAAAGCAATCATTAGCTCCAGGGACTAAAATTGAACAAGATTGGATCGAAATATATCTAAAATAGTTTGTCAAAAGTGATAAGCCTAAATAATTGAAAAGACTAAACGAAATATTGACTGGAATCGCATCACTTGATAGCAATGATATCATTGTTAAAGGGGTAGCATCTGATTCAAGAGCAGTGCTCAAAGGGTTTGTTTTCGTAGCTATAAAAGGAGAATTGACAAATGGACATCAATATATATCCAACGCAATCGAGAATGGAGCAGTAGCCATTATAGTTGAAGATGATTACAAGAGTGATAAAGTGATCATCGTAAAAGTAGCGAACACTAGATTGACACTTGGATTACTGGCTGCTAATTTTTATGATCACCCTTCAAAGCAATTTAAATTGATCGGTGTAACGGGGACTAATGGAAAAACAACGACAGCTAGTTTGTTATTTCAGATGGCTAAAAAGTTAGGGTATAAAACGGGTTTGATTTCTACCATTGATTATAGAATAAATAACCAGGTTTTTGAATCAAAATTTACAACTCCGGATGCAGTGAAGCTACAAGGGCTTATGAGTGAAATGGTTGAAGCAAATTGCGAGTATGTATTCATGGAGGTGAGTTCGCATGCGATACATCAAAACCGAATTGCTGGATTAATATTCGACGTTGGAGTCTTTACTAATATAACACATGAACACCTTGATTATCATAAGGATTTCAAGGAGTATATACATGTTAAAAAAACGTTCTTTGACAACCTAGACCCGAAAGCAATTGCAATTACCAATATAGATGACCGTAATGGTCTTGTAATGGTTCAAAATTGTAAAGCTTCGATCAAGCAATACGCTTTAAGGAAAATGGCAGACTATAAAGGTCGAGTATTATCTAATGATATGTTTGGTCTTCATCTGAAATTAAATGAAGTAGAAGTGTATTTAAAATTAGGAGGAGAATTCAATGCATACAATATGTTAGCTGTTTTTGCTGTAGCAAATGAATTAGAGTTAGCAACGGAAGATGAAATCTTAGCTATTGCTTCTGATTTAGCACCAGTAGAAGGTCGAATGGAAATGATTCGACTTGACGTTAAAAAAGCAATCGCGATTGTAGATTATGCTCACACTCCAGATGCATTGGAAAATGTATTGCAGTCAATAAAGATGTTCAAACCGAAAGGAATTATAACCGTTTTTGGATGTGGTGGAGATAGAGACAAAACGAAGAGACCTAAAATGGGAGCGATTGCTTGTCAATACAGTGATAAGGTGATTTTAACTTCAGATAATCCAAGGACGGAAGATCCAGAAGCTATAATAAATGAAATCATTGAAGGACTCGATGATGAGCAAAAGAAAGAAGTATTGTGCATTACAGATAGAGAGCAAGGTATAAAAGTAGGTTTGAGTCTACTAAGCGAAAACGAAGTATTGCTAGTAGCGGGTAAGGGACATGAAAAATATCAAGAAATAAATGGGGTAAAGTCTCCATTTGATGATAAGAGAAAGATAATAGCATTTAGCTAGAGATATAAAAGAGTAGGTTCTATTATCATTCTCAGGTTGGTTTTAACAGTTGCGGTGAGCATCCTTTTGGATAAAGATTCGAAACGTTTACTGCACTGTTAAGTTTTGAAAATTAATCCCAGAAACGGGAAGAAAATATAAGTAGGAAGATAATAGCAATTCGCTATAGGATATAAAAGAGTAGGTTCTATTATCATTCTCAGGTTGGTTTTAACAGTTGCGGTGAGCATCCTTTTGGATAAAGATTCGAAACGTTTAC
>CALDTZ010000078.1 GCA_937924805.1 uncultured Saprospiraceae bacterium
AAAAGACCGTAATAATGATATCATGATTGATTTATATAAAAACCCATAGTAAGGTTCTACTCATGGATTATAAGGTGGGTTAAATACATAATATTATTCTATATCAGTATTTGATGCGAATATACACTATTATATATAATAAAAAAAAATATGTGTATATTATAGTAAGATTACTATGAAATAAACGGATGACAATTATAAACCTCTTCGTTTGAGTTCATTTGTTAAAAAAAGAAGCTCTCTTCCCATTTCACCTGTAACTGAAGTATTTTCCTTTGCCCGCCTAATAAGGTAAGGCACTACTTCCTTGATCGGTCCATATGGAACATACTTCGCTACATTATATCCTTGCTTTGCAAGATTGTAAGAGATGTAATCACTCATTCCATATAACTGGCAAAAATTAATATGATCGTGATTTCTTCGAATATTATTTTTTTCTATAAGATTGGCTTGTAGCTTGTTAGAATCCATATTATGAGAAGCACAACAAGAAGCAATCGTTTCATAATTCAATAGACAAAATTTCAATGCCTCGTCAAAATCTCTATCTGTATCTTTTTTAGTTTCATGAATGGGTGATGGTTTTCCATTTAATTCAGCACGCTTTCGTTCTTTATCCATATATGCACCTCTCACTAATTTTGCACCAAAAAAATACCCCCCCTTTTGTGCTTCTGAAAACCTTCTTTTTAAAAATGCTAATCGATCCTTTCTATACAGTTGAAAAGTGTTGTACACAATAGCTTTCGAGTGATTAAACTTTTCCATGTTTATTTTCACTAATGCATCAATACTATCTTGAATCCAGGATTCTTCTGCATCAACAAATACACCTACCGAGAGATCAAAGGCTTTTTGGCATATTTCTTCTAATCTTTCTTCCAACTTTTGATATTGAAAAAGTTCGCTTTCAGAAAGTATACTTCCATTTTGCTTTTTTTCTAAAACTTCATTGTCGATTAATCCTGAAATTTTGACACTTACAACGGGTACTGAATTGTTTGAAGCAGCTAGCTCTATCGTCCGTAAAATCTCGCTATGTACCAATTGAATATCAGACTCTGAAGATTTTCCTTCTAAACCGAAATCTAAAATGGTAAGCGTATTATTTCTATATAATGTGTCGATCGTTTGCTGGCAATCGAGCAATGTAACTCCTCCACAAAATTGTTCGAAAATAGTTTTTTTAACAATCGTTTTTGCAAATGGAAAATTTAATTTTAGTGCCAAAGCACCTAATTTACTTCCTGTATTTACTACAAACGATTTACTCATTAAACTAAAAAGTCTAAAGGTTTTTTTTAATTCTTTATTGGATTTTGATTCAAAAGCAATTTCTGTATTATTAAAATCCAAAGATTCAATCGGTGTCTTATTATCCATTTACTTAAAGCTAGTAATTATTCCAAATTTCCCATGATTTTTCTGCTTGTAAAGCAAGCATTTCCAAGCCATTCTTAATTTGTGCATTTTTCTTTTCTGCTTCCTTCAAAAATAGCGTTTTTTTAGGATTGTACACCAAATCAAATAAATAATGTCTTTCCGATAGAAATACATAAGGAATATCAGGTTTTGTTTCCTCTTTAGGAAACATTCCAAGTGGTGTTGTATTAATAATTAAAGCAGAAGATTTAATCATTTCTTCATTTATCATTTCATACTTGATTGGACCATTTCTAGAGACAAGAATAAAATGAATGCCTAAGGAATTGAGCACATATTGAACAGCCTGAGATGCTCCTCCGCTACCTAATATAATAGCAGAATGGTTGAAGTTATAATTTAAAAAACTTGACAAGCTTTTAGTAAAACCATAAACGTCTGTATTAAAACCAATTTTACGGTTATTTTTAGTCAAGACAATTGTATTCACAGCTCCTAATTCTTGAGCAAGTGGAGATAACTCATCAAGGTATTCAATTATACTTTGTTTATAAGGTATGGTAACATTTAAGCCTTTGTAATCCTTCCAATTTAACTGAGAAAAATCTTCGATTTTTTGCAATTCCAATAAGGAATAATGATGATCAGTAAGATTTAGCTTTTTAAATTTTGACGTAAAATAAGAAGGTGAAAAACTGTGTTTCCCGGCATAGGCAAGAAGTCCAAATAAATGTTCCATATTATTTACCTTCTCCTTTAAACAAAACCAATAACGTATAAAAAAGAATCTTAAAATCAAGACTCAAGGACATGTTTTCAATATAGATCAAATCAAATTTAAGTCGTTGCACCATTTGATCTACATTTGATGCGTACCCATATTTTACTTGCCCCCAAGATGTGATTCCAGGCCTAACTTTAAGTAAATGCTTGTAATGAGGAGCTCTTTCTGAAATTTTATCAATAAAAAACTGTCTTTCAGGTCTAGGACCAACCAATGACATATCTCCAATCAAAACATTATAAAATTGTGGAATTTCATCCAGTCTCGTTTTTCGCATTATTTTCCCCCACGTAGTAATTCTATTATCTGTATCATGCGATAGTTGAGGTCCATTTGCTTCAGCGTTTAGTTGCATTGATCGAAATTTAATAATTTTAAATGGTTTTCCACCTTTACCAATTCTTGTTTGTTTGAATAATATTGGTCCTTGTGAGGACAACTTTACGCGAAGGGCTGTATACAGATACAAGGGTAATAGAACGACTAAAAAAACACTGCTCACAACGATATCAATCATTCTTTTCAAAACAACTTCCCAGTTGGACATTAGTGTTCGATCAATTTCAATTAATGCAGCTCCGTGAATGTGATTCATTTGGACAGTTCCAACAACGATATCATACATATCTGGTATAATCTTAACTAATAGTCGATCTGAAAAATCATCAAGAATATTAATAATCTTCTTTAATTTTTCATGCTCTGAAGTTTCAATTGCGATGATTACTTCTTCTACATTGTTTTCTTTAATTACTTTATTGATATCTTCTATCTTACCAAGTTTCGTCAAATGTTTGTTTAATAAATTTTTGCTGTTTCCATTTGAATCAATAAAACCAACAAAATTATACCCCAGACTGTAAGGTCTATTTTTTATGTCATTGTACAGTTCTAAAGCATTGGAATCGCCTCCTATTAGAATGGTATTAAATGAAACCTTCCCTGCTTTCAATCGCTTACTTGCAAATGTCAAAAAAACTAACCTGAACAAGGCTGTAAAGCCAAAATGTAGCGAAAACAATCGTAAAAAAGGATGAAAATATGTCGTGTAATTAAACACTTGGTCATCCGTAAGAATGGTGAAAAATATAACAAGAACTCCTAAGAAACTTACAAAGAAGGTTCGTCTTAGTGTTGATATTCTTGAATACCGATAAATATCAGCATATTTATCAAATATGGTATACATAACAATCCAGCAAAATGGAATAACGACTAAACCCAAAAGAAGCTTTTGATCACTAAAAACATCTTCTACATTAAAATCGAACCCTTCATTAAATTTTCTGTAAATAAAAAAGAAAAACCACGCTACTAGGGCAGATAAAAAATCGCCAATACGATAAAGAATAAGTTCTGTTCTTCTTTGCCCTGCCATTTCTTCTTATTGAAACCTTACCAACTTCACGTTATCAACCCATGCTTCAGCTTCATTTTCGGCAAAACCTCTAATATCCACGCCTAATAAAATACTGAATTCACTAAATGAAGAAGTATTAACTATATCTGTCAAACTTAAATATAATTTATTCCAATCTTCACTAGGTTTTAATATTATACCATATTTAGATTCGATAATATTCCCAACAAGACCTCTGACACCTATTTGTAGCGGGGCGTTTCCTTTATAGTCTATTTCTAAATATGGTTTTTTACCAACGACATCAGACGTTGGTATTCTTAGCGAACTTGCCATTTCACAGATTGGATTGTCTTTATTAGCATACAATACCCCAGCTACATTATTTGAAATATCTTCATCTTCTCTTAATTCAAAAAATGAATCATCAAAATCATCCACAACGGTTGTAAAAAACGTTGCATTATCAAAATTATCTACGATTTCAAAAAAAGTATCGTCGGTATATTCGTGGATAAGATTTTTACTATACGTTTCTCCTGAAACACCATCTATTTCAAATCGAATCGGAGTATAAAATGGGTATTCAATGGCAAAACTTTTTGTTCCGTTTTGTCTTATTCCTGCAAAAATCGTGAACTCAGTAGTACTAGCATCATCTAAAATCGGAACAGTAATTGGCAATTCGAATACGCCAACATCTTGACCATTAGCGATAATCCAGGCATCTCTGATCCCATGTGTATCGCTTCCTTCTGTAATATCTACTTCCAAATCCATTGATTCTATGTTTAGATAATACGGAGCTAGATCGTTATCATTTCTAAACATATCACAACTTGAAAGCAATAAGCAGCCAATGAGGACAATCCAGGGACTAAGTTTCATATCAGATGTGTTTTGATTTGTTCAGATTTACCAATTTAAGGTAAATTGGTAAAACCTAAATACAAACGATTAATAATTGTCTTGAAGTATCTAAGTGTTAAGAAAAAATTAAAATATATCAATTTCGAATTTCAAAATAATACATTATAGCAGCTAATAGTGTTATAAAAAACAATAATATGGATGCAACTTTAACCGAGAAACGAATGCCTTGACAAAAAGCATTAATTTCATTTTTAAATCGCGGGTATTTTGGTAAAACCTCTTCTTCTAATTTTTGTTTATTTAAAATGTATTTAGCAGGGAATTCGATCTTATTCTTCGTTAATATTCTATAATATTTTAATACTTTAACTCTAAAGTATATATTCACAAAAAGTAGTGCCACGAAAATTCCAATGATAAGGCCTATTAATATCGAATACATTCATTTAATTTGACCCTAAAAATACGCTTTTGAGATTATTCTTTGTACTAGGTTTCATCTTATTAAATATATTTTCTCCTCATAAAACATTTGGACAATCAAAAGCTTTACAATATTATCTTCCTAAAGAAAAATACAATCCTTCTATTCCAACTCCTCAATCAATTTTAGGCTTTGAAGTCGGAGAATGGCATATAAGTCATGACAAAATTAATGAATATTTCAAAGCAATAAATGAAGCATCCGATCGGACTCATTTAACCTATTATGCTAAAAGTCACGAACAGCGAGACTTAATCTACCTAACGTTTACAAGTCGTAAAAATCAATCGTCTATAGATTTTATTAAAAAAGAACATAAACAATTATGTACTCGTTCATCGAATGATGTTGACATATCAACATTACCAGCTATTATTTATCAAGGATACTCTGTCCATGGAAATGAATCCAGTGGATCTAATGCCGCTGTACTCATTGCGTATTACCTTGCTGCAAGCCAAAGTGAATACACGAAATCACTTCTTGACAATATGGTCATTATGATTGATCCTTGTATGAACCCAGACGGTCTAAATCGATTTGCTTCTTGGGTAAATAGTCATCGAAGTGAACATTTAAATCCAGATGAAAACAGTAGAGAATTTACCGAGGCCTGGCCTAGAGGCCGCACCAATCACTATTGGTTCGATCTGAATCGCGATTGGATGTTTTTAATTCACCCTGAATCTAAAGGTAGAATACAAACTTTCCAAGATTGGAAACCCGATGTACTTACCGACCATCATGAAATGGGAAAACATGCTACCTTCTTTTTTCAACCAGGGGTGCCTAGCCGAACAAATCCACTTACCTTAAAAGAAAACCAGAAAATAACAGAACTATTTGGCACCTATCACGCAAAAAACCTTGACTCTATCGGATCTTCGTATTTCAGTAAAGAACGGTTTGATGACTACTATTATGGTAAAGGATCTACTTATCCAGATATCAATGGGTGTATTGGGATATTATTTGAACAAGCTAGTGCTCGTGGACATCTTCAAGAAACAAAGAATGGATTAATCGGATTTCCATTTACGATAAGAAATCAAGTTGTCACTTCGTTTTCAACTCAAAAAGCGGCTTATGAGAATAGAATTCAACTACTTGAACAAAAAAGGCAGTTTTACGCAGAAAAAAGAAGGCGTGCAAGTCAGAAATTGTATAAAGGGTATACGTTTAAAAGCAATCATTCATATAGGTTACATTATTTTTTAGACGTGCTAAAAAGTCACGCTATTGATGTCTATAGAATGCCCTCAGATGAAATGTTTTATGTACCTATTGACCAACCTCAATCAGGATTGATCGAAACATTTTTTGAACCGATACACACTTTTAATGATTCTATTTTTTATGATGTATCCGCTTGGGATTTTACCTATGCGCTAGACTTAACATTGAACAGAGTTAAAAACGAACCAAAGAATATTTCTCTAGTTTCTGATACCAAATCAAAACCTACCATACTGACCCCTAACCAAAAAGAAAATGCGCTAATTATTGACTGGAAAAGTGACCTTGCTCCCGCTTTTTTACAACTTATCCTAACTGATTCAATAACCCATAAAGTTATTATTAAACAAAAAGAGATTAATGATAAAATAGTGTATCCAGGCGACTTAATCATTTCTTTAAATCTTAATGATTCTACTCATCTAATGCGCCTGAATAAACATCTTCAACAATTTCCTGTCAAGCATTCTATCATGCACTTAAAAAAAGATTTTTTTGGCAGTAAAAAAGTACATCGTTTTACAAAAACCCTTTCAAAACAAAAAATAGGAATGCTTGTTGGAGATGGTATTTCATCTTATGATGCAGGATATATTTGGCATCAAATGGATGTAAGATGGAGTGCTATGGTTAGTCATTTAGACGTTCGAAATGTGCACAAAATGGATTTATCTAAATATCAAACTTTAATCATTCCAAATTGTACAGGAAGTTTATCCGAACCAATTAAAAATAAAATAGAAAAATGGACAAAAGAAGGCGGTAATTTAATCCTTATAAAATCATCTATTAAACTTGCCATTGATAATGCATGGATATCCAATCTGATGCGAAAAGAAAACGCCGTTTTAAAAACGAATGATGATGAATCTATTACTCCAATGAGAAGAAGTGCTCAACTGATCGGGGGTGCAATTCTACAAAGTAATATCAAAAAACAAAGTGCGTTGACATACGGTTATACAAATACTTCCATCCCGTTGTTTCATCAAGGAAACGCTTTCTATTCATTACCGAATCAAACAATAATTGAATATGCAAAGGATCCTATCCTAAGTGGTTATTGTTCTGATGAAAATAAAGTACTAATACCTGAGAGTACTGCCTTATCTTATTCCACATTTGGAGACGGGAATATCACTTACTTTTCGGATAATCCATGCTTTAGAGGTTATTGGTTCGCATCCCAAAAACTATTAGCAAATGCTATTTATTTTTCAACATTAATAGATTCAGCTGACTTGTAGATATCTGCCATTTGAACATACCCATTGGCAGAAAAAGCAAGATATTTTTTCATTTCATCCATATCCATTTTCTTAACCTTTACCGCTGGAATTCCAGCATAGATCCAGCCTGCTTCTAATACCTTTCGCTGGGTTACAACTGCACCTGCTGCAACAATACAAAAAGAAGGAATCACCACTTCATCTAAGATGATAGCGCCCATCCCAATCATTACATTGTCTTCAATGGTACATCCATGAACGATCGCTTTATGCCCTACCGTTACATTATTTCCAATACGAGTATCTTGCTTATCTTTAGAACCATGAACAATCGCACCATCTTGAATATTTACATTATCTCCGATAATAATTGAATTTACATCTCCTCGAATTACACTTTGATACCAAATACCACAATTTGATCCAATCGTCACTCTACCAGTTATCGTTGCATTCGGAGCTATCCAGCTGCTAGCATGAATATTTGGTGAAAATCCATTTACTTTATAGATGGCCATTATATCTTTTTAATTTCTTTTGATTCTAGAATTGGTGTGAGGGTATATCCTTCTTCTTTTAGTAAATGTATTACGCCAAATTTACCCGCTAAATGTCCTGCTCCCACAGCAAAAAAATGGGTCCCATCTTTCATCATTTCATTCATAATGGGAATCCAATTTAGGTTTCTATTTTTCAACAATAAATCACCAAAATCTTTCATACCTTCTTCTTCATCTATACTCTCTACTAAAGCCTCAATATCTTGATTTTTATAGGATTCAATCAAGGCTTCCATTCCTTCATTGTTACCTGACATTTTCACGGCTTCAACAAGCATATCAGCTTGAGTATTATACGGTATTGAATCAAAAATACTCATTTGATAGTCTATACTTTCTAGCCCTTCTACTTCCAAATTGTTTTTTTGGGCTTTATCGTAGAATTCCATTTCATAAGATACAACATTACTGTTTTCTCCGCCTAGACTCATACCTTCTAGATCCATGTCAGCCAAGGCCGATAGAAACATAGGCTTTATTCTTTCCATCATAAACATGGGTAGACCTTTTTCTTTAAAGTGAGCAACAACTAATTCATAATCTTCATCATTCATAAGGTCTTTAAGCGTAAGACCATCACTCATAAACGCTTTTGTCAACATTCCCATTTGAGCACCCATGTCTGTCATATCATCCATATCAATCTCAAAAACCATTTTCTTTGAAGCCTCAATCGCTAATTCAGTACCCACAGGTAAAAAATAATCCGATCGATCAATCATATGGATTGTTCCAAAAAGGTAAGAGCTAGTAGGCAATGTATTTCCTTCTATTTTCCATAAAAGTGCTTTTTCAAGTGGCTCATAGGCCAATGAAGAACTTTCATTTTTATTTATTTCAGAAATCTTTTTATTGGCTTTACAAGCAGTAAAAAGAATAATGAATGATAATAGAAATAACGTTACATAATGTGTTTTTACTTGTCTTTTCATAACTACTAATTTTCAGTCCTTTTTCTTTCTATAAATATTTGATGCATCAATATTCCTCCTGCGACCGATACATTTAATGATTCCATTTGTTTGGCACCATCTACAGCTACCAAATAATGGCAAGCTTCTTTTACTGCAGATGATAAGCCATACCCTTCGGCACCCATAATTAATGCTGTTGGTTTGTCAATGAAGTCAACCTTATTCTGATCTATCAATTCTCCATTCATATCTGCACCTAATATGATCATTCCCATTTCTTTTAATTCTTCAATTGCACGAATCAAATGATCCACCTTACTTATTTTGGCTTTCAACAAAGCTCCTGCAGATGATTTTACCGCTATTGCATTGATTCTTGCACTTTTTCTTTTAGGAACTACAATTCCATGAACTCCAAACCAATGTGCGCTCCTAGCTAAGGCTCCAAAATTTCTTACATCTTCAACACCATCAAGAATGAGTAAAAAAGGCTGTTCACCTTGTTCATACGTAAATTGGATGATATCATTTAGATCATAATATTGTAGTAAACTCACTTGAGCGACAATACCTTGATGGTTTTTTGACCGAGAAATATAATCTAATTTTTCTTTAGGGACCACTTGAAGGTTAATACCTAATTTTCGACAAGTATGACGGATTTCTTTTTCAAATTCTCCACGGATAACTTTGTCTATCCACACTTTTTCAATTTTTCCTATTTGCTTCAATCCTTCTGAAACAGGATTTCTCCCAATAATGAAGGTATCTTTTAATGAATTATAATCAGCTATTTTGTTCATATGCTTATAAAGTCAGTCTTATCGCGCGCTAGTCTTCTAAATGACGGTATTCGTATAACTTAAACGAGGAATACCCGAACGAGATTGGTATATTTAAATAAAAATAAATCAAGTCGACTATGAAAGTAAACAAGACCCTATTAATCATCTGTATTTTATGTTCTTTTTTAGACTTACAAGCCCAAAATGAAGATATTTCTTCAGTTAGAGCATTTTTAATGAGCCAAAAAGGATCATTGGATATAGATTCGGATGATATAAATCATGCGATCGTTTCAAATGCATATACAGATAAAAATTCGAATATTCAATACATTTATTTGAATCAAACCGTCAATGGCATTTCCATTCAAAATGCTATTAATACTTTTAGTATTCGACCAAATGGAAAGATTACTCTTCATGGAAACAAATGGGTAAAAAACCTACACACCAAAATTGCCAATGATCAATTTTTGTTATCTCACCAAGCTGCTGCTAATGCCGCTTTGCAAGCTTTTGGACTTGAGCAAACAGCACCACTTGTGCTCAAAGAAAAAACTTCAGATCATACATTTATTTATCAATCAATAAATGGTACTGATGGAGATGTATTGATAAATAAACGTTTTACCAAAGGAGTAAATCAACAGATATATGCTTCATGGGAAGTGAATTTAGATATGGCTTCATCCGCTGATTATTGGAGAGTTGCGATTGATGCAGCTTCAGGTGATGTCATTCAAAAAATAAACTATACTACCTATTGTCGTTTTGGAGATAAAGAACATAATCATAGCGCATGTAGTCAAAATCATAAGGCGTCTATTCCCCCAAAATCTGCGCCTAGTACCTTAACGTCTGAAGGATCAAATGCAATTGGCTCTTACAGGGTATATCCTTGGCCTTTAATTGGACCAAATGAAGGTCCTCATCAGCTTGTTACTGACCCACACGACCTAATTGCTTCTCCTTATGGATGGCATGATACGAATGGCCAAGAAGGTGCAGAAAGTACGATAACTAAAGGAAATAATGTACATGCATATAATGATCGAATTGCATCCAATCAATCTCAAGGTGATGAACCAGATGGAGGGGCTGAGTTGAATTTTGATTTTGCACATAACTTGGATGATGAACCAGATTTTTCCTTAGATGCTATCACTACTCAATTATTTTATTCGAGTAACAAAATGCACGATTTTGCATACAAATTTGGATTTGATGAGCCTGCTGGCAATTTCCAACAATCTAACTACGGTAACCCTGGATTAGGCTTTGACTTTGTACAAGCAGAATGTTACGACCGTACCATTGATGATTTAAATGGTAACCCATTTGAAAACAATGCAAATTTTGCAACCTTACCGGATGGATTTTCTCCTAGAATGCAAATGTATTTATGGAGACAGGTAGATAGTAAATTAAGCGGAGTTACTGAACCTGAATCTATTGCTGGAATCATTGAAACAGGGACTGTACCACTCGATGGTAGTTGGGGGTTTTCAGAATATGCTACGATTGAAGGGAAAGTAGTTAGAGCTGTAGATGGTACCATATCAAAACCTACCTTATGTTGTGAAGATATCATAAACGATGACGAAGTTGCCGGAAATATTGCTTTGATTGATAGAGGTGAATGTGAATTTGGAGCTAAAGCGTTGAATGCTCAAACCAATGGTGCTATTGCTTGTATTATTTGCAATTTCGAAGATAATTTATTGAGTATGGGATCAGGAGAATTTGGTATTGACGTAACCATCCCTACCATACAATATACACGAACGGAATGCGACAAGATTTTAGGGATCATGCAAACAGGAGAAGATGTCATTGTTCGAATCGAACCACAAGAAATTACAGGTCCGACATTTTTAGATGCTTCTTTTGACAATACTATTGTAGCTCATGAATATGCACATGGTATTTCTGGCCGACTTGTTGGAGGATCTAGCAATACTGGTTGTCTGCCTGTATTCGATACAAATGACGATGATATTGATGATAGAGGGGAACAAATGGGTGAAGGATGGTCTGACTTCTTTGCGCTCGCTGTTACCGTTAAAGAGGGAGATGTTGGAGAGCAAATCAGAGGAATGTTTACATACCTCAACGGAGAAGAGCCGAATGGCCGAGGAGATCGAACGGTCCCTTATTCAACAGATTTCATGGTAAATAATGAAACATATAATAATATAAAAATCAATTCCGTCCCTCATGGTGTTGGCCAAGTTTGGGCGGCAATGTTATGGGATATGTATTGGGCACTTTGTGATGAATACGGTTTTGACCCAACATATACTGATGAAAATAGTGGTAGTTATAAAGCCGTCAAACTCGTTATGGAAGGTCTACGAGTAACACCATGTGAACCTGGTTTCGTAGATGCTAGAAATGCGATTTTCGAAGCAGATGAAGCTTTATATAATAATGAAAACAACTGTTTGCTTTGGAGTGTTTTCGCAAAAAGGGGTTTGGGATATTATGCTGATCAAGGCGATAGTGTTGACCAACGAGATGGGACAGAAGATTTCGAACCTTTACCAACCTGTATTCAGACTTTAAAAATTAAAAAAACACAACCTGGTTTAATTGCTGCGGGTGATTCTTTTGAAGAAAGTGTATATATCGCTAATCATACTTTGGGCATGGCTACCAATGTACAAGTAGTCGAGCAAATTCCAAATGGACTCACGTATGTTAGTACTACAGCAAGTGTTGCTCCATCTGTAAATGGGAATGAACTTACTTTTGATTTTGGTGACCTGGCTTCATTATTTGAAGAAACGTTTACTATTACCTATGCTTCCGACCCAGACAACTTCAGTATAACGATTGCATATGATAATATGGAATCAAGTACTCAAGATTGGGACATTCCTTTTGATGGTGCTGAAAATGTAAACTTTTTCCAAAAAACAAGTTTAGAGGCTTATAGCCCTACTAAATCTTTTTATGTTGAGGAATTGGAAGAAGAATCCGATCAGTCCCTTGTTTATTCAAATCTAAAAATAGATGCAGCCAGACCTGTATTAAGGTTTTGGCATAAATTTAATACTGAAAAAGCAGTTGATGGAGGTTTTGTACGAGTTGCTGATGCTGGCAGTTTCCTTTGGGAGGATGTTAAAGATAAATTTATACGTAATGGGTACGGCGATGCTGTTCAATATGCCACTTTTGCAATCCCTAATTTGTTTGTGTTTTCTGGACTCGAAACAACATTTATAGATAGTTATATCGATCTTTCGGATTATGCAGGTTCTGACCTAGATATTATGTTTAGATTTGGCACCGATGAAAATACGATTGCTGCAAATAATAGTAATATCAAGCCTGGATGGTATATTGATGATTTTGAATTTATGGATATGAAAACGTATGAAAGTGAAATATGTATTTCATCTGATAGCGAATCACTATGTGATGATGGTCTTACCATTATTGATAGTGACGGAATCTCTAATGCAGAAGATTTAACTGTATTATCCGAAATCACTTTGTTTCCGAACCCAACAAGTGGAAATACTCATTTATTTGTTGATTCTAAAGAAATATTTAATATTCAAGTGGTTGATATTCAAGGTAGAGTAATACTTAGTGAAAGCCAATTCAATCCAAGTGTAAATGGTTCTTTAGAATTAGAAACAGCTCACCTAACAAATGGAATGTATTTTGTTCAGTTGAAATCTTCAAGTTTACAACAATCAAAGAAATTAATCATTCAGAAATAACGATCCTAAGCGGTAAAAAAAATGGGCGACATAAAATTATGTCGCCCATTTTTTTTACCGCTTATTTATCGCATCCTTATTCTTCTTCTGAAGAAATAGCATTCTCGTCATCGGACAATGCAACAGGTTTACTTACTTTTTCGACCTCTTCTTTCACCGCTTCTGTCTTTGCTGTTGTCTTTTCTACAATGGGAGGAACTATAGTTTCCTTTTCTTCGTCTTTTGCTTCATTCACAATAGCTACTGGTGGTATCGTTTTTTCGGCACCAGCTACTTTATCTATTCCCTTTGGTGTATCTTTTGTTTTTGATGCTTTTACATCATCGGCTGCTTTTTTAAGCTTACCTTCTTGTTCCTTTCTACTCGCCGCCGCCGCTTCAATATCTTTAGATATCTTCTCTTTTATCTGATTTTTGGCCGCATTTACTTTTTGTTTTTCTGCTCTGGCGTCCATTTTTTTCTGCTCTTGTTCCATCTTCTTCTCTAACGATACTTTTGTACGCAACATGTCTTGCAATTTTTCATCCTTACTGACGACTCTTTGCTTTATCATTTGGACTTTCGCTTGCCTGATTTCTGACTCTAATTGTCCATCCGTTGTACTAATTTTACGTTCTTGAAAAACCATCTCACTTTTATCTCTACCTATCGAACTCTGCATTTTATTTATTGCAGACATGAGACCATCGTATCTACGTTTGATTCGATCTACTTCATTACCTGATCTTGATTGGTCTTTACCAGCATCCCCAAATCTTTTCTCCTTAACCGTCTTAAAGTAGGTATCCATTCGTTTCCAAATTTTATTTCCATCATCCCTAGTAAAATTGGCTCCTTTAAACTTTTTCTGTATGTCTTTAAGTTCTTCAAAAATTGGCTTTAAGCCTAGATTTTTATTGATCTTTTCTTCAACGTTATCCAACATAGTTGAAAAATCAGCAAAAACAACTTTTGATTGAGATTTGAATTCTTTTTCAAGATCAGACTTCATATCTTTCAAATGTGTGAACAGCTCGTTGGTTTTGGATCTTAATGTATTTCCATGTTCCCGAAATAAGTTTTGTTCATTTACTTGTTCCTGCACTTTACCCCAAAACTGTTTCATTTCATCCCAGATGCCTTTATCGTACTTCTGAAGATTGTCAATTCGCTCTTTTAATTCCTCTAGTTCTGATGCATACATTTCATGCATCTTTGAAGATAATACGACAAAATGCCACTCCGTCTTTGCTCTGTTAATGATATCTGTTCGATCAGCCCTTAATTCATCGGGCAAAATTGATTCAGTCACAGAAAGCGGGCGCTCCATCATCTTTGATCCTTCAGGAAAATCAATGGTTTCTCCGTCTCTCCATTTTTTCATCATTTCATTGTAGAAATCTTCGGTGGCTACTTTCTCGGGAATAGTGTGAATATTTACTTTATTCTCTTTTTCTAATAGTTCCAATCCAATTAAGAGTCTAGCATCTTGCTCATCTCTTCCCCATAGTACTAGTTTACGTTTCATTTCTTTCTTTTTTCGTGTGTCATTTTTGAAATAATCACTTGATCATTCAATCGTTACTTAATCATTGTGTCGGCTAGATTTGGAATCAATCCATGATCTAACATATATTCTGCAATTTGTATCGTATTTGTGGCAGCGCCTTTTCTCAAGTTATCAGATACTACCCACATATTAAGACCATTTTTTATGCTTGGGTCCCTACGTATTCGTCCCACAAAAACGTCATCTTTTTCATAGGATGATAATGGCATCGGATAAATAAATTGCCTTATGTCGTCTTGAAGCACAATTCCGTGAGCATTTTCCATCATTTTTTTAACATCATCAATCGAAAAATCTTTTTCCAATTCAATATTAATCGATTCCGAATGACCTCCAAATACGGGCACTCGTACGCACGTTGCCGTAATATTTATCTTCTCATCATCAAGAATCTTTCGAGTCTCTTTTACTAATTTTATTTCCTCTGTAGTATACCCATCCTCTTTAAAATCACCGCAATGTGGTAAACAATTTTCAAAAATGGGATGAGGATAAGCGTTTTCACCATCCAAAATCTTTTTTCCTAATTTTTCATTTTCATATTGCTTAACCGCTATACTCCCAGTTCCTGTGAAAGATTGATAGGTTGAAATGACCAATCGTTTAATTATAAACGCATCATGTATTGGTTTTAATGGTAGCATCATTTGCATCGTACTACAATTTGGATTTGCAATCAATAAATTGTTTTGAATTGCGGCCCCATTAACTTCAGGCACAACTAATGGTACTTTAGGGTCCATTCTCCACGCACTAGAATTATCTATAACAACCGTACCCTTTGATGTAAAGGCTTTAGCATATTGTAAAGATGTTTTTCCACCTGCAGAAAATATTGCGATATCAGGAACCATCTCAATCGCTTCTTCAATGGAGATCACTTTTTGAGCTTGCTTCCTAAACAAAATTGTCTTTCCTATTGATTTGGTAGATGCAACCAATATTAATTCTGTGACCGGAAAATTACGTTCCTCTAACAAACGGAGCATTACTCCACCTACTAATCCAGTTGCTCCAATCACCGCGATTTTCATAAATCTCCGTTTTTTAATTAATTTACATTCATTTATTACTGCAAAAGATAATGAATTATTTTCCTCAGTTAAATACTTAGTGCTAATTTTATCTGTAAATATTGAGAATGCTAATACAAATATTAAACAAAATTGTCAACTGTAAAATTCCATTGACAATAATCCTTGGAATATTTACTATTCCTTCCATATTTGGGCAGCTAAATGAATCATTTTCTGATGGTAATCTTAATAATAATCCGACTTGGTTTGGAGAGGTAAATGAATTTGAGGTAAATGATGATTTTCAACTTCAAACGAGTGCTCCAGAAGCAGGAACAAGTTTTCTATATACTGAAGTTGATTTTGTAGATAGCACTCGATGGCACATCTATTTCAAAATGAAATTTTCTCCTTCCGATAATAATAATGTATCTATTTATTTAGCGATGGACGGCACTGATCCTCTTACCTCCAATGGATATAGATTACGTGCTGGAGAAAACCTAAGTGATGATGCCATCATCTTTGAGCGATTAGATAGTGGTATCCCTAGTGTTTTAGGTTTTGGTCAGCTAGGTGGTGTTGCAACTTCTCCAGCTGAAGCTGAATGTATTATTGAAAAAACAAGTGATGATCTATGGACATTTTCATTCGGTTACAAAGGTGGTTTTCCTTTGTTTGAATTTGATCTTACCGAGGATGCTGATATGTCAATATTCACCCATTTTGGGATAGAATGCAAATATACTTCCTCAAACACAGCTAATTTTTTCTTTGATGATCTAATCATAGAACCATTATTACCAGATGTTACACCTCCTTCTCTAGCTTCAGCAATTTTGAAAAATCCAACTACCCTCTCACTTACCTTTAGTGAAGCTGTAGATGAAGCGAGTCTTTCTTCTACAGCAAATTATATAATTTCGCCGGGCAATTTGAGTCCCAATAACATCGTGTATGACCAAGCACTTCCTGGTCAAGTAGATTTAATCTTTGATGCCCCATTTGAAAGTGGAATATTATACACGATAGAGGTAGATGGAGTTGCCGACAACGCATTGAATGAAATGCCAAAAGAATCGGCTGATTTTGTATTGGTGAGTAGACCAACGATTGGTGATTTAAAGGTTTCAGAGATTTTATTTAATCCTGCTGTCGACGGTGAAGATTTTATAGAATTATATAATGCGAGCAGCAAGTTTTTAACGCTAGATAGTCTAAGAGTTCGAAATGCTCTTGGTGACAAAATTGAAATTCTTGAAACAGATTACATTATTTATCCGGGAGAATATGTCGCCATATCTGAAGATATTGATTTCTTACAGGATGAATATAATCCAATTGCGGATGCAAAATTTCTAACCCATGATCTTCCTGGATTTAATATAGATGAAGGTAATTTTTCAATCGCTACGTTAGTCGAAGATCGATATGTAACAATTGATAGCTTTGATTACAACGAAGATCTTCACTTTATCCTTATTGACGAAGTAAAAGGTGTAAGCTTAGAACGGCTTTCATTTGAAATAGAGGGCACAAACCTCACTAATTGGGCATCTGCGAGTCAATCCGTTCATTTTGCTACACCAGGATATAAAAATTCAAATCAGCTTGTGCTTGCTACAGCAGATGAACAAGTATTTCTTGCTGACGATATTTTCTCTCCAAATGGAGATGGTCAAGGGGATCAACTTGTCGTTCAATTTGAATTAGATAAAGTCGGTTACCTATTAAATGCTGCCATTTTTAACGATAGAGGCTTTAGAATAAAAGATATGGCTACCAATCGACTTTTGGCCACTTCGGACATCATTACTTGGGATGGGTTGGATGGAGACAATCAAAAGATGCCTATTGGGATTTATATTCTTTACGCGGATGTATTTCATCCTGATGGCGATGTGTTTACGAAAAAAATACCATTCGTTTTGGCAAATTTTTTAGACTAACTTTGTATTTAAAAAATAATCCTGTCTAAGAATATACAGTATATAATCATTTCATTTTTCGCAGTAATTACATTACTTATCATATTCCCATTTGGAATTGAAGCGATTAAACGGCTTTCTGAATATGCTGTATTTATGGTTTTTAGTTTTTTATTTTTAGCACTTGTCTCTTTGATTTTTAATCAGAAGCGAATGATGTTTGCTTTTTTTACATTTTGCGGAATACTATGTTTATTTCTTAAGGGTGAGTCTAATGAGGCAATGGTCTTTCCTTTACAGACAAACCAACCCAACTTTTCGATCCTTCATATCAACTTATCATCAATAGAAGAAGATTACCAAAGTATATTAAAAAGCATTGACTCCTTAAATCCCGATGTTATTTCATTCCAAGAAGTTACACCAGATTGGAATGCCTATCTAAAGCAAAACATATCACCTTCGCATCCTTTCGATCATTCTGTTGTGCGAATTGATATTTATGGTAAAGCGGTCTACTCGAAGTTTCCAATATTGAATAAAGCAATTAGTAATTCTGAAAACATTCCATTACTTGAGTGCGATATTCAGACGACCAATGCGACTTTTAAAATTTTGAGTTGTTACATTTCTGAAACCTTTTCAAGAAAAGGTAATGACTTGGCTAACAAACAATTAAATGCACTTAGCGCATTAAGTAATAATAGCATCTTACCGGTCATTGTGTTGGGTGACTTTAACCTTGTATATTGGTCTCCAGCTATACGTGATTTTAGAAATGAAACGGCACTAAAAAATAGCCGTCGTACTCATTCACTTTCATCCTTTAATATCCCTTATGATCATATCTTTTTTGATTCTAAATTAGAATGTGTAAAGTTTGAAGAAGCGTGGATTGATGACAATACTCGTTTGGGTATTTTTGGCTTATACCAACAAAATGTAAATCAATAACATGTCATTTCATTTTCAATTTAAAACATTTGACCAATTAGAGTTGAAAGAAATGTATCGACTGCTTCAGCTTCGACAAGAAGTTTTTATTGTTGAACAAGACTGCCCGTATCTTGATGCGGATGGCGTAGATCTAGTCTCTTACCACGTGATAGGTCGCAATGAAAATAATGAAATTATCGCTCATACCCGATTGGTTCCAGTTGGAACATCTTATTCTAAATATGCTTCGATCGGTCGTGTTGTTACAAGTATAAATGCCAGAAATCAAGGCGCAGGTAGGCAGTTAATGGAATATTCTATAAAAACATGCCATCAACTTTTCCCTCAAAAGCCAATTAAGATTTCTGCCCAAACCTACCTATTAACTTTTTATGAAAGTTTGGGTTTTGAAGCTATTGGCGAGGGATACCTTGAAGATGGCATTCCTCACAAAGCCATGATTCTTGAAAATAAAATTTTATAAGCCTTCTTGTAAACTTTTATGGGCAGCATCTAATAAAACACGAACCGCTGCATCATCTGTAGATTGTGCATATACTCTTAAGACAGGTTCAGTACCACTCGGACGAACCATTATCCATTCATCATCTGACAAAAAGAACTTATAGCCATCAGTATCTTGAGTTTCAATTACTTTTTTGCCGCCAATAGATGTGATTTCGCCTTTTTTACACTTTTCAACAATCGCCCATTTCTTTTCATCATCAATGTGTAGATCATCTCTATCAAATTTAAATGAACCAACTTTTTGATATAAATCTTCAATTAATTCTTTCAGAGATTTGCCAGTGGCTGCCATAAACTCTAAAATAGTTAACCCTATCCAAATACCATCTCTTTCTGGAATATGACCTTTGATTGCCAATCCACCTGACTCTTCACCACCTACAACAACGTCTTCATTCATCATGATTTCTGCGATGTATTTGAATCCAACTTTTGTGACTTCCATTTCTAAGCCATACATATCGGCTAATTTCTTCATTCGATTCGTTACGGAAAAAGTAACAATTACTTTTCCATCCATTTTCTTGTATTCTACTAGATAGTAAAGTAATAATAAAAGGATATGGTGAGAATCAACAAAATTACCGTCACCATCATATAAACCAATTCGATCAGCATCTCCATCATTGGCTAAGCCAAAATGTAGCGCATCATTATTTTTAAGTGTTTCTGCTAATTCAGTCAAATTCCTATGAATGGGTTCAGGTGCTTGACCTTTAAACGATGGATTATAATCACAATGCAATAAATGGGCATTAGGAAGAATTTTTGGCAATACTTGTTGTCCTGCACCATACATAGCATCATACGCGATATTTATCCCACTATTATTAATTAAGTCTAAGTCGAACCCCTGCTTTACATGTTCTATATACATGTTTTCTAAATCCACGTACTTAACTTTTCCTTGATCTACAAGCAAATCCACAGATGGAAGTTTTCCAAGTGGTGTTTCGGGAATTATGGCTTCAATTTCAGCAATGTCCTTTGGTATTGTTGGACCGCCATAGGACGATTTCAACTTAAATCCATTATAGCTAGGTGGATTATGACTTGCAGTTATGACTACCCCCATATCTACCTCAAGCTTTTTAACGGCAAGTGATATCATCGGAGTCGTTACAAAATCATGGGACAAATGTACTTCTAGAGAAAAATTACTAAAAACAGACGCAGCCATTTCAGCAAACATTTTTCCACCAAATCTTGTATCATAGCCAATGACTACACTTTTCATTCCTTTCAAATTCATCCAACTTGCTGTTGCTTCAGCTACTCGTTTTACATTATCAAGGGTATAATCTTTTGCTATAATCGCTCTCCACCCGTCTGTCCCAAATTTAATTGTGTTCATATGATTGAATTATTTTTGTAAAAGTACATAAAGTAGCTAAAAATTGCCATATAACATATTATAAATTTTTATAATATTTAAATATTCAATACATTTGAATATGCAAAAAGCAGCTGAAAGTTATAAAATGAGAGGCATGCGACAGCGTCTTGTCGAAGTTTTGAAAAAAAAGGGGATCAAAAATGTAAATGTTCTCAAAGCCATTGGGGAGGTACCGAGGCATGCTTTTCTGGATAAGGCATTTGCCGAATGGGCCTATAAAGATCAGGCGTTTCCTATTGCGGCAGATCAAACGATTTCTCAACCCTATACCGTCGCATTTCAAACTCAACTTTTAGATCTTTCATTTGATGACAAGGTGCTTGAAATAGGTACAGGCTCTGGTTACCAAGCATCCATACTGAGTGCTTTACTTAAAAAAGTGTATACCATAGAAAGACAAAAAATACTGTTCGAAAAAAGCTCATCATTATTGAAAAAACTGGGTTACTTTAATATCAGAACCTACTATGGTGATGGATATGCAGGTCTTAAAAAGCACGCTCCATTCGACAAAATATTATTAACGGCAGGGTCTACTACTCTCCCCCCTCAGCTGTTTCTGCAACTAAAAATTGGAGGAAAAATGGTTATCCCTATTGGTGAAAACGATACTCAAATAATGTATCGAATTACTAAAACTGGAGATAAAACTTACGAAACCGAAAAGTTCGGAACCTTTAAATTTGTTCCATTTTTAGAAGGAAAAGCAGAGGCAAAGACGAAAAAGGTTAAGAAAGTAGAAAACCCAAATGCAACAAGAGTTTCATTGTAATAACGAATTGTACATTTCGTATTTACAATTCTCTACCTTTTACAATTTTTGATTTCTTCTGAACTGTAGTTAATTTGTCAATATCCACCATTAATCCTGAAAATCCACTATTCTTTGTTATGTTAAACTCTTCTCCAGCATAACTTACTTTCCCTATGGATTGCTGCCATTCTTTGGCAAGCAGAGCATATCGATTTCCAATTTTTGGGTTAGGTCCAAACATTAAATATTTGTCATCAGAATCTTCAAAAGCCACAGCTAATCTTTCTTCTTTGGGA
>CALDTZ010000079.1 GCA_937924805.1 uncultured Saprospiraceae bacterium
GCTTAACCAAAATAAAAGAGGGATAACTAGCATAGCAGGAAGTAAGTTGATGATATTAATTTTCTTAATTTCTAAAATACTGATCCCAATTCCAAGGATTAAAAGTCCACCTACAGCCGTAAGTTCATTTATTATATTTTCACCCAAGAATGGTTCTAAGTAAGAAGCGGTAAAGCCAAAAAAAGCTTGAACTATAAAAACAGGAATTACTGAGAAAGCAACACCCCAACCAAAAGCTGCAGCTAGTGCCAATGATGTAAAACCATCCATCATCGCTTTCGTTAAAATCACGGTCATATCTCCTTGTAATGCTTCATTCATCGGTCCAATAATAGCCATTGAACCAATACTAAAAATCATGGATGCCATAACGAGACCTTCTGTAAATTTTGGATTGGCATTTTTAAGTTTACGCTTAATATAAGTACCAAAATATTCAGTTCTTTTTTCAAGTATTAGTAATTCACCAATAATGCCACCTATGATGAGAGAAAGTAAAATTAGCAGGTAATTATTATCGGTTTTAAAAGCAAAAGTAATACCTAAGAAAATTGAAAAAAGACCTAGCGCTTGGAAAATGATAACATTTATACGCTCAGGAATCCCTTTTTTAAGCAAAACACCAATACAGCTCCCTAAGAGAATGGTTCCTACATTTATAATGGTTCCTGTGATCATATTAATTTGTGTTTAATGTTTATACGAAGCTATACAATAGAAAGGGAAAATATGCCTTGTATGAAAATTGATATTTTTTTTAATTTTAACTTACTGAATGTCAAGATGTTATGTTTGTTTAAAAATATTTTTTAATTTTTTTGCATCACTTTAATACACACTCGTGTATATACTTTCAAAATCAGTAATCAAAATCAAAAAACAAAAACATTAATTATGAGAAACGTAAGTATTTTATTCGGAATTATGACATTGATAATTTTTAGTTCATGTGGAAAAAAGGAAATTTCTGAAGAATGGAGCATGGTTCAAATTAATCATGGGTTATCCAATCAAACTACGCAAATACCAGTTGGAGAAATAATATGGAATTTTAACGAAACGTATAATGAATTAGTCATAGAAAACAGTATTGGAGCATCTACGCTTGTTTCTGGTGATTATATGTTTAGTCTTCGCAAAGAGCTAATGGAGCCAGGAAATCCCAATGTAGAATATAGTTTTATTTACATTGATGACGTGAAATTTGGTATTTATGAAGAAAATAATGATTCATTATCTATCAGTGCTGCTTTCGTTGATGGAGAGAGTTATATTTTTGTAAAGCAATAAATTAATCAGTATGAATCGTCTAATAAAGAGTCTATTTTTTATAGGTATTTGTATTTTTAATATTCAAGCACAAGAAAAATTCAACTATAATTATCCAATCGATAATTGTTTAATTGATGGAAGTGGTTATCCAATTGAAACCTTTACAAAAGTTAGTGATCCTGCTGTATTTGATTTTAATCAAACGATAATACTTATACAAGATCAATTATTGGAAAAGAAATTGTGGGTAGATAGTAATGAATTTTTAATTAATGCGGTCATTAATACTACAGGAGATATTTGCATTCATAAAATAAGTTCTGTAAATCCAATGGTATTATATGCCGATATGATTATTCATTCATTGGAGATCTATAATTTTCCAATTAGTTATCATATGAAAATACCTATTCATTTCAAGGTAGATATTATTTTTACAATAAAGGATAATAAAATTAAAGCAAAACTTTTGCCTAGCAAATTGCCTTGGGAGAAATAATGAGTTACTAATTCATGCAACAAATAAGTGAAAAGGATATTAAACTATGTATACAGGGAAATCGCTCCGCTCAGGAGCGTTTTTTCTCAAATTCATGTGGGTATATTCATGGAGTAGCAATGAGATATATTTCCGATTTTCGTGATAAAGAAGAAGTAATTCAAGATTCTTATGTGAAAATTTTTGAAAGCCTTCAAACATTTGATAGAACCAAAGCTTCACTTAAGACTTGGATGACTAAAATTACCGTTAATACGTGCCTAAATAAAGTACGAAAAAAGAAGATGTTAACTTCAGATATAGAGCATGTTGCTCATATTTCTTCTTTTAATCATTTAGGAAATAATGCTGTTGAAAAACTGGACGTTGAAGATCTATTGTCAATTATAAACAGTCTACCAAATCCTCAAAAGCAAATATTTAATATGTATGAAATTGAAGGGTATAATCACAATGAGATAGGAAAGCTATTAGACATTGCACCTGCAACTTCAAGATCCTATCTATCTAGAGTAAAATTGAAATTACAAGAGAAAATTAATTCACTTCATCTTATCTATCTATTATTTTGAGAAAAGAAAACGAAATACAAGATAAATTTTCGAACATCAAATTTCCGTATGATGAATCTAAAATGTTTACTCAAATTCAAGAAAAATTAAAAAAACGCAAACGCCGAAGACTTTTTTTATGGTTGATTGGGGGTAGTGGTATTTTGCTACTAATTATGGGGTTTTTCTTTGTTTGTAATAATTTCTCGAACGATAAGAACGTAAGCCATAATGCGGTAAAGGATACTACGGGTAATTTTCACGTTGAAATAATGAATGATAGTATTAAATCAAGAGAGGAATCGGACAATCTCCTTATCAAGAAAAAATCGTCTTTTATTGGCCAAATGGAATTAGAGGAGAAAACGCCAAATGAAAACATTAAACTGGAAACTAATAACATTGATTTTGATCAGTCAATTTCAAATGAATTAAATATAAATCAAAGAGTTGATGGCTTACCTCAAGTTTCTGAATTAACATTAGAAAATAGGAAAGGGGTAGTTGATCAATTGATTTTATTGGAGAATATTGAAAGGAATCACAATTTAATTGGAGGAGAAAATGATGGTAATAATGCAAGGATAAATTTAAACAATCAAAACCTCAATAATAAGGAAGTAGAAAATAATCTGTGGAAAGAAAGAAGTATCGGATCTTTAAATTTGAATATACTTGATTCATTTGAGATGTTTAAATTACATAATCCGCAATTATTTCTTCTATTTGAAAGAAATGTGATGAAACCTAATTTCAAAATCGTACTTCCTATAAAAAACGATCAACTGTTAAGAAAAAGAATTCCGATAACATTAGGATTAAAGTTATTGGCTGGAATTCCTAAAACTAATATAGAATACCCTCTGAAACAGGGGCTGAATGAAATAATACTGAGTGATGACTTTATCAATGATGAAAGATTAGTTGGCTTTGATTTGGCAGTCACGATTCCATTTCAAAATTTTTTCCAAACTAAAATTGGGTATAATTTCATTGTTCATAATTATAATTTTAATTATTTAAATATTGACCCAATGGAATTGCCAGTAAAATATGAAAATAGAAATACGCATAAGTACTCTAATTTTTATTTGTCTGTCATGAAGGAATTAAATTGGAAAGATTGGAGTCTAATACCTGAGCTTGGTTTTAGTCAGAATGTATCAACTACCCTAGAAGGAGTATTTGTGAATGAAAGCATGAACGTTTTAGATATCAATGAAATTATTGTACTTAAAAAGTATACAAACAATTTTTTTGCTGGCCTACATTTTAGCCGTCATTTGAATCGAGTTCAGTCAATTCAATTAGGAATCAATCATCAGTTTGGTCAGACGATAAATAAAAACCAACCTTTTAGTTGGAGCTTTTCTACTACTTTTTTATCCTTAGGATATAGATATAGATTCAGTGATTAGTCTGGATAAAATTTCCGTTACTTTTGTAGTTCATAAAATTTTACAATTAAATGTCAAATTTGTCAAATCGATCGAGAGGTCATTGTGAACTTTGTAGCAAGAATTTAAGTAGCGACGAATATTTAGTTCCACCAAAGCAAGTGGATGAATTGGCTAACATGGTTGCAGTATGTTCAACTTGTTTAGCAGGAATTATTGAAGGGACTGAAGATGAGTCAAATCATTGGCGATGCCTTGGTGACAGCATGTGGAGTGAGGTAAGTGCCGTTAAAGTTGTATCCTATCGAATACTCAAGCGACTTGAAAACCAAGAATGGGCTGAAGATTTGCTTAATATGATATATTTGGATGAAAAAGAGCAAGAGTGGGCAGATCAAGTGTCCGGCGAAAAAATAGTGCACAAAGACAGTAATGGAAATATTCTTCAGAATGGAGATTCTGTCGTTTTAATCAAAGATCTAAATGTGAAAGGTGCCAACTTTATAGCTAAGAGAGGGACTGCTGTCCGACGAATATCATTGGTTCATGACAATGCGGAACACATCGAAGGTAAGGTTAATACACAACATATTGTGATCCTAACAAAGTTTGTAAAAAAGACATAAATACACGCTTTATATTATTCAATATATTAGTAATTAAGGAGATATGTATTCATATTTTCTGCATAACTAGTTTATAATATGTACCTTTGTGCCATTACACGTCTAACCCCAAAATAGACGCATTTTAAAATTAGTAGCTACAACAATAAAAGTATGTTAGTAGTAAGAGAAAAAAGAGTTGAATGAATTTTGAAAAATTAGAAATTATAGAGCCTATTCTAAGAGCTCTAAAAACAAAGGGTTACTCAGAGCCTACACCCATCCAAGCAAAGGCAATTCCAGAAGTATTAAAAAGAAGAGATGTATTAGGATGTGCACAAACAGGCACAGGGAAAACAGCAGCATTTTCAATACCCATTATACAAATAATACACAATAAGGAAGGTAATAAAGGCGGTAAACCCGTCATGAGAGCATTGATTGTTACACCTACTAGAGAGCTTGCTATACAGATTGGTGAAAACATAGAAGATTATGCAAAGCACACATCGATCAAACATACCGTTATATTTGGTGGTGTTTCACAAGGAAGGCAAGTAGATGCATTGCGTCGTGGTGTTCATATTTTAGTATGTACTCCAGGAAGGCTTCTTGATTTAATTAACCAACGAGTTATGTCGTTGGATACTATTAAGTTATTCGTCTTAGATGAAGCCGATCGAATGTTAGATATGGGTTTTATCCATGACATTAAGAAAATGTTGAAAATGCTACCTGTAGAAAGGCAGTCATTATTCTTTTCAGCTACAATGCCTGATAATATTGTAAAACTATCAAGTACGATCTTAAAAGATCCTGTCCAAGTAGAGGTCTCTCCTGTATCTTCTACGGCTGAAAAAGTTGAGCAACATATTTATTATACGAATAGAACTTCGAAATTTAGTTTGCTCTTAGATATTTTGGATAAAAAAAATATCCAACAAGCATTAATCTTTTCAAGGACAAAGCACGGTGCTGATCGGATTGCTAGGAACTTAGTAAAGAAGAATATCAAAGCTTCTGCAATACACGGCGACAAGGCGCAAAATCAACGTCAAAGAGCATTAAAGCAATTTAAGGACGGAGCATTACGTGTATTAGTAGCAACAGATATTGCCGCACGTGGAATTGATATTGATAAATTGGAGTATGTTATTAATTATGAAATTCCGAACATGCCAGAAACATACGTTCATAGAATCGGACGTACTGGTAGAGCTGGAGAAGCAGGATTGGCAATTTCAATTTCAGAGCCTGAAGAGAATGCGGATGTTAGAGGAATAGAAAAGTTGACAGGAAAAAAGATCACGATTATTAAAGATCATGATTTTCCTCAGACAGATAAGCCTATGACGGATGCAGAAAAGAAAGAATGGAATAAGGAAAAGCAACGTCGAAAGCAGGAGTTTTTTGCAAATAGAAAAGCTGCAAAACAAAATAAAGAACAAAAAGGAGGAAGAAGTAAGCAAAAATCTAGAACGGACAAAAAACAAAATACAAACAAAAGTTCGGATGATAGAAATCGAAGAGAGGATCGTAAAGGAGATAATGCTAATGCAGATCGTAAACATAGCAGGCCTGATTCAAATAAATCTTCTTCATTTAAACCGAAGAAGAAATCGAATTATAAAGGATCAAAACCTGCCAAAGCAATGCCTTCTTCGTTAAAGAATAAATACATGTGGCCATTAGAAAAATAATGAATTCCATTTGGATTAGGAAAAGGTCTATTCTTTTTGAATAGGCCTTTTTTTTTGGCAAAAATATGGAGTGAGAAAAAAATGGTGGATACTATTGAATAGCATACATGGATAATTTCAATTTTGAGGCTACAATTCGACGGAAATGAAAGTGATCCCAAGCATTTGTAAATACATAAAAAAAGCCCGTACAATATTCGTTGTACGGGCTTTTTTTATGTAAGGATAGGACTTATCCTTTTTTTGCTTTTCTTCTTTTTAAATGGGGCGTAAATGCACTAATAAATTCAGTAGGCGTTTTTGCGTACCCTGATTTACCCCAGCTACCAATATCGTAGTTGCCAGTATCATCAATATTAACATCAAATAACCAAACTGATGGATACCCTCTAATCGAAAATGCTTGTTGCAGTTTTGCATTTTGTGCTTTTAGATCCGCAGGAAGTGATTTTCTTCTTGGATAATCTAATTCTAGAAGGACTACATTTTTATCCGCCCATTTTTTGAATTCTTCTTTAACGAATACATCTCTTGTTAGTTTTTTGCACCATCCACACCAATCACTACCAGTAAAATTTGCTAAGATTGGTTTACCTGTTTGTTCAGATATTTTTTGTGCTTCTTCAAGATTTACGATCCATCCTTCGTTCTCAGCTTTATGTTCTTGAGCATTTAGGGCTAAACTTGACGTAAAAACAAGAACGAATACTGATAATAAATTAATGATTGCTTTCATACTTTAAATTTCGATTTTATGCTAAATGTATTTTTTATTCTTCTCCTTCCTTACTTCTTTTGGCAAGCATTTGATCCAATGCTCCTGTAAACTCTTTTGACGTTTTTGTGTATCCAGTTTTACCCCAAGCACTGATATTAAATTTACCATCATCATCTTTACCTAAATCAAATAACCACACGGTTGGGTAGCCACTGATTTTAAATGCTCGCTGTAGGTTTGCATTTTGCTCTTGAATTTCTCTTGGTAGTGTTTTTCTTTTTGGATAATCTAACTCTAATAAGATAACGTTTTCATCTGCCCATTCTTTAAAATCCTTTTTGACGAATACACTTTTTGTTAATCGTTTACACCATCCACACCAGTCACTTCCAGTAAAGTTTGCTAAAATTGGTTTACCTGTTTCTTGTGATAGAGCATAGGCTTCATCTACTTTTACCAACCAACCTTCATTTTCAGCAGCATACTCTTCTTGAGCCGTAACGGTTTGAAATGAACAAAATAGCAAAGCTATAAAAGTGAATAATTTTGTCGAAGCGATTATGTTAGGCATATGTTAGATATATTTTACTACAAATATTAAATAATTTATTCATACACACTTCATTTTCAGTGTGTAAAACACTACAATTATATGTCAAGTTTTGTACAGATTCCATTAATGGTATATTTTTTATGAAAACCTTAAGTTCTAAGTACCTGATTTTGTCATTTGATAGGTATTTAGTAACATATTTTGGATACAGTTACACTCGCCAATAAAAGTAGATATTCTGATTTGTCTTAAGGCAGCAATGAAATATGACTCTTTTGATTTAATGATAATGATGGATGTTGCGAAATGGGCTGCTAAGACTTAGTTTTTTTTTAAATACTTAGTTTGTTTGAGGTGGAAATAAATTCTATCTGTTTTGGCATGTTACTAAGCATTTTTAATTCAAAATGAACATAAGGTAGCATTGCAATACTTGATAGATACACTCGAAACCTAGTGAAGGGTTAAAATTAGTTTCGAGATTATTTATGAAATGGTTTTACCATTTTTCCACCCATCTTCAGGACTTACGAAACTTAATCCATCTTCTTCTCCAGAAGCCATTAAAATCATACCTTTTGATTCGATACCTTTTATTTTCCTTGGAGCTAAATTTGCAAGCAGGCTTACTTTTTTGCCTACAATTTTTTCTGGATCATAGGCTTTGGCAATACCTGAAACGACTGTTCTTGTTTCAAAACCTAGGTCTACGATTAATTTGAGGAGTTTGCTTGTTTTAGGTACTTTCTCTGCTTCAATAATTGTACCTGTTCGAATATCCATTTTGACAAAATCATCAAATGTTATTTCTTCTTTTACCGCTTCAAAAGCGGAATTGTCATCATCCGTTGGAGTTTGGCTCGCCATTAGTTTATCTATTTGCACTTGAATCTCTTCATCTGATATTCTAGAAAAGATATGATTCGATTCATTGACCTTATGGTCAGCGGGCAGTAACATTTCTCCTAAGGCAAGGGTCATCATCATATCATTCCATCCGCCTTGACTTTCAACTTCTGGAATATTTAAAAGATGTGATATTTTTTTTGATGTAAATGGCAAGAAAGCATCTACCGCGGTGCGAATTGCTGATACGTATTGTAAACACAAGTTTATAACAACAGCGGTTTGTTCTGGATCCGTTTTGATAGCCTTCCAAGGCTCGTTAAATTGAAGTATTTGATTTCCTTTAGAGCTTATTTCCATCAACTGTTTGATGCCTGCTCTAAAATCGTATGCTTGAATGTTTTCTCTGATTTGATCAAGGTCATCGTGTAGTGACAACATCTCATTATCATGATAGCTTCCTCCATCTTGTCCATCGTGGCCAGTGATAGCAATATCTTCGTCGAATGATGGGACTTTACCATCATAATACTTGTGGGTAAGTACAATTACTCGATTTACAAAATTGGCTAAATTATTAACCAATTCATTGTTATTTGCATCCTGATAGCCTTTCCATGTGAATTCGCTATCTTTTAATTCTGGCATTGTTTTAATCATAGTATATCTCAATTCATCCTCCTTCCCAGGGAGGTCATTTAAATATTCGTGTACCCATATTGCCCAATTTCTACTAGTAGAAATTTTGTTCCCTTCCAAATTCATAAATTGATTTGCAGGGACATTAATCGGTAGATTATAATCTCCGTGTGCTTTTAATATTGATGGAAAAATAATACAATGAAACACAATATTATCTTTACCTATAAAGTGAACTAATGCACTATTATCACTCTGCCAATAGTCCTTCCAATCTTTGTTATTTTCTTTCGCCCATTGTTTTGTTGAAGAAATGTAACCAATAGGAGCATCCATCCACACGTAAAGTTTCTTACCGTCAGCTCCATCTATCTCTTGTGGTACGTCGACTCCCCAGTCCAAATCTCGAGTCATGGCTCTAGGCTGAAGACCATTGTCTAACCACGATTTACATTGACCAATTACATGGTTTTTCCAAGCTTTTGCAATATGATGTTCTTTACCATCTAATGTTCCTTCTGTGATCCATTCTTTCAGCCAATTTTCATCTTTATCCAATGGTAAATACCAATGTTTCGTTTTTTTAAGTGCTGGCTTAGATCCCGTCAATGTCGATAAAGGATTAATAAGCTCTTCAGGTGATAGATCAGAGCCACAGTTTTCACATTGATCACCATAAGCTTCTTCATAGCTACACTTTGGGCATGTACCTTTTATATATCGATCCGCTAAAAACTGATTAGCGTCTGAATCAAAATATTGTTCGGTTTCTTTTTCCAAAAAGACGCCTTTTTTGTAAAGTGTTCGAAAGAAATCTTGAGAAGTTTCGTGATGTAACGGGTCTGAAGTACGATGATAATGGTCAAATGAAACACCTATCTTTTCGAATGTATCTTTAAATAATTGATGATACTCATCTACAATGTCTTTTGGTGTGCGATCTTCTTTTATCGCACGCATTGTAATAGCGGCACCGTTTTCATCAGATCCACAGATAAAGGCAACATCTTTATCCATTAGTCGCATAAATCTTGCGAAAATATCCGAAGACAAGTAGGCACCAGCTAGATGACCTATGTGCAATGGACCATTCGCATATGGCAGTGCAGCTGTGATTAAGTACCTCTCGAAAACATTCATAATCATCGATAATACGCGAAGATAATTCAATAAAACATATATAAGTATTTTATATGCGATTTTTTCTTCATATTTAATTCAAATTAAATATTTTAACTAAATCACAGACCTCGAAGATGAATATTGAAGCGATTTTATCTATCCGGAATAGTAAGAAAGATATCCATTTATTGGTCGATTATATTATTGAGAATCCGTCTTCTATTGAGAGGTTAATGCGATGTTTCTTTTCAAAAGAATTAAGAACTTGCCAATATGCAGCTTGGCCTTTAGGTATCCTGGGAAGTAGAAAGCCACAAATGCTTTACCCGTATATAGAACAAATGATCACTCATTTAAAAACACCTAAACATAATGCAGTCATTCGTAATACATTGCGCACTTGGCAGGAAATGGAAATTCCAGAAAAATATGAAGGCTTAATCTTTGAAATATGCTTTAGCTATTTAGTAGATCCCAACTATGCAATAGCAATCAGAGCATTTTCTATAGCCGTAGCTTCGAATATAGCATCTAAGTATCCTGATCTAGCTCAAGAATTGAAAGCAGAATTATTGAATCAACTTAATTACCCGCAAAGTGCAGGAATAAAATATCGGTTAAAAAAATATTCGGCTATCCTTTAGCTTGTCGAGCTTTTTTAGCTGCAGAAAAAGATCGAATGAAGTAAACCATTGCAAAGATACTTGTAGCGATCATTAATCCAATGCGGATAATTGCCAATGTGTCTTCTCTTCCGATAGCACCTTTTAAAGGCATAAACAAAGCAAGTGCTATTAATAATGTAAGAACAACTGCGATGTGTGAAAGTATTTTGTGTTCAAACTTAATTCCGTTATTACATACTAATATTAGGACACCTACAATGACTGGAATTAAAGATGTTGGTGATGGATTTAAACTTCCAAAATATCCCCATCCACCCATAACAATCAAAGTAAATGCATTAATTAGACTAGCTGTATGTGCGTTCATATATTTAAAAATTATATATGAAGTTACCTCTTTTTTTTTAATTTCAAATTGGATTTTGATTTATTCTAACATTTTATGTTCTAATGCAATCCGGACGAGACCAGCTGTATTTCTCGCATTCATTTTGGCGAGTAAACTGCTTCGATGAGATTCAACTGTTTTTAATGAAATAAAAAGCTTTCCTGCAATTTCTTGAGTAGTATGTTCTTGGATAATAAGTGCCAGAACTTCTTTTTCTCGTTTTGATATTTTTGGATAAAAAGCTTTTTTATTTTGACTTTTTTTCCGTTGCTTCAAAAGTCCATTCATGATCGTTTGGGTGACCTCTTTACTAAAGTAACTTTTACCAGTGTTTACTGTCTTGATTGCTTTTATCAATTCTACTCGTCCTGTATTTTTTAAAATGTATCCGAGAGCACCTTTATTAAGAATCTCTGATACATAACTTTCTTCATTGAACATTGAAATAGCTAAAATTTTTACATTTGGATATTTTGCTAAGGTTTTTTCACAAACTTCAATACCATTCATTTTCGGTAGGTTGACATCCAACAATAATATATCAATCGTATTTGATTTCAAAAAATGAATGACCTCTTCACCATCAAAACATCGACCGACAACTTCCATATCATCTTCTTTCTGAAGGATAGACTCAATACCATCAACGAACATGGTATGGTCATCTGCTATAGCTATTTTTATCATAATTAGGATATTCTAGGTGTACTACGAAGATATACGCATAATAATGAATATAACTAGGGGAAACCCCTAAAATATGAATTGGGTGTTTACAATGATGTGAGCGTCAAGATAATGGCTCATATTTGTATTATAGCAAGCGAGTTATAATTAATGCTATTTTGGTTGGTGAACGCACCATTCAATGATTTCAAAGTTTTAAATTGGTTTTCAAGTTAAGTAAGTTTTTAAGGTGGGGATATATTATGTTTAAGTATTGCCTTATTTATCAATAACCCCAAAAAGTTATTCACATACTTTGTCCCCACCTTTTTTTAGTCCTTCCTGTCCATCTATTCAGTCCTGAATTATCTACTTTTAAGTTATGTATCCATTTTTACGTTTTACCTATTGGGTTTTTATATTATTTTTTTGTTTCAATACTGCAATAGGGCAAAGATCGGTATCTACCTATCTTGAATTAGAGGATAGGCTTGATAAGGCTAGAAAAAATCAAGATTATAAAGAGTTGGCTTTTGTTTATTACCATTTAGCAGCAGAAGAGCGCAAATTGTTTAACAATGAACAAAAATCATTTGAGTATTATACAAGAGCATTAGAGTATTATAAATTACTAAAAGATTCATCTCAAATTTACTTGATCAACTTAGAAATGGCTGATCGATATAAGGAATCAACTTTACTCGTTGAATCTATTGATTTATATAAAGAATCGCTTGTTTATTTTCAAAGCAAACAAAATGAACAAAAGGTTGCTGAGACCTATATTAAGTTGAGCGAAGTACATCGCTTAGCGGGAGATTTCGACGAAGCAGATGTTTATTATGCTTCAGCAAAAAATGTTATTCCACTCCTAAATGATACGCTACTTTCTATTAAATTTCATCTTCATGAAGTTGATCGTAATCTACAATACTTAGAGTTAGATAAAGCACTAACGAATGCTTTTGATGCTTTCTTTATGAGTGAAAGCATCAATAATATCGAATACTTAAGTCTAAGTCTGTATTACATTGGGATTATAAATCGTAGGAAGGGGGAAAGTAAGCTAGCCATCAAATACCTGCAAAATAGTTTAGGTATAGCTTCCAGAAAGCCGCTAAATACCGAAAGACTTAAGCTCTTTAAAGAACTATATAGCACCTATGAAACACAAGCAGTGTATGATTCTGCGTATATGTATTCCGTTAAATATGCAAGGTTAAAAGATAGTATTCTCAATAAAGATCGAGTTGAATCTATAAATAATCTTTCACTTAAATATGAAGCCAGTGAAAAAAGAAAAGAAATAATCTTATTAGAAAAAGATAAAGCATTTGTAGAAACAAAAAATAGCCAAAAAAACAGAACATTATATTCATTACTATTTTTAATGCTTCTCTTGTTAGGTCTAATTTATTATATCATTCGTTTTTACAAAACAAAAATTGAAGGAGAAACCATCATAAAAGATCAAAACGATGAATTGACCCATCAAAAGATTTTAAAGTTGGAAGATGAATTAAAAATTAAAAGCATGCAGTCTATGATCGAAGGGCAAGAAAAAGAAAGAGAAAGGATATCAAAAGATTTGCACGACAGTATGGGCGGGTTATTATCAACAATAAAGCTACAAGTCGATACCTTGCAATCCATTGATGATACGAGCGAACGGACGCAAAAGAACAAAGGGGTTCAAAAGTTACTAGATTTTGCAGTTTCAGAAATACGATCGATAAGCCAAAATCTTCAACCTGCTGCATTATCCAATTTAGGGTTAGTTGTGGCAATCAATGATTTGGTTAATCGATTAAATGATGATCGATATCCTGATGTTGAATTTCAACATTATAATGTACCAACGCTGGATAACATGGTATCTTTATCGATTTATCGAATTCTTCAGGAAATGCTTACAAATACCATAAAACACGCAGAGGCTTCTGAAATATTTATTCAATTGAGACGAGAAGATGATCGTTTAATATTGAGTTATGAAGATGATGGGAAAGGATTTAATAATGATGAACGATTAGAAAAAGGAATGGGTTTGGAAAATATTTCTTCAAGAGTAAATTATTTAAAAGGAGATATGATGTTAGATAGTCGAATCGGAGGAGGAGCTTCCTATATTGTTACAATACAGATTTAAAAGATGTTTGACAATATTCCCTTACAAATACCAAGTCCAATCGAAAAACTGGATTTATCAGCATTTGATGTACAAAGAGAAGTGTGGATAAAACGAGATGATCTTATTCATCCTGAAATTTCTGGAAATAAATGGAGAAAACTAAAGTATAATATTGAAAAATATTTTAGGAGTGAATGTACTTCTATACTTACTTTTGGTGGCGCATTTTCAAACCATTTGTATGCTGCGGCAGCCGCTTGTGATCGTTTAAATATTCCTTGCATCGGTATTGTGAGAGGGAGCGATGTTGATTTAGATAACCCAACAATGGAGTTTTGTAGGAACAAAAATATGAAACTAGTGCCCGTTTCTAGATCCGAATATTTTGAAAAAGAAAGGAGTAATAAAACTTACCAATTGATTCTTGAAAATCATTCGCTTGTAATCCCTGAAGGAGGTAATAATGTAGATGGAGTTATGGGTACGAAAGAATTGTTTAATGAACTATACACTCAGTTAGATGCAATAAATACCTCAAAAGGATATCAAATTGCTTGCCCAGTTGGTACGGGTACAACCATTTCTGGTGTTTTTAAAAGTGAACTTAGCAATCAGCAGGTATTTGGTTTTATGGCAGCAAAGGACGTAGCTTTAGAAAAGAGACTTGCTAATAATGGTATCCACCTCCTTAAAAGTAAAAACTGGTCAAGATTTGGATCTTATGATCATACATTGATTGAGTTTATTCAACATTTATATAATAAAACAAGCGTTTATTTTGATCCAATCTATGGCGCTAAAATGATGCATACACTGATTCATTCAGATCTGTTGAAAAAGCATAAAAATGAGCCGTTTGTAATTATTCACACAGGTGGGTTACAAGGAATATTAGGCGTTAATTATCGACAACAAAAGAAAGGTAAGAAGCTTATAAATTACACAAGTATTCATTAATAATTTGAGGGTAATAAGCATGTTCTAATACGAGTACTTTTGATGCTATTTCATCCACAGAATCATGACTGGTTAAAGGAGTAAATGCTTGAAAAAGAACTTTTCCATCGTCATATTTTTCATTCACTAGATGAATTGTCATACCACTTGCTTTTTCATGGTTGTTTTTTACTGCATTGTGTACATGATGGCCATACATGCCTTTTCCACCATATTTAGGAAGTAATGATGGGTGAATATTAAAAATTGAATTTGGAAAAGCTTGGATTAACGCCGAAGGTATTTTTAATAAAAAACCTGCTAAAACGATAAAATCTATTGTTTTAAAATGATGAATAAAATCTTCATTATTCATTTGAGATTTTGAAAACACAAAAGATGGTATGTTGTTTTTTTTTGCACGATTTAAAACAAAGCTATCATTTTTGTTGCTCCCAATTAAGCACACTTCAAAATGGCAATTTGTTTTCAGTTGGTAGTCAATGATTTTTTGTGCGTTACTACCACTTCCTGATGCTAAAATGGCCAATCGAAAACGAGCCATTATTAAAACTTTGAAATATTGTAATATCTATCAGCTCTAGAGGGGTCTACAGAGATCAAGATATCTTGAACTTTAGCTTTTTGACCTTCACTTGCGCCTCGAAAGACTTCAATGAGTTCTTCGTTTTTAGCATCTGTAAACATTTGAACAATCAATGAATTTGGATACGCTTTATTTACTCGATCAACAGAGGTAAGTGCGCTTGTCATCACCGCAAGTGCTTTGTTTTGATCTTGATGCATTATGTCTAATCCTTGTCTATGATAGTCATAGCTCATTTGTCTCATTTCTGTTGATCTCGGATTGAATAATGTTTCAATCATAAAGTAGCGACCATTTTCACTTTCATTAGTCCAACCTTCATTATTTGCACCTTCAGAAGGTGGTATGTTGTTTAGCACTTCTTGAGCTTTTCTAAAATATTTCTCTCCACCTTGTGCTGAAAAAGTGTCAAAATCATAGCCTAAAATTAAATAGGCATAAAAGGTCATTAATGAAGATAAATTATCCGTGTACGAAAATTCATTATTTTGGATAGGCTGTAATTCCTGATAAGTAAAGTTGTAACTTTTATCTGAAATGTTCAATATAGGTGTTACATAATTTGAATTATAAACGGGTCTTAATGTTTGAAAACGGATATCTGCAGTAAATGATGTGGGGGATAAATCTTCCGTAATATATAAAGTGAAATTTACTTCGATTCGTTCATCATCTTCAAAGTCTTCCTCAGTCCATTTATTGTTGTTGAAAAATTCAGAAATTCCATTTTCTAATGTCTTCGTAACTTTTGGATCTGCAAAAGATAGGGTAGGAGCTTTAACTTCCACCTTTACGTTGAGCTCTTGCCCAAATAAAGCATTTGATATAAATAAAAATAAAATAAAATGGATGATTAATCTTGTCATAGCGTAAAGGTAAACGAATTATATAACGTATTAATATGCGGACTAATATACGTTATGTAATTATTTTTTCAATTTCGGTAATGATATCCTTTGCAACCTCTTTTTTCTCCTTTAAATCATAGGTTAGGTGATTACCTGTTTTGTGGATGATCGTAACTTTATTCGTTGTATGTTTAAATCCGGCGCCTTTATCCTTCATTGAATTAAGAACAATAAAATCAAAATTTTTCTTTTTTACTTTGGCTTTTGCATTTTCAAGTTCATTATTGGTCTCTAATGCAAAACCTATTAATAACTGACTTTCGGTTTTTGTTTTTCCTAATGTGGCTGCAATATCAATGGTCCTTTTCAAAGGTATTGCCATATCATCTTCTTTCTTTTTAATCTTCTTATCAGCAGCATGCATCGGTGTATAGTCAGCAACCGCTGCTGCCATAATTGCTACATTCGAAGATTTAAAATGTTTGACACAGGCTTCATACATTTCTTGAGCTGAAGTTATGTGTATTTGATGAACGGCAGGATTTATGGGTTCTGATGTTGTTAAAGGGCCAGCAACAAAAATCACTTCTGCTCCTTGATTTGCACAGGCATTTGCTAATTCAACACCCATCCTACCAGAGCTGTGGTTTGATATAAATCGAACAGGGTCTATTTTTTCTTGTGTAGGACCTCCAGTAATTAGGATTTTTTTATTTTTTAATAATGATTTGGCATTAAAGAAAGCGGCAAGAATATCAATGATTTCCTCTGGTTCGGCCATACGTCCTGCACCAACTAAACCACTGGCTAATTCACCGTGCCCTACGGCTATTTCAATATTTCCATACGATTTAACCTTTTTAATATTTGCAACCGTCGAAGGGTGTTTCCACATATCAAGATCCATTGCCGGAGCAAAATATATGGGGCATTTTGCTGAAAGATAAACAGCTTGTACCATTGTGTCAGCAATACCGTTGGCCATTTTTGCTAAGGTATTGGCAGTAAGTGGAGCTATAACCATGATGTCTGCCCAAAGGCCCAATTCTACATGATTATTCCAAGCTTCGCCATTACTTACTTCTGAGTATACCTCGTGCTTTGATAAAGTGGCAAAGGTTAATTTATTGACAAACTTCTCTGCAGAAGGAGTCATAATCACTTTTACATCAGCACCTGCTTTTATGAATAGCCTTAATAATGAAACACTCTTATAGGCAGCAATACTTCCGGTAACCGCAAGTATAATATTTTTATTTTTTAGTGAATGGAGGTTATTCACGATAGAAAAGACTTAAACGTCTTCTTCTTGATTTTCAACTTTTTGATTCTTATAGCTAAAATCAAGTTGATCATTTAAGAATTCATGAGTCGCAATTACGCTTGGACTAGGGATTCTTTCATAAAATTTAGAGATTTCAATTTGCTCTTTGTTTTCAAGAACCTCTTCAATTCTGTCAGAAGTTTCTGCGAACTCTTCTAGTTTTCCATTTAATTCAATCTTCAATTCAGTAGAAAGAAATCGTGCTCTTCTTGCTATGATATTAATTGACTCATAAATGTTACTTGCTTTACCAGCAAATGTCTTTATATCCTGTGCTTTTAACTCAGGATTAATATCTTGTACTTTACTTCTCAAGTCTGACATCTGAAATTTCTTTAAGTTCGTTTAAACAATTATTTTTTATTTTCTCAATTTCGCCTATTTCCGAAGAACTAGGATACTTTTTTATAAACTGCGAAATCTTACGCAAAGTTTCATTAAATCGTTCTTCCTTTTTGGCGAAGACACTATTTGTTGCAAGAATATAATTTGACTTTACGACTAAATATCTAATTTCCTCGGCTCTCGACGTTTCAGGGAAATCTTTAATCATATTTTCAAAAGAAACAATCGATGCTTGATGTTGGCCTATTTTATAATATAATCTTCCTTCTTCAAACGCTTTTTGTTCCATTTTACCTCTCAAATCATCTATTTGATCATTGCATTCTTGTACCCTAGGACTTGTCGGGTATGTATTAATAAATCGTTGAAAAGCATCAATCGATCGTTGTGAATACGATTGATCTAATCTATGATTGGGTGACATTTTTGATTGAGCATATGCTTCCATGTATTCTGCCTCCTCTCTATTTGGAGAATTATAGAATGTTTTACCAAAACTTCCAAAATAATGGGACGCCAATAAATATTCCTCAATATGATAATAAGTATATGCATAATTGTAAAACAAATCTGCTGCCTCTTTTTTACCTCGATAGAATGGAATTACGATATCATACAGTCCTTGCGCCTTTATGTAGTCTTCTTTTTCAAAATATGCATTTGCAGATTTCAAAATTTGTACAGGATCATTTGATGTTCTTAATTTCTCGTAAGGGGTCTTACAAGAGCTCATCATGAAACATAAAAAAAACAGAAATAATAGTAGTCTTTGCATAAGCGTTTGCAAAAGTAGTTTTTTCCAAAGGAATATTCAATACCTAAGCCATTTAACTTGACCTAGATACTTTTGATTTGGTTTTAAAATCGAAGGTCCTCAACTTTTACATTAGGAAATTCATTTTCATTAAAGATAAAAACGTCATCATTGATGATCGTATTGTAATCAAATGTGTTGATCTGAAGTTGAATATTTGTACCGTCTTTTGAAAATATCTTTACATTGTCTAATGTCGTAGCTTTTGAATCTGAAATTTGAATTCTAATCTTAGAGTAGGAAGCTTCATTATCTAATGGTTTAAATTCAATTTCATAGACATGGCCGTTGTCTATTGGTGTTTTACTCGATATAGCATATACGAAATCATTTGTTTCGTAAAAAGAAACAAGTTGCAATGGATTCAAAAAAGGATCACCACCTTCTTCAACATCATTAATTTGAACCTCATTTTTGTTTTTTAAATAAACCCAATTACCTTCTTGATTGGTTATACTTAATTGATCTTCAGTATCTATTCTTAATAATGCTTGGTTTTGAATGATGGATCCTTCTGTTAAGTAAGTGTCTTTTCCTGGGTAATCGATATTTAGGCTAAAAGAAATGGTAATAGCTGCTGAAGCTTCGACTTTGTTTTTTAGTTTATCTAGTAAAGCTGTAGCTTCTTTATCAGATTGGCTTGCATCTGTAAAATGTTGTTGGCCAAATGATGCCAGTGCAAAAAATTGTAAAAGTAAAATTGTGAGTCCTTTCATCGTCAACATATTATATGAGTATAACATAAAGATGTTCATTTTGATTGCTATGAAAATCTTAAACTTGGTTAAAACAGGATTAAATCTTAGTTAGATTTAATGAACAGATCAGCGAAGGAAGGAAATTTTGCACTTCCATAATGTGAAAAGCAAGTTTCATTTGATTTATCGAAAGTATAGGATTTTACAAATTTCATAAAGAAAATCCGCAATTCTTCGAAATCCATATTTCGAGAGTTAGGCTTTGGGTAAAAAACTAAATGTTTGATTGTACCATCTGCGTTCCAAAAAATATTCATCCAAATTTTGATACCTCTAATGTCAAAATTTACTGTGTCAGAAAAATCTTCCATATCTTTTAGCATCAGAAGCCATTTTTTATAAGCTTCATCCATTGATTGGTCACAAACACTTAATAGCATTTCTGGGCAATCAACAACCATTGCTTCGTATTCCAACTCAAATTCCCCAATCATAAAAACAGATGGGAGAGAGTCAATTACAGTAGCGTTTATTGTTGTGGTTTGTAAAATAACAAATACAAAACCTAATAATTTGATATAGAATTTTTCCAAATCCATGTAGTAATATTAAGCACAGAATGATAATATTTGTGCTTTTATGAATGTAAAGTTAGAATAATTTCAAATTTGATCTTATTCTTGAAACTATAACTTACAATTTCTCCTTTTAATTTCTGAATCTTATTTTTTAATTAATGATTAACATTCAATGATTTTAGATGTAATAGCAGCCTTAATTATAACCTATGGATTTTACATTGGTTTTTCACGGGGTATTATAAAAACCGTTTTCGCAACACTATCTGTCGTTATAGGGATCGTGGCAGCTTTAAAGCTTTCTCCAATTGTTATTGGGTTTTTGCAACATTCATTTCCAGCGGTTAATCAAGCGGGGTTGTTTTTAGCAGGATTGATTGCAACTTTTTTTTTGGTTATGCTTCTAATCCGATTTTTGGGTAATAGAATTGAAAACTTATTTGAGTTAGTTCAACTCAATTTTGTTAATAAAATAGCAGGAGGTGCGATTATGTCTTTTTTGTTTGCTTTAATTCTAAGTTATGGTTTCCTTTTTTTGAAAGAGACACAACTCTTGGATAAGCAAACCACCGAAAAATCGATAACCTATCCTATTTTCGAACCATTACCAGCACTATCTAAAGGGATTGCTCAAAAAACAAAGCCTATGTTTCAAGAGTTTTGGACCAAGATGTTGGATACGATGGATACTATTAAAGAGAAAAGTGGAAATGAAAAGGAAATTGATTTAGGCTTAGACAAAATTCTTAATAAATAAGGAAATGGAAAGGGAAGATTCTATTGATTTAGTAACAACTTTGCATGAAAAGGTTGAGCCTATTTTGTTGACGTTTTATAATCAATTCATAAGTTATACAATTGAAAAGATTATTAAAAATGGGTTTCATATCATAAATTCACCAGGAATAAGGGGTATAGCAAAAGATATTGAAAAGGATGAATCAATCGAAAAATGGACTTCATTCTTATCTTTTATTTGTGAAAAGCACAAACAAATTGGGTATGTCTTAAAAGTGCAAGATGAAAAGGATAAAAACGGTAAAATACATAGTCGGTATTATTTAAAACCAAGTATCAAACTTCAAATGCAAAACCCCGCAGAGCAGCTTTATGGAAATGTAACCTTAGAACTTATCTCTAAGAATAACAACCCATTGCGAATAAAATGTCAAACAACATATTATTCAGATCGAAACTTTAAGGAGGTAAGACCTTTTAAGCAATGGATGGCAATCATTTTTAATAATCAGCCTTTTAATCTATAATGACAAAGAAACGAGTAACAGGAATTGGAGGTTTGTTTTTTAAAACAACTGATCCATCTAAAACAAAGGAGTGGTATAAAAAGCATTTAGGTTTTAATACTGATCAATGGGGTGCCACATTTGCTTTTCGAAAAGATGAAAATCCGACAGAAACTGGCTACGTTCAATGGTCGCCATTTAAAGAAGACACGTCTTATTTTAACCCCTCCGAAAAGTCGTTTATGGTCAACTATCGCGTTGAGGATTTAGATTGGTTAGTTGGGGTATTAAAAGAGGAAGGGGTTACTATTTGCGATGAAATCGCAAGATATCCTTATGGTAACTTTGTTCATATTATGGATAATGATGGGAACAAGATTGAACTATGGGAACCTATTGATGATCAACTTCTGCCTCAAGATTCAGATTCATAATTTGGTTTTAATACAATAAGAGTAATGATGGTTGTATATTTGGTATTAAGCAAACACATTCCATTGAATGTATGATATAATTTTAGCTTTTATTACTGCCTTTACGTTAACCTTTTTAGCGATACCTTCTATCATTCACGTAGCCAAGAAAAAAAATCTTGTCGATGAGCCGGGTGACCGAAGAGCGCATAAAGAAAGTACGCCAAGTTTGGGAGGGATTGCCATATTTGCTGGAACAATATTCTCCATTATATTATGGACTCCATTTAAATATTTTGGAGATCTACAATATATACTTACGGCCTTTATAATAATGTTTTTAGTAGGTGCAAAAGATGATATTGATCCAGTATCTCCTTTTAAAAAATTTGGTGCACAAGTATTTGCAGCATTTCTTCTAGTTTTTATTGCAAAAATCAGATTAACCAGTCTGTATGGAATTCTTGGAATTACCGTTCTTCCATTTTGGATAAGTGTGATACTCAGCATATTTACAATAATTGTAATCATAAATTCATTTAATTTAATTGATGGAATTAATGGCTTGTCGGGAAGTATTGGATTGTTGATTGCGTTATGTTTTGGCACCTGGTTTTTATTGATTGATAAGATAGAACTAGGTATCGTATCCTATGCGCTTGCAGGCTCCATTATTGCTTTTTTATATTATAATTTTACACCAGCAAAAATATTTATGGGAGATACCGGGTCGTTAATTATTGGACTTACATGTGCCATCCTTACGATTCAGTTTATTGAGATGCATAATACGATTGGAGCTTCACCCTATCGATTTAAAGCGACACCTGCGGTTGCGGTTGGGGTGCTGATTTTACCACTTTTTGATACGTTAAGGGTTTTTATTATTCGATTAATAAATAAGCGGTCTCCTTTTTCACCTGATCGAAATCATATACATCATTTGTTAATTGATTTGGGCTTTTCGCATATGAAATCCACTACTATTTTAGTTTTTACGAATGTAGTTTTCATTTATTTAGTATTTAGTTTACAATCTTTAGGTTCGTTAAAATTGCTAACCTTGGTTATTAGTTTGGCTATATTTCTATCTACTATTTTGTGGTTTTTCTCATCACGAAAGAAACGGATCGTATGAGTTTTTTATACGTGTTTTTAGGTGGTGGTTTAGGAGCTGTTTTACGATATTCAATTTCTGTATTTATACAAAAGCCTTTTATAAATTTCCCATTCGCTACTTTTATTGCAAATGTGGTGGCTTGTGTTATTTTAGTAGTAACGCTAACGTATCTTCCAGGTCGAAGTAGTGAATTTATACACAAACATTTGTTGGCTATTGGTTTTTGTGGAGGACTAAGTACATTTTCAACATTTAGTTTAGAAACGTTCTACTTATTAGAAAAAGGAGCTTTTGGGTGGGCAAGTTTCAATATACTATCGAGTGTCGCCGTATGCCTTCTTGCGTTGTATATTATTTTTGCAATACAACATTAAAAGTATCGATATACTGATTGATATACGTCGTTAATTGTTTCCTATTGTATTGCATGACCCACCTAGGATGCGGTAATGGTATTATCTTTTCAAATAAAGAATGCCTTGCATTTAATCCATTGAAATATTTAAAATTTTCACCTTTACCTAAGCAAAAAGCCACTTGTGTATTTAATCCAAAATGAATTTGACTTTTTAAAGATGAAAGGATAAATGGCTCTACCGCATTTTGAAGTTCTTTATCATCATAATAATTACAATTGATTCCATTTTTTAAAAAGCCCAATGGACAAATCGAAGTGATAAAGAATGATTTATAAAAATGTTCTATGTTTCCATATGATTGAATCACCTTGTAGATAAAGTCTGCAGATAATTCGAATCTTTTTGGACAGTCGTTTTTAATATTGCATAATTCTTCCAAGATTTTTGGATCTGTAAAAGGAATTCCTGTAACACCAGCACCAAATCTTCCGGGGTTGATACCAAAAATTCCGTAGCGGATATGATCATCATTAAAGTACTTTGTATAAAAAGTATCTAATAACGTTCGTGTTTCACTATTTTCAAATGGATTGATCCAAGAAAACGGAGGCGGAATTTCTACATCTGGGTTGATGTTTTTATAAAATGATAGTACTCGGGCTGAAAATGTCATCGTGATCGAATTAATAAGTCTTCTGTCTACTAAAATACATACCTTTAAAGTAAATGTTTAGATTGCGTTCAAAATGAAAAAAGCCGATTATATAATTCGAGAAATTGAAGGAAGGGATAATGAGCAAATGGCTTCCATTATTCGTAAAGTAATGACCGAGTTTGGATGTGTTGGCAGTGGATATTCTATTGAAGATAATGAGGTCGATTCAATGTATGAATCTTACCATCATGAAAAAGGAGTCTACTATGTTATCGTCGATGATCAGAACAACGTATTTGGTGGTGCTGGAATTGATCGACTAGAAGGTGCATCACCCGATCTTTGTGAATTAAAAAAGATGTACTTTTCTAATGAAATTAGAGGCTTAGGGCTAGGAAAAGAGATGTTAGCAATGTGTTTGGTTGGAGCTAAAAAAATGGGTTATAAAGTATGTTATCTCGAGACTGTAGAACGTATGGTAAATGCGAATGCTCTATATGCATCATTCGGATTTGAACGATCCGGAGACCAAATTGGTGAGACAGGGCATTCTAGTTGTGATACTTTTTATACATTAGCACTTTAAGCAGAGAATTTATGAACAGAAAGAAAATTGGTATTGGATTATTGATCCTCTTATTTGCCATACAGTTGATAAGAATTGATAAAACCAATCCTCCGTTGGAGTTGAGTCAAGATTTTATTGCCATTGAAAATCCTGAACCAGAGATCGCACAAATGATTAAAGATGCGTGTTATGATTGTCATTCTCATAAGACGTCTTACCCATGGTATTCTAATGTTGCCCCTGTATCATGGATGTTGAAAAGTCATATTAAAGGAGGACGACAACATTTGAATTATTCTATGTGGGCTAGTTATTCTGATAAAGAAAAAGAACATCACTATCAAGAAATGAAGGAAGTTATTGAGCTTAAACGAATGCCTATGAAAAGCTATACCTTTATGCATTCAAAAGCTAAATTATCTGAATCACAAAAAGCTTCTTTACTTGATTGGTTTCAATCAAAAATTTAATTCTTTTTAATGAAAAATATATCGATCTTATTCATATTGTTTTTGGGTTCTATGTTATTTATTGGTGCCTGCGCAAAGAAAGTGAACCCATCTGTACATAGCCATGGGGATACTTCACATAATCATTCTTCTATTTCATTAAAAGATATTCAAGGGAATTGGAGTCTTGTAGAAATGGATAATCAGAATGTTGCTAAACATAAAGCTACCTTAGAAATATCAAAGTCTACAATCAAAGCTTATTCGGGTTGTAATACATTCCACAATATTGTTTATAGCCTCAGAGATGGTGATAACAATGTTTCTTTGAATGTGGCTGATATGCAAAGCACAACGATTGGATGTAAAAGTGGAAATATAGAAACAGTGTTTATTAAGAATTTAAAGAATACATACAACATTAAAGTGCCTCAAGGAGTCCTTATTTTATCCACGAATACTGGTTTAGAGCTGATGTTTATCCGTTCTAGGATGAGGAAATAAGCGATTTTTTTTCTAACGTATACAAATGGGTTGGATTATATTTTGTAATCACCTGGTCTACGAATGTTGAATCTCTACTGAATCCGTGTTTTAATAGACATTTTTTGGAAGCATGGTTTTCTATATCTACTTTGGCCTGAATTTTTTTTAGATTTAGAGTTGTAAAACAAAAGTGTAAAACGGCATGTAGTGCTTCATGCATATATCCTTTTCCTTGATGTTTTACATTTAAATCATAGCCAATTTCTGCTACATTTAGCGAATTGTCGAATTTCCAAACGCCTATTGAGCCAATTAATTTAGTTGATTCATTAATGTTCATTGCCCATGAAATACCTTCTTTTTTTGCGAAAATTGATTGAATCATTTCAATGATCCCTTTCGCTTCATCAAGTGTTTTAATAGGTTCTCTCGCTGTATATTTTGTAAAATTTTTTGACGATCTGATTTGGAATATAGCTTCTAAATCCATCATCGTTAATGCTCTTAATAAAAGTCTCTTTGTTTTTATAGTAGGGATTGTAGAAGGAAGCAGAGGATGTATCATGATTTATTGAGTAGGTATAAAATTTAAAATACTTCTTTTTCTAAATTTAATTGAACGATGATGCAACGTTTTACTTGCAGATTGACATCTATATAGTATTAGTAACATTCATCATAGAACAACTTTTTTAATCATCAGGACAAAGTAAACTAGCCAATATGAACAACTTCCATTTTTTAGTTTTTGTACTATTTTCATTATTTGTTTTAGCTCCTTGCTAGATGCTAAAAACCAATGGTTCAAGTTATTTTGTAGCTGATCTAGGATTTAATCTAATTTGACGATGGTTTTTTATTTTAAATCTTCGGGAGTATAGACTTTCCATGGTATGATTGGCGTTCCATCAGACCAATTACCAATATTTCTTTGAAGATCAGTATTGCCAAAGGCGTATTCACAATGTATACCTTCGTTGGCACATCTTCTAAGCCCATCATATAGTTTCCAATAGCCATTATAATCTGTAGCATCTAATTTTGATCCTTTATTTCGATGGTAGGCATAGCCATGGATACCTCCATCTAATGCTTTATCTCTGGAAGAACATTCATTATGACTCGCAGAGATTTTCGGTTTTCCATGATGATCACTGAGTTGTAATAATAAGTTTCTATTAATTGTGTTAGTTGCTGTTGTAAATATTTTTTTACCAAGATGCTGACCCACTACATCATCATTTTCAGAAACGACAACGACTAGTTTTATGTCTTTTGAAATATCAAAATATGTATCTAATGTAAAACCGTTGATAGGGCCTGTTCCAGGAGAACATAACATCGCGGCTTTAATTTTTGGTAGGTTATAATCATCCCAACGAGTTAGCATATTGGCAATAATGGCGCCGCCAAAAGAGTGACCCACCATTGATATCCTTGAAGGATCACGTTTTATCGAACTTTCGTGATCTATATAGTTAAGTGCTTCATGAATGGCGTGCACCGTATTGGGTATAAATGCTTCATGTCCTGGACTAAAAAGATTTTTTTGATAACGAGGGTAGATCACTATATTCCCCTGAAATACTAAGTGCTTTATCCATTTTCCATAGACAATTGGATTGTAATCTGAATACCCATGCATAAAAACGATAACAGGTAATTCTTCGTTTTTTGAATCTTTAGGTGTAATCAACCAATAACCATCTTCAGTACTTGCTTTATCCAGTAGGTTAAACGAAGAATAAATGTAATCATTACTTCCTGGTCCCTTTTCTGGTTGTTCGGGTTGGCTCGGTTTTTTGTCATTTGCTTGATTTATTTGAATAATTCCAAACGTCAAAAATGAACTAAGCAATAAATTAAAGAGTAATCGCATCTAACCTATATAGAATGATAAAAGATAATAACGAAAGAGTGGTTTTTTTGTTTGTAAGTCATCGTTTTTTAGGCTCGATTTGTTGAAACTTTTTGATCATAGCCTCATAACTAGCTTTATTTTTGGGTTTGTGAATCATTAAGTTTGAAGCAGGATTTATTTTTATTTCTTCTTTTGGTCTAATAGGTCTTTTTTCAAAATTGCCTCCACATGATGGACAAACATTTTTAAATAGATCTATTGCACAAGACTTGCAATAAGTACATTCATAACTACAAATCATGGCTTCAGTAGAAGTATTAGGTAATGCTTTTTTACAATGTTCGCAATTTGGTCTTAATGTTAACATGTTCAAGGTATTTTAATAATTCATCATAAATTCGTTGAGGTTGGTTTCTTTTTCTAATGAAAGTTTTTTTCTCAACCGGTATCGACTAATCTCGACACCACGCACCGATATATTGAGCAGAGGTGCAATTTCTTTCGTTTGTAAATTCATTCTTAGATAAGCACAAAGCTTTTGGTCCTTCGTTGACAATTCAGGAAAATCTTTTTTTAATCGTTTGATAAAATCATGATGTACTTGATCAAAATGAATACTAAATTTCCCCCAATCATTTTCAAGCCTTAAGTCTGACCGCAATAAACTTCCAATTTTTTTAATTTCTTTTTTAGCTTGAGTATCTTTTACATTTCGAACGACTTTCTCAAGTTCTGTTCTTATAATATCTAATGTTTCGTTTTTTTGAAGTAAATGAAGTGTGGAGGATGCTAATTCTTTATTTTTGTAGATTATTTCATTTTCAAGTTTTTCTGATTTTATTTTTTCCAAATGCCTTTCCGTTTGTTCTTGTTTGAACAATAAGTCAGCTTCCGTTTTCTTAAATTTTCTTCTCGGGATAAGTAATAACAATGCAAGAATCAATAATCCAAAAAGAGTATATAAAAAGTAAGCAAAAGGTGTCTCATACCATCCAGGTTTTATGATAAATGAGAAGGATTGAACCTTGTCGATGGCTTTGTTTGATCTAACATGAAAAGTATAATCCTTATTATCTAAATTTGTATATTCTTTGAATGGCTGTTCGGACCACACCGACCAATCTTCATCAAAACCTTCTAGTTTGTAGGAGAAAAAAAGATCCTTGGGGTTTTCTAACAGAGCATAATGAAATAATAAATCATTATGGTCATAGGCTAATTTTATGTCTTTTCGAAAAGGTCCGTGGCCTCCATAAATAATACTATCAATACTACTTATGGTTACGGATGTTAGTGTTGGTTTTAGGTTTGTATTAGGTTTTTGTTTAGTTGGATTATAGTATTGAACGCCATCATTTGTGCACACAAATACTTCATTTTCATTAATTGGAAAAAGATATTCAAAACCACCTACGAATAAGCGATTAAGTGCTGGCATAGGTTCGTTAATCGTTGAAGATTTAAATTGATTGTTATTTAATTTTAATCTTCCTGAAAGTTGATCGCCAATATACCAATAGCTGTTTCCTTTTTGAATAATTCGCTTTATAAAATTGGAGTTTGTTATCGTTTTTGTTTCTCCTTCTACTTTCTTAAATGTTAGATTTTCATATTGGTATTCAAATAATCCATTTGAATTGCTTACATAAGCTTTATTATCAATATTAAAAACATGCGATTCTGTTCCATCAAGTAGATGAGTGGAGTCCATTATTGAAAATTTCCAATCTTTATAAGAGCCATTGTGATTAAACAAAAATACTCCTCTGTATGGATGTGATACCCAAACATTTTTTTCTTGATCTTTGACTAAAAACCTGGAAGATTCATTAAAATCTGGCACTTTATTTTGCAATTTCCAAGAGCCTTTTGATTTGTGATATACGTATAAACCATTATAGGTTCCTTGTATCATAATATTTTCTTCTAACTTCAAACATTTCCAAGAACCATAAATAGAAGATAAAGGCTTTGCTGTTAACTTTTTATCAATAATGAAAGCACCATCATTGTGTGAAAGGATTAATTCGTCATCAATAACATCTAAACCCCAAGCTTCTCCTGTTGTATTTGCAATAAATTGAAAATCTTTTTTTGTAAATGGATCGTAATAATGGCTTGTGTCAATGCAGTATAAGCCAGAGTTTGTTGCGAAAAAATATTTTCCATAAATGTTTTCAATATCAAATACAGCTCCTTGTGTTTCTCCATCAGGCGAAAAATAGGTCATTCCTGTACTAAGTTCAATTTTGTCAATTCCGTTATATGTTCCTGACCATAGATTTCCCGTTTGATCTTCTAGTAAAGTACTTATATTGTTGTTTTGTAAACCGTTGCTTTTATTAAGTTTGTATTGTGTTTTTCCATCAGGATTAAGAATTATTATACCGCCTAAAAAGGTGCCGATAGCCAAATTGTTGTTTCTTAATTTAATACCCGAATTAATTCGATTAGCTATAAGGTATTGTTGAGCATCATTGTTAAAAATAGTTGCTTCTTTGCCATCATAGAAATGGATTCCATCCTTTTCAGTAAGTATAAAGAATGATTGATTTCCTGTTGGTATAATGTCAATGATACTCTTCCCAACAAAATGTTCAGTATTCAAAATTAAATTTGAAACACCATTCTTGTAGGAAAGAATACCTCTATTTAAATCATGAAATAGGATGGCATTATCCATTTTCGTTAAACAGGTAATAGTTGATGAAGCATAAATGATTTTGGTTTTATTACCGTCATACAGATAAATAGCATTGTCGGCTCTAAAAACTAACCATTCGTTTACTTTTTCAATATCCCAAACATCGGTAAAAGAAGCTTGTGAAGAATCTATTGTATGTTTTAAGCTGTGATAACTTAGGTCTCCATTTGTGTCTGGTTCAAAGTATCCTATGTCGTCTTGTGCACCAAAATAAACTCTATCCTTATGTGAAGTTATGGATCGAATAATAGTCTTGTTTGGAATCTCATAGGTATGCCAATTGTGGCCATCAAAACTTAAAGCTCCATCGTTGTTTGCCCAAAATAGGCGATTGTTAAAAGCAATGGTAGCATCCCAATTTTGCGTTCCAGCTTTGTAGGTGTCTCTTGAATAAGATTGTATGATTGGAATTCCAATATTATTTTGTTGAGAAAATAAAATACATGCTAAAATTGAAAAATTCAAAATTAGTAGAACTCTATAAAACCCGACATTTCCCTTATTTATTCGCATCTCTTGCTAAAGATAATAGATGAATAGTTGTTGTGAGCAAAAATAATTGAGATGTAGTCTTGATGTAGTGTTTTTTGTTGATTAAAATAGATACAAATGGTATGTTTATGGATAATTATTACAATTATTCATAAAACTACTAAGTGTGAGTCTTATTTACTTTAATATTAAATTCTTATTTCGGTAAGGTTAAAAATGTTATTGATAAAAAACGTTGGTTACAAAATAGAATTTTAATCCCAGGAACATGATCAAGTCGAATACAATTCTTTCTATTTTATTTATTGTTGTCACTCTTTTTTCTTGTTCTAAACAAACACAAAAAGTTACATCAGAAATAGTTGAACTTGGTGCAATGGAGCTATTGCTGTCAAAAATGACTTTAGAGGAAAAGATTGGTCAAATGACACAATATAATGGATTTTGGGATGCAACAGGCCCAGTACCTGAAGAAGGGTCGTCCATGGAAAAATACAATGATTTAAAAAATGGAAGAGTAGGTTCTTTATTGAATGTTTCTGGTGTTGACGAAGTTAGAAAACTCCAAGAAATCGCAGTAAATGAAACACGCCTAGGTATTCCGTTGATTTTTGGGTTAGATGTCATTCATGGGCACAAAACATTAGCGCCGATTCCATTAGGGGAAGTTGCATCTTGGGATTTGGAGGCTATTGAAAAATCAGCACGAATGGCGGCAGAGGAAGCTTCTGCACGTGGAATAAATTGGACATTTGCTCCAATGGTCGACATAACACGCGATGCTCGATGGGGTAGAGTGATGGAAGGTGCAGGAGAAGATCCTTTTCTAGGTAGTTTAGTCGGTAAAGCAAGGGTTCGGGGTTTCCAAGGAAATGATTTATCTAAAAACAACACTTTAGCAGCAACGGCAAAACATTTTGCCGGTTATGGTTTTGCAGAGTCTGGCAGAGATTACAATGCGGCAGATGTAGGATCTGTGACCTTGTTTAATACCATTCTACCTCCTTTTAAAGCATGCATTGATGTCGATGTTGCTACAGTTATGAACTCGTTTAATACATTAAATGGAATTCCCGCAACTGGAGACACCTATTTGCAGCGAGATATTTTGAAAGGTGAATGGGGTTTTAAAGGCTTTGTAATTTCGGATTGGGGATCTGCAGGAGAAATGGTGGCTCATGGTTTTGCAAAAGATTTAAAAGATGCAGCCATAATTGCAGCAAATGCTGGTTCGGATATGGATATGGAATCCTATGCATACATCAGACATTTGGCGGAAGCGATAGAAGAAGGAAGTGTTCCTATTAAGTATGTGGATGATGCCGTTATAAGAATTCTGAAGATTAAGGAAGCACTTGGTTTGTTTGAAGATCCGTTCAGATATTGTGATAAAGAAAGAGAAAATAGCCTTCCATATCACAAAGATCATGCAGCTTTAGTACGAGATATTGCTAAAAAGTCGATCGTTTTATTGAAGAATGAAGATGCCTTATTGCCATTGAAGAAAGATCAAAAAAACATTCTAGTCATTGGTGATCTTGCTCAGGATAAAAATAGTCCATTAGGAAGTTGGAGAATTGGATCAGATGATAATACGGCAATATCTGTAAATGAAGGTTTAGAAAATAAAAGTGTCTCCTTCTCTTATGAACCTGGTCCTACATTAATTAGTGAACCTGCAACATTCATAAAAGAAGTGGTCATTAATAATGAAGATAAATCAGGGTTTGATGAAGCCGTAAATAAAGCTAAATCGGCGGATGTAATCATTATGGTATTAGGTGAGCATGGATTTCAAAGTGGAGAAGGTAGGAGTCGTACAGAATTAGGTTTTCCTGGTTTTCAGCAGCAATTACTTGAAGCAGTTCATGCTGTAAATCAAAATATTGTTCTTGTCGTGATGAGTGGAAGGCCACTTATTTTAAATTGGGCAGATGAGCATGTACCAGCTATTCTAGAAACGTGGCAATTAGGTACGGAAACAGGAAATGCAATTGCGGATGTTTTATTTGGTGACTATAATCCGTCTGGAAAATTACCTATGTGTTTCCCTCGAAGTGTCGGTCAATTACCACTCTATTACAATAAACTAAATACTGGAAGACCTGGTCCTTCGGATATGGTGTTTTGGAGTCATTATGGAGATGAAAGTAATGAGCCGTTATATCCATTCGGTTATGGGTTAAGTTATACCAAGTATGAATATTCTAATTTGTCCGTAACTAAAGATGGGACGAATAATATCTTAGTATCTATCGATGTTAAAAATGTAGGCAATTTTGAAGGAGAAGAAGTTGTACAACTATACATAAGAGATGTAGTTGCATCCGTTGCTCGTCCAATTAAGGAATTAAAAGGTTTTGAAAAAGTTTCAATTAATCCTGGTTCCGTTCAAACAGTGAAATTTAAGGTGACAAAAAATGAACTAGGGTTTTTTAATACAAATGGAAAGTTTGTTTTTGAGGCAGGCAATTTTGAAATAATGGTTGGCCCTAATTCTGTAGAATTAGAGAAAAAAACAATAGAATTATAAATTAGCTTTTACAAATTTCTTTAATTTTTTCAAACAGTTTAATTTCATCGCCAGCGTTATATTTTCTGTCTTGATATACAAGTTCACCATTTTTATCAAAAATGAACGTTTGAGGATATCCGTTTAACTTCCCTGGAAGAACGACTCTAAATTCTCTATTCCAATCATTATATGTTTCCCATGCCCAATCTTTTTGTTTTGTTTGTTTAGCAAAAGATTCATAATTTTTTTGAAAATCTCCAGAAATAGCATACATATTAAAATCTGCTTCTTGGATCCATGAAGGGTATAATGGTTTTATTGCGTTTAGTTTTTTATGACAAGGACCGCAAGTAGTAAGCCAAAACATTAGTACGGTTGGTTTTCCATTGCTTTTAAATAACTCATTTGATTTTACAATATTTCCATCGGCATCTTTTAGGTCAAGATCAAAAGGGAAGTTTGGTTCAATCTCTTGGGTCATCCGAGTCGTTGATACTTTTGAAATCCGATTTGGGATTTTCGATTTTGACGTCGTTTTCATAATATTACCATCCGGTCCAGCCGTTGGTGTCGATTTTGCTGGTGGCATTTGAGTGGTTGCCATTTTTTTGTTGTTACAAGCGAAGAAGGTAAATGAAAAAACGAAAGAAAGTATTATAAAAGCTCTCATTATGTGTTAATATTTGATATGAAGGTAACGCCAAATATTAGCTTTTCTTATTTATTTAAATGAAATTCTATATATCAACCAGAGACCACAACATTATTTTAGTTTTTGGCAATGATAAATATATTCAGGAGGAAAGTAAGATAGTTTTTTGATTGTACAGTCTTCAAAGACTTTTTGAAACTTCTTAAAGTTATGTTTTGTATAAAGCACTTGACTATACATTCCTTGAATATTAAGAATTTCATGAGAATCATTCAAGATTTTAAATGCTTTTTCTTTAGAAAAAAAGGAAAATGGGATTGAGGCTAAAACAAAATCAACGTTACTTGTAATATAATTTTTTACATTCTCGGCACCATCATTAATTACTTTTAATCTAGGATCTTTTACGTTTGATTCGACAAATTCACAAAAATCAGGGTTGATTTCAAAAGCATAAACTTGTGATTTTTGGCTAATATTAGCTAAGATTTCTTTCGTAATATTTCCATGCCCCATTCCGAATTCAATGATGGTGAGATCTTTATCAATAGATAAGTGTTTGCAAATTTCAATTTCTACTTTTCGACTAGTTTCGGATAATGCACCAGTCGTTAATACGTTTTTTGCAAATGATAAAGCCGTTCTAAGTTTTTGATTCAATTTAAGTTTTTTAAACGTAAAGTACCAGATTGAAGATGTGTACAATTTAGCAAAAATATCTTGAAAATGAACACGTTAGGACCAATTTTTGCTTAATAAATAAAAGGGGATATTTAGTGCCCTTTTATGGATGTTATCGATATTGATTTTTGTTTTCCATCGCATGGTAAATGTGATTAATAAAGTATATTTTATAATTGAATAGAATACTATTATTTATTAGTTTTTTTAGCTGGGTATTGTGCTCTTTGGCACAACCTTCCTCCTATTTCCTAAAATTTAATCATGTAACAATAAAAGAAGGATTGTCACACAATTCAATATTATCACTTGCCCAAGATCACAATGGATACATTTGGGTAGGAACCCAAAATGGGTTAAATAAATATGATGGATATGATTTTGAACTCTATAAATCAAATACGGACAACATAGAATCTACAGCTTTTCAGGGAAAGCAGGTATTGTGTTTGTTTGAAGATTCGGAAGATAATTTATGGGCGGGAACTTCATCAAATGGTATTAATTTAAAGTACAAAAATGCAGATAATTTCATTAACATACCATTAGATTCTATTTCGCCAGGTTTTGGAAATTATGAAATTTATAATATATATGAGGACTCTAAAAATAACATCTGGATTTGTACAATAGGGGGAGGCTTAATAAGATATTCGGTGGATCATAATGAGTCAATAGTGTACAAATCTGAAAATAGTCTACTTCCTAATGATTTTATATTTGATATTATTGAAGATTCTGAAGGGAATTTTTGGATTGCGTCAAGTGGTTTTGGAGTAAGCTGTATGGATAGGAATGGACGTATTAAAACCTTTTTTGGTGATGATAGCTCAAATCCGCAGATCGGAGGATATCGTAAAACATTACTTCTGGATGGAGAAGTACTTTGGATCGGGAATGACGCTACTGGATTGTATAAGTTTAATACTATAACGAAAGAAATTACTCATTTTTATGAGGGTAATGATGTGTCAAATCTTAGTTCTAATGCGGTAAGAGATTTGGAATTTGATAAAAATGGAGCACTGTATATTGCCTTGGATGGAGGAGGGCTAAATGTGTTATTTCAAGATACAAATCTTATCCAAAAACATAATTATGAACCTTCAAACAAATCATCATTGAGCAGTAATGCTTTGATTTGTTTAATAAAAGATCAAACCGATAAATTATGGATTGGGAGTTATAATGGTGGTATCAATACCATTGAAAATAAATCACCCACATTTTCCTTGTGTACACCTTCTAATAATGTAAGTAAAGTGCCTATTTCTCCATCTGTATTATCAGTGTTAGAAACGACCAAAGGAGAATTTTTAATCGGAACAGATGGAGGAGGCTTAAATTATTTGGATCAAAGTATTTCAAATAATAAGCACCAACAATATTTTAAACGGCACCAAAAGTTTCACAACATCCTTGGAAATGAAAATGTGAAAGTCGTAAAATCTCTATTTGAAGATTCAAATTCAAACTTGTGGATAGGGACCTATGCTCAGGGATTAATAAAATATGATCGAGAGCATAATTCTACCAAACGATTTTATCATAGCAATGAAAATATTGAAAGCATAAGTGGATCACATATTTGGGATATAGATCAAGATAAAAAAGGTCGATTGTGGATTGCAACCGTGGGTGATGGTCTTAATCTGTATAACGAAGAGCAAGAAACATTTACTCATTTTATTCCAAATTCATCAAATGAAAATTCAATCTCATCGGCTACCATTATGACGATTTTAGTGGATAATGATGATTTACTTTGGATAGGAACAAAATCAAGTGGTATTGATTTATACAATGCAGATAAAGATAAATTCATACATTATAGTCATCGTAAAGAAGATATAAACTCTTTAAGCAGTGATTATATAAGAGCAATTTATCAGGAAAAAAATGGAACAATTTGGATAGGTACTGAAGGCGGTGGAGTAAATAAAATGCTTAGTCCAGGTGTATTTGAACATATAAAAGAGAAAAACGGATTAATTTCTAACGAAGTAATGGGTATTACAGAAGATGATTTTGGGAATATTATTGTTTCTACATACAAAGGAATATCTTATATTAATCAAAAGGATAATACAATTACAAATATTGATTTACATAATATTAAATACGATAATCAATGTAATCAAATGGCAATATTAAAAAGTGAGAACGGGATTATTTACGTTGGGGGCATCAATGGACTTAATATTTTTGATTCAGATTTTTTAATACAAGAAAAGATTGCACTTAATATCTCTTTTACTGAATTCAAAATTTTCAATGAAAAGATAGAAGCAGGTAAAAAGTATGAAGACAGAATAATATTAGAAAATCCTATAGAACAAACAAATAGAATCATATTAAATCCTAATCAGAATTCATTCGAAATTGAAGCTGCCGTTATAAATCAATTGCCGGTATCTAAATTTAATATTGAATATAAATTAGAAGGTTTTGATTTTGATTGGAATATAAATACAAGTGGAAAGCTTAAAGCTAGTTACACAAATTTAGATCCTGGAACATATTCCTTTTTGGTAAAGTCAGAAAGAGAGGTAAAAAAGATAGAGATTGTGATAAACACCCCGTTTTATAAAACTTGGTGGTTTGAATTTGGTGTAGTTCTTTGCTTTTTTATGGCGCTATATTTTTTGAATAAGTTTGATAATAACCGCAGAGAAAAAGAGATTAAGCAACAATTATTAGATGCAGAAAGTAAGATATTACAGTTGAGAAACAAGAACCTAGAAATGGAGTTGAATGCTCAAAACTCGAAGTTGTTATTCTCGACAGCACAAATGGCTCATAAAAATGAAATTTTAACTAAAGTAAAAGAAGAACTTGTCGATCTTCAGTCATCATCGAAATACAGTTTAAGATCATCTATTAGGATGTTAGATCAAGAATTGGAAATTGAAGATTATTGGCAAGATTTTAATGCTCAATTTCATCAAGCGGATAAAAAATTCATTAATGCTTTAAAAGAAAAACATAAGGGTCTAACAAAAAATGACATAAGGTTGTGTGCTTTAATTAGGATTGAAATGGAAACGAAAGAAATAGCTTCTTTGTTAAATATTTCAGTTAGAGGCGTTGAAAAAGGGAAATACCGATTAAAGAAACGTTTAGATCTATCTAAAGACTACGACCTCATAAAGTATATTACTAATTTCGAAAAATAGATTCGTTGAACCGGTAAAAATGTATGAATACATAATAAAATATTATGATATTTAATCTACCTAAATCGGTATAGACCTCTAATTTTATTTCTATTAAAAAACTTCATAATTCTTACCAAATACGCCCTAAGCGCTTAAAAACACTACAGTGTCGTATGTTTGTCGTAGTTGTTTCTTCTTATGATTAGGTCTCGTTTTTATAATTTGCGATGATCTTAACAAGAAGAGGTGAATTAAGAACCCACCGAAACTTGTTTTACAAGTAATTATAAATAACCAATCTCATGACCAGAGAAATGAACTACTCATTTTTTAATGGCTCTTTTAGAGCTATTAACTTTAGCACCCGATTTATCTTAAATTCACTCATATTAGTGATATCATTGTTTTACTCAAGCAATGTAATAAGTCAGACTTCACCTTATTGTGAGACTACGGTTTTACATTTCGGAGGCGACGCTGGTTCAGATGTTATACTTACTATAGAAAATACGGGTCCAAATACTATGGAAGTTGTGATCTCATCTCCCAACCCTGCAGATCCTGTAGATGTGTTGGTTATTCCTGGCGGAAGTGGTGCTGCAATCAATACTGTGATGACAGGCCCGAATGAAATAACAGCGACATTGACTTGGGCTGGAGCGCCTCCAACTACTGTTAATCTTAATGTACTCTGGAGTATTGCAAGTTTTCCCGGAAATTGGCAATTGATGGCGTCTAATTTTGACATACCTTTCGATGCAACATGTGTTGCAGCTCCTCCGGCTCCTTCCGAATCAGATTATTGCGAAACTACGGTTTTACATTTTGGAGGCGATGCTGGTTCAGATGTTATACTTACTATAGAAAATACGGGTCCAAATACCATGGAAGTTGTGATCTCATCTCCTAACCCTGCAGATCCTGTAGATGTGTTGGTTGTTCCAGGCGGAAGTGGCGCAGCAATCAATACCGTGATGACAGGCCCGAATGAAATAACAGCGACATTAACTTGGGCTGGAGCACCTCCAGCTACTGTTAACCTTAATGTACTTTGGAGTATTGCAAGTTTTCCAGGAAATTGGCAATTGATGGCGTCTAATTTTGACGTACCTTTTGATGCTGTTTGTACTCCTCCAGCCGTAATCGGCGAATGTGGTTTGGCAGATGCAGAATGCGAAGCATGCAGTGATTGTGATACTTCAGTTGATATTGATATTACAGCGGCAGGAATTTTTAACTTTTCACCGGGCCCTAGTCCGACACCTACCTATGATAATGTTACCAATTCTGGAACATTTACATTGTCAGCTGGAGCTGTAAATTCGTTTGTCGTTGGAGGGGTTGGCGGAGTCTTACTACCAGATGTAATTACAGGTGGTTGTTTTACGGTTGATATAGATATTACTTCTGGAACCCCGCCCATTTTTTTAGATTTTAGAATAGAAAATAATACAGCAGGAGGAAACTTAGAGTTTAATGCTACTGCACCTGGAATTGGAACTTGCTCATTAGGAGGTGATTTGTCTTCAGGAATAGCAACCGGTGGTTTTGCATTTACTCCTGGTGCTTCTTACTCCTTAGTTTTTGCGATAACAGACTTTACAGGTTCACCGGTAGTAACAGATGTTGTAATCGATATCAGTAATATTACATTGAGTGTATGTACACCAGATGGTATTTCAGTAATTTGTAGTGGGCCTGATTTTTTATGTCCGGGTGAAACGGAAGGAGAATTGACAGCAACACCAACTGGAGGGACTGCTCCTTACAATTATTATTGGGAAGATGCTACAGGTAGTCCTATTGGTACTACCTCCACTATTACCGGATTAGCGGCAGGTACTTATAGTGTAACGGTTACTGATGATGCGGGTTGCTTTGCAACTTGTTCTAATATGGTTATTGGAGAAGATACAGAACCACCAGTGTTAACCTGTCCAAATTCGGCAGGAAACTTGATGACAGACCCAGGGTTTGATTCTGGATTTGCTGGATGGGATATTGTTTTTAGTGATGTACCATGGAATACAGTTATCAATACAGATTTGGGTTATCCTAGTGCACCTGCAGCCGCACTTTTTGGTTCGTTTACAGGAGCACCAAATACATACACTGGATTTGTAAATACTTATGCATGTGTAGAAGGTGATTGGCTTTGTTTTAATGCACATATGATGTCCCCAGCTGGAGATGATATACTATCCAATGCTAATTTTTTGGATATGAATCTTGACTTTTTTGATGCAGGAGGAGCCTCTTTGGGGACTTCAACAGTTGGAACTATAAGTGATGCAACAACGGCAACAGCTGGAGAATGGGCTAAATATGGTGATTGTGTACAAGCACCTGTAGGCACAGCTTCAGTGAATGTAGCTTTTGTATTTGTCCAAAACCTTTTTGATGGAGGAAGTGTCTTAATCGATAATGTTAGTTTTGAAAAATTGAACCCAATAATTGTTACAGCAAATGCTGCTGGGTGTTCAGGAGATGTTGTAGTTGATAATCCTATGGCAGATGATCCATGTGGAATTTTAAGTTTTACAGATTCTTTTAATGGTACTGGAGATGCCAGCGGGAATTATCCAACTGGACAAACAATCGTAACCTATACTGCCGTTGATAATGCAGGGAATGAAAGCTGTTGTTCCATAGTGATCGAAGTGATAGAAGATGCTATTTCTTTAACTTGTCCTAATGCAGCAGAACAATTAGCAAATGGGGATTTTAGTGCCATCACTAGTCCAGGAGCATTTCCTACTCCTGCAGATTTTACTGACTGGGATCAATTTGGAAATGTTTTTGATGATAATGGAGTATCATTAAGTGGAACATCAGCTAAAATATTTGGCTGTGGAGGTGGATTTTGTGGATCAGGAATCACTCAAGATATTGCACCTTGTGTAGAAGGGGACTGGTTATGTGCTGAAGCATATATAAATACAATTACTGGAGATAATATTGTAGGTACTGCCAATTGGATAGAATTGCAATTAGAATTTTTTGATGCAACCGGCGGCTCATTAGGAGTTAATACCATTTCTCAATATAATTTTCCAGATTTCAGTGTATTCCCTCCGCTTCCATCATTGGATCCGGCGGTACTTGATACTTGGGATAAAAATGCAGGATGTATGCAAGCACCTGCTGGGTCAGCTTCAGTAAGATATGTAATCGTATTTATTGATGCATTTTCTGAAGGTGGTGCAATTTGGGTAGATAATGCAAGTCTTACTAAGCTTGAGCCAATGGTTTTTCAAGCGAATGCAGTTGGGTGTACAGCTGATATTGTCATCACAAACCCAGTTCCTGAATTCAATTGTGGTGTTGCAATGTTGACAGATTCTTATAATGGAACTGGAGATGCAAGTGGAAATTATCCAATCGGAGAAACATTAGTTACATATACTGCTACAGATGCGGATGGCAACGAAGCTTGTTGTTCAATAGTAGTCGAAGTAGTTGATAATGAGGCGCCTATTTTGGTTTGCCCTGGAGCTACAGAACAAGCATTAAACGGAGACTTTACAAATATTACAACACCTGGAGCATTTCCTGTACCTGCAGATTTTACGGATTGGGATCAATTTGGAAATGTATTTGAAGACTTAGACAATTCAGTTTCTGGTCCATCTGCTAAGATTTTTGGTTGTGGTGGCGGATTTTGTGGTTCAGGAATTTTTCAAGATATTACACCTTGTGTAGAGAATGATTGGTTATGCGCAGAAGCTTATTTTAATACAATAAGTGGAGATGATATTGTTGGTACTGCAAATTGGGTAGAACTACAATTAGAATTTTATGATGCAGGTGGCGCATCATTAGGTGTAAATACAATGTCGCAATATAATTTCCCTGACTTTGCTGTATTTCCTCCAAACCCTTCATTAGATCCAGCAGTGGTTGATACATGGGATAAAAATGCAGGATGCATTCAAGCGCCAGCAGGTTCAGCTTCGGTTCGTTTAGTGATTGTGTTTATTGATGCATTTGCTGAAGGTGGAGCTGTATTAGTAGAGAATGTTAGTTTGACAAAATTAGAACCCGTTGAGTTATTACCTAATGGTGCTGGCTGTTCGGGTGATGTTGTAATTGTAGATCCAATAGCAATAGATGATGCTTGTGGAATCGCTTCGTTTACTGATTCGTTTAATGGGACAGGAATGGCTAGCGGAAATTACCCAATAGGAGAAACTTTAGTTACGTATACTGCTGTAGATAATAATGGTAATGAAAGTTGTTGCTCTATTGTTATTGAAATATTAGAATCAGATATTGCTGCAAACCCACCAATGAATCCGGGCTTTTGTACAGGAAATATTTTTGAACTTGATGGTGGCGTAATTGGAGGTACTGCACCTTATAATTATGTGTGGACAGATCTTGGAACTGGTACTGCAACTGGCTATGTATTGTCAGATGTAAATAGTCAAATAGTTATTATTGATGGGACAATAGCTACAATTGGGACTATTGATCTACAATATGATGTTGTGGATGCGAATGGATGTGCAGCAATTCCAGTAGCTATTACGGTATTAGTTAATCCATCACCAATAATTGATGCTCAACCTACGAACTTTTATACATGTGCCGGAGATGATGCGACTTTTGAGATAAGCGCTTCTGTTGAAAATGGTTCACCTTTAATTTTTGAATTACAACAAAGTATGGGTGGTATTTGGACAACAATAGCTACCGATAATAGTGATACCGATGGTACAGAAGAAATAAGTATGACAGTAACTTCGGATCCGACGATGGAATGTGCCATGTTCAGATTTGTTATAACCGCAGATCATACACCTGATCCTGATTGTCCAATTGTTAGTGATGAAGTACTTCTATTAATGCATGAAGGTGGATCAATGGCTTGTAACAATCGCGTGAACTTAAGTGTAAATGCAGATTGTACAGCTGAGTGGAATGCAACAAGTTTCCTAGAAGGAGAAACTACAGAAATATGTGGAACCTATGACGGTGATTATATAAATACTTTCTACACGGTAACATTCGTTGC
>CALDTZ010000080.1 GCA_937924805.1 uncultured Saprospiraceae bacterium
ATTGGTATTTGTCGGATGATACCTCTTTTTTTTTCATTGAACCGAACGTTAAGATCTTCTTCAATGAGACATTTTGCTTCAGCATTTATCGACATTGTTATATTGTATTCTTCAATGGTATAACCCCCTTGAGCAAACAAGAAAGAGGACATAAGTAAGCAAATAGGAATGAGGTAGCTGCGCATGGTTTTATTTTGATCTAAAACTATAACGCATCCGATTTATACAAAGTTCTTTTTATTTCATAATCGTTAATCCTTGCTTTATTTGGACGGTTTCTCCATTGTTTAAAAGGATATCTGCAAGAACAAGGTAAGTGCCATTTGGGCATGGGATTCCTTGATAATTGCCGTCCCATCCTGCATCCAGTATTGGATTTATTTCATGTTGATTAAATAAAAGATTTCCCCATCGATCATAGATTTGCATTGTTTTGATTACATCTATAATAAGTGGTCCTTCAATTCTAAATATTCCATTTTGTTCTGACAGTGGGGAGAAAACATTAGGTATAAAAATGGGGACCTCTTTTTTTCCTATAACAAATATTGAATCTGTAACCAAACATCCATCGGAAGTTGTTCCTGAAAGATAATACCAATTGGCTTCATCTGTTTGTATTTGAGTTTGTGGGCAATCTACACATACGACTCCTTGGCTTGGACTCCATTCAAAAGAAAAAAAACTATTATCATATTGAGTCTCAATTTGACCGGGTGTACCGTAGATTAGAGGAAGGGTGTCAAGTAAAACATTTATTATAGGCATTGTTGGGTCAACCAAATCGGTTGAATCTAAATAACTACATCCTTTTTCATCTTGTATCAAGATAGTATAATGATCAGCTGGTAGTTGGTTGAATGCTTCGAAGTCTTCAACTAGCAGGTCATTTAAATAATAATATAATGCACCTTGAAAGGTATCAACATCTAGCAGTTGAATATAACCATCATGAGCATTTGGACAAGTAGGATTTTTGGACGTAATGTTCGTTTCAATTGAATAAGGTTTTACTTGGTAGGCAGAAGAAGAAGTACACCCATTGAAGTCCGTTGCTGTTACATTAAAGACACCAGGGTTTGATATGGAAATGGATTGTGTCATGGCTCCTGTTGACCAATGATAAGCGTTAAAATCGTTGACCGAAAGCAAACCGCTAGAGCCAACACAAAGTAACGTGTCATCGTGAAAAGTTATGGGTAATAGTTCAAAGACATCAATATTATAGCATGTTACCTCTTGACCATTTTCATAAATTAGGGTATCGTTATTAATAATTTGGGACAAAAATGTGTCACCTGGACATAGAAAAATATTTAAGGTTGTAGTGTCCTGAGCAAAAGTGATCGTAAGACTCCAAAGGAGCAAAAGGCAAGTAAAAATTTCTTTCATTGGCTACAAATTCTATGCTTAAGTGATTTAGTACGTTAAAAGGTAAATCCATTTAGGCCTATTTTTTTAAATAGGCCTATGGATATGCTGCTAAAGCTGCATTGGGAAATGTTTTAAAATTGAATCATACAGCCGGGATCTACCCAATCACTTGCTAATGTGCTTCCTGTAATATCAACAGATACATCAGATAATTTAGGGCACGAAAGATGAAATTCTTCAGGAATTAAAGCAAAAGCAATCGATTGATTAACTTCTCCAATATTTAAATTTATACCTACTTCTGTTTGGAGTGGGTTAATAAAATATTGATTAGGTAACACTTCAGTTTCTACATCAAGGAAATTATAATCTATATCAAATGATGTAGAAAAAGCATCAGGAAAACTAAGTGCACCATTGCTGTTTTCTTTTTTGAAAATGATATTATTTCTCATTTGAACAAAATTATAGGTACCTGTAAATATTAATTCATGTCTTCCGAATTCTGATTCTACAGCGTTGTCCATGATAGTGTTATGCAGGAAGTATAAATTGGTATTGGAACCGAATATTTTACAAGCAGCTGTTTCATTTGTAGATTCGTTAAAAGAAAAAGAATTATTTACCATTCGAATATTTTCAGCATTTTTCATATCAAATCCTTGTGCATTATTGTATAAAAATGAGTTTCTTTCAAAAAATACCGTTGGTGCTGAAATTTCACCTAACTGGACAATATTATTTTCAATAAAATAGGAACGATACAATTCGAAAACACCTGTTCCAGTTGAGGAAAGTAGGTTGCCCGTTGATTTATTATGGTTAATGATGCAATCTTCTATTTTTACATTGCCTGAAAAATCTAGAAGTGCAGAACTTTCTGATTTGACAACATCAAAGTCAAAAATATTTGTGTTTATTAATTCAAGATCATTGGTGCTTTTTACAGCAAGCATTGGTCTTCCGAGCTGTAAAAGTGTACTGTGAATTTCAGAATTATGCACAATCATAGTACCTCTATTATCTAAAGCATAAGGCACGTTATTTTGAAAATCGCAATTAAAAACTTGAATATCACCATGGGTTTCATTGTAACAAACACCTTCATCTTCGATGCTAAAATTATTTTTAATGGTGCTATCTTTTATTTTTAATTTCGCTCCATCAGTATTGTAAAAAGCAGCACTTCTTGTTGAAGTGTTATTTTCTATAATGCAATTTCTTATATCTAAATTTGCTCCTTGCCCTTGATTGCAAATAGCACCACCATAGGAATCAACCACATCAGGTTCTATCTGTCCTTGATTATTTTTTAATAAACAATCTTGAATAATCATAGGGCCCGAATTGAATATGGCTCCGCCGAATTCTGCATGACAATTTTGAAATGTACAATTATTAAGGGTTACCTCTCCATTGCTATGAATAGCACCACCTGCATGATTATATAATCTAGATCCTGGTGTAAATGATGACCAGTCTTCATATAATATTGGGCCAGTTTCAAAAATGAGATTATTCAAAACTACGTTCGATTGATCTGAAATATAGATCAAATGATCTGGTGAATTTCCTTGATTATTTTCAGAAAGTTTAATCGTTGATTCATTTCCATTAATAACGATATTTGCTTTTGTTGCAAGGTTTATAGATTCGATATTTAAGCCAGTAAATACTGGTTGACTAAAAACAGTTGGACCTGCTTCTTCGCCATCAGCGATTTCGAAAGTAGCACTTGTTGGCAATTCCAATATAATCGTTATATCCTCTTCTGAACATAAAGCTTGTGACGCGGTATAAATAGCATCTCTTAAATTACATGGTATTCCATCTTCGCAGGTTTTAATATTTGTAACATCACCAACCTCTGTCGTTACATTTATTATCATTGTTTCACAAACAGTGCTTAGGTCTGTTAACCTTTTTCGGCTTTCATCTGTACAAGCACTGAAAATTATTGTCGTCAAAAAAATAGGAATTAGATATTTCATAAATGTATTGTTTAGTAAGATGTACGTTTCGGTAAGTAGAAGTAAATGGGAATCGAGTATTTTTTATATTAAAAAACCCCTCTGTTTTCACAGAAGGGTCACTGACTTATAGTTAGAAAATCTTTACTACTAACTATTATTTTATAACTGTATTTTCATGAAAAGACTTGTAAACCATTCTCCATCTTATGATATGTCCTACATCCTCTTGTTCTTCTTCAGTGTAGTTTTCTCCAAGAAAAATTACATTTGATCCTAGGGGTGCAAAATTATCTGCTTGCCATATATCATTCCAAGGCAAACTGCCTAAACCAAGGGTGTTGTTACTAAACTTTGTTGCATATTCATTATTAGCATCATAATCATAAAGATTGATTCCTCCATAACCATATTGATTATCTGCTCCGTTATCTCCCCAATCTTTTACGAGTTCTGCTTTTCGATAGATGATATCAAGTAATCCTTTTGCTGAATAAAAAGAATGAGCTGACCAAAAAGCTATTGCAGCGCCTGCTGCATTAGGTGTTGCACAGCTCGTGCCTCCAAATGGACCGCCATCGACAAACGTTGTTGTGAAAGTAGGAGATACAATATGAGGCGCTTGATTTCCGCTATTTGTAGGACCTTCACTACTATAATCTGCAGGGATTGCATCATCCCAATGAAATTCGTCCCAAAAAACAGCACCTACAATTACTGTCAAATTATCAGATACATTTTGGGTTGTAGATCCTGAAGTTATATTATGTTCAGGAAAACAAGAACATCCATTTGAAATTACGAATAATTCAAAATCAGGATAGGCCCCTTGACCTCCACTTACTTCAATTTCGTACACTTTATCAGTACTTGTATTATTGGTAAACTCAATAAGTTCGGTATTGTCACTTTGTGTCGATGAAGCTACGTCATCGTTACTAAGGGGGTCGACCAGGTATAATTCATAATCATCCCATTCCGATTCCCAAGTCATAACTATCGAAACTGAAGAACCAGCTTCTATGGTGATATCATTTCCTTCATCATTACCAAACCACTCGTGAATACCGTTTGAAAAAGCATCGGCATATTCGCCTTCCCAATGTCTTAGTCTAGCATTACCTGCAGAAAGAAAGACAATGATATCTTGGTCATTCGCTTCTTTTACAGCTTCGGCTACAATTCCTGTATTATCAAAATGACCATCACCAAAAAAGGAAAGTGAAACAGAGATTACATCAACATTGCTTTGTATACAATAATCAATAGCATCAACAAAATCGAATCTGTCACTGATTTTAATAATAAGGTAATCTGCTTCTGGTGCATGATCATAAATGGTCTCTACACAAGATGTTCCATGCGTCTCAGTGGTTAAATCATTTGGAGATAAGTCAAGGACTTCAATTTGATCACTTGGAGGAGCAAAACCAGCATTTTGAGAAAGAGGGTAGTTTTGAAATCCTAGGTCGATAACGGCAATTTTTTTTCCATTGCCACCAACACCAGAAACATTATATGTATCAGAATTTATAGTAGCTGGTCCTTGATTTGAAGATTTAGGTCGCTTGACTGATTTAAGCATATAACCATCTGGAATTATTTCTATTAGACGGCCAATGTCATCCGGATTTGTATAGAAGCTTGCTACGTTTTTGTGGCATTTCAAAATCGAAATTCCAAGATTTTTTTCAACTTGTTCTTTGTCAATTAATAAGTGTGTATCCTCAGTCATTCCTCTTTGGATATATACTTTTATTAAACCCTCCTCATTAATAATATAATTAGGATTGTTTAAAATCGCTGATCGTTGATTTTTTTGTTCATACAGAGTATATAAGTCAGAACCTATGTTTTTAGGTGACTTTTTTACAATTCTTTTTGACTGACTATTGCCTATTACAGAACCAAGTACTATAAAGCAAAAGATATAAATTAAATTTTTCATGTCTTGAATGTTATTTTGTGATCTACTGTAGATTGACAAGTACTAATACATATCCTTTACCTGATTCTAATGAAGTCATTGCTTTTCCAATCGAAGCACCACTTCTTTTCTCTTTATCTGTTGCTTTCATCGCATAGCCAGGTGTAGATGAACTAGTAAGTATATCTCCAATATTAATTGGTCCTTTACTTGCATCTGCATATACATATACTCTGCCAGTAAGAGCAATGGGATACTGACCATCAGCAATCGTTCCTTTTTGTCCCATATGCATTCCTACATTTACGCCATTTGCACCGGAAATAATTCCTGCAACTTTTGAGTCATATGATTGATCTGCAATCATCAATTTACCCTCGTTATTAGGATCAATCGATACAACCATACCTGCTAGAGGTTTATTATTACCTACTTTTGAAACATCAAAATATTCTGCTAAATCTGAGCCACCTCTTATTTCAAGTTCATCCGTAATGATTCGTCCTTTATCCGATCCATTATAATTAGAAATTAATTGTATTGTAGCTATATCTCCTTTTGGTCTTAATTCGATGAGTCCATATGCTTGACTAGAAATATTTACCGTTGTTCCAGGTGTTCCAACTACATCTGTCATCAAAATATTTACAGGTGTAATTTCCATTGAATTTGTACCATTCATATTGAATGTTAATTGACTATTACTGTAATTTGCTGTTAGCGGATTACCGAAAAAAGTCGAATTGAATTGTAAATTGTTTGGACTAAAAACACCATCCAACAACCCATTATACATCGTGATATTATCTTTTGTAATGATTGCATCACTATCTCCATTGCTACTATGGAAATGTAAAGCATCTGGAGTTAAATGCATAGCATTATTATATTCATCACCAACAAACACATCATTTGGATAAAAAATACCACCTTCATCGGCTGTAGACCAAAACGTTGAACCTCCACTACTTGATAGGTGACTAAAATCTATTTGTTGTATAACATCACTCTCTGGTGCTGATACTTCGAGTATATTATCTTCGGTAAGGAAAAAGCCTTGCAATTCATTTTCAGGATTGGTATCAACCAATACAGATCCACCGCCATCTGAAAGGGATAGCATATGATTTGTTGTTGATAATGTTTGAATCTCGTTCGTGGCATCTGTGTCTACAAATACAAATCCACCTCCGTTTGATAATTCAATGGTTTCAGTCGTTTGTGATAATGTTTGAATCTCGTTTGTTGCATCTGTATCGACAATGACTGTTCCCCCACCATTTGATAATTCTATCGTTTCTCCAGTTTGTGATAACGTTTGAATTTCATTTGTAGCATCGGCATCATCATCAATAGTCCCGTCTTGAATCACAGCTAAGTCAACCATATTTCCATCTTCAATCGAAAGCGTCGTTCCAGAAATGGAAATGGTTTGATCATCAGTACCTGTCATACCTCCGTCAACATCTTTGAGGTTACTAAGATCAATTTGGCCGCCATCTGATAAGGTAACCATATAGGTTGTAGGATCATAAGTTATGGATTGTAATTCATTTGTTTGATCTTTATCATTATCTATACTGCCCAATGAAATTCCAGCTTTATCACCTGAGATATAAAGTCGATTTGTCATTTCATCATATTCTAAATATTGAAGCTCGTTGCTTGGATCTGTATCCGCATCAAATGCTCCTAAAAAAATACCTTCATCATTATCACTTAGGTAAAGTGTATTGGTTTCAGGGTCAAAAGTTAAATTTTGAATTTCGTTTGTAGGATCTGCATCTGCATCGGTACCACCTGTCGGAATGGTTACAGAGCCACCACCATTTGTAAGTGTAAGTTCATTTGTTTCATTGTCAAATGTTAAGTTTTGAATTTCATTGGTTGGATCTGCATCTGCATCATCACCACCGCCAAGAGGAATGGTTACTGCTCCACCACCATTTGAAAGCGATAAAACAGTACCGTCATAATTTAGTTCTTGAATTTCGTTTGACGGATCAAAATCTGCATCAGGAGGCCCTAAATATACTCCATTGGGAGACCCTGTAATATGTATGCTATTCGTTTCAGGATCTAAAAATAAATCTTGAATTTCATTGGTTGGATCTGCATCTGCATCACTACCACCACCCATTGGAAGGGTAATTTTATTACCTTCAGAAATTTCTAATTCATTTGTAAATTCATTATAACTAATAAATTGAATTTCATTGGCAGGGTCAGCATCAGCATCAGTAAAACCATCTTGGATAACACCTAAATTTACGGAGTTTCCATCTTCTATCATCAATGTAGTCCCATCTAATGATATGTTTTGATTGTCGGTTCCGCCACCACCTACTAAACTGCTTAAGTTTACAACATTCCCATCAGATATTCTCAGCTCATTGGCATTTGGATCAAACGTTAAATTTTGTATTTCATTCGATGGATCCGCATCCGCATCATCATTAAATTCTACAGAAGTAGCATGCATTGCATAAGGAACTCTTAAGAGTGGGGCAGTACCCATTGGTTGATAATCAATTCCATCGGTGACATCTGTATCGAGTTCAATTCGAATGGAATGGTCACTGAGACCCCAATCGATTTCGTCTAATTCATTTGCAGATCCGCCATCAAAATCTCCAAATCCAACGTTAAGAGAGAAAACTCCAGACTTGTTTGTAGGCACAGAGTTATGGGTTTCAGCATATACTTCTGCAATTCCATTTTCTAAAATAGAGATTCTAAGCGCGACTTCTCCATTTTGGATAATATCTCCATCTGAATCTCTAGCAACTGCTTGATATTTAAATGCGTTATTGGATTGAGAAAATAAGGCAAAACTTAGGCTTGTCAAAAAACAAATTAGGGATAATTGTATAATATTTTTCATGATGTAATTTTTGATAGGTAGTTAATCGATTTTAGTAAATTGTTGATTCAGGATTTCTTTTTCTAGTTGTACTCTTATAATGTATTGGCCAGCTGGCATTGAATTGATTGGCATTATTTGTTGATCATTGTTTTCACCTATTTGATCCATGATTAAAGCACCATGGATGTTGAAAATGTAAATTTGCTTGATAGTTCCATTTTGACTGACGATGTTCAATTTGTCAGTTGCTGGATTTGGAAAAACCATGAGCTGTTCATCTAATGGAACTTCATCAATATTTGTAAATCCACAACCGCTGATTTCAAAAGTTTGGTTAAAGCCTTGCGTTAAAAAGCAATCATCAAACGTTTCCGTCACCGTTTCCCCAAGGGTCCACTCGATGCTTCCGATCGAAGGGTTAACAGATGTGGCACCTTGACTGGCAACAACACTACGGTCGATAGACTGGGCGTTAAGGGCATAAAAACAAAAGAAGAGTAGATAACTTGTTAGTCGAATGGATCTATTCATTTTCATCAGCAATATTTTTAATGATTAAATGTGATTACAATAGGAAGTACTATAGTAATTGAATAGGTAAATGAAAATTCACATTCTTTTTTAAATCGATAAGTCCAATAAAAAAGTCTTTCCATAATTGGAAAGACTTTTTTAAGAAAACGGCTACTAACTATGATCCTAGTTTATGATGTAATCATGTGTGTTTTGCTATTTATTAAATAGATTTAAAAGATTAAAAAGGGTACGACTTTTAATTTTATGTATCATGTAGATTTTCTTTTTGAAGATTTGTTCCAAAAAAAGTAACCTATGACAAATAGAACAATTAAAATAGGAATTGCCAACATTTTGTTAAAGCTAGTTCCTATATGAATTGGGTCTGTACTACCACTTACTATAAATCCTGCCCAGTGGTAAGGGGTTTTTAAATTTTCTGAAATGGTATCATCATTAAGATATGAAAGCTTTGCTTGGCGTAATGACTCATCTTTACGAAAACCCTTTTTTAAATTTTTGTAAAATTCCACCATGATGTAGGATGTTGCCTGGTCGGGTACTTTCCATAACGAACTAACGGTAGAAGGTACACCAGCATAATTAAAAGCATGTGCTAGTGATAAAGCCCCTTCTCCATATTGTAGTTCTCCCATCCCTGTGTTGCAGGCACTTAAAACAGCCAAAGCTGCGTTTAGCTTTTGATCATACAGTTCATAGGTATATAGACGGTTGATGGTATCTTTTTCATCACCAAAAAGAAGATAGGATTTCATTCCATCATCAGGGTTTAAAATACTATGCATGGCTAAATGCAGGACTTCATTTTGATACGCTTTTTCTTTAAAGGTGGCAACATTACAATCATCACCTGAATATAAATCCGCTGTAAAAATTTCATTTATTTTTTGAGCTTCTAAAACTGCACCAGGAAGGTTGTAACTACCGTCACGAACTAGTGCAGCATAGATAGGAGATTGGTCTTCAATTGATTCAATGGAATTATAATCTGCTGCATAAATACCTATTTTTCCATTGTTTTTTTGTTTGGAAAATGGATGACTCATTAATTGTTGTGATGGATGATAACTTATATCAAATTTTTCTATCCAATATTGATCATCAGATACAAGAATTTCAAAAGGAATTTTTAAAAACTTGCCACTTGGTATAATCTTTATTGTTTTTATTTCATTCTGATCAATAGTAGGTATAGATAAAAATGCCATTAATTCTTTAAATGTTTGTTTCGAATCTTTTTCCTTTAAACCGAGGTTAGTTTTTTTAAATAATGATTCAAATTGATTGTTTTTTTCTAAATTAATGACTGAAATCGAATGGTGATCTATCATAAAAAGGGATAAAAAATCATCACCTTCGTAGGTATCTATCAACAATTCTCCCGATTGAGGTTGATAAAGTAAAATAGAATCATTGGCATAAAATGAGTTGTACTTTGGATATGCTTCGCTCACATTTTTATGCCAAGCTGTTTTTTTGCGGTAGGTTTCGTAAATAAGTGAATTCAAACTATCAATCTCAATATTGGTTGCTGCATATTCTTTATCACCATTTAATCGATGAAGTTCAATTTCTATTTCTTCTTTTTCGATTGCTTTTTTTCTAGGCACATCAAAATACCCAAAGACTTCTTTTTTCTTTAAGGCTTCTTGTAGTTTTCTCGAACGATTTAAATTTATCAAAACTAGAGCTTCTTTTAAGTGTTCCTTTGATTTTGTAATTCGGTATAATTCTAAGGAGCTTTTAATACTTTTATCGAAGATCGACTTTCTGCTTTTTATTAAAGCATGAATAGATTCTGCATTTTGGATATTATCAAAATGGATAGCCAATAGTTTTTTAGACAATTCCATTTTGTCCAAAATTGAATTAAGAAAAGTACGATCTTTTGTTTTTTGATAAAGATCCCAAGAAACATCAATGTCTCTTTTGATAACAATAAACATGTCTTTTATGGAAATGATACTATCAATATTTTCTGGTTTGGACTCATCATAACCTAGATATTGATAACTTAATTTTTTATTGGTTTTATATTGTTCACTTTCTTTAAGTGAAGCATTTGCAGCAAATAAATACATATATAATTCTGCATAAATGTGATAAAAAGTAACCGCACATTCATCTAATAACTTAATACCTTTTGTAGCACTTGCTATTGTTTCTTTATATTTTTTTTGATTCAAAAATATTTTGGCTTGAATTCCATGTGTCCTGACAACATCATAATGTGGTTCAGGGTAGACTTCTGGGGCGAGCTCAAGAACTTGTTGAATATTGGCTAAAGCTTTATCATATTCTGATGTTTCAATATAATTGTGTGCTTGATTTCTTAGGTATAAAATTCCATGTTGGGTCGCTAAAGAATAATGTTCTTTTTGGTGTCTTATTATTGTGTCCATTATTCTAATAGATTCATCTAGTCTACCTATTCTGAATATTGACATTGCAATATTATTCTTTACTGAAAGTAATGTTTCTGAATGAGGTTCAACCTTTGGTTCTATAAGTTTTAAAACGCTGTAATAGTATTTTAATGCTTCTTCTTCTTTTCCTTCTTGACTCAAACAAATAGCAATATTTTTCAATGGATAATTAAGATTCAAATAGTTAGTGCCAAAATGTTTTTCATAAATGTCTACCGCTTCAAAGAAATAAGGTTTTGACTTTTTGAATTTTCCTTGAAATTGATACATAGCTCCAAGGTTATTTTTGATATGACCATGATATACATCGTCTACATTTGCTTCGGTCATTGTTTTATCTGCTTGTTTTAACAGTAAAATGGAAGAATCAATGGCATCAACAAATGAATAGGTTGATCCTAACGTTGATTGTATTTTAGCCATTGTAATGTCGTCTGCATCAATAGCTTCATACATTTTATAGGATTTCTTTACCATTTCTAAACCTTCGTCTGTCTTTCCTATATAAGGTAGGATTGATCCTACATACTGTAAAACACCAGCACTAAGTATATTATTTTCACCGAGTGTTTTACTAGCGATTTCAATTGCTTTTTCACCAATGGCTACTGCTTTGGATTCTCCACCAGTTTCACCAACACATTGAGTTATCTTTTTATAAATGCCAGCATTAAATGAATGTATCTCTCCAAAGAATTGGTTGCTTTCTTCGAGAAGAGCTTCATAAAGTGGCAATGCTTTTTTGTAATCTGATTTATTGAATAATGTATCGATATTATTCAGTTTTAGTTGTAGAGAAGCGGAATCAACCTGAGATAATAGCAAATTGGAAGCGCTAATCATAATGAATAAGAGTAAAAATCTCTTTGAAGGATAGGAAGTATTTCTTAGCATGATTTAGCTTGTGATAGTTAGAAATAAGTAATATTAAATTAGGTATTTTTTTTTAAACTTAAAGTGGGTAAACGTTTAGTTATCGACATTGTACGTTTATGAATGGGTAACCAAATTGCTTGAATGAAGCTACATGATGATAGCATTTAGTAACAACATGATTTTTATACGATTCGAAATAGGTATTTCTTCAATAAGAATTAAGTGGAGTTTTTTTAAAACAACAAACGTTTTTATTTCTGATTCCAAACTCTGAAATGTTTGTGAAGAAATTTTGGAAAAGAATAACCAAAAGATAAATGTGATTTTTTTCATTTTTTAAGTCAGTTAAAAAAATTAGAAAATTGATTTACCTATTAGTTCTGTTCGGTACTTAAAGGTGAATGAGATATTACAAATTAATTAAAAAGAATACCTTAGCAATGAAATTTTGTAATATTGAAAATTGCATCAGATATATCTTTCACAGAACTTAAATTGTTGTTTAAAAGCAATCACAGCAAAGCATTGAATGCTTTTTATGAAAGCCAGCGCGAAAGTTTTTTTTCTTGGGCAGGTAGAAAGTTTAAGCTTGATGATAATTTGGCAGCTGATATTTATCAAGATGCTATCATTGTTTTATACAATGCAGTTATTGAAAATAAAGTGGATCATGTCTTATCAACACCTCAAGCGTACTTATTTGGAATAGCTAGGAATATGCTATTTAAGCGAACGGAAAGAGATAAGAAAATGCAATATGTAGATGAGTTTAAAGATTATGCCTTTGGAGGTGTTAATGATGATATACAACAAATGTATGAAAATGAAGAAGTGAAATCAAAAATTGCTTCTGCATTGAACAAGCTAAAAGACGGTTGTCAAATGATAATAAAATTATTTTATTATCATAGATATACTACGGAAGCCATAGCCGAAAGACTAGGTTATGATAATACAGATGTTGTAAAATCTCGGAAGTACCAATGTATGAAAGAACTCAAAAAATTGTTTAATTAACAATTATGAAATCAGAAGAACAATATTACGATTTATGCTTACTTTATTTGGGAAACCAAATGAATAGTGAGGAAAGGTTACGTTTTGAAAAAGAGCTTAAATCAAATACTCAACTCAGCGATATTTTTAAATTTCAGTCGAATTTATCTAGTCATTTACGTGAGGAATCTAATAGAGATATTAAATCGCAGTTTGTAAAATTGGAGGAAAAGCTAGCAAATAAGACGGCCAGTAAATCAAAAAGTACGACCGGCAAAGTGATTCCATTATGGTCAAAATTGTCAATGGCCGCAAGTATTGCATTACTAGCTGGATTCTTTTATTTTACGAATGTTAATGATAGTGACTCGCTGTATGAACAGTATTTTACAGCTTATCCTAACGAACTCATTCAGATAGAAAGAGGTGATAATGATGTCACAAGTTTACAACAAGCTTTCATTAATTATGGTGACGGAAAATTTGAAGAGGCTTTAGTTCAATTTGAAGATATTGATCAAAAAGATCTTGACTTATATCGAGCTGTTTGTTACATGAAAATGGATCAACACCATAAAGCACTCTCGATTTTAGATTCGATGGACGCATCTCAGGCTTCTGAAATTACGAATCAAATTTCTTGGTATCAAGCACTTAGTCTCCTAAAACTTGGGAATGAACCAGAAGCTAAAAAGAAGCTACTTGAGATTAGCCAATCATCGAAGCTTTTTAGAAAATCATCGGCTAAGGAATTATTGAATACCCTTAATTAAGTCTTACCTTTTGAATTTTGACTTTAGCTAGTATTTATTTGTTACTGCAAATTGGCTCAAGTCAAACTGGCTATCCTTTGTCATATTCTATTTTGTAAGCCTTACATTAAATGCAAAAAAAAGGCTGCTCATCTCTGAACAGCCTTTCTATATATTATTTTATATCACTTAGAATTTATCTAAGAATTTACCCATTTGTTTGCCAGCAGCGTCTCTTCCACCTAAACCAAAAGATAAAGCAAAAGCAACTGCAACAGCTCCTAATGTCAATCCAAAAGCAAGATTTACGATATCGTCTGCTAAACCCATATATTTTAATGCCATCGCTACAAATAATCCAAGCGTTGCGAATCTTCCGATTGAAGACATTGCAGGTGCACCTGATTTAGTAAAGTAATCTGCAACTAGTGCTGATAACTTACTTCCTATCAATAAGATAATACCACCAAATAAGATCGATCCAGAAAGTTCTAATACTGTATTTAGGATATGGTTTAACTGATCAAATCCTAATCTTTCTACAGCTGTTATTAAACCGAAGAACATGATAAAGAAGTATAATCCTTTTGAAATTAATTCAGCAAATGAAGATCCATTAGCCATTGAACTTATTCCAAAATCAGCTGCATACTTATCTATATTTAAGTTAGTTAATAGTTCTTTTACTATACCTACAACGAATTTTCCAGCAACATAAAATACGATCATTACAATACCTGCAGATAATATGTTAGGGATTGCGTCAAATAATGAAGTTAAAATATTTTTAGCTGGATCAGAGATTGCAGTCATTTGCAATGCATCTAAAGCTATTATTAAAATTGGAAAGAATACAATAATAAAAACGATTTGCTTGATGATTGATGTAATATCAAAATCCTTGCTAATTCCCAATCTATCAGTATACTTTTCAATAGAGCCAGAAATAAATCCGATTCCTTCTTTACATATGTTTGCTAATGTATAACCAACAAAACCGATAATACCAGCAGCAAAAATGTTAGGAATAAATCCTGTAATTTCATTTAACATGTTTTGTAACGGTGCCAATGCATCCGAAATACCCATCATGTTTAAAACAGCCATTAATACAAAGATGACTACTAAATAATAAACTAGCTTGCTGATCGTCTTAGCCATAGAAAATGACGCTGATCCAAATTTATCATCAACACCAGTCTTTCTCAAAGCTCCAGCTACAAGTCTTCTAAGAACGCCCGCAATAAAAAGACCTACTATTAGTACTAAAAGGGCAGAAAGTACATTAGGTAATACAGAACCAAACTTTGAAGACAAAGAATCCGTTAACTGTGAAAAATCGAATTTATCCATTATAATATTTTTTAAGAATTAGTTTTATAGTATATAGACTATAAAAAAATGGAATGTCACACTTTTGTTAAGAAAACTTTAAGGATTGATGAATTTTTCCTGCCAAGCAAGGACTCCACCTAATAAGTTCCGAACGTTTTTATATCCCATTTGTGTCAGGATATCCTTTGCTGTTGCACTTCTAGCACCCGATCGACAATGAATAATGATCTCTTTTTCTTTAAATGGTTCAAGTTCGTTTAGGTAACTCATTAAATTCCCTAAAGGCATAAGTTTACCTTTCAGGTTGAACATTTCATATTCAAAAGGTTCACGAACATCTATTAAAATAAATTCGTCGTTGTTATCGATTTTTTGTTTGAATTCAATTACATCAAGATCCTTCATTATTGACAGTTTGTGGGTTTTTCTTGTATAATGGTAAAGTTAAATAATCGGCCCATAGGTACTGATTTTCCAATTTCAAAAGCTGGACTTTGAGAAATAATGTATGCACTATTAATATCTGTAATTTGTCCTTGCTCAGAAATCGAACCTATTTTTAACTTACTTCCTTCTAAAATAAATTTGGCTGCGCCTAAGGTATTGCAAACTAAATCTGGAATGCTTGTCTCACCACCTTGTCGTTCACTTAAAACAAAAGATAATTTTCCGCCTTTTTCGATTTGTACATCTTTTTTTACGGATGATCGCGTGATTACAGGCTCATTGTTATACCAAACTTCAAGTATATGGTTTGGTTCTCCTGGATCATATTTACGAGATTTAATTTCAGCTTCAATTTCAAGATAACTCAATTCTCTTTTTTTGCTTTCATAATCTTGCCCATATAGTTCACCTAAAGATCCAATACTTATTTCATCTGCATTGTATTTAGTTATCGTAACATACACCTTCCTATTTTCTTTAACTTTCGAAAACTTTTTTGGGTTTTGATCCGTGATCATTCCTCCTGGTTTACCAACAACATGAATAGAATCATTGACGAGAATCTGAAATGATTTATCATTCGCCTCCGATGTAGCTTCATCAATATGCATACCAATAAAATCAGGTAATTGTAACTTTTGACCATGATTGGTATAGCTTTTAAGCCAAATATTTAAACCAATAAATAGTAAGGCAAGAAAAAGGAGAATAAAAATGATATGTTTGATAAAATGCTTGATTTCCAAAAATTTAGGCTTTTAAAGTTTTATTTCGTTCGTTACCGTACGCTAATATATGGTCTATAAAGGTAAAAGGTTTATAACCATTCAAGGCACATTGATGAAAAATCGCTGTGGCAGGTGTCATACCAGGCAATGAATTTATTTCAATTATTATAGTTTCAATGGTGTCTTTATTAAATATTCTTACAAATGCATCAATTCGGCAGTAACTATCTACCTCAAGAATTTCTGCTGCTCGCTGTAAATCTGAACGTACTTGAGCAGCAATTTTAGTATAATCTGAAGGGGATTTTCCGAATCTAGCTGGCGTAATATTTTGACCCTCTCCAGCCAAAAATTTTTCCTCCAAACTTAATATCTCATCTCCAGCTAAAGCTTCGGATGGCTCAAATACTTCGTATTCTACATTGCCTTTTACATATTTTGTGATCATACCCCCTGTTATTTCCAAAAATTGATCTGCACCTTCTGCGGTTATAAGCGCTTCAGCTAAAACTTGATCTTTTTGTGGAAACTCCTCATTAATTTTTAAATTTAAAACTTGCCTTTCTTTTAAATTTATAATCTCGTCATCTCTAAATAATGTCTTTATATAAGCGTTTAATTGAGTCTCTGATTTAATTACAGCAACCGCTGAACTACAACCATCATCTACTGGTTTTAAAATAAATGGGAATGCTTGAAATTGCATTATTTCTTTGATAAATCCGATTTTATCTTCTAAATAATCTCCTTTAAAAAATAAGCACTGATCAGTAACTAAAAAATCATGTTCCTTTAATTTTTGTAATGTAGCATATTTATTGATTGTCATATCTGCACTGTGAGGCAGACTCCCGTTAAACGGAATGTGTTGATCCAAAAGTAATTTTTGTATTGTGCCATCTTCTCCTGGTCGCCCGTGAAGGGCAATAAAAGCGCGATCGAAATATTTTGATAATGTATTTTTATCCAATTTTACGGGCTCTAATACCGTACTTTTTGATCGATATTTATCGATTAAGGTAGATGCTTCCTTTTTAATTGCTTGACTAATTGGATGCACTTCAAAATTCAAAATATTTTCATAAATATCATCCGCATTGTCTTTCAGTAAAAGATTTATTGGAATTTGATAAAGATGATAATCATCTTCTGCTTTAGCTAAAAAAATGGGTACAGGGGTATATTTTTCGGAACTAGCTAGTTTTTCAAAAATATTACGTCCACTTTCGACGGAGATATGTCTTTCAAATGAATATCCTCCTAAGATTACGCCAACTTTTATTTTTTCTTGAGCAACCTCTTTTTGTTTGTCAATAGAACGATCTAACAGGTCAATCAGCGATGTATACTGATTTAGATGTAAACTATTACGTTGTCGTTCTGCGAGGGAACTTCGAATAATAAAAGTCAAAAATTGACTTGGATTCCATCCAACTTCAGCTGCTTGATGAAAAAAGAAAGAGGAGGGTAGCATACCCGATGTAGTATTCGGATCATTAAGAAATATTTCTTTGTCTTTTGTATAGAATCCATCAATCCTAGCATAGGTATCGAATTTTAGAAATTCGAATAATCGAATGCTTTCATCTTGGATATTTTTAATTTCAGTAATGGGTAAGTCGATTGGTGTTTTCTTCCTACTCAGACCTGGCATATATTTACTTCGATAATCATATAGATCAGTACCTTTTACGATTTCTGTTGGAGGTAATGCCACAATTTTTCCTTGCTCATCTCTAAGTACAATACAAGAAAATTCTTTACCATGAATATATTGCTCGATGAGAACTTGTGTTTCCGCATCTAATCCTTGTAATATAACATCTGATGTGGCTCCATTCAAATAATGCAGCAATGCTTCAGGATGATAAATCTTTTGGCCATTGGCTAAAAGTGGTAACCCTACACTCTCTCTCAAATCCGTAATTTGCCGAATGCGTTGAACTTTAGCTATATCGTCTAGTGATTTCCAATTTGCTATCGATATTATTTCTTCAAAGAAAGATTTATTTACTTGAAGAATAAAACTATCCAAGTCGTTTTTATCGAGAATTGAAATACCAATGGAAGAACCTTGATGGGCAGCTCTAACAACACACGGAAAACCAAGGGTTGATAAAGTTTTGGTATGAAATTTACTATGATTTTCTTGATTCGCCCATTGATCTTTTGAAATTAAAAGATATGGTTTCGAAGAAAAATTAACCGTAGGCATCCACTCTTTTTGAACGGTTTTACTTATACCAATTGCACATGGTAGAATACCACTACCAGAATAAGGAATTTTAAGAAATTCCAACATCCCTTGAATCATTCCGTCTTCACCTGTAACACCATGCAAGGCTAGAAACGCAAAATCAATTACTTCTCCGAGCTGATCTAAGCTCACTTTCGTTCCAACAGATGTAATGATTTCATTGATTTTTTTCGAATCTAATTGTTCAATTGATTCTACATAAATTTGAAAACCATTTGCTGAATGAGGAATTTGATCAACAGGTGGATAAAAATCTCGAATACTCCCTTTATAGATATATTTCCAATCTAATTGAATAATATTATTGAGACTATCAATAAAAAGAGGTATTGGCTCAAAAATACTTTTATCTAGGTTGTCGTAAACCGTTCGTCCACCCGCAAAAGAAATCTCTCTTTCTCTTGATGCACCCCCGAATAATATGCCTATTTTTATTTTCGTCATCTTAGCAAGCGATTTACAATGTCAACCGGATTTTATTTTTTTATAAAAAAAAGATCCTTCCATTATCAAAAGTAATATTATAAAAATGTTTAAACTATATTTTAGCCTTGTAAAACGATTTACACTCAAAAGCTATTATGTTAAATAAAGAGATATTACGATTAGCCATACCAAATATATTGAGTAATATTTCTGTTCCACTGATTTCTACAGTTGATACAATCTTGATGGGAAATCTTTCTGCTTTACATCTTGGAGCTGTTGGAATGGGAGCTATGGTTTTTAATTTTATTTATTGGAATTTTGGTTTTCTTAGGATGGGGACAACAGGCATTACAGCTCAAGCTTTTGGTGAAGAAAATCATGAAAAAATGATCGATACTTGCTTAAGAGCTTGTATAACGGCAATTATTATTGCGTTGCTTATCATTGTTTTTTCTATTCCAATAGCTACGTCTAGTTTTTGGGCAATGAATGTGCAATCAAGTCAATATGAACTCATCTGGAACTATTTTTTTATTCGATTATGGGCGGCACCTGCTAGCTTGTTATTATATGCTATTTCAGGATGGTATTTTGGTCTTCAAGATTCTATATCACCACTAAAAATAACCCTTGTTGTAAATGTTTTAAATATTATTGTTAGTTACTTTTTTGTGGTTCATTTAGGATATGGACTGCAAGGTGTTGCTTGGGGGACTGTAATTGCACAATATGTAGGACTGGCAGTTGCAATCTCAATTTTATTTTCCAAATACAAATCGAAACTTCAATTTGTAGATTTTTCTAGGGTTTGGAAAAAAAGTGAGTTTTTTAGGTTTTTACAAATCAATAGAGATATTTTCTTCCGAACTATTTGTTTGACTACTGCATTCTTCTTTTTTTACAGCCAAAGTTCGAAGGGGGGTGAAATTATTTTAGCTGTCAATGTAATTTTAATTCAATTACTAAACTGGATGTCCTATGGAATTGACGGGTTTGCATTTGCATCTGAAAGTCTTGTTGGTAAATATATTGGTGCTAAAAAATTAGGAATGGTCAATAAGGCAATTAATTATACCATGTTATGGGGTTTTTGCTTTGCAATTATATATTCCTTAGTATTTTATTTTGGTTATGATTCGATTGTAATGGCTTTTAATGGACAACCTGAAGTATTATTATTAAGTCAAGATTTTAAATTGTTAATGGTGCTATTGCCGATTGTTGCTTTTGGTAGTTATATGTGGGATGGTATTTATGTAGGATTAACGGCATCAAAAGCAATGAGAAACTCTATGTTTATTTCTTTTATTGCTTATATGAGTGTTTTCTATTTCTTAATGGAAACGTATCCACAACATGCTATTTGGATAGCGATGATGGTATTTTTAGGAATACGAAGTTTAATTCAATGGATGTTATATAAAAAGTATCAAACAAAACTTTCCTGACACGTTAAAAAAGGCTATTAAATCCTATGTGAACTTTAGGTCTACTTAAGTCAAATGCTTGCGTATTTAGCCTACCAACAGCGAGGGATAGATTTAAAATTCCAGCTCTTGTTTCAAAACTTAATCCGCCACCAAATCCGAGCGTATTATTCCATGTCTTTTCTTGGTTTTGGAAGAAAGAAAAATCAATAAAAGGCAAAGATAGATAAGCATTTTCAGCCAACAATAGCCGATATTCTAAGGTAAAGAGACTGTAGAATGGAGAAAAGAAAGACTCCTCATCAAACCCTCTCAAATTTTGATTTCCACCAAGTCGAAAGAGTTCATTACGTACAGCATTACCTGGAATGAATTTATAAGCAAATGTTCCTTTTGTAAGGATAGTACTTCTTTTTTTTATGGGTAAAAAATAGGAAACATGTAGCTGGTTTTGAAGGGATACTTTAGACCCCTCAATGGCTTCATATTGAATATCATAGTCTCGCTCATTCGTACTTAAAGCCAATAGCTGTGTATTGGGGATTATTTTCCTAAGATTTATAGAACTAAAAGCATAAATTTTCCATCCTGCTCTTGGATTAAAAATATAATCGAGGTTATTCCAATCAAAAGAAAATCCTAATCCATTCGATGTAAAATCCAAAATGTCAGGTAGTTTATTATTTAATGTTTCTGGGTCAATTTCAATGAGTCTAGAACTTTGGAAAAGGCCCATTATTTTGAATGTATTAGAATTTTCTAATGGAAAAACTAAACCGACATCACCTTGGACATCATAATATTCAAATGCTCGTCTGAAGTAATCAAAGTTTACGTCAAAACCTAAGGGTAGATTGAGCGGATATAGAATGTCAAAACCTAAATGAAGTGTTTGATGTTCGGGGCGTAATCGTTCAAACGAAAACATAAAAGTTTCACCAAAACCAAACTTGTTTTGTAAATCAGCTTTGATATCAAAAGATAAAAATAGATTTCGATCATCTATTTCTTCTGTTGGAATTATTCCAAAAATTAGATCAAACCGACTTGTATTTCGTGGTTTCAATTTGAGGTGCATGGTCGCCCATTTTTCATAAACAGTAATTTCTGGAGATTCTTCGAGTTCAATAAACTTTAAACCTCGAAGTCTTTTTTCTACCTTTTTGATTTTGCTAAGGTTAAAAATGGAATAAGGCTCAATATTGAGATAATTATGAATAAATGTTTTTTTGATGTTAGCGGAACCCAATATTCTTATACTATCAAAAACCATTTCTTTACCTACATTAAGATTCCAATGACCTTTGATTGCCTCTTGCGGTAAATGCACACTATCAAGCGTTAATGAAACATAAGGAAAACCATTATTACTATAATAATTTAAAATTTTTTCAATGGTGGTCTTAGATCGCTTAGGATGATAATCGGACGTTAGTTCAGAAGATCTGATCTTTAGTTCTTTTAACAAAGGTGAAGGGATATTGCCTAGCGTTATTGAGTCAGTATGATATTTTGATCCAACATATAAAAGTACATGTAGGGTGCTGTCAATGATTTGAGCCTTATCAATACTTGCAGCAAAGTAGTTATTGTCAAAAAGATGATCGATTACCCCCAAAGCCATTTGGTGACAATCAAGACTATCCGTACAATCACCATTCAAATCTATTTTTGATACTTTATTAGTCGTTTCAATCGCATATGACCATTGGGCTAGCCCTAAAAACGGAAATAAGCAAAGTGCCAATATGGTAAAACATATCTTGAGCTCTTTAATTAATATGTACTTTTGAAAAGTGACAGACATTCAATAAAATTACAAGAAAAGAAGCATTATCTTTTTAATCAATGATCAAACTAGGATTAAATAACGAAGCAGGAATATATATTCATATACCATTTTGTAAACAAGCATGTAATTATTGCAATTTTCATTTTTCGACGTCACTATCTTATCGAGAAAGAATGGTTACTTGTTTGATTAAAGAATTGGAAATTCAGAAAGATTTCCTCAAAGGAAAATTGATACGATCTATCTATTTTGGCGGAGGGACTCCTTCTGTACTTAATAAAGAAGAAGTGGCGCTAATATTAGCGACTATTTACCAATTTTATACGATTAAATTAGATGTTGAAATCACCCTAGAAGCTAATCCTGATGATATTGATAATGATGTTTTGTCAGCATGGTACAATGGAGGTGTAAATCGGTTGTCCGTAGGTATTCAATCGATACATGATGAAGAGCTTATTTGGATGAATAGAGCTCATAGCCATATTGAATCTGTGAAAACGATGGAAGCAATCCAGTCTTCTTTGTTTTCGAATTATTCATTGGATTTAATTTTTGGAAGTAGTCTCAGTTCTGAATCTCGATGGATGGAAGGACTTCAATGGGTCATTGCACAAAACCCAAACCATATATCATGTTACAACTTAACGGTAGAACCCGGGACTGCTTTGTTTCATCAAGTCAAATCGGGAAAATCAACAAGTCCAGACATGGGACTTTCAGAAAAATTATTCAAAACTACCCATGAATTTTTAACGGATCATGGATATGATCATTACGAGATATCGAGTTATGGAAAACCTGGTTTTGAATCGGTACACAATACAGGTTATTGGTTTAATATTCCTTATTTGGGAATTGGGCCTGGAGCACATTCGTATAAAAATGGAAATCGATATTGGAATATCACCAATAATGCGTCTTATATGACGGATATTCAAAAAGGAGAAGTTCCACTTACAAAGGAAGTATTGGGTATACATGATCAATTTAATGAAGCTCTTATGTTGGGGTTTAGAACCAAATGGGGCGTAGCAAAAACGAGTGTAGAATCATTTGAATCAAAGGGAATTAGGTATGATAAGAAATCCTTAAAAAGTTGGATTGAAGAAGGATATATCATTGATGGAAAGACACATTTTATTTTAAGTATGAAAGGTACTTTGATTGCAGATAAAATAAGTGCTAGCTTATTTGCTGAAGAATAATTAAAAGAAAAGCAACGAAAATCATTTTTCGCGACATTACTTAAGTGTAAGAAATAGTTATCGATGCTTTTAGTGATTATCTGCATAGATTCAAAAAAAATAACTTAACTTAAGTTACAAATCAACGTTCCATGAAGAATATATATCTATCTTTTTTAATCGTTTTTCCTTTTTTCTGTCTCAATGCACAATTGAGTTTGCAAACCAATAAAGCTGAAGCCAATGCATGGCAACATTTTGAATCGTCCGATTTGTCGATCGATGCTTTTTTTGAAAAAGAACAAATTAACTTAGGTATAGATAAACATTCTAAATTTAGGCAATCATTACGATCAGAAGGCAAAAATGGATATGTACACTATAGGTTTAAACAATCTTATAAAGGAGTGCCTGTATTTGGAGGGAGCTATAATCTTCATGAAAAAAACGGGAAATTAGTGACCGCAAATGGTCGCTATGCTTCTTTAAAAGATAAAAGTATTGTACCAACGATTAGTTCAGATTTAGTAATCCATACCGCTAAGGAAAAAATGAGAAATGAAAAATCAGCAAGTGAAAGTGTTGGCACTCAAAAAAATATTTCGATTGTTGATGAACCTACATTAATATTTATAGATAAAGCTTTTCCAAAGTTTTCAAATTCTACCTTATTAGCATGGCAGGTTGATGTTATTTGCGAAAAACCCTATGATAAACAGCGTTTTATTTTTGATGCACACAATGGAACCCTTCTAACAAAATTACCTTTAATACATGCTTCTTCTGTTCCAGGGACAGGAAAAAGCACGTATTACGGGATTCAAGATATTGTTGTGGATTCTGTAGCTCCAAATGAATTTACATTATTTGACGATACACGTGGACAAGGTATTACCACTTTTAATGATGGGATGGTACCTTTTGTAAGTTCAAGTTCAAATTTTGATTATTCCAATGAAAAAAATGGTGGAGCAGCTGTAGATGCCCATTATTGTACGGAAAAATTTTACGATATGATGCTTGAAAAATTAGGTTGGGACGGACTAGATGATTTGGGTTTATCAATGAATCCAGTCGTACATTTAGGTGGAGGAGTTGATTATGTAAATGCTTTTTGGAATGGACAAAATGCGTTCTTTGGTGATGGGAGTTGCAATCATGGTCCATTGACAACGCTTACAGTAGTTGGTCATGAATTTATGCATGGGATAACAGATTATACTTCCAATTTAATTTATAGTGATGAATCGGGGGCTATCAATGAAAGTATGTCCGATATTTTTGGAAAGAGTTTAGAATATTTTGAAGATTCTGACAATTTTACTTGGTACATCGGTGATCGATTTATTGAAACGGATTTAGTAGAGCCTTTCCGTTCTATGGAAGATCCTAATATGTTTTCTCACCCTAAATATTATGGAGGAGAATTTTGGTTTGATGGAGGAGGTGTCCATACAAATAGTTCCATAGGTAATCACTGGTTTTATCTACTTGCATCGGGACAGAATGGAACAAATGAAGTAGGTTACAACTACAATATTGAAGGTTTAGGTATAGAAAAAGCAATGCTTGTTGCTTGGGGAAGTCAACGTGATTATTTAGTAGAGTCAAGCAATTATAGAGATTTTTTTGAATCAAGTTTGTTAGTAGCAGAAGAGTTGTTTGGAGCAAACTCAAGTGAATATGACGATGTGGTTGAAGCTTGGAAAGCGGTGGGTTTATTTGATGACAATACGAATGAGCCTATTATTGATTTAAGCATCACAGTAGAAGATAATGTAGTTAATACTTGTGTACTTGAAGATTTTTTCACAGTTGAATTGTTGTTAAGGAATACTGGAAATACAGATTTTATACCTACTGGAAATGAATTTGTCAATTTACAATATCAAAGTTCAAATGGTTCAGAATTGAAGCAAATAGAAATCACAGAAAGTTTAAGTCCAGGTGAGCAAACCGTGGTTATTGTTGAAGGTTTTTTCTATTTGGATGAAATAGCTAATTATTTTTTAAATTTCGACATTACAATTATTGATGATGTTTTTAGCAATAATAATGGATATTTATTTGCATCAAATGGAATTTCATCAGATCCGGATTTAGAACTTAGAGCTTATTTTGATGAGGCTTCGTGTTTTAGTTCTGTTATTGATTTTACGTTTTATGTTGAGAATAGTAGTTGTTCTGATTTTCCTCTTGATACACCTTTTCAGATTGAAATAAAAGACGATTTAGAAAATGTGATATATACATTAGATACAGTTTTTACCTTTGATATACCTCAAAATTTTACAGTTGGAATTAACAAATCAATTGATTTAGGTTTTACAGAAAGCGGCCCAATTTCAGTTGAATTGCTCTATCCTGATGACAGCAACCTTAGCAACAACAATTTTACAGGAGTTATTCAACTTGCAGATGAATCGATCAATTCAGAATATTATAATGATGTAGAAAGTTTTAATGATTTATCCGGAAGTTTAAATTTGACGACGTATAGTGGTGATAATTTCTATACCTATCAAAATGATAACTACCTAGTTTCAACAGGATTAAACCCTATTAATTTAACTAATCTGTGCCCTAAAGCGGAGGAAAATTTCGATGGTGATTTGGCCTATGGAAATGTAAATACGATCGTGAGTAGTTGTCTAGATTTACAAGGAATGCAGGGTCCCACTTTAGCTTTTGATTTGGTACAATTTAGTAATGAGAATTTCCCTTTTGAGCAATATTCAGAAATTTCCAGCATGATGAAAGTAAGTTGGGTGGGCACGGATTCAGGTGAAGTCTACATTACAAACCAAGAGGAGGGAAGTGTCGTCCACCATGATTATTTATTACCTTCAGATTTTGTAGGTGAATTGATTTTTGAGTTTTTTACGAATACTGGAGTTGATATAAATGATTCTGATTTTCTAGCCTATGATGTTGTATTATTAGACGATATAGAAATCTACAGTGACCCGACAAATACCGAGGACTTACGAAGTGAAAGCGTAGCAATTTTCCCGAATCCGGTTCGTGAAGCATTGACCATTAAGTCTGATATTAAAATTGATAATATCCAGATATTTTCCATTGATGGAGTCAACGTTATGTCTCAAAAAGTGGACGCATTAGAGCGTGTAATATCTATGGAAGGTTTAGAAAATGGGTATTATTTAATCAGCCTTTCATCAGGTACAGATACGGTAACGAAATCCTTTATAAGAATGAAGAAGTAAGGTTATTAGAGGTCCATAACCACATTTTTTGCAATTTTAGATGAACGTTGTGCTGGAAGGAAAGAAGCTAAAAGTCCAATACCTAAAACGGTGGTAATAACTACGATTATATCGAAAAGTTTTAGTTCTATTGGATAAGCATCAATTAAAAATCCTTCTGGAACGGATATTAACCCAAAGTAAGTTTGTAAAAAATACAAGCTTAATGCTAACGCGATTCCAATAAACATGCCGACAATACATATTAGTAGACCGACATTTAAGAATACGAAGAATATATTTCTCTTGGTATACCCCATTGCTTTTAAGGTGGCGATATCTCCTTTTTTCTCTAATACAATCATCCAAAGGCATCCGATTAGGTTAAAAGCAATCAGGAGCATCGTTAAACTTACAATTAAGTAACTAACCCATTTTTCGATGCGCATAATATTCAAAAATGCAGCATCTTGCTCATACCTTGTTTTGATAGATAGATTTTTTGGTAATGTAGTGGCTACCAGATCTTTAAATGTTTCGACGTCCGTCGTCGTTTTTAATTTCACTTCATAAGCACTAATCTGACCTTCTTTTTGGAACAATTCAGATGCAGCTTTAATATTGGTTAATATATATTGGTAATCATTGTCACTTTGTATTGCAAATACACCACGAGGATGAATATCTTTAAAAGTAAAATCAGCATTGTTACCAAATGATTTTTTTCGAGTAGGACTATATACTGTTATTGGGCTGAGGGAATTATGAATAGATACGCCGAGTTTGTTTCTAAGATCAGCTGCAATCAAGCCATAGTTAATTTCCCCACCTCGTAACTGAAAGCTCCCTGAGACAAGCAAAGTGTCTATTCCTGTGACACTAGGATAATAGGAGTCAACACCTTTAAGGATTCCAAATTCTTGAACATCATTATATTCAAAGAGTGCGACTTCTTCGATGGTAACAGAAACATGATCTACAAAATCAGAAGATCTAAGTTCTGCTAACCATTTATCATCAATCGGCACGGTTTTTCCTTCGATTGGTTTTATTAATAAGTCTGGGTTAAAGGCATTAAAAATGTTTCCTAATAAGCCTTCAAAACCATTAAATACAGATAAAATTAGTATCAATGCTGCAGTACCTATAGTAATACCAAATATCGAAATGCCAGTGATAAGGTTAATGGCGTTTGTTGATTTCTTACCAAACAGATATCTTTTCGCTATTTCAAAAGATAATCTCATGGTTTATTTGATATTGTCGATTTTGAATTTGTTGTATTATAAGCTTTAATCGCTCTGTATGCAATTGACTGAACTCTAGGTCTATAATTCTTTCTGCCAAACGTTTTATTTTCCATTGTAGGAAAGGTACGATTCGATAGAAATATATAAATTAAATCTTCTTCAGGATCCGCAAATACAGCTGCACCTGTAAAACCAAGGTGACCAAATGTTTGGTTCGAAGCTTCCTCTGCCATGTTTAAGGTTTTCTTTGAATTCATTTCTTTCATATCAAATCCTAATCCACGCCGTGTTGATGACCCATACCGTCGAGTGAATATTTGAATCGTTTCCGGTTTCAAGTATTGATACCCGCCATATGACCCCCCATTAATTAACATTTGCATTAACACAGCTAAATCTTGTGAAGTAGAAAATAATCCTGCGTGACCAGCTACTCCACCAAGCATCGCCGCACCCATATCATGTACGTAACCTTGTACTTTTGTATCACGGAAATATTCATCTTTTTCACTCGGTACAATTTCGTCAATCGAAAATTTGGTTAATGGATTAAATAGTGTCCGAGATAGGTTTAATGGTTTGTAAAATTTCCAACGTGCATATTTGTCAAGCGTAAATTCGGATGTTTTTTCTATGATTTTTTGAAATAGATAAAAGCCTAAATCACTGTATTTATATTCTCTTTTATCACGTAGTTCACTGTCAGCTATTCGTTGGAATATAGAATCTCTGTAATCAAACCTAAGATATAGGTCATCACAGACTTTGATATTAAAGCTATCATTTGATGTTGATCGATAATATTTATCGGAAATATTAGGCTTTTTATCATCAGTTAATGTCTTTTTATAAAAAGGGATCCATCCTGCTAATCTTGAGTGATGCGATAATACTTCATCACCAATAAGGTTTCCTTTATTAGAGGATTTTAATTCTGGTAAATAAGAACTTAATGGTGCTTTACGATTAAAGAGCCCTTTGTCATGAAGTGCCATTAAAGAAATAGTCGACGCGAGAATTTTTGTAACCGATGCTACATCATAAAGGTGTTCATTACTAACTTTTACCTTTTTATCGTAGTCGTGATATCCATACGCTTTTTGAAAGACGATTTTTCCATCTTTTGCAATTAGAATTTGGCATCCGGGAGCTGCTTTTTTATCCAACATTTCTTGAATAACACCATCTATTTTGGATAGTGTATCGCTATTCATACCTACACTTTCTGGAATTCCATACCGTAATCTTTGGAGGTTAGGGGTAATTATTTGACTACCATAAGGAAATTGTTCGTGTGCAGTTACTGGTAGTTTTCCTTTGATTGAGAAAGCGCCAAAATAAGCTTGAGCGGCCTTATCTTGAACGATTTCATTTTCTTCATAAGCCACCATGATAGTCGGAATGGTACTAAAATATCTTAAAGCATATGGAGAACCAAATAGGGTTAAAACTACATTGGTCCTAGTACTTAATTCGTAGATCAGTAATTTCTGTTGTTGGGTAATACCAAATCCTTTGCTTTCATATTTGCTCATGTCATGGAGACTAACAAAAACCATTTCATAAGCTTCCAACTTATCTACCATTTTTCTTTTAGCGTCATTTGAGAAGTCCTTAGGAAGATTAAAACTTGCAACCTCAGTATATGATTTTAGTCGAGATTGAAAGGCTGTAATAGTGTTAGATCCAAGAGAAATACTTGCATATTTTTTATCTAGTAATTGTTTTACTGGAATATTTTGACTTTGGTTATGTACTAAAGTTAAAGCATTCTCATAAAGTGTTTCGTTAAGGGCAATACCATTTTTATCATTGATATCATCCATTACAGAAGAAATATTGATTACTTTTTGATTTTTGTGAATATTGTACTGGAATTTATGTTTAAGTATATTTAACACGGAGGTATTAAGTCTTTCTTCTGTAATTTTTCCATTTTCTATTGCTTCTTTTATAGCCTCAAAAGCAATTTTAAAATCAATAGGCATTAGGAGAATGTCATTGCCAGCAATAAAGGCCTCTACAGCCATTTCTCCCTTTTTAAAATTTTTAGCGACCCCTTGCATTTCTAATGCATCAGTGATTACTAACCCCTTAAATCCGATATCTTTTCGTAATATTTGTTGGATTCCATTTGCACTTAGGGAAATCGGTCGATTTGGTCGATTGTCGATGCTTGGTACATGTAAGTGCGCCGTCATGATACTCCCGACGTTCAATTCAGATAAAACTCTAAAAGGTTTTAACTCCAAACTATCTAGCCTATTGCGATCAAAAGTTAAGACAGGTAAATCTAAATGTGAATCAACATTGGTATCTCCATGCCCAGGAAAGTGTTTGGCACAAGCAAGTACTCCATTTTCTTGAAGTCCTTTCATATAAGCATAACTTTTGGATGAAACATTAAACATATCCTCCCCAAAACTTCGATTATTGATAACAGGATTTGATGGATTGTTATTTATATCCACTACTGGAGCAAAATTTAAATTGACACCGATTCTTTTTAAATGTTTTGCTACGTTCTTACCCATTTCATAGACTAAATCATTATCTGTAATTGCACCTAAGGTTAATTGTCTTGGAAAACTAATACTCGTTTTAGGAAATCGCATACCTAATCCCCATTCCGCATCCATTGCTATTAAAAGTGGGATTTTAGATTTTGATTGATAAGAATTGGTTAATGTTGCTTGTGTTTTCGCATCACCTTGAAAAAAACATAGACCCCCGGGATGATACTTCTCTATTTCTTGAGTTAGTTTCTTTTCATGTTCTTTACCTAAGTTTGAATGTGCACGAAGCATAAATATTTGCCCAATCTTTTCATCAAGCGTCATTTTTTGCATCATTTCGCTTGCCCAAATATCCGATGGATTTGTGCTTCGGATTTCTTGGGCTTTAGCCAAATATCCGAATATCATAAAAGAGATAAGACAAACAATTTTTCTCATTACATTATTTATTGAACTGGTCTAATATTGTAGGATCGATAGCTGAAGCTAAATCAAATTGCTTCTGTGCAGAGACTTCATCACCAGCATTTTTATAGGCAATCCCTAAATTAACGTAACCTTGGGCATTTTCTGGTTGAAGATCTACGGTTTTTTTAAAATATTCGATCGCTTTAAGATGATTCTTTTGCATTCCATAGCTAATTCCCATTAATCGGAACACTTCAGGATCTTTCTCGCCAAGCTGTTCAGCTTGCTTTAAATATTTTAATGCTCGTGGTATATCATTCATTTTTTCACCGAAATACCGTCCTGCCTGCCTCAAAGCGATGGGCAAGTTTTTGAGAGCAGGTTTATAATCAGGATCCAAGGATAGACTCTTTTCATAATCTTGAATGGATTCGGTATAATTTTCTAAATAATAATGAGAATTGGCTCGAAGTAAATAAGCATTTTTGTACGTAGGATGAATTTCAATCGCTTGATTTAAATATTCAATCGCTTGATTTAAATTTTTAGTTTTAATCGGACCTTTGGTCAGTTTTTCAGAAGTCGTTGATAGTGCTCCACCAGCAGCGTTCAAAAGTTTTGCGCTATTTGAAGATGTCTTAACATCAGTAGTAAATAAAGTATAATCATCCTTCCAAACCATATTTCTTGACACCGTTTTTATTGAAAATAACAATAGTAAAACACTACCTATAGCTAAAGTAAGGGTGCTTTTTTTTCGAAAACCATGCAAAAATAGATAGGCTGTAAACCATGCAAATGCTAAGGACGGCATAAAAAGAAACCGCTCACTCATATTTGTACCAATAGGAAATACAATATTTGAAACGATCGATAAACTTATAAAGTAAAACCAAATACAATAACTAATAAATTTGTTTTTCTTTAATAAGAAAAAGGATAACACTACAAGTCCTATGTTTAATAGTACAGAGAATAAGACCGTGATATCACTGAAAGACATAATATCGATATGCCTTGGATAATAATCATGCGTCAGCGGATGTGGGACGATCAATAATTTTAAATAGATTAGTAATGTATAAAATATTGTCGCTAATTTTTCTCCACTGTCAAAAGGTATGTATCGTGTTCCATTCCATTTAAGGAAGGGGTTGTTCATCAATTCGGTAGAATTACCACCCATATCAAACCCAAGAATACTAGATCTAATTATTAAAAAAATAGTAGTAGCTGCAATGGCCGGTAACATTAAACGAAGACTTTTCGTCCATTTTTGTTGTTTGAATAAGATTAAACCTAAGGGTACGATAGCCAGAAATGTAATGGTATTTTCTTTACTTAAAATACCAAGAAAGAAACAAAGACCAGCATAGATTAAATACTTAATGGAAGGTTTTTCTACATGTTTTAATAAGAAATAGAAAGAAGCTAATGACCCAAGCATAGCCATGATTTCATCCCTTCCTTTAATATTGGCGACTACCTCCGTATGAATAGGGTGGGCGATGAAAATCAATGCTGAAACAAATGCTAAAAGCTTGATGTCTTTTGGAAATATATCTATAAATAGTAAATATGAAATAGCATAAATGATGCACCCCAAAAATCCAAATAGTAACACATTTATTAAATGTCCAATCCAAGGTTTTTTGCCAAAAAATTGATACTCAATAGCAAACATGATTGGTGTTAAAGGACGATAACGACCTCCTGCAACTAATTTAGTTTTTCCTTCCTCTTTGAAAAACCCAAAAAAAGTATCTTTTGTCAATAATCCAGGAATGCCACTAATTCCTTTTGTTGTAAACATATTATCATAGATTACAATCGCGTCATCTTGCGTATAATCGTGTGTTAAGGTATTCGCATATAAGATAAACCCAAAAACCATTATCGTAATGTAATGAGCTTTTGAGTTTTCTAAAATTGCTTTCATAGCGCTTTAATATAGTATTAAGTGGTTATATACAACAAATTTATAGATATAAAAAAGAATAATATTATATATCGACGATAAATAAAAAAAGGCTAGACAAAATTTGCCTAGCCTCATAAAATCAATACAACATTTATATGGCAAACTAAACGAAAACGCTATTACTATTTATTTTGGCTTAGAATTCAGATTTACATTCTATTATCTAGAAACTTTTCCTGTTGGATTAGTTGAAACTGCATTATTGTCCATTCCTAATAGGGTGTGTACTTCAGGATTTGAAGGAATCATACCGACTAATGGTTTTAATGTAAATGGAGCGGCACTATTATCTGGAACAGGCTCGATAGAAATAACAGCTGCGCCACCTGCAAGGTCCGCTGGAAATGTAATCCCCAATGGAGCATTAACTAAAAAATCTTCGCCTGGGAAAGGTGGCGTTCCTTCTGAACCACTATAGATCGCTTGGTTATCAATACCTGCCGGATCTAAAAACGTTCCAGTTGAAACAGGCACACCATCTATTACGGCCCACCCTTCATAAGCCCAACCTTCAGGTAGAGTAGGAAGGTGCAAAGATTGAGAAGGTCCACTTGGGTCCAACCACCATAAACCACTTGCTTCATTGGTGTCAGGTCCATCTGATGGTGTTGCTAAAATGTATTCGCCGTGTGCGTCCGTAAAATCGTTTCCTAAAGCAGCACTATGCTCAACTGTAAGGTCTGCAGTGGTACCATCAAAGTCACCTGCAAGAATATGTACATTTGACGGAGCAAGGTCGTTATCTGGGTTAGGTTCAATTGTTAAAACAAAAGTTGAAGCTTTTTCAATGTCATCTTCGTCAACAACATTCAGAAATAAAGTTTCATTTAAAATAACTTGACCATTCGGGACTATACCTGTACTTACTGGATTTCCATCTACGATTAGCCATCCTTCATACGCGTAATCTGATCCTAGATCTTCAAGGCCATTCAATTCAATACTTAGTGATTTTTGATCATCTTCATCATCCGAACAAGAAACGATACTTATGGCTAATAATAAAATGAAAAATGATTTTAATTTCCAATTCAACATGTCTATATTTTTTTAGGTTTTAAATGAATATCACCCTTAATATGTAGTTGAAAATGAAAGGTTGCCTAGGAAAAAATTAAAATCTCAAAACTGTCCCCAAGTTGACATTAATCAATTGTAAATAGGTAGACGGATCATCGCTTGCTTGTACTTTTCTCAATGAATTAATCGAATGACTATACGATGAGTTTACAATGAAACGTACCTGATTACTATAGTTATAGCCCAATTCTAGCCCTACTTCTGCTGTGTAAAAAAGGGATTGGTATGAATCAATGCTTTGGGATTCCTTCGCTGCCATAACTAAATCATTCGCTTTTAATAAAGAAATTTGTGTTGCATTTTTAAGCTTAAGAATATAATTTATACTCGGTTGTACATTTGCTGATAATACGAATTTTGACTTTTGTAGTAATTTAAATTGATAGGTGAAACCAAGACTAACCAAGTCTAGCTCTTGGCTAATCATAGCAGCCATAAATAAGTTTTCATCTTCGATTAAATTTAAGTTTTTCATTTCTAAATCAGATTCTTGAGTCGAAAATCCAAGGGGTGAATCATAATCTAAGTAAGCTCGATACTGACTTTCATTCGAAGCATTGTTATAAATATTGTCAGAGTTGTAATTATGTGAAGACGCCAAAAGACTATGATTTTCAATTTTATCATAACCAAGACTAATTATAATGGATTGCTTTTTTGATAAATTATACGATAGACCTATTTCAAATCCTAATCCACTATTGAAGGCATCATAGCCGACAAGCATTTGATTCCCGACAGGAGGAAGGTTTGTCATCTTAAAAGATGATGCGTTACTAGAGCCAAGAAGCCTTAAACCCCATTGTTTTTGAGGTTCGTGATTTTCTGTTTTGTTATTGGGTAAGATTGCTAACGTCAGAGGCATTCTTTCTTTTTTGTGAAAGATTCCTGATGCTTTCTTTTTAATCGGCAAAATATTTTCTGTTTTGTAAGAATTTATAGCATTCGATTTTTGATTTTGAGAATCAACTAGGGTGTTTTTAGATTGGGTTTTATCATTGGCAATGTTCATGACAAATGAATTGTCTGATGTCGATCGATTTGATGCAACTGCGATTCGGTATGTATTAATTAGATGATCCTTTTGAATATGACTATTCTTTTTTCTTGAATTGTTTTTCGACTCTATTATAGTTGATTCGTCATTCAACGATGCTGTTTTGTTTCTCGGTTTACGATCGATGGTTACCTTATTATTGTCTTGTTCTATAGTTGTTTTATTTTCTTTCTTTGATGTTTTGAATAGAGGTCTTTCAAATTGATCCTTTACATTTGGTGTTTCGTTTTTCAGTGCGATTTTTAGCGCATTTATTTCATTTTGTGAATCTTGAATTATTTTTTGTGTTTTGAAAACATAATAGAAAGCACTAAATAGAAGCGCACAACCTAGTAGAAGAAATAAAGGTTTTTTGTTGCTTGATTTTTTTGATTCAATCTGTAGAAAGGCATTTTCAAAAAGATCATCTGGCGGTACATTCCATCCATCAGGTGAAGTTCCTGTAGATAGTTTTTTATTAAATAATTGTTCGAAATCGTCTTTATAATTGCTCATGGGTATTGCCTTAAATGATTACTTCAAGATGACTTTTAAGTAACTTTTTTGCTTTAAAATATTGGGATTTAGATGTACTTTCCTTGATGTTAAGAATTTGACCTATTTCAGCATGCGTCATCCCTTCTATTGCGAATAAATTAAATACGACTCTGTATCCATTAGGTAATTTTTGGATCATTTTTGTGAGTGTTTGAGCATCGATACGATGTTCATTTCGTTCGTCCAATTCCATCGATAGATTGTCTTCATTTATTTCGTCAAAGCTAAATGATTGACGTTGATTTCTAAAGAACAATAGACATTCATTTACAATAATTTTGTTTGACCACGACGAAAATTGACCAAGGTTTGGATCGAATGATTTCATTCCTTGAAAAATTTTAACTAATCCATTTTGTAAAATATCTTGAGCGTCATAGGAAGACTTAGCATACCGTAACGCAATCATATACCATGAGGTTTTGTATTCGGTATACAATACACTTAAACTTTTTTTATCGCCTTGCCTACATTTTTGTAAGAATGTGCTGTCCAACGGGATTCTTTTTTATATACTATGTTTTAAAAAACGAATGGTTGCCTGAAGCCTACCTTTATTTTAAAATTTAACGTTCTTACGATCAATTCAATATAATTATCTTAGGGCAATAAATGTCAACGCATGAATCGACAACTAAACGTCAATTATATTCAACTCTTTATATTATTTAATGTTTTTAGTCTTCCAGCTATTTGTCAGATTGATTACAATACATATAAAAAACCTGGTGGTTCCATTTTTCTTGATGACGTTTTTATCCATGAAAATGGTGATAAACGAGTCTACAAAGGAGATATTATTATCAGGGATGGGATTATTGAAAAGGTTGGATTAGCACTAAAGAAACCCTTTGATGCAATTACGTTTACCAAGGATTCTTTATTTGTTTATCCAGGATTTATTGATTTTCATTCTTTTATTAAGAACGGAGAAGAAGAATCTTCATCAAAAAAATCAAAGGAAACAAACGTTAAGTTTCCTGGAAATCCGCCAGATGTTGTAGCAGGTATTACTCCTTGGCGGAATATGGAATCTGATTTTGAAGGCAATGATGGTGCTATTGTAAATCTTCGAAAAGCGGGTTTTTGTATAAGCCAATTCTCCTACAGTAAAGGAATGATGCCGGGATATACATCCATTTTTAGTTTGGGTACTAAATCGAATGGGTTGTTGGAAAGTGACAAACATTTATTTTCTCAATTTAAAGGCGCTGGGAGAAATTATCCATCTACGGTTATTGGAATAATAGCCAAATGGAAAGATCTTTATCGCGCCGCAAAAATTGCAAACAACTATAAAAAGTCTTATGATAATTCTAAGCTTGGACTTCAGAAACCAACTAATAATAAAACGTTAGAAGCATTGTTTCCAATCATTGACGGGGAATCAAGGGTGGTCTTTAATATGAAGAAGAAACTTGACATCTTTAGAGCCGTAGATCTTTCAAAAGAGTTAGATTTTCCAATTACGGTTATTAATATAAAAGGAGCTAATCCAATCTTAAACGATCTTCCAATCAACACTTTTGATATGGTATTATCATCAGATCTACCAAAGAAGAAAACGGACATTGATTCTAGTCGATTAAAAATAGATTCTGTTTATAAAGGAATGTTACAAAGACAAGAGGCTGCTATTGAAGACGCTTTTATGATGGCGGGGGAGTTAGAAAGCTTGAACAAGTCTTTTGCATTTTCAATGTCGGGTTCTGATCCCAATCAATTAAAAGCGAATTTATTGGAAATGATTCATTATGGATTGTCTCCATCCTTTGCGTTAAAGGCATTGACCCAATTTCCTGCTGAAATGCTTGATTTAGAAGATGTTTGCGGTACTATTACGAAAGGTAAATTGGGAAATTTGGTCTTGAGTCAAGGTGATTATTTTAGTAAAAATTCACATATTATTGGAGTTGTTATAGAAGGCGAAATTATAGAATTTGATGGGCTTGATGAGAAAGATAAAGACAATGAGATGTTCAAAGGAAAGTGGGATTTCTTAGCCAAAACGTCCAAGCAAAAACTCGAAGGAACACTGAATATTGAAAAAATAAATAAAGAGTTTAGTATTAAAATCGTTACCGAAGGAAATAAAAAAATGAAAGCTACCAATGTTAAAAGATCTAAAGAATCGATCCATTTTGATTTAGAAATGGATGAACAAACGTTGAGTTTTGATCTTGTTTTTGAAAAAAATAAATATTCGGGTAAACTAACTTCAAATGGTGAAACCTATTCTTTAAAGGGAAAAAAGAAAACACCTAAATAGTCGATATTCTGAGTGTCGATAAAAGCCATTCATTGAAATATTCAAATAATGATAATTCATGTTTATGATCTATAAAATATTCGCGTTCTGTTTACTTTACTTTTGTTCGCATTCGATTGTTGCACAAGAGGCTATACTAATTAAGAATGCCACTTTACTAACCATTACGGATGGTGTAAAAGAAGACACAGATATCTTGTTGAAAAATGGAAAAATTGAGTCTATCGGAGAAAATTTATCCTATGGCGGTGCAACTGAAATTGATGCTACAGGTAAATTTGTAATGCCAGGGATTGTTGACGCTCATAGTCATGTTGGAATTGATGCCGTAAATGAAGCAACAAACCCGGTAACTGCAGAGGTGTTTGTTGGAGATGCGATTAATCCATATCAAGTTGCTATTTATCGTGCTCTAGCAGGTGGAGTTACCGTTTCTCACGCGATGCATGGATCTGCAAATGCGATTGGTGGTCAATGTGAAACCATGAAGCATCGTTATGGAGCTTTAAATCCTGCAGCATTAAAAATGGAAGGAGCTCCAAGAACTATAAAATTTGCACTTGGAGAAAACCCAATGAGGGTCCATGGAGAAAATAAAAAAGTAGCTCCGGCTTCTCGGATGGGTATGGAGCAGACTTTTAGACGAGCATTTGCTGAAGCTAAAATTTATACGTCTGAAATGGAAGCATTTAAAGCTGGCAAATCAAAAAAAGCTCCTCTTTACAGTCTTCGATCAGAAACCTTAATGGATATTATTAATGGTGATATTATCATCCATTGCCATTCTTATAGAGCTGACGAAATCTTGATGCTAATGAAAGTATTGGAAGATTATGGTATTGAAAAAATATGTTTTCAGCACGTGAATGAAGGATTTAAAATTGCTCCCGAGTTAGCTGCATTTGGAGCTTATGCATCCGTATTCTCAGATTGGTGGGCCTATAAATTTGAAGTGTATTATTCAACAGCCTATAATGCGGCAATATTAACTAGAAATGGAGTCATTACCTCAATCAATTCTGACGACCGTGAATTAATGCGTCATTTATATCATGAAGCATCGAAAACTCAAAGGTATGGAAACTTAACAGATAATGAAGCACTTAGGCTTATTACCATAAATCCAGCTATTCAATTAGGTATTGAAAAAAGAGTGGGAAGTCTAGAAAAAGGGAAAGATGCAGATGTTGTAATTTTTGAAGGGCATCCATTGTCTATTTATTGTAAGCCGATAATGACCATCGTTGATGGTGTTATCTGTTTCGATTATGTAAATGATCCAAGTGATATGAGATTAGATATTGATCCAAGTGAGGAGTTACCTGCTTTCTACGAGCAAGATCATGATCATGAAGATAGCTGTATGGAAGGCGTCCATTTGCATTAACTACCTAAAATAATAATGATGAAAATTCTTATGATATCGATATATAAAACATTATTGCTGTGCTTTTTTCTTTGTCTTGCTACATTTGGCTTAAGCCAAATGGTCGAAAAGTCTACCGCTGGGCCTTTCTTACTTAAAAATGGAACTATACATACGATTACAAATGGGATAGTAAAAGGAGATCTTTTAATAGAGGGTATGAAGATTAAATCTATAGGGACTAATCTTGAATCTGATGAAGCAAAAATATTGGATTGTACAGATTTACATATTTATCCTGGAATGATTGATGGTGGAACGACGCTAGGTTTATCTGAAATTAGTTCTATTTCATTAACAAAGGATTATAATGAGCCTGGTGATTTTACGCCTCATATGGAGGCATTAACGGCCGTCAATCCCAATTCTGTAAATATTCCTGTAACACGGACAAATGGAGTAACAACGGTTTTAAGTGTCCCATCTGGCGGATTATTTCCGGGTAGAGCAGCTTTGATTCATCTTCATGGATACACACCTCAACAAATGTTTGCCGGGTTTAAAAGTCATGTATTAAAATTTCCTTCTTCAGGGAAAAAACATCGTTGGGATCGAAGAAAACCGGAAGAGATTAAAAAAGACTATAAAGATCAACAGAAGAAATTAAATGATTTTTGGAAAAGTGCAGTTCAATTCTCAAAAATTGATTCTGCAGCAAATAAGCAGGGTAAAATTTTGAATTCATATAACCCACAGTTAGCAAGTCTTTCTGACGTAGTTAAAGGTGAAGCGCCATTGATTATCGATGTAAATAAGAAAGATGATATTTTGGTTGCGATTGATTTTGTTACAAGGAATAAAATTCAAGCAATTTTTTCAGGTGTTTCAGAAGGCTATTTAATCGCGGATAGTCTAGTAAAGTATGATATACCTGTTATTGTAGGCCCTATTTTGAGTCTGCCTTCAAGAACGTCAGATCGATTTGATGTTGCCTACAAAAATGCGGGTGAATTATTGAAAGCTGGTGTTAAACTTTGCATCAAAACAAATGAGAATGAAAATGTTCGTAATCTACCATTCAATGCTGGGTTTGCAGCAAATTATGGAATGGGAACGGATGAGGCTATGAAAGCAATTACGATAAATGCTGCAGAAATATTTGGATTAGAAAAAGAAATAGGTAGTCTTGAAAACGGTAAAAAGGCAAATCTTTATATTTGTGATGGAGATCCTTTTGAAATGAAAACAAGCATTACGCATTTATTTATAAATGGATTTAATGTACCTATCGAAAATAGACACACGTTACTACATGATGAATTTTTAGAAAGATCTCCAGGATTACAAAAATAATATGATTAAAACAGATAACCTTTCTAAAAAATACAATGAGTCTACGACCATTCAGTTTCCAGATATGGAAATTAATAAAGGAGAAAGTGTATTGATTTTGGGAAATTCAGGTGTTGGGAAATCAACGCTATTACATATGTTGGCAGGCATCCTTAAACCATCAAAGGGTTCTATTCATATCAATGACCAGAATTTATATCAATTGTCAGGAGGAAAATTGGACGAATTTAGAGGAAAAAATATCGGTGTTGTTTTTCAGAATCCTCATTTTATACAATCTATAACAGCAAAAGAAAATATAAAATTAGCGCAAAAAATAAGTTTGGGCCACCATGATGATAAAGTTATTGACAATCTCTTTGAGCGACTAAATATAGATCACCGAAAAACTGTTTTGCCGTTTCAAATGAGTCAAGGAGAGCGGCAAAGATTGGCTATAATTCGAGGATTTGTAAGTCAACCTTCGATTCTGTTAGCAGATGAACCAACATCAGCTCTGGATGATGAAAATTGTGAAGTTGTCATTAATCTTTTGAAGGAGCAAGCTCAAATTTTTAAAACGAGTTTGCTCATAGTAACGCATGATAGTAGACTTAGAAATTATTTTTCAACCACCATTTCTTTAAAAAATTAATTATGTTGACTTGGTTGAAATTGGCTTGGAAAAATACAATTAGTAACCCACTAGGATTATTGTTGAATCTTTTGTTATTCGCTTTAAGTGTAGGATTATTATATTTCTTATTGGTGATCAATGATCAGTTAAAGCAAAAATTTGAAAATAATCTTGCGGAAATTGATTTAGTTATAGGAGCGAAAGGTAGTGCATTGCAGATGATTTTATGTAATATGTACCATGTGGATGCCCCTACAGGTAATATCAAAATTAGTGATGTTAAACCTTTTTTAAACCCTAATTATCCTTTAATTAAAGAGAGTGTTCCTCTTTCATTAGGTGATAACTATCAAGGGTATAGAATTGTGGGAACAGAAACATCTATCCTTAATTTTTATCAAGCTAAAGTAGGGAAGGGGAATGTTTGGACAAATGCAAATCAGGCAGTCATTGGTGCGAATGTCCATAAGAAATTAGGTCTTAATATTGGAGATACTTTTAAATCATCGCATGGCTTTAATCAGGAAGATGACTTAGAACATGATCATGGAAGTATTCAAGTAGTAGGTATTCTAGAAGATGCTGGAAGTGTAATCGACCAATTGATTTTAACGGATACAAAAACGGTATGGGAGGTACATAATCATCAAGAATCCGAAGAAGATCACTCAGGACATGATCACTCAGGACATGATCATTCAGGACATGACCACGCAGGACATGACCATCATCATAAAAAACCTCCATCACCCTCACTTAGTAGGGCAGATTTGATTGAATCAGAGGATCAGGAGATTACAAGTTTGTTGGTTCGATACAAGAACAAAAAAAGTTTTCAAAGTTTAAGTTTACCTAGAAATATTAATGCTAATACAAATTTACAAGCAGTTTCGCCAGCCATAACAATTAATATGTTATATGATCGAATGGGCATAGGAACAAGAGCTTTGCAGTTGCTAGCAATCCTCATCGCAGTCGTTTCAGCATTAAGTATTTTTATTTCTTTATTTAATGCATTGAGAGCAAGGAAATATGAATTAGCAATATTAAGGGTAAACGGTGCAAAACCTTCTGGGATCTTTTCTTTGATTTGTTTTGAAGGACTGATAATATCATTTTTAGGATTTTTAGTAGGAATTTTAATCAGTTATATCGTGTTATTTTCATTTGCAGACCAACTGTCCGAGAAGTATAATTACCCATTTGATATGTTCATGATTCATCCGAGTATTTACTGGTTATTTATTGGTTCAATCACGATTGGGTTAATAGCAGCTTTATTGCCAGCCATAAAAGCATATAGAATAAATATTCATGACATTCTCAGTAAGAGTCAATAATTTATTTCTTAATAACAAAAGTTAACGTCCCTTTAATATTATGTTCAAGAAATTCTATCGTTATTTGAATTAAATTTTTACTATGAAGATTTTTGTATCGTTATTTATTGTAGGTGTTGTTTTCTTTTCAGGAAATAAGGCGACTGCCCAAGAAAATAGTTGGAAAACGCTATCGAAGATTACGTACAAGAAAGAGATGGATGAAATTCTAGGATTCAAGGTAGATGTACCTGTCTTTAGCGAGGATGTAAAGTCGTTGGATGGAAAAGAAATTACACTGAAAGGATACATCATTCCTGTAGAAGGATATAAGTCGCATAAGGAATTTATTTTTTCAGCTTATCCTTACAATATGTGTTTCTTCTGCGGAGGTGCTGGTCCTGAAACCGTGATCGAAGTTGAGTCAATTGAACCTGTAAAATATGTTGCAGAGCAGATTGTAATAAAAGGTAAATTGCGCTTAAATGATACTGATATTAATAGTTTGATGTACCTGTTGACAGATGTTTCTCAAGTGAAATAACTGGAACTTCTTTTTTAAGCGGAATTTTTATACTAAGGATATTTCCATCTTTGATATTAGAAATACTTTTCACCTTTCCATTAATTGAGTTGACTCTTTCTCTTACCGCTATCAGTCCTAGTTTTGTTTCGTTTTTTACTTCCTCTGTAAAGTCAAACAATAACCCATCATCATATATTTGAACATAAACGAATTGACCTTTTTGTTTTATACTTAACTCACAATAACTGGCTTGAGAATGTTTCGTTGTGTTTTCTACACATTCTTGAATAATCCTATAAATTTGAGTTGTTATAAAAGGATCAAAAAGAGTGTTTATTTGTTTGTCAATCTCAACATGAAGCCTTAATGAATGATAAGGTAGAAGGTTTTCTATATATTTTTCAATGGCAATTTTTAATCCTTCTTTTTCAAGTATTCTTGGGTTTAGATTAAGGGTTATTTTTCTTAGATCTTCAATAATTTTGGTAAGAAAAATGGCAGTACTATCACTTTTTGCTAATCCACTAAAATTTTTCAAAACGATCAGATTCTGTCCTAATCCTTCATGGATTTCCATTGCTAATCTTTTACGTTCATTTTCCTGTACACTTAGGATTACTTCATTTGCTTTTCTTAATTTTTTAATGGTTGCACTATGCGCTTGATCAGATTCCTTGTATAAATTTAAAACTAAAAAATTTCGATTTATTAATGTGAAAAAGGAAACCAACGTAGCTGATGCAGCTATTCCAAAGAATAAATATCGATCAAATAGGTAAGACCCCTCAGGGAAAATAGGTGGGTAATTTATAATATAGATACTGGTAAAAGTAAATAATACTATATAGTAAGAAACACCAAGTACAATTTTGTTCTTGTTGCTTTCTACCAAAATTAAAAGCATCATAAAAGTTATGAGCATATATTCACTTCCCGTTTCGAGTCCAAATAGTATTGAATTTAAGATAAAACAATAAGGATAGAACACTAGAAATATGATCTTAGCTAAATCATGATAACGACTCGAATTAGCGATATATGTTATAGCAGGAATAATAAAAAACAGGAAAGTAATAAGAAAATCTAAATAGGCGCCACAAAAGAAATAAATCAAGCACATTGGTAGAGATACGAATATGGCTATCAGAGATATTTGATTTATATAATATCTGTTATTTTCGACCGAACTATTTAAGTTTGATTTGTCGATACCTCGATATATTATACCTTCAATATATTGTCGAAGTTTTCCCCCCTTGAATTTATAGGCTAACACTTTTAATAAATACCTGTTTTGATTTTTGTGCAGGTATATTAAATATATTTAATATATGATGTATTTCCTAAAAATAATTTCACCTTTTACCGAAATACATGTATTATTAGACGAAATACCTAATTTATTTAATCAACGGTAAGAATTTTCACTTCAACTCTTTGATTTTGTGCTCTACCCTTTGCGGTTTTGTTTGAGGCTATCGGCTTTCTTTTACCATATCCTTTATAAGAAATTCTAGCTGCTTTTATTCCTTTTTGTATTAAATAGGTTGCAACCTCTTTTGCTCTCTCTGTAGATAATTTGTCACAATAATTATGCTTCGGTAAACCGTTTGTATGACCACCGACTTCTATGGAGATATCTTTGTTTGATATTAAGAATTCGTAAATTTCATCTAGTACATCATAGGCCTCTTTAGGAACAGAAACGGAATCCATCGCAAAAAATAAATTTTCAATTCTAATTTTTTGACCAGCTTTAATTTCCTTGTTTAAATCCGTTAATATCTTTTCTTTTTTTGGCGTAGGTTTTTCTTTTTTTAGTATAAGAGCTGGCTTTTCATCTTGAATTTCTTTTTTGATGTCAGGACTAGCTGGAATGGTGGTTTTTTTAGTGACTTTATTCTCTTTCAAAGCGATTACGTCATCCTTTTTATTTGCATCGATAAATGCTGTAACTAATGCATTTTCGTCATTACATCCGATAGGAATAAAATCAGTAGCATTGTCAATACAAACATGACCTTTGTATGGATCTTGAGCATCTTCATGATAAAAAGCCTCAATGGTTATATAGTCATAATCTTTTTTAGGTTTAACAGTAAAAACATAACTCTGCCAAACATTGGTATTAGAGATAGGTGGAGAAATAGCTAATAATTCTGGTTCAGGCATAATCGAACCCTGTCTATGGTAACATGAAGTTTTACTCCCAAAAATTCGAATGACGACTGGTGTTGTGAAATTGTAATCTCTTTGAGTATCTCCAGCAATTGGACTTTTATAGCTATCTGATTTTACACAATCCATTGAAAAAGCATAACAATTATCAGCTTTTAAGGTTCCACCTAGCTTTTGACTAATGGATTCATACGTCATATTAGGGCGTACTACCAATCCGATATATGTTTTACCATCCGACGGAGCAAGCTTCACTTTCCAATAATCTTGCGGATGAATATCTGGAGGAGTAACATCGTAAAAATTTAACTTTCCACAATCTTCCCAGCCATCCAAATTAAAAGCCTCCTTGGGAACGCCCTTTTTGGGAAACCCTTCAAAAGATTTATTAATTACAGGGACTGCTTGACTAAATCCTATGTTCCCTAATAGGCATAGCAGTAAAACAAATATGGCTCGTGTCATTTTGATTATTCTAGATGTTAGTGTACTAACTTACAAGAATGCATTATAGTATTTTATAAATATTAAAATTTACTTAAATGCATTTAACCCTGTTACATCATGTCCTGTGATTAATAAATGTATATCGTGTGTGCCTTCATAGGTTAATACTGTTTCAAGGTTCATCATGTGTCTCATTATAGGGTATTCATTCGTAATCCCCATTCCTCCATGAATCTGTCGAGCCTCCCTAGCAATTTCTAATGCCATATGTACATTATTTCGCTTTGCCATTGAGATTTGGGCTGATGTCGCTTTGCCTTCATTAGCTAGTGATCCAAGCCTCCAAGCAAGCAACTGAGCTTTCGTGATTTCAGTGATCATTTCAGCAAGCTTCTTTTGTGTTAATTGGAATTGACCAATTGGTTTTCCAAATTGAACACGTTCTTGTGAATATCGTAGTGCTGAATCATAACAGTCCAATGCCGCACCTATTGCTCCCCATGCGATACCATATCGGGCTTTTGATAAACAGCCTAATGGACCTTTAAGACCTTCAACATTTGGTAAAACATTTGCTTTGGGTACTCTCACATCTTCAAAAACAAGCTCACCTGTAATCGATGCTCTTAAAGACCATTTACCATGAATTTCTGGTGCAGAGAACCCTTTCATCCCTTTTTCTACAATCAATCCGATGATACGGCCATCTTCTCTTTTTGCCCAAACAACAGCAATATCTGCAACAGGTGAATTGGTAATCCACATTTTTGCACCATTTAATATATAGCTATCTCCATCATCTACAACGTTGGTTGTCATTCCAGAAGGATTTGAACCATGATCAGGCTCCGTTAGGCCAAAACATCCAATAAATTCTCCACTTCCTAGTTTCGGTAAATATTTTTTTCTTTGCTCCTCACTACCGTATTTATATATTGGGTACATTACTAATGAACCTTGAACAGAAGCCATGCTTCGAATGCCAGAATCTCCTCGTTCAAGCTCTTGCATGATGACACCATATGCAATTTCGTCCATACCTCCACCTCCATATTCTGCAGGAATACTGGGCCCAAAAGCACCAATATCTGCCAAACCTTTGAATAAATGATGAGGACATTTCCCTTGCTCAGCATGTGATTCAATAATAGGAGAGACTTCTTGCTTTACCCAATCATGTACAGCTTGCCTTGCTAATAAATGATCCTCTGATAATAATGCATCAACACCATAATAATCGTGGTGTTCATATTTGTCTGTCTTGTCACTTCTATGTATACTCATGGTATTATATTCTTAGCGTATTATGAATTTTGTGCAAAGGTATTTAATCTTATTAATACCAGATGTATCAAATTAGTTTTTGGTATATAAGATTTTGCAAGTAAATTTCCATATTTACATTTAAATTAAAGAAATGACGACTACTATTTCGCTCGTAGATATGTATTTCAAATCTTTTCATGGCTATTATCCAGCCGAGCGAAAGATGGGAAATGATTTTTATCTTGATGTTCAAGTAGATGTGGACACGCCCAATAATTATAATGATGATATTGATAAAACGATCAATTATGAAAACATTTATCTCATTTGTAAGCGAGAAATGGATGATACAAAATTGCTATTAGAAACAGTTGCTCAACGGATCCTAAATAGCATTAAATCAGATTTTCCAAATGTTTTAAATGCTAGTGTAAAAATCAAGAAACTAGGTCCTCAACTAGGAGGGAAAGTGAAATTTTCTGTAGTGGAAATTAAATTTTAATTGATTTTAACAAACTTTACGCATTTATTTGCGTCCAAATAACGTATATACTTTACCAAACACAAAGAATTATGAATAAATATGTAATCGTTTTCCTTATGACACTGGGCTTAGTGTCATGTGATCCTAAAGATATGAATAGAGCCATCGATTTGATGAATGAAGCATCAAAAAGCTATAGTGTAGCAGATGGTTTAAAAGAAGCCTTAAGAGTTGGCGTTGATAATAGTGTGAAAAAATTATCGGCATCCAATGGATTTAAAAATTCCATCTACAAAATACTCCTTCCTGAAGAAGCAGCTCCAATTATTGCAAAATTGAGGTTTATTCCAGGCTTTGACAATTTTGAAGACAAAATTATTGACTTAGTAAACAAAAGTGCAGAAGATGCGGCTAAAAAAGCAGGACCTATTTTTGCTAGTGCCATAACTTCAATGTCTTTTGATGATGCGACTCAAATATTAATGGGTAAAAATAATGCCGCAACACAGTATTTGCATAATAAAACATATTCAAAACTATATGGTCAATTTACACCTGTGATTAAAAATTCTCTAAACAAATTTGGAGCTGTTGATTATTGGGCTGACGCAATAAAGGCATACAACAAGATTCCTTTTATTAAAAAGATGAACCCTGATATTACAGATCATGTAAGTACTAAAGCATTGGAAGGATTATTTTCTCTAGTTGAAAAGAAAGAACAAGGTATTCGAACAGATGTTACACAAAGAACGTCTGATTTATTGAAAGATATATTTTCAAAGCAAGACAAATAGAAAGCAATAAATAAAAGCAACATTCAATAATATATTGAATATAATAATGGATATATCTACATGGGTATATCCATTGCTTTTGCTAGTAAGATCATAGAGGTAGGTATTAGGTTGTTAAGAGCATGAATGGTAATACTTGCCCAAATCCCATGCTTCATTCGAACAAAGCCTAAATATAAACCAAGAACCAATTGAGGTAATACAAGTAAGGGGGCTAGTAGCCATTGGGCCCCAGAAAGATCAAAATTGAAAATGTGTAAAAAGGCGAATAATAGTGTTACGACATAAAATAAGAATGCAAAATAGGGTTTGATGTATTTCAAGGGAAACCTAAAAATAAATTCCTCTATTATTGGAGCTAATAGAACGGTCATTCCCAATAAAAATAAAGGGTTCATATTTATTATATCTTCAAAGGCATGTGGGATTTCTTCAATCCATGGAATCATCTGAATCATACTCAATGCGATCATTTCAAAAACAAAAATAACAGCAAAGCCACCAACTATTTTTTTTAAAACAGACGTGCTTAGTGGCGTTATTTCACTAAAATGGAAAGGCTTTTTTAAATAATTGATGAATTCAAAAATTATTCGTTTCTCTTGAGTATTATTCGTCATCTTACAATAATAGTATTTATCAATAACATATATTTGTTTTTTTAGATGTAATAATTAGGGAATGGATCAACAAGTAGGACAAAGTTATCTTTTAGAACTAAATGACATTCAGCGTCAAGCAGTAGAACATATTCATGGACCAGTGATGGTTATTGCTGGACCAGGTTCTGGAAAAACGCGTGTTTTAACTTATCGAATTGCTCATCTTATTAATTCAGGTATTCCACCTTGGAATATTTTGACATTGACATTTACAAATAAAGCCGCCAAAGAAATGAAAGAGCGGATTGAAAAAGTAGTTGGAACGAAAGCAAATAAAGTATGGGCAGGTACTTTTCACTCTATTTTTGCAAAAATTCTTCGGGTAGAAGCACATCTTATTGGTTTCCCAAATGATTTTACAATTTATGATACCGACGATTCAAAAAGTTTGATAAAAGAAATCATCAAAACAATGAATCTAGATACAAAAGCATATAATGTTAATGCGGTAAGGTCCAGAATATCTGGAGCTAAATCTAATTTGATGACGCCAAAATTATACGCTGATAATGAAGATTTAATGAGTCTTGATCGGATGAATCGTAGGCCACAAATATTCAAAATATATGAAAAATATGTTGCGAGGTGTAAGCGTGCAGGAGCAATGGATTTTGACGATTTACTTTTGCAAATGTTTAGGTTGCTATATGAAAATCCCAATGATGTAAGAACCAAATATCAGCAGCAGTTTCAGTATCTAATGGTGGATGAGTTTCAGGATACAAACTTTTTGCAATTTGAAATTTTGAAACTCATTTCTGAATATGAAGGAAGTGCACAAAATATATGTGTTGTTGGCGATGATGCTCAAAGTATTTACTCTTTTAGAGGAGCTACTATTGAAAATATTTTACAATTTGAACATAGCTACAACAAAGTAGCAACCTACAAATTAGAACAAAACTATCGTTCTACTACACATATAGTAGATGCAGCAAATGCGGTCATAAATCACAATAAGAAGCAGATTCAAAAGAAAATTTGGACTGATAAGGTTGATGGTAAAAAAATCAAACTTATCAAAGCAATGACAGATAACGAAGAAGGAAGACGAGTAGCAGATACCATCGTTGAGCAAAAAAATCGTTTTCACCTTGAAAATAAGGATATAGCTATCTTGTATCGAACCAATGCACAATCAAGAGTTTTTGAAGAATGGTTAAGAAAATATAATCTGACGTACAGGATTTATGGTGGGCTTTCTTTTTACCAACGAAAGGAAGTAAAAGACTTGATCGCTTATATGCGAATGACGATAAATCCAAAAGATGATGAAGCACTGAAAAGATGTATTAATTATCCCAGGAGAGGCATCGGGAATACAACGATGAATCAACTAATACAGATCGCAAACGATAATGATGTAAGCATTTGGGATTGTCTTACTACCATTAAATTTAATGGTGCAGCTAGGAAAAAGTTAGGTGATTTTGTGAAGACTGTCCTTGAAATGCAAAAAATGGGTCAGGTGGAAAATGCCTATAAAACGGCCTTATTTATTGCTCAGCGATCGGGTGTCGTAGGTCTATTAAAGTCAGATACATCTATCGAAGGGTCAAGTCGACTAGAAAACGTTACAGCATTACTTGATAGTATTCAAGAATTTGTAGATGATGATGAATTAGAAGTTGGTCAAGAAGTAGACTCTGATAAGTCTATGGCCACTTTTTTGCAGACGATTTCACTAATGACACACCAAGATGAGGATAAAGAAGAAATTAATAATATTACATTAATGTCTGTCCATTCTGCTAAAGGTCTTGAATTTAAATCTGTTTTCGTGGTTGGACTTGAAGAAAATTTGTTCCCATCTTTTATGTCCTTATCGACACCAGATCAAATAGATGAAGAAAGAAGGTTGTTCTATGTGGCGATTACAAGAGCTGAATCTCATTTGAGTCTTAGTTATGCAAATAGTCGGTATCAATTTGGTCAAATGCGTTATAATGATGTTTCTAGATTTTTAGAAGAATTACCCGAATCATGTATGGACAATGTCGTATTGCAAAAAGAAAAGCCTGTATTTGGTCAACCTAAAGTCTTAGGTAATTTTACAAAATCAGCATCAGCAAGAATTAATGTTGATGCTTCGAGGTTTAAAGCCAGTCCAGCATCCAATATTAAAGCCGGGCAAAAAGTATTACATCTTAAGTTTGGAGAAGGAAATGTAATTAGTATAGATGCTAGACAAGTTGCTACGATAAAATTTGATCAACTCGGATCAAATGCTGAAAAACGAATTATG
>CALDTZ010000081.1 GCA_937924805.1 uncultured Saprospiraceae bacterium
GTTTTTGGAAGTAAATATTGTTCTACAGAGGGATCGCTATAGTAAAACTGAAGCGTACTTTGGGATTCTATTTTTTCAATAAACGAAAGTAAGGTGCTACCCGTAACTTCTGGTTTTACCACAAAATCAGCATCTTGTGCAAATGTTATCACCGTCGAAAACATTAGGAATGTACTCGCTATCAAATATTTAAAGTAGCCCATCCATATAATTTAAAAGTGATACGAGTTCGGATTTATTAGCAGTTTCTAAATCAATTTTAGTTCTATTTAAAAATGAGTATATTTTACTTTTTATTTCTGGAAATAGTTTGCCAAGGTCTTTTCTTGATTTAAATGCCATGATCTTTTCATTTCTATGTAAGACGTAATTAGAGGGCCTTTGGACGTATTTTCCATTTGGATATCTTGAATTATAGTCATTGACAAAAAGCACTCTTTCTATTCTAAATAATGTCATTGACTTTGTGGCTATTTTTTCAACCCATTGGTATTTGTCTTCTTTTTTGTTTTCATTTTTCTGAGCTACAAAAACACTGTTTCCTAACTGAAAGCTATCAATTAAGGATTCATTGAGGATAATAGAAATATTCGTTGAATTTTTAAGCTGCTTCTTAAGAATGAGGTTGTTTTTTTCTAAATCTAATCTTAGATGCTTTTCATGATATACTTTATCACGAATAAAAATAATACCTGGCATCCAATCGACATTACTGTAGTACGGGTTGCCAAAAGCTTTATTTACTTTTTGATTATAGACCTTTCCATTAACCAATAAATCATCCGAGTTGTTTTTACTATCTAAATAGGAAAGGAAGCTTGAGACTCGATCTTGAGCGATCAAACTGGTTAGAGCGAAGCATAATAGGAAATATAATCCCAAAGTTAATTTGGTCTTGTTCATTCTCAATCTTGATTATACATTATGCTTTTAAAGGTAGTGTTTTCTATTTCTTTTTTGGAAATAACATCATTTTAATACAGATATTTATTGAGTTCATGTCGTTTATTGCAATAAATGGAATTAGATTTTTTTCAAACCCAATATTCAAATGATACTTATATTATCTTCAACTTATGTTTAATTATTGGCTACCATTTAAATTGTTGAAGTGTTTATTTGTATTGATAGCAATTGTGCATTTTCATTCAGTCCAAAGTCAATCAAATGAATGGATCGATTCTGGAAATCCAAACTTTCAACGTGCAGATCTTTCCTTTTCGGATAAACACTCTTTTCAGGGAAATACATCACTTCATATAAAAGGAAGAATTGCTCCAATATCCGATAATGTTTCATTGGAAAATAATTCAATTGAAATTTGCTTAAAAAATGAGTTAGAAAAGGCACTTGATTGGTCCATGCATGAGTTTATTACGCTCGATGTTTATATGGAGGAATCTTTAGAAGGGTTATCTGAAGTTCGATTAGGCCTAACCAATAGCAAAGGACAAACCAGTTATACTACCTTAATTTTAGGTTGGCAGTTGCAACAATGGGAAAACTACCATATGACATTTCCATTAACACAAAATGCATACGATTATGGGAATATTGCCCCAGAGGTTTTAAAAGATGTGGTTAATGTTCATTTAGCCTTTTATAGATTCAGCGATGAAGTCGAAATCAATCCTTATACAGAGGTGAATTTTCATATTGATAATATGAAAATAGATGGATATAAAATGTGGGATAATTTTGAAGATAAAACCTATCGTTTATCTAAGGATAAATTCAATGATGAAAGGGTTGACTTCAAAATTCCTAATTCAAATTTTATTCTCGGAATTGACAAAGAAAAAGGACATATACACGATATCAAGAATGCGGATGGACAGGAACTTAGTTCGGGTAATCTGGACAAAACATTGTGGAGTGTCAAATGTAATTCTGAAGGCCCACTAGCTTCTTTTTCGAGTTATAATTTCAATTCTAAATTTATCAATACGACTTTTTCTTTTGATGATAAAAGTGGAATATGGTTGTATCGAAGCCTAGATGCAGATAACAAGTTGTTATTTGAACTTAAGTTGCAAGTAAAGACAATCACGGAAGATGAAATAAGATTCTCGACCGAAATAACCAATAATTTACGGATTCCTATACGATCGGTTATTTTGCTTGATAAGTTATCGATGCCTTTAAAAAGAATTGAAAGCGGTTTGTGGCCAATTCAAGAAGGGATATTATTATTGCCCTCTTTCTTTAAGGAAAATAGACAATCAGTGATGAGTAGGCCACCAATGAGTTCTGATGTTTTAGCCTTAAAAATGAATCAAGGGGTATTTGGAAGTTATTTAGTTCAAGATTCAGAGTTTCATTCAGCATTATTACCTAATAGTAATGGAAATTCAATTTTTCAACCTTCATTATTACATATGGGAGGAGCGAATAATTTTGGTTTCTTTTGTTTTGAGTTATTAACATGTATTGAAAATGGGGAAAAATGGCAGAGCCCAAGTATACATTTGTCACTGAGTAAGACCTATTTGAACCTTTTGAATTCGTACAAGAATAATAATGGATTTGGTAATATAAAGAGGTTTCCTCTTTTGGCATCAAAATTTGATGATAGAGCATCTTATCAACAATTTAAAAAGAGTCCATTGTATACGATTGAATTATTTAAAACCATTGAATGGAAAAAAGCTCAGCGAGGGAATGTTTGGGAGGAAATAAAACGAAAATGGCTTCCAACGATAAAGACGAATGGAATTATTCATTTGACACACTGGCAATATGGACGAGATGATCATATAGATAAACGGAAAAATCATCGAATTGAAGATGATCATCCAGATGCACTTCCAATCTGGGAAGAAAAGTATGGAGATCATAACTCACTTCTATCCATGATCAGCTTTGGTAAAACGAAAGGGTTTAAATTTATGCCTTTTTCGAATTACACCATTTGGAATAAGATGGATATTAATGCCACAAAGGAAGAGTATAAAACTCATGTTTTTGCAAAACAGACCAGAGGTCCATTTTATGAGTATAAAGAATATAACGGCTTTATGATAAAACCTTGGAGCTTATTGGTTCAAAATACAAACGATACATTTTTAAAGCGGTTTAAAACAGAATTTGATCAAGACTATGTTTTTGTAGATATGACTGCAGAACGAGGTCCAAGGTATATACTTTCGGATGATAATATTGGGTCTACATCTATTTATACGCAGGCTATTATCAATGAAAATGAAAGACTCGCAAAAAAGACAAAACTATTTACTGAGGGTGTTTTTGATTATATGATGAATGGTGTTGTAGGTTTTAATCAAACACTCAGACAAAAACGGTGGAATGGCGTCCTTGCTTATTTAGGGGATGAGGGAAAACATTGGCTCCCATTTCCAATTGCTGCAAGTATAATGCATGAAAACGTAGCGTTTTACCAACACAATTTAAATACAGAAACTTGGCCTGCAATGTCGTTAGCCTTGCAATCGTATTATACCTTATTTGGCTATAATTATAATATAGATTTAACAACACATTTTGGAGAAGATGAAGAAAAAATGTACGAATTGGCAATCATACAATCACTTGTTAATTCAAGAACTTGTGGGGAAGCATTACTTCATTTTGATTATTTGAATGCAAGCAAAAATCAGATGATTAGTCAGTGGAACAGTGAAAACCCTTTGACCATTATAGGGAATTTTAATTTTGATAAAACGGAGCGTTTTTTTTCTTATAATGATGTTGATATTGCCCCAGATGGGTTTTATGCTTTTTCAGAAGAAGGTGATATAATAGGAGGTTATTTTGTAAATAAATTTCTTAATGAACGCTTAGATAATGGTATTCATGGAATATTTATTGAGAAAAATGTAGAAACTATAGATGTCTTTTATATAAAAGGTAAAGGAACTCCAATTACGATTCCAAAACGTTTAAATGTTCGCAAGAAACAAATAACGGTAGTAAGAATAGAAAAAGACGGTCGCTCGATAATGGTACCTTTTAAATGTAAAAACAATTCAATTTCATTCGATTGTCAACCCAATGCTTTGAAATACCAAATAAAGTACCATTAACACCAAAAAAAGATAGAATTGTACTAGAAAACGAAAAGAATATTTCATGTTTTTCTTTGGAAGCTATATTTGAAGAATATAAATTACTAAAGATGAAGATTTTAATTTTTTTAACCTGTACTGTATTCTGTCAAACAATAATCGGTCAGTCCTTCAAATTTGGATTTGAGGATGTCTATGATTTAAAAGATATTGGGTTTAAATTTGAAGAAGATGTACCTAATTGGCATACAACTGCTTCTGATCAAATGATTGAGGTATGGATGAATAAACCAAATCTAACCCAAGCATCAGAAGGAGAGTGCTTTGTAGAGTTAAATGCGTCAGAAAATGCGGCTTTATTTATAGATGTTGATGTTAAAGATTTCGACAAATTACGTTTATCATTTGATCATCGTGCAAGGCTTTTTGGTGGAGAAGATATCATGGAGGTTTTTGTGGGTGATCCGAGTGCAATACTTGAATCTATTGGTCTTTACACTTCAGATAATTTTCAATGGTACACCTTTGAAGAAGAAGTTAGTATTTTGCCAAATCAAACAATGATGCGCATTCGATTCGAAGCGATAAGCACGGTGAGCGGTGATCCGACAGTTGGCAATTTTTTAGATAATATTCAGATAACTAGGCTGGAAAATGATTTTTCAACAAATGAAATCGCGTCTTCATTTAATGTTTACCCTAATCCTGTAGTCGATTTTTTAACGGTTGATATAAGTGATGAAAAACAAAAATATAGGATCCAAATTCAAAATGAAGAAGGAAAAATTGTACTGAATAAATCGATTAGCGATAGAGCAGAGATCCATGTTGAACCTTTTCCATCAGGGGTTTATTCTGTTACTTTATTGAACGCAAAAGGAAAAGCAGTTGAGACAACTTCGTTTTTTAGGATATAGATTTTTTTTATATTATTGAACACTAAATAAATGACCTTGAATGTTTTGTTGATTTATCAATAGTAATTGATAAGCCCCTTTGTGTAAATGGCTAATATTTACTTTTTTGTTAGTCCCATTTACAATTCCAGACAATATCAAATTTCCATTCGTGTCAATGATTTTGAAGCGATCGATAAAGGCTTCAGATGAAATGTTAAGTTCGGTTGAAGTAGGGTTAGGAAAAATTGTGACTTCTAAATCTAGTGCTATTTCTTGTGTGTCGGAAAGTGAAATTTCATATTCAGAAAGTGTAAAACGTTCTGATTGAATCACCGATCTTTTTAACTGATCATCCTTGTCATAATTTGATAGAACACAGACAATACTAATTCGACGATCATTAAATTCTTGGGGAATTTGATAGGAGTATTGATTCGAATAGGTTTCATTTGCTGTGATCTCTAAAGGAATACTTCCTTCAGTCCCCCAAATGTTATCGAGCATAGCTCTTACAACATATCGATGCGGGTAATTCCATATAATATCACCTAAGCCTTCCAACGGGTGGCCATCGACATCATTAAAGTAATTATGTTGTTCAGTACCATATACGGAATCTTCAACAATCATTGCTGATAATCTGTATTCATTTCCTGCTGGTAGAGTTAAAAACTTCGTGTCAATTGTAAACGATAAGGTTCGATCCTCTTTTTTGTAATTTAAATTATTGGCTTTAATTGTTACTTCTTGCTCCTTTTGTAAAGTACTAAAAACCTGAGATTCCCATTGATTAGCATATAATAATAAGCTACTGTTTATTGGCATTCGATCTACTAAACCTAGTGGTGTAGCAAAAACATTTACCTCTTCCCAAAAGGCTTTGCTATCTTCATTTACTAAATCATTTGTAGTCCATGTTACCGGTTTGTGATGATTGATCCATATTATATTTTCAGTTTCGTCCACCATATTTTGAATCATGATCGAAGCATTTGGGCATGAACCACAATAAGCATTTGTCATTTTCTCCATTAGGACTTTCTTTTGGCCAAAACCATTGAATGAACCAGCAAGAATTGTAAAAATGAGAGCAAAATATTTCATGAATCTTTTTTTATAAAAATAAGTCTTTTTAAAAGGATAAGTATAAAGTAAAAGGTAAAGTGAAAGACGATTTTATCAATTTTATTTTCATTTTATTTATTTCCTAACTATTGCTATAATCTTAATAACGAAAATTCAATAAATTATAGTCAAAGCATCTGTATTCTGTTTTCTGGCAAGCTGTCAAGGGGACGATAACAAGAAAGTTTTAATAATCAGGTTTCATAGCATAAAAGAATGAATTATTAAATGCTAGCTTCATGTTTTACCAGTATTTTTTTTAACATTGACTATTTATCATTTTTTGTTTTAGATGTTATCCTTTTGGTGGTTAAATGTCGAAAATTACTTGCATTTACAAGTAGTTGGTAATCTTTTGATGTACGCTTTATTTTATTTGATGTAGTGTTGATGTAGTGGCTTTTTTATGGCATTTGTTAATTATATCCTATGTTTAGTGTAATTATGATCAACATGTGTTCATTGTTTTATTATTTATAAATGAAATGAAAGATAACGTGAATGAAGTGTTGAGAAATATCCATTTTTTAAAAACAAAAACAGTTTAGATGAAATTTAAATTTTCGATTCTAATTGCATGTATTTTTATCTTGCCAATAGTTGGAAATGCTCAAGCGACAATAAATGGAAAAATTATAGACGCTTTATCAAATGAGTCTTTAATAGGAGCAACTGTAATTTATGGAAATGCAGGAGAAGGAGTTGCAACGGATATTGATGGAAATTTTACAATTGAAGATTTTACAATACCCCAAGTAATAACAATTTCATATACAGGATACAAATCAATTGACCTTGAGGTAGTTTCATCAGATTTTATAAATGTAAGTTTAGAGATTAATTCAGAAACATTGGATGAAGTGTTGGTCGTAGGATATGGTAAGCAAGAGAAACGGGTAGCAACGGGTGCTATTTCTAAAGTTTCTTCTAAAGATCTTGAGGGGATCGTTTCTTCAGATGTAAGCTCAACGTTGTCTGGACAGGTTACGGGGCTTATCGTAAATGAATCAAGTGGACAACCAGGATCTAGCAAAATATTATTAATTAGAGGAGTTAGTACAAATGGGGATAATTCGCCTTTGTTTATCGTTGATGGCTTGCAAGTAGGAAGCATTGACAATATTAATACTGGAGATGTAGAGTCAGTAGATGTTTTAAAAGATGCAGCGTCATGTGCAATTTATGGAGCAAGAGCCGCGAATGGAGTTGTTATAATAACGACTAAGAAAGGTAAAAATAATATTGGTGGTGAAATCACCTACGAAGGCAGTTTAGTAAATTCTAGACCTTGGCGTATACCAGAAATGTTAAGTGCTGAAGATTATGTAATGATCACTAGGGAGAAATTTGAAAATAGTAATCAAACAGGTGCATTAGAATCGCTTGGTTTTCCTCAAGTTGGTGACGCTTTACCAAATGATACTCGATGGATGGATGAAATATTTGCTCCAGCAAATGTTGTAAACCACAGAATTTCAGCGAACATTAAAAATGCATTCGTTTCATTAGATTACTGGAATCAAAATGGTGTAATTGGTGGTGAGAAATCAAATTATAAAAGATATGCAGCCAGAGTTAATTCAACAAAAGAAATTAATAAGTATATCACAATTGGTGAAAACATTTATTTAAATCGAGTAGATAATCAAAACATTGGGACAAACAATGCATTTGGATCCGTTCTTGCAGATGCTTTCGCTTATGATCCATTGACACAAGTTTATAACGACGAAAAAGATTACGGGTTTGAACAATCTAATTGGGTTAAAAAAGAATATATTAATCCATTGAGTCGATTGTTTTTGAGCAATGGTAGAGGATTAGGAGACCAATTACAAGGGAATGTTTTTCTTGAAATAAAACCATTAAAGCACTTCAAGTTTAAGACAGATGCAGGAATAGAAACTGGTTCATATAATTTCAGAAACTTTACACCTGATTATGCATTTCATGATGCTTTTGTTAATCTCGAAAATGATGTTTCTCAAGGGTATGGATTCTACCAATCTCTTCAGTTTGAAAATTATGTAAATTATAATAACAGTATCAATGATGTTCACAATATTGATTTCGTTATTGGAAACTCTTTTGTTTCGGCAAACAGTGTTTTTGGAGGTGGAAGTTCATCATCAATTCCAGACGCCGTAAAATTTGACCCCAATTGGCAGTTTGTGAATTCTGGTCAAGATTCAACAGACTTAGCTTATGGAGGTGGTAGTGTTGATTACAGATTGATAAGTTATTTTACTAGAGTTCAATATGATTTTGATAAGAAATATTTGTTTACAGCTACGCTACGTAGAGATGGATCGTCCAATTTTGGTGAAAATAATCGATGGGGATTATTTCCATCATTTTCAGCAGGATGGGTTGTAAGTAAAGAAAAGTTTTTCAATTATGAGCCTATTAGTTTCTTGAAAGTAAGAGCAAGTTGGGGGGTGAATGGATCTGATAGAATTAGACCTTTAAGTTTTGCTTCAACCATAGAAAATACATTCACCTATGCATTTGGTGAAAACCAATCCTTATTTACTGGAGCTGCGTTAGCAACGCCGCCAAATCCTGATGTTAAATGGGAAGAAAGTGTACAGATCGATCTTGGTTTAGAACTTGAACTTCTCGATGGTAAATGGACATTGGAAGCGGATGTGTACAGGAAGGATACGAAAGATTTATTAATGTCAGAAGTTATCCCTGGGTTTATTGGTGCCACCAATAATCCAATTTCGAACTTAGGAGCCATTCGGAATCAAGGAGTAGAATTAGGGATTAGTAATCGAATTCGAAAAAATGATTTAACCATAACAACCAACCTTAATTACACCAGATTCACAAATGTAGTATTAAAAGTAGCAGGAGAATTAGGATATATTAATGGTTGGAGCTGGCCAGTCAGAAATACACCCATCACACGGATGACTGAAGGGTTTCCTGTAGGACATTTTGTCGGCTATCAAACGGCGGGAATCTTCCAAGAACAATCTGAAGTCTTTAGCCATATTAATGCGGATGGAGATTTATTACAACCAGATGCAGTTCCTGGAGATTTAATTTTCTTAGATACAAATGGAGATGGAATCATTAATTCTGATGATATAGGTCATATTGGCTCTCCTTGGCCTGATCATATCATTGGATTAGCTTTAAATATAAAATATAAAAACTTCGATATTTCGTCGGTTGTTTCTGCTCAAATAGGTCATGATATTTTTAGATCATACGAACGGTCGGATGTAACTTTTACAAATTATCAAACATTTTGGTTGGATAGATGGACGGAAGAAAATCCAAGTGATGAGTATTTTAGACTTTCTTCAACTGATCGAAATAACAATCAAAGACCTTCTGATTTTTATCTTGAAGATGGTACTTTTTATAGATTAAAAAATGTACAATTAGGTTATAGAGTTCCTACGTCAATATTAGAAAAAGTGAAGATGAAAGAGTTAAGAATCTTCTTTTCTGCAAATAATTTATTAACGATTACAGCTTACCAAGGATTTGATCCAGATATTGGAACAAACGGATGGATTTTAGATTCTGGCATTGATAAAGGATTCTACCCGTCAAGTAAGACACTTGGAGGCGGAATAAAAGTTACATTTTAGAAAAAAAAGGAAACCTTTTGAAACAATTAGTTGAATCGTTTATTAATAATATTATGACTATGAATTTTAACAAAAACACACTATATATTTTAGTTCTTGCGCTACCTTTATTTATTGGATTTTCAGGATGTAGTGAAGAAAGGCTTGAGGTTGAACCGGTAGGAGAGTTTTTATCTAGTAACTTCTTTGTCACTGAAGATCAAGTCTTTTCTGGCTTGGTTGCCGCATATGATCCACTCGGTTGGTCAATGGCATATGGCCAATGGATATCTTGGGTTATGTTTGGCGAAATTAGATCTGACAATGCAAATGCAGGAGGGGATCCTTCGGATAATGATCAACCAGGTTGGCAAGAGTTTGATGATTTTAGAAATACAAACACGAATATTGTAACTCAACCTTTATATCGAAGAAACTACATTGGAATATTTAGAGCGAATACAATTTTAAATCAATCAAATGTTGAGTCACCAGCTGTTGATCGATACAAAGCAGAAGCTAAATTTCTAAGAGCTTTTTATCATTTTGAATTATTTAAACATTTCGGACCAATCGCAGTTATTGAGACGTTACTATCACCAGAAGATATAAACCTTGAAAGAAATACACTTTCAGAAGTATTTGAATCCATAACCAGTGATCTTGTCGAAGCAGTAGATGTCTTACCATCAACATTGTCTTCATCTGAGATAGGTAGAGCAGACAAAGGCGCAGCATTAGCTCTTTTAGGTAAAGCTTACTTATACTGGGCCGATTTTTTAAATGATGATCAAGCAAAATTTGATTTAGCGGCAAAGTATTTACAACAAGTCGTTGATCTAGATAAGTATGAGTTAGAAGACGACTTACAATCTTTATTCAATTTTAATTCAAAAAACACTAAAGAATCTGTTTTTGAAATTCAGCACAATAGTATCCATACAAGTGATTGGGGATGGTTTGAAGGAATTGATGGAAATGGGATTGTGCAATTATGTGGCGTTAGAGGGTTATGTTCTGAGCATCCAACACTTGAAGCAGGATGGGGTTTTATGCTAGTCACACCTTCACTGTATAACCACTTTTTAGATGATGATACGTATAGAAGAGATGTCGCTATTACTTCCGAAGCAGAATTGGCAATGGAGATAGATACATCAGGAGCAAGTTGTGATGTGGTTGTTGATCTTACACAAGGTAATATTATTGATCATACTGGATACTGGCAAGAAAAATATTCAAATTTCAAATCGCATCTAGGTACGAATGTAAATGGTGGCGATCCCAATCTAACGAAGTCAAATAATACACATCCAATTCGATATGCAGATGTCTTGCTAATGCTTGCTGAGTCTTTAACCAGAGGGACTGGGTCTGACGGCGAAGCCATGGCACATATTGATGTAGTAAGAGAAAGAGCTGCTGGTCCTGGTGATAACGAAGGGGCTTTTAAAACAGCACAAGATATAATGAGCCAAGAAGGGTGGACGTTGGAAGAGTTAATCCAATACGAAAGAAGAGCAGAATTTGCTTGCGAAGGAGACCGTTGGTATGATTTAGTCCGTACTGGTAGAGCAACGGCTGATTTATTTCCAGATGGAGATTTAAGAAGTGGCAATTTTAATGTTCAACAACATTTATGGTTGCCCCTTTCATTTGAAGAAACGACAGTAGCACCCATGCTTACTACATTTCCAGATGAAAGTCTATTTCAATAATTTTAAAAATAATTTTATATAACATTTTGTCATCTAATAATTCTTAAAAATGAATAAATTAATAGTTAAAGGCTTTTTGCCTTTGTTCGCATTCCTACTTGTAACGGTAGTAGGCTGTAAAAAAGACGACCCTGTAGATCCAGATATTACGGTCGCAAGTTTTCAATACGAAGTGAGTGCAGATAACTTTTTAGAAGTTGCCTTTACAAACTTTTCGCAAAATGCTACATCTCATTCATGGGATTTTGGCGATGGAAATACAAGTACAGAAAAAGATCCTACCCATGTGTATGCTGAAGCAGCGGAATATACAGTTACTTTAAAAGCAACTGGAGCAGATGGTGATGCTACAAAAAGTGAAACGTTCACATTAACAAACCCTAATGATGCATTAGCATTACTAGCAGGTACTTCTTCAAAAACATGGTATTTACAAAGAGAAGGAATTGCAATGGGAATCGGGCCAAGCCTTAATGATGTTGCTTGGTGGTCTTTTGGAGGTGTTACGCCATTAGGTGATAGACCTTGTATCCTTGATGATTCATATACATTTAATGTAGATGGTTCAGTAGATATGAACACAGGCGGTACTGTTTTTGTTGATGCTGAGGCAAATGGCGGATGGTTAGGACCTGATGCACCTGAAGATTGTTATGATGAGTCAGATGCTGATTTATTTACATCTATCAATGGTGATGATTTGAGTGCTTTTGCAAATGGTGGAGATTACACATATGAGTATGATGCAGTTGCAGGATCATTAACATTACTAGGCGAAGGAGCTTATATTGGTTTACCCGTAAAAACATCAGGTGGAGATAATTTTATTCCTGAGGCAGTAAAATCTTATCAAATTCACAATTTTGTCGATGGTGATGGAGTAGATTCACTTCAAATGGGAATCGTAGGTGGTGATTTTGTCTGGAATTTCTATTTAGTGAGTTACGAAAATGAAGCAGATTTACCTGCTATTCCTTCTTCTATGCCAACGGCTAACTTTACGTATACGAAAGATGGAACGAACGTAGTGTTTACAAATACATCGAGTAATTCTACAAATTATTCTTGGGATTTTGGTGACGGAGGAAGTTCTACTGAAGAAAATCCATCACATACGTACGGATCTGAAGGAGATTACACAGTAACATTAACAGCTATGGATGATAATGGTGGATCAAATGATAAAGTAGAAGTAATCGTAATTAGTTCTGCTGTATTTTCAGCGGCAACTTTATCGAATGCCGGAGGTAAAACTTGGAAATTAGATGGTGAAGGATCTTATATCGTAGGACCATTCCCAGGAAGTAATGAATGGTGGGGCGGTATCGATGCAATGGGTGTAATCGATAGAGCTTGCCAGATGGATGATGAGTTCATTTTTACTGATGGAGGTGTTTTTGAATATAGAGCTTTAGGTCAAGTATGGGCAGAAGGATATATGGGTGGATTTGATGCTTGTATGGATGAAGGCGATATTCCTGCTCCATTCGAATCTCTTGCTTCTGGTACACATGCATTTAGTGCAACGGATGCTTCTATTACCGTTATGGGGACAGGTGCATTTATTGGTTTCAATAAGCCTTTTAATGGAGGTGAAATTGGACCTGACTTCTCTCCTCAAGCTGAAATCACATACGAAGTAATTGATTATAGTGAAAGTAATGGAGTAGAAAGAGTGACTATAGCAATCGATTATAGTGCGGATCAAAGTGCATCAGCATATTGGACAATGAAATTGATTTCTCAATAAACATTGAGGAATTAGAATACATATCAGGTGAAGGATTTGAATGAAGATTCTTATCCTTCATCTGTTTTTAAATATATTTATCTATTCTAAAATAATGATCTAATGAATAACATATCATCGAAAACAATCCAAGTGACAACACTATTAAGTATTATGCTATTCGGTTTTATGTCTTGCCAAGATAATCCAAATGATTCAGGATCCGTCGATCAAATTGAAGTCTCCCTTCAAGCATTAAATATTTTAGAAGAGAACGTGGACCAATCCGTCTTTGTTCAGATGCAACTCTCTGAGGAATCGGATGAATTAATAACCGTTTATGTTAGTTCAGGTAATGGTACGGCTGATGAAAGCGAAGATTATTTTCCATTTGAAAATATACCTATTGTTTTTGAACCTGGAACAAAATACAAAGAGTTTAAGATCACTATTCTAGGTGATGAAGATTATGAAGAGGATGAATATTTTGACATCCGAATTACAAATATCGAAGGTTTTGCATTTCCGGGGACAGGCGTCATTCAAGTCGTTATCGAAAATGATGATCCCTCTCCATTTGAATTAATTATTCCAGAAAACGGCTATGAAACACCCGAAAGTTATCCAGGAATGTCCCTTTTTTGGTCAGACGAATTTGACAGTACAGCTGTCAATGAAGGTGATTGGACATTTGAATTAGGTCATGGAAGTGGTGGTTGGGGTAACAATGAATTACAATTTTACAAAAAAGAAAACGCTAGCATTGTTGATGGCAACTTGGTCATAGAAGCTAGAAGAGAAACTACGGGCAGTCAATATTCGTCTACTCGTATAATAACAAAAGATAAAGTAGATTTTAAATACGGAAGAGTAGATATAAGAGCGGTACTTCCTTATGGTCAAGGAGTTTGGCCAGCCTTATGGATGCTTGGCGCCAATATTAATTCTGTTAGTTGGCCTGCATGCGGTGAAATTGATATTATGGAACTTATTGGTCATCAACCCGATAGAGTATTCGGCACGGCTCATTGGCGAGCAAATGGTCAACATGCTTCACATGGAGGCAATAAACAATTAAATTCAGGTATCTATAATGATGAATTTCATGTATTCTCAATTATATGGGATGAAGATCAGATAAGATGGTTTTTAGATGATGTTCAATTTCATTCATTGAGTATTACCTCAGGACAGTTAGATGCCTTTCACAAAAACCAGTTCTTTATATTTAATGTAGCCGTTGGAGGTAACTGGCCAGGTAATCCAGATAATACAACCGTATTTCCGCAACGAATGATTGTTGATTATATAAGAGTATTTCAATAAAGTTCATTTTCGATTAAATTTCAATGATTAAAATATTCTTCGGAATTATATGTCTTGTTGGAAGTATCTTTGCCTATTTTCAATGGTTTAGCAATGTGACAAATAGCGATACTCAGGATTATTCAATGGTGTGGTCCGACGAGTTTAATGTGGACGGTATACCAGATTCATTAAAATGGAGTTTTGATATTGGTAATGGTTGTGATTTGCCATGTGGTTGTGGTTGGGGCAACGCAGAGTCTCAATATTATTCGGATCGTAAAAAAGAAAATGCAAAAGTTGTTGATGGTTATCTAATAGTCACGGCTAAAAAAGAGCCAAACAATAAAACAGAATATTCCTCCGCTCGATTAGTAACAAAAGGAAAGGGTGATTGGAAATATGGTAAAATCGATATCCGGGCAAAAATCCCATCAGGGACAGGAATATGGCCTGCTATCTGGATGTTGCCTTCAAAAAACCATTATGGTGGCTGGCCTAAAAGTGGTGAAATCGATATAATGGAGTTTGTTGGATATGTGCCAGATACTATATATGGAACCGTTCATACGGAAAACTTCAATGGAATGATTCAAACACAAGTAGGCGGGAATATTGCCAATAATAGCCTTGCCGACGAATTTCATAACTATATCATTGTTTGGGATGAAAACCAAATTGAATGGTATGTGGATAATATACAATATTTTACTTTTAAGAATGATAGCACTGGTTATAAAAGTTGGCCATTTGATCAAGAGTTTCATCTTTTATTGAACGTTGCAGTGGGCGGTCATTGGGGTGGAGCCAAAGGCATTGATGATCAAATCTTTCCTCAAGAAATGAAAATAGATTATGTTAGAGTCTATCAAAAATTAAATCTTAATAAGTAATAAAAATTAACCGATGAAAAATGTCTTCCTATCTATAATTGTCATTTTCACCTATTTATTTTCAAACTCCATATTAGCACAAGGTTACCTAACGACCCAAGGTAAAGAAATTGTAGATGAGCAAGGTGAAAACTTTATTTTGAAAGGGATGGGGTTAGGTGGTTGGATGCTACAAGAAGGGTATATGATGCAAACTTCAGGTTTTGCAAATGCACAATATCAAATCAAAGAAAAAATAGCAGAACTTGTAGGTGACGAAAAAATGAATCAATTTTATGATGCTTGGTTGGCAAATCATGTACGTAAAAGTGACATAGACTCCTTAAAAGCTTGGGGTTTTAATTCCGTACGACTACCTATGCATTATAATTTATTTACCCTTCCTATTGAAGAAGAACCAGTCGAAAATGAAAATACGTGGCTAGAAAAGGGATTTGTTTTAACAGACAGTCTGATTTCTTGGTGTAGTCAAAATGAAATGTATGTAATTCTGGATTTGCATGCAGCTCCTGGAGGGCAAGGGTATGATCAAGCAATATCTGATTATGACCCGACAAAGCCTTCCATTTTTGAAAGTTTAGAAAATCGACTTAAAGCTGCTTCCTTGTGGCGTAAAATTGCCCAAAGATATGTAGATGAACCCTGGGTAGCAGGTTATGATTTATTGAATGAACCGAATTGGAATACCTCAGGAAATATATTAAGATCAATCTATCGTATGATGACTGATAGTATCCGTTCGGTAGATACTAAACATATAATATTCATTGAAGGAAATTGGTTTGCCAATGATTTTAGTGGACTTACGCCGCCTTGGGATGATAATATGGTGTATAGTCCACATAAATATTGGTCAATAAACGATGATGCTTCGATACAATGGGTGTTGGATATGAGAGAAGAATATGATGTTCCATTATATTTAGGTGAAACTGGCGAAAATTCAAATACTTGGTTTCATGATGCGATTGCTTTGTTTGATAAGCATAATATTGGATGGGCATGGTGGCCCATGAAGAAGGTCGAGTCTATTGCTGGGCCTCTGTCTATTACAAAGTCCGAAGAATACCAAATGTTATTAGATTATTGGAATAATGGGGGTAGTGCACCCACTGAAGATTTTACGTTTAATACCCTCATGGATTTAACAGAACTGACAAAAATAGAAAATTGCAGATTTCAAAAAGATGTCATTGATGCTATGTTTAGACAACAAACAACAAATGAAACCACACCCTTTCGGGATCAATCAATTCCTGGAGTTATTTACGCTTCAGATTTCGATATGGGGACATTAGGGCAGGCTTATTTTGATACCGATTATGGGAATTATAATGTATCTACGGGGATTTATACACCATGGAATACAGGTTGGGCATATCGAAATGATGGAGTCGATATTGAAACATCTAATGATTCAATAAATACCAATGGGTATACAGTTGGTTGGCTTGTAGATGAAGAATGGATGCAATATGATATTAACATAACAGAAAGTGGCCTCTATGATATTGAATTAAGAATAGCCGGAGGGTTACCTGGTGGTCAATTACATTTTGAAATAGATGGTAGTGATATAACAGGGATTGTTAGTGTGCCTAACACAGGGGGGTGGTACGAATGGGAATCGGTCATGGTTGAAAACGTGTATTTATCAACTTCAAACCAAAAGCTGAAGTTCTATGTAGATAAATCGGGTTTTAATTTGAACAGTTTTTCTTTCGTAAAATCTGGGGAGTCAGAATCAATATCGACCGAATTTTTATCGGGTGTAACACTTGATGAAAATCGCGTACAATTAAGCATAAACAAGCCATTAATAGGCCCCATTGAAGATCAATTAAGTCAATTTGAATTGTTTGTTGATGGAGTTTCAATCGATATTGCGAAGTTATCGGTTGCAGCAGATAACACTCGACTTATAATCCTAGAGGTTTCAACACCACTTACATCTAAAGATAATATTACGGTATCTTATGGAGGTAGTCAAATTGAAGCCTTCGATGGTTCGGATCTATCAATATTTTCCATGGAGCCTGTAAAAAATACACTTATAAAACTGCATGAAATTCCGGGAAGGATTGAAGCAGAAGATTATTACTTTCAATCAGGAATACAAGTGGAAAATTGTACAGATGTAGGTGGAGGACAAAATATTGGGTTTCTTGATCTTGGTGATTATTTAGATTACTATGTTTCTATAGATAAGCCTGGCACTTATAAAGTGAGTTATCGAACAGCAGCAGAAAGTGAGTCGGGTAGTGTTACACTTCAATGGATTGATTCGAACAATCAAGTAGTTGATCTTCATAGCATTAATTTTGAAGCAACGGGTGGTTGGCAAAATTGGATCACTACTGATAAACTCGTTGAATTTACGGAGGCTGGACAGCAACAATTGAGATTATTGATAACCAGTCCACTCTTTAATGTAAATTGGATACAATTTGACATTGTGAGTGATATTGAATCCTTAGATATTCACAATTCAATTTCTATTTCCCCCAACCCAACAAGTGGGATTATAAAAGTGGATGATCTTTTAATTCATAACGAGCCCATAGAAATTTCGATAATCAATGAAATGGGAAAGCTCGTTTTTAGAAAAAAGCAAGCTAGTGGACTGCCCTTAGAACTTGATTTGAGTCACCTAGAAAATGGATGTTATTTTGTTCAGTACCGTTGTTTTAAATCAATGATTCATACAGATCGCCTTATTATTTTAAAATAAAAAATTATTTTTTATTTACCATTTTACTCATTATAAGTAAGCATGTTTATCATGTTTATGAATGGGAAAATCAAACAAGTAATTCAATTTATTCCTAATAAATACGGTGTTTTCTATCAATCAAGTGGCTTTTTACTTTGAAAATTACATATATTTAATTTAACACATGGGACTTTATTATAAAGTGTAAACCGCACTTAACATTGTTTTTACATATAGAAAAACTTGTTATTTAGTGTAAGTTATTATATATCTATATATTTTATCTATATATTTGCTTGATATTAAATTTATATTCCAAGTAATAATAAACAAGATGAAATATTCGTACTTAAGAAAAAGGAACCCGATTGTAAAAGCACAACTTATTAAGAGTATTCTTTTTGTGTGTGTGTTTGGTTTTTTTAGCCAAGTTGCAATTGCGCAATGTGGATCGGGAAATTTCACAACGGAAGAATGTCGAAATAAACAGACTTCGGATCCGACGGATGATGACTTTTTTCCAGTTGTAGTTAATATACCCAATGATCCTGCAAACTACTCCTATGATTATTCAACATCATCAGGAGATTCAGGGACTATTGGTGCTGATGGAGGAACTTTGAATGGAGATATGGATTACAATGATTCATGGCCAGTAACAATAACAGTTACAGGACAGCAAGATAATTGTACGGAACAATTTATAATAAATGGTCCTCCTTCTTGTTCTCCGTGGAATTGTGATGGGCTGACCATGAGCTACTTAACTTCATATTGTCAAGGAAATAGTCTTTGTTTTGATATCGATGTTTTTGGATCTGGAGGTGAACCAATCGAAATATTAAGAAAGCTTAGTGGAGATGATGATCCGACCAACAATAATAAAGTAGTGATTGGAGGTGGAGTTGGTGATGGATCTTACACCGTCTGCATTCCAGATAGCGATATCCAAGCAGATTACCCAGGTCAATCATTTTTCACGATGTGGGTACATGCACTTGATGCATCGGGTATGGTGATTTTTGATTGTGTTGCGGATGTATCAGCACCTATTATGACTTGCTCAGCTTCTTGTGTTTTAACAGTAGATGCTGTGACAGCAGGTCCATGTTATTGGGATGGTACGGCATCCGTATCTGATGTAACTATCTCTGTAAGTTATATGGATGCACCAGCAGGCGAAAGCATTGATATTGATTTAAATGGAATGATTGGATCAATTACGCCTTCTGGGGCGAATGGGTCTGATATGACTGTTATAACTGTTCCAGCAGATGGAGCATCATTAAATGTTTCAGCAAATTTTAATGTAACAACAACTTGTATGGGATCTGGATCTGGAATGGCACCTCCCGATACATGTACTCCGAACTGTTCTTTGACTGTAGATGCAGCTACACCTGGTGCTTGTTATTGGGATGGAACCCAATCGTTAACGGATGTAAGTATTTCAGTAAGTTGGATGGATGCACCTTCGGGAGAAGATATTACAGTTGATATAAATGGTACTCAAGCGACGATATCTACAAGTGGTCAAATGTCAGGAAGTGGAATGACTATAATTACGATGCCAGCAGATGGATCATTTAGTAACGCTGTTTCTGCTTTTTTTAATATCACTTCTAGTTGTTCAAATAGTGGAGTATATGATGCACCTGCACCTTGTGCCCCTGCTTGTCTGTTAAGTATTACTTCGGTTTCAGATGGTGGTTGTTATTATGATGGTACATCTTCTTTAGTTGATGTTACCGTTTCTTTTACATGGAGTAATGCACCTTCTGGCGAAGATATCTTAATAGATGTTAATGGTTATACAGATTTTGTGTTCCCAAGTGGAACAACAGGAAGTGATATGGTGACGATCACATTACCAGCAGATGGAAGTATCGCAACAACTAATATTGAATTCTCTTCAACAACAACATGTGCCGATAGTAATACATCATGGACATTAGCTCAGCCATGTACACCTGATTGTAATTTGTCAATTACTGCCGTTCAGGATAATGGTTGTACTTGGGATGGTACTAATTCAATAACGAATGTTGATGTGTTCGTAGTTTGGAGTAATGCTCCAGTTGGAGAAGATATTGAAATTGAAATCAATGGTAATTTTTGTACGATACCTGTAGGATCAACGGATGGTAATGACTTATGTTCATTCACCTTGCCAGCTGATAATTCTTCGAACAATGTTTTTGCAAACTTTACAACAACGAATACCTGTGCGGCTTCTGATAGTTGGAATGCCCCACCTCCTTGCGTTCCTGAATGTAATCTATTTGTAACGAACGTGTCAGATGGAGGATGTTATTGGGATGGTAGTCTATCATTAGTGGATGTTACGGTAGACGTTACTTGGTCAAATGCACCTGTTGGAGAAGATATAGATATTTATGTAGGAAATGAATATGATGTAATTTCAGTTGGAACGACTGACGGTTCCGGTTCTATTGTTATAACAGTACCAGCAAATGGTGCTTCTGAATTAATTGATGTATTCTTTCAAATAACAAATACTTGTTCTGACGGGACAACATATGGTTTACCTTTTGAATGTGAACCACCTTGTTCTTTAACGATTGATAATGTTGTCGCTGGAGGATGTGTATTTGATGGAACAAATTCATTAGTAAATGTTGATGTAACAGTAAGTTATAATAATGCACCTTCTGGTGAAGATGTAGATGTTTTTGTAGACGGAACTACCGTTACATTTACACCTGCGTCATCTTCTGGGACTGAAACAATCCTTGTAGTAGTTGGGGCTAGTGGTAATAATGGTGCACCCGTTTCTGCAAATTTTCAAACGACAACAACTTGCTTTGATGTAAGTTCAGTGGATATTCCACCTTCGTGTTCTCCGAATTGTGAGTTGTTTTTAAGTGTTAATCCAGGGAATTGTTATTGGGATGGTACTGCATCATTAGTTGACGTTGATGTAAATGTAAGTTGGGCAAATGCTCCGTCAGGAGAAAGTATTGATGTTGATTTTGCGGGAAATATAATGGTAGTGACACCTACAGGGACACCTGGTAATGAAACGATAACGTTCACTGTAGCAGCTGATGGTAGTACAGGTACTGCTACTGCAAACTTTCAAACCACAACAGTATGTGAAGCATCTGGTGATTATGCATTACAAAGTGCATGTGCTCCTAATTGCACTATAATGGTCGGTGTTATGGAAGGGATGTGTTATTTAGATGCGATGGATAATTCCTTAGTAGATGTAATAGTAAATGTGCTGTGGACAGACGCTCCGACTGGTGAAAATATTGATGTTGATTTTGCAGGTGTAATTCAAAGCATTACAGTTAGTTCTGTAGATGGAATGGGATCCACCACGTTTACAGTTGCAGCAGATGGTTCATCTGGGACAGTATCTGCGGCATTTAACCCTACGAGCACTTGTTTCGGATCGGAAGCCTATATGTTACCAAACAGTTGCTTAGATCCAGTATGTGACATTACGAATGCCTCTGCCACTGTTGAATGTTTTCCAAATGGGACACCTTTAGATCCTTCAGATGATATATTTAGATATATGATAGAAGTGACTGGATCTAATACAGCGACATCTTATAATATTAGCGGTAGTGATACTCAAACTGGGTTGCCATATGGAATGTCTGTTGGGCCTTTTAGTACTGCGGGTTTCCCTATTTCCGGAGGTGATTTGACGCTAGATATTGTTGACGGGACAGATGCAACTTGTACTTATCAGTTAGTTGTTGCGCCACCATTAACTTGTTCTTCAGATGTCTGTAGTATTACACCTCCTGTGCCACAACTAGTATGTGATCCAAACGGCACCTTGACAGATGAATCGGATGATTTGTTTAAATATAGCTTAAACACAACGGGAATGAATATTAGCTCCACATATAGTATATCTGGTGATGATAGTCAACCTGGGATGGCATACAATACATTAGTTGGGCCATTTAATATGGCAGGATTTCCTATATCAGGAGGAGCCATTTCGTTAACATTGACGGATGATTCAGAGCCCACTTGTACAACAACCATAACCGTAAATCCTCCAGCAACTTGTTCTAATGATATGTGTAGCATTAATCAACCTACCGTAGATGTGAATTGTTTAAATAATGGAACATTGACAGATCCTTCAGATGATCTTTTCCAATATACCATTAATGTTACTGGTAATAATATTGGAATGACATACGATATTAGTGGCGATGACACACGAATGAGTCTAGGTTATAATGGTGATATGGGACCTTTCAGTATGTCAGGATTCCCAATTTCTGGTGGAGCAATTTCATTAACGATAACAGATACAAGCGATCCTGCGTGTAGTATTTCGATTATGGTTGATCCTCCAGATCCTTGTTCTGATGAGGAATGTAGTTTAAATGATCCTTTAGTTGATGTAACATGCTTACCAAATGGAACCCTATCAGATCCATCCGATGATTTATTTGAGTATACAATAAATGTATCAGGGCAAAATACAGGAAGTACCTATACTATTATGGGGGATGATATGAGAGTCGGACTTGGATACGATGTTAATGCTGGACCGTTCAGTATGGCTGGATTTCCAATAAGTGGAGGAGATTTAAATTTGACTATACAAGATGATAGTGATCCGACATGTACTGTTGACGTTTTGGTCGAGGCACCTGTACCATGTTCTGAAGAATGTATGGTAAGGGCTGAAGTAAGTAATGTACGATGTAACGATAATGGAACTCCTTTTGTAAGTGGTGATGATTACATTTTATTTGATTTAACTGTTGAAGGTTCTAACATAAGCAGTTCATACATTGTTTCGACGGGTGTTTCAAGTATAGCACCTTCATCTGCTCCATATAATAGCACTACTACCTTTCAAATGGATCCTGGTACTGCTGGGATGAATATGGTTTTGACATTAAGGGTTGAAGACAGTTCAAATACAGATTGTAGAATGTATGTTGATTTACAAACACCTGGAGTATGTTCTGAAGATTGTACGGATCCAAATTGCTTTAATATTAGAGTAACAAGAGAATAGTAAAATAGATAGCGTAATTGAAAATGGAGTTAATTGTTACAATTAGCTCCATTTTCAATTAGCTATCTATCTTTTTTATAATTTAAGCTTCTTTTATTTTTCTAAAATCAAAATATCTTGGAAATCAATCATATCGTTTTTTAGCGAATGATCCTTCCAATATCCTTCTATTAATTTGATTTTTTTAAGCCCAGATTTTTGAATAATAGCATCTAAATAGTCTTCATGAATCGCCATATTAGCAGATCTTACATTTTTGTGCATAAGCCGATACTTTTCTTTTTTTACGGGAAAGTTGAAATCCTTTTGTGTAGAAATAACGAATTCATTTTGCATGTTGTAAGTGAAAAAGGTAGCCAAACATTGTCCTCCAGGTTTTAATACACGTGCAATTTGCAAAATGTAATTTTCAACCTCAATTGGCAACATATGGGTAAAGACAGAAAACAGAAATGCTTTATCAAAACGATTTGATTTGTATGGGAAAATAAATGCTTCAGCTTTAATTCTACTTTCGTTATATAAATCATTATTTAATGGAATATATTGAAAGTTGAAATTTGGAAAATCCTTTTTTATTTTTTTATTACACCAATTAACACCTTTTTCTACAACATCAAAACCTTCATAGCTAGCTGATGAATGAAGGAATGAAGTTAATGGAATTGCTGTTCGCCCAATACCACTACCAATGTCTAAAATGGTATTATTCTCAGCAATGGAGATATAATTTTTAAGTAATTTAACTTGATGGTTACCTTGTTTTATAAAGTCTCCGGAACCGGTATATATATCCCCTAGAGGCGGTTGATATTTGTGTCGTTTACCATTCAGTCGATTCCAAAAATCAAAAGGTGCATAAACCATTTTTCGAATAGTAAATCGCATAGATGGTGTAAACCAATAATAAATATCTCTTAATTTCATTCTAAGCCCAAAAGTATCAATTTATCTAGAAAAGAATATTATTTTCAGTTATCCTCCTTTTAAATCGTGGGTTGGGCCGATTTTGAATTTATTAAGGAATGCAATGAATCACCTTAATAGAATGGGTTAATCAAAGTGACATTATCATTGTCTGCTGATGGTCCATAGGCTGCAGGGATTTCATTGCCTAAGATTCGAAAATAGACACCAAGTTGAGCACGGTGATGAATTTGGTGATTCATGCAAAATATTCTTGCGACTTGCCTTTTTGGTAATTTAAATAAAACTTCTTCACCATATTTCATTGACCATTCTTGTTCAAAAGTTTCATCTAATACTTCACTTAAGTCTTGTTTAGCGGTTTCCAATAAATGATCAAAGTAAGAAAGAAGTTCTTTCGTCGACTGAATGTTTTTGGGTTTGAAATCGATAAAATCCAATGAATGATCTTTAATGCAAGAGGACCACCACGCAGTTATTTCTGCAATATGGATAGCTAGCCTTCCTAGTGATTCTGATTTTTCCGAAGGTTTAAAATCTTTTTGGTCAAATGATACACTCGTTAAGTATCTTCTCGTAACTTCCGATTCTGCTACTAATTCTTTTAAAAATGTTTTACCAATACTCATTTTAATTCTATTTTCGATGGACAATAGCATCAATAATCTATGAAATGCTTGAGATTAATTTATGCAAATTACATGAATCATTTTATTCGCAAGTTGATCGTTCATGATTTTAGTTTAAATATATGTGAATGGATATGAATAGTTATTTTTCATTTTATATTTTTAGAGATGTCGTGGATTTACTTTGTGGATTTATTTGGAACCTTTGTATTTGCAATCTCTGGAGTGATTACTGCACTGCAAAAAAAGTTTGATTTAGTTGGAACATTAGTTATTGGGTTCATAACGGCAATTGGTGGAGGTACATTAAGAGATATATTAATTGGAAATTTTCCAGTAGGGTGGTTAAAGGATCGAAATTACTTTTTAGTTATCATCGCAGGTTGTATCATCGCCTATGCTTTTAAGCAACAAGTATTGAGATACAAGAAAAGTATGTTTTTATTTGATACCATTGGAATCGCGCTATTTACAATACTAGGAATTGAAACAGCAAGTGCGGTAGGATTAAATACAGAGATTTGCATCATAATGGGAGTCGTTTCGGCTTGTTTTGGAGGTGTTATTCGCGATGTATTGACAAATGAAATACCCCTAATCTTTAGAAACGAAATATATGCAACAGCATGCTTTATTGGCGGGGTCTGTTATATGTTGTCGTATGAGGTATCTTCGTCTCGGAATTTAAATATTCTAATATCAATTTTCGTTGTCTTGGTCATTCGATTTCTTTCTATTAAGCGGGGATGGACGCTTAATTTTCATTTCGAAAAGACTTTCGATTCATAGGATTAGAGTAGGAAGCGATATTTTTTCGAATATTTAAGAAAATTACCAATATTTATACCTATAAAAGATGAAGTTATAGGTGTTGTCCCTTATATATTATAAAAAATCATAATATGTTGTTACCTTAGCCTCTAATATTCACAATGCATCTCAAGACAGTAGATATTTAAATTTTTAATGTAGGTTTAAAACTATTGTGCAAAATGAAAATCGCCACTGCTTATTTGTCTAAAACAAGCTTTTTAGCTCATGTTTACCATCAACTTGTTTCCAAAAGTTGGATGTTATTATTACTTATTATTTTCGGAATTCAAACGATTAGCCACGCTCATGAAAATGTAGATCCTCATTTACCTAATCAACTAACGGATATTTATAAGGATGTTCTTAAAAAGTATAAAGAAGATTTGCGATTTGTTGTTAATGAAGGACAATATAAAACGGATTACGATTTTATATTAAATAACGATCGGCTGAATTTAGGTTTCGATGATAAGCAAATTATGCATTGGATTGTAGATAAGGAAAAGAAGCGAGGATTTGCTTGGTCCATGCAGTTTGATCAATCAAATAAATTAGATTTTAAAGGTGTAAACCTAGAAACGCAAAGCGTAAAGTATAATCAATTAGGTACTGATCAAATTAAAGAAAAAGAATTTAAAGAATTGTGGTCGGAAAATGTCTATGATGGTATTGATTTAAGATATTATAGTAGAGGTGAAGGATTAGTTGAGTTTGATTTTGTCGTTAACCCACAAATAGATCCTACACAAATTTCGTATACATTAAATGGTGTAAATAAATTAGAAGTAGCCAACGATGGTAGATTAAAAATGAATACTCCGATTGGAGATTTATTTGGTGGGAAACCTTATGTCTATCAAATCATTGACGGTATTGAGATTGAAGTAGAATCTCAATACAAAATAAACGACGGTCATGTTCAGTTTGAACTTGGAGACTACGATCATAATAATATATTAGTCATAGATCCAATCTCGTTGGATTGGAGTACTTTGTTAGAAGGAAGTACAGCTGGAGAGCCTGATGACATTGAAGTTACAGCTGATGGTGTTTATGTTACTGGTGTTAGTTATAGTAATGATTTTCCAACAACATCTGGTGTTTTTCAGCCAGCGTTTGGTGGGGGAGATATGGATGCCTATGTTGCTAAGTTTGATCATGATGGTAATTTGATTTGGTCCACTTATTTTGGTGGAAATGATAATGAATTTAATTTAGAGTTAGCAGTTGTTTCTGGAAATGTAGTTATCGTTGGGGAGGTGAATTCGGATGATCTACCCGTTGGTTCGGGAGCATATCAGCCTAATATTGGATCAGATGATGAAGACGGTTTTGTTGCAAGTTTTAATGATTCAGGTCTGTTAAATTGGGCTACCTACATTGGAGGTAGTGGAATGGAACAAAATTTAGTTGTTGATATTGCCGGTAATAGTGTTATTGTTGGGGGAACAACTTATTCGTCTGATTTAGGTACCGTTAATCCAGTGCAATCATCACTAGGAGGAATGTCTGATAACTTTTTATCAAGTTTGGACCTAGCGACAGGAAATATGAATTGGCTTACATATCTTGGGGGAACTGATCAAGAAGGAAATATCGCTGATATTGATATTGATGGAACAAATGTTATTCTTGCAGGATCTAGTACTTTTTCAAATGATTTTCCTGTGACTACTGGCACTTATCAAAGCACATTAAATGGCTCAAATGATGGGTATCTATTAAGTATGGATGTAAATGGTACATTAAACTGGGCTACTTATTTAGGTGGAGATGGAGGAGAAACTATTTTTGATATAGAGGTCGATGCTGGTCAAATTGCAGTAGGAGGATCAACTTCCTCAGTAAATGGATTAGCTAGTGTTGGATCTTATGATTCTAGCATTGGAGGACCTGTTGACGGATTTATATATTCTTTCCAACTTAGTGGTGCTTTAAATTATGCTACATATATTGGTACGAGCTCAAGTGCAAAGAGAGAATCTGTTAGAGAAGTTGAAATTGATAATAACGAAATTTATTTTCTAATGTCCACTGGGACTGATTTTCCAACTACTGCAGGAGCAGTTATAATGACTTCTATAAGTTCTCAATCTACTGCTTTAGGAAAGTTTAATTCGTCAGGAAATTTAAATTGGGCAACTTATTACGGTAGCGAAGGCAAGTCTTCAACTTCGCCTATTGATTTGGAAGTTGTTAATGGAATAGCTTATGTATATGTAGAATCAGATCCAGGAGGAGAAACTGGAGGTTTAATAACTACTCCAGATGCAGTTCAAGTAGATGCAGTGGGTGCTACAAATGGCCTAGGAGTATTTTCAGATTCAGGTAACTTAGTTTATTCTACATTATGGGGAGGCTGCAGTAAATATGGAGATTATGGAATAGATTTGGAGGTTTATAATGGCGATGTTTATTTAATCATGAGAGGAAGCTTTGAATCTCCTTTGACAACAGATGGATATCAAATTGATGGTCCTGAAGAAAGAGCTTCTGTTATAACAAAATTCACACCATCTCCAGATTTTACAGATAATATTATAAATGGCCCACTTACACAAACGACATGTCAATTCGGTTTAGCGGATATCATTGATGCAACAAAGGTATTTATACCGGAAGATGATTTACCCGTGATTAAGTGTGGTGGTACTTTTTACAATCATCCACCGATTGAAGCACAATATCAATGGCAAAAAGCGGATGCTGCAACTGGCCCTTGGACAAGTTTACCTTATGGTATTACAGAAGATTTTCTTCCTTCTGTTGGAGGATTTGATGCATACTATAGAAGGTTAGCGGTAGATGCAGCAACAGGCATCGTTATCTCTGAATCTAATGTAGTAGATGTTTTAGTGAATTCATTTGTGGCTCCAGATGTAGATGCAGGGGGCGCTTTTTATACATGTCCAGATGTTGCAGTAGTATTAGGGGGAACACCAGCTGGAGATGGAGACTCACCTCCATTTACTTATGCTTGGGATATGGCGTCAAGTTTAGATGATTCAACATTAGGTAATCCTACAGCAACGGTACCTATTTCTACGATATTTACACTAACGGTTACAGATGCAAATGGTTGCACCCAGATAGATCAAGCAGTAATAAATGTAGTTCAAGCAGATGCTGGACCCGATAAAGGAGCATGTGAAGGAGTACCAGTAAGAATTGGTACGGCTGCTATTCCAGGATTAGCGGGGGCTAATTATTCTTGGTCACCTTCAGCAGGACTAGATGTAGACAATATAGCGATGCCATTGGCTAGTCCTACAACAACAACAACTTATACCTTAACATTAGAAATACCGACTCAGTCAGGAGTTTGTTCGACTACGGATGATGTAATAATTACACCAGTTGCAAACCCAGGAGCTGATTTCGCCGGTCCAGATCAAACAATTTGTTTTGGAACTACTACTACCATTGGAGTAGGTCCATCTGGATATAACTACACATGGGCACCAGGTAATTATTTAGAAGATAATGATCTCGCAACAGTAACTTTTGACCCAGGGACGGCAATGCCAAATCCTAACCCAATAACTTATTTTGTAACGGCAGAAAGCAATGGATGTTATTTTTACGATGATGTAGAGTTGACAGTTCTAAGAGCTGAAGCTGGAGTTGATGGTTGTGGACCAAGAACTGTTGGTGGATTTAATCAACCAAATATCGATCCTGTTTATGCATGGACAAATGTAACATCAGGACCTGGTGATTTTATAGGTACACCAGATATGGCTTTTACCACGGTTAGTTCATCAGGTACTGGTTCGACAACGTATCAAATTGATGTTTCCAAAAATGGAACAACATGTACAGATCAAGTAGTCGTACCACCATGTGGATGTGTTGTAGGGATTGGCTTTACAGAACCTATAGGATGTCCAGTATTATTTCCAGCAAGTACCTTAACCTTAGTAGCTTCTGCAGGGGGCTTGTCAGGTGGACCTTATGATTATGAATGGACACCCACAACAGGGCTAAGTGACCCTAATTCAAATGTTACGCAAGTAACGGTTACAGATAATATTACCTATACGGTAAATGTAAATAGTCCAATTGATGGATCATTTATTTGTTCAGGTTCAATAGAAGTAAACAATCCTGCATGGTCTTTACCTACCTTTACAGCGGCTGATCCGACGATTTGTCCGGGTGAGTCAGTATCAATAGGTGCACCACCAGTTACAGGATATACGTATGAGTGGATAGGTCCAGATTTAGATGATTTAACATCGAATCCTACGGTTACTCCTACAATTTCAGATGGAGAAGTAAATTATTATGTAACGATTACAGATACTGGATCTGGATGTTTTTCTAGAGATACAGCAACCGTAACAGTACAAGGAGTTATTGCAGATGCTGGACCAGATTGGGAAGTTTGTGATAATGCTATCGTAAAACTAGGAACACCAGATCCTAGTGCGGGCGTTTATACTTATTTGTGGGCTCCAATAGCGCCATGGCAAAACGGAACGGATGAAACATCCGTAGAGCCAGAAGTGTTAATGAGTACTTCTTTAGAATTTCAATTAACAGTTACAAATCCTGTTACTGGTTGTTTCGAATTAGATACAGCAATGGTTGTCGTAATGACAAACCCATCGATAGAAGATTCACCAGATGTTGTCTATTGTCCAGGGACGGATCCAATTCAAATTGGACCTGCACCAATACCAGATGTAATATACTCATGGACACCTGCAACTGGACTTAGTTGTGATGATTGTGCACAACCTTTTGCATCGCCTTCAGCAACAGAAACGTATACCGTTTTTGCTACATTCCCAGGTTGTGGAGTGCAAGCGATGGATAATGTAACAGTTACGATCCCGGATCATAGTTTTGATTTAATGGGACCTGTTGTATTTTGTCCTGCAGATGGCCCTGTAACTATAGGGGATAGCGCACCAGGTGATGCAATTTCTTACGCTTGGTCCCCAGGTACTGGATTAAGTTGTACAAATTGTGCTAATCCAACAGCAACGATTACAGGTGAAACAACGTATACGCTTGAAGCAACTTATGCGGATGGATGTAAAGAAGAAGGAATGATTACAGTAATGCCTTCATCAGATCCGAATGCAGGTGGAGATAAAACACTTTGTGTCGGTGCAACGACGACATTAGGTTCTCCTTCAAATACAGGAAATATTACATGGTCACCAGGCACAGGGTTAAGTTGTACTGATTGTCCATCACCAATATTTGAACCTACCACTGGAGGTTCTGTAACCTTTACTATTTCTATGGAATCAGGTGGTTGTACAAATACAGATGAAGTAACAGTAAATGTAAATGAATTTATAGCACCAACAATTGAACCACAGGCTGTATGTCAAGGTGGATGTACTGTATTAGAAGTACCTTTAGTAATTGGAAACTCATATATATGGTATAATGATGATGGGTTTGATGCGGAAGGCAATAGTGTTTTAGTATGTCCAACAACGACGACAACTTATAATTTACTTATTCAAGAAGCATCTTCAGGATGCTTTGGAACGACTTCCGGAGTTGTAACCGTAGCAGATGCTCCTGCTCCATTTGGAACCATTCCAGATCAAGAGTTTTGTGTAGGCGATGGTGCTATGATTTTACCTTTAGAGGTAAGTCCGGCAGGTGGTGATTATGTCTATGTATGGAGTCCAACGACTTATTTGTCGAACCCATATATCCAGCAACCTGAAGTTTATCCTGTAAATTCAATAACCTACTATGTTACTATTACAGATAATGCAAATGGATGTGCAAGTGTTGCAGAGGTTGATGTAACCGTTGTACCTTGTAATGATGCCTGTGCTTTATCTGCTACTGCAGGTAGCAATGGACCATTATGTGAAGGCGAAGAATTACAACTTACGTCGGGTATTAGTGGGGGTGTTGATCCAGTTGTTATTATGTGGGAAGGACCAAATGGTTATACTTCAATGGATGCCGATCCAGTAATCATGATGACAACAACATTAATGGCTGGTGATTATACATTGACCGTAATGGATGGTGACGATTGTATGGAAGTTAGTACTGTAACCGTTGAGATTGGAGCTAATCCAACCTTAGAAATAGATGTTGTTGAATGTGCACTAGATATGTTAACCTATAGCGTGAGTTTTTCTAGTGATGGAGATCAAATTGATGCTCCTGCTGGTACCGTGGATAATGGTCTTATTACAGGCATTGATATTATGTCCAATGTGATCATTACAGCGTCTATAGGAACGTGTACTGAAACACTAGAAATAGAACCACCGAGTTGCGCGTGTCCGACAACGAATGCACCCTTTAATCCAATGGATGGATCATTATGTGATGGTGGTACAATACCATCATTAAGCGTAGAAGTTGACGCTGGTTTAGAGGCTAATTGGTTTGACGCTGCAATGGGAGGTAATATGATTTCATCGAATAGTTTGACCTATACTCCAAGTGGACCTTTAGCTCCTGGAACGTATACTTTTTATGTTGAATCTAGAGATGCAGCCAGCGATTGTACAAGTGATTTTAGAACAGAAGTTGAACTTACTGTAAACGATAATCCGATCGCTGATCCGTCTAATAACGGACCTGCTTGTGAAGGAAATGATTTCAATTTAATGGCTGGAAATAGTGGTGGAGTTGGACCATTTACATACAGTTGGACTGGACCTGATGGATTCGTTTCTGCGGATGCCAATCCTGTGATATTCGACGTAACGAATGCAAATGCAGGTGATTACACCGTATTAATTACAGATGGTAATGATTGTACAGCTACAGGGACAACAAGTGTAACGGTTGTTGAATCTCCATCACACCCTGATATGACGGGATTATGTAATGATAACAATACACCTTTTGATCCAGCGGATGATTATACACAGTTTACCATTGATCCTTCAGGACCAATCGGTCAATCTTATGATTTGATGATAAACACTGGAACAGTATCACCAGCGAATGGAATTTATGGTACACCATTAATGGTTCGATTGGAAAATAATTCAGCAGGAACAGGCAGTAGTAGAGTTATTACCATTATGTCGTTTGAAGCGCCATTCTGTGGCACTAGTTTTAACCTAAGTATTCCTGATGTTTGTTCTGAAAACTGTCCTCAAGGATGTTTTGAAATCGAAGTGACAAGGCAATAAACAACATTAAACATTTTATATACATAAGGGTTGCTATTCATTTAGTAGCCCTTTTTTTTTCGAAAGCCCTGAACTAAGAAAACAAAGGCCTTTTACTACACAAAAAATATTTATTGAATTGTATCTGAAAAGGTTTAATCTATTGACTACTTGCTAAATTGAACTCAAACCTTATCAGTATGGCTAATATCACTAATTCTAAGACCAAATATACCCAACCAAATAAAGTAATAAATTCACGGTGAATGATCATTAAAAATAGAGATAATAAACAATACCCTAAATTTAAATAGGCTATGCTTTTTATAGAATTTGAGAAATTATTCTTTACCGTAAAATAACAATAGGCATCATAAATCATAAAGAAACAGGGGAAGGCTGCAAGGATGTAAAGTGAATGGTTTGGAATGCCCAAAAGACTATTATACCGAACAAAAATGACGCCCATCAACAAGGTAGAAATTAAAGCACCTATCCCGTCGATTAGAAATATTTGCTTTGGTTCGATATTTTGTTTTTGTAAGTCCTTCAATTTTGCAGGCTTTAATTAGGATAGCAAAATTAAAACAAAATGTAAACCTAGAATCTATAAAAGAATAATCTAATTTAATCAATGTAAGGTTTCATAGAATACACATCATTTTATATGGGTGTAAAACCATGCTTTGGCTTTACACCCACATAAAATGAAACATAACCTATCTAAGTCGTTTTTTATAGTTTTATAATTTTATAATATTGCTCTATTTCTTTATTAAAACATTTAATTACATAGCTTCCAGCTGAATATTCTGCTAATGAGATCATGGTTTTGGAAGATGGATCATTTAGCCTTGATTTTTTTATTAAGACCCCGAGATTATTATACAAGCCAATCGTTAATCCGTCAGAAAATATAGCATTTTGATCTACTTCAATTATGATATTATCTTGAGTAGGGTTAGGGTAGACTTTAATATTTGTTTTGTAGATGTTTACATTTTTAGATAGGACACCTATGGTAATGGTTTCTTCAAAAAGACAATTTTCTATACCATCCATGATTATTACCATATATTCTCCTGGTGATAGATTAAAAAACTCATTTGTTGTGAAAAATGTATTGCCATTGTCAATGCTATATTGAAACGGAGCAACTCCATTTAATGTATTTATTAGAATGCTTCCATCAGCAGTATTTTCATTACTTGCATTTGTCGTTAATATTTCGGCATCCAATAAACAATCACCACTAGGACAAAAGATTTCTTCAGCTTGATCTCCAAAATTTCCATCATTATAAATAAGTGTTTCTCCTAGATTGTCTAAGATTGAGAAATTGCCCATTCCTCCAAAACAGCATATACCATCACCATACGTATCATACATATTGAAGGTGTAACATGAGGTATAATCTAAACAAATATCTTCAGAATAAATCTGGACATTATCATCAAGAGCCCCAGTATTTATAATTTGTCCAGAATTATTATCAACTAAAGACCAAGACGTTTCTTCAGGATAGTCATCTGCATTGATGACTAAGGTAATGTAATCATAATTTGAGTTTAAGCTTACAGTCGTTGAGAATTGATTGTTACTTAAGACAGGGTCAATTTGTCCATTGAGTTTGACCAAGTTTAAAATAATGATATTATCATTCTGCATTAAATTTTCGGTAATATTAATAGGAACATTAACTTGAGCAAATGAAGGTATATTGGAAATGTACTCCACCGTATCTACAATTAATCCATTTACGGTTACCTCGATTTCTATGCTATTAAAGAGCGTTGATCCAATATTCGATACCTGGGCTATAACTTGGACTTCATCATCACATTTTGCTTCAGCACTAACAAAGGTAATCCCTCCTTCAAGAAGATGGAGATTACTTATAATGGTTTGTAAGGTGTCGTTTCGATAGTATCCATCTTGAGGATGTGAAACGATTGCACCTATATTGTAATCACCTACAGATGAAAAATCTTGAGGCGTATTAAATTGAAATTCTGCGGATGATTGAGTAGGTAATTCTTCATTAATTTGAATGGTTTCAACGACTTGGTCATCAATCAAAAGTGAAATTTCAAAGTTGTTCAAATCTCTCAACCCTTCATTTGAAATTTTTGCTGTTATCAATTCATTATCTGTTAATGTTGAGGATGAAGTTGGTTTCACAATTGCGGAAACGCCTAAATCAAAAGTAGCATTGATTTCTGCCCAAAATGAAACCCATGGTCTAGCTTGTTTAATAATCATTCTATCGTCTATCGTTACTTTGTATTCTATATCCATTCCAAACCCTTCAGCACCCACTACATTGTATAAGATTGCAAATTCATCGTGAATAACTCTTAGGTAAGATCGCATAAGGTCTAGATAAGATTCATCCATAACTAGTTCACCATTTTCAACAAGATTAGAATATCTTAAAACAAAATATCCGACATCTTCATTTTCACTTAGTAAGATTTCTTCAGGAACAGAGTTTGCATCAGGATTTGTAATTAACGATTCACCGACTTGTGTATTTAAATAAAAAGTACCTTCTGTTTTATAAATTGGATCGATACTAACACCTACACCATTTGATTTTTCATCTTCAAAATTTGGATGGCATAGGAGTCCCATTGCAGCAATATAATGATCAACTCGATAGAAATCTCTTTCGTCATAAGCTCTAAAATTCCACATACTTGCATAAACTTGCTTGACTGATTTGGAGATATGACCTTCATCTAAATGTTGAGTCTTGGAAGTGTATAATCCAGCGCCACTAAATCCAGGAAGATCTTCATTGTTAGTACTAGATCGCACACGTACCGCGGTCCCTTCAGGAAACTTATCATGCATAGATTGCAGACTATCTAGCATCCATTGTGGCATTTCAGCAGCTTTTATTTCTTTTCTGAAATCCTTGAGCGATTCGATTCGAGTTTCTAAATCGGAAATAAAAATAGGATCAGAAATCATGGTTTCTACTTTCTCATAAAAACCATTATACTTCATAAACTCATCATAAAAGTAAAATGGTATCCCAAAACCATCTGGAATCGTACCTTCTGGGAAACCAAATGTTCTCATTGTTGCCACATTTGCACACTTAGCGCCAAAGGATGCAGACATGTCAAACTGGATATCATCAAGCGGTAGAATCTTTGTCTGTGAAAGATCACGAATTGGGATTTGATCTTCAGTTGGTCTTATTGTCTCATACCATGCATTTACTTCTTCCAAACTTGCTTCTCTGATTTCGTATTTATTTTGTTCAACTTTGTAATAGATATATTTGCCTAATAGATTTGCAATTGAATCAATATCTAATGGATCTTTTACATAAGCATTTGGGACATTATCCTGAATAGCTCTTAAATTGACATGAGATAGTGGCGTTTGAATCACTGAAGTCATAATTCCACCTACTCTGGGTAATGAATTGGGTAATGCGTCATATAGTACGATATCTCTTGATCCTGGGTTTTCATCTAATGTCATTAATCGAAAAAAGCCAAAACCTTCTGCTTGATTAAAAGGAAGGAAATCCACATCGGCAAAGAATTCAGATTCCAAAACAACATTTATTCTTGAACCCTCAAAATCATCTTTATATATATTTATATGTGTTGACTCACCGCCATTGCCTATAAAGTGCTGAAAATTATTTTGAAGAAAAGGCATATTTCTAGCCAGTAATTCAAAGGTTTGCCTAGTGTCAGCAAATGAAAAAGCATCTCCAAATGAATAATTAAATGAATAACTACCAAATGCACCATTCGGCAGAATTACATTGGGATTATATACAATTTCTCCTGTGACAACGTCATCACCAAATTGGTCTACATTGATTGTATTTAGGAAATCAGCATGGATGTAATGCGTTTTGCTATTAATAAAATAGATTTCTGGTTCAGCTGAACTTTGATTAACAATGGCAAATTTCACAAAAGCTTGATCATTCAGAAAGGGTGCCCATGGAATATCTTCACTTATCAACGCTAAATCATTAAATGTTTGCGCACTATTTAAGCCAGCAACACCATCTTCAAAGGGTATTTCTCGAGCAAAATTAAGTGGAGAAAAGGTGGGGAAATTGTTATATTCTGTAACATCATCTATCCCGTCTCCATCAGTATCGTCAGGATCAATAATTGAATGTTCGGTAATTGAA